>NZ_LGDG01000006.1 GCF_001279775.1 Streptomyces sp. MMG1533 | reverse complement strand
GGTCTGACTGCCGACGCAGTTCCACTGCTGGACGAGGGCCTTGTTGGCAGTGCTCATGTTGACGACGTCGAGGCACATGCCGCTCTTGGTGACGGCCAGGGTGTACGTACCGCCGGCGCTCGGCGTGGCGGCCTGCGCGGGGCCCGCGGAAGCACCGATCACCAGGATCGGCACCGCCAGGACCGCCGCGATGGCCGTTCGAGCCCAGCGGCGTAATCGCGATGCGGCCCTCGGACGTTCGGATGTCGTTCTGCGCATGCTGTTCCTTCCTCGTGGAGTGCACGTTCATGAACGTTGTCCCGTTTTTGTTGCGGACATGACATATCGGAGCCCAGGAGGTGCGGATGATCAAGATCTGAAACGCCTCATTGCCGCGCGTCGTACTGTCGGCGTCGCGCTGTCTGCCGTCGCACCGGAGAATGCGGCCCCTCCGTTGCAACCGTGTTTCGTATATGACGTATGGAGTACGACGGCCATGAAGGTAGGAGCCCTCCACCTATTCGTCAATGCTTCTTACAAAATCGGCTTGCCTGGTCAACTGGTCCTCAACGCCGGTTCCCTTGAGGAGTCCTGACCCGTGACCGTGTCGAGCAGGGGCATCGCCTCGTACGTGGGCGTTTCGAGTTCGGCGGGGGACACGACCTGAACCTCGCCTGGTTCGATGGAAATCTCAGTTGGTGGATGTGCCCTGTCTCACCGTGAAGCCGGGGGTGTTTGTACCAGTCGCCCCACTCGGCGGTGGCGTGCTCGACGTGCGAAAGCGTATTCGGGTGAAGGCGTGGGCCGCGGGGCCCCTCCGCGGGGGTCCGCCTCCCCCGGCGCGATCTCTGCGATCTCTGCGATCTCCGCGATCTCTGCGACGGGCAGGCTCGACGTCGAGCCTGCACCCACGCCCCACACAGGGCCGAACGGGACCCCACAGGGCACCATCCGGCCCTCGCCCGCAAGCCGTGGGGCGATCACTCTGGACGTACGGAACGGGAACACGGACACGGCAGCCGGACGCGGTCCTCACCTGTCGTGCCGACACTGGAGGTGCGCCATGGCCGGACCCGTCGTCGTGGGACTCGACGGCACCCCCGCGAGCATGACGGCCGCCTGGTGGGCCGCCGGGGAGGCCGCAGACAGGCATCTGCCCGTGATCCTGCTCCACTCCTGGACCACCCAGCCGCTCAACGTGCCCATCGCCCAGGAGGCCCTCAGCAAGCAGCGTTACGGCCTCGGCGTGTTGCAGCGGGCAGAAGCCGAACTGCTTCACCGTTACGGCGATCTGACCCTCACGACGGAACTGGTGTCGGAACCCGCCTCCCAGGCGCTCCTCGAACACAGCAGGAGTTCGTCCATGCTGGCCATCGGGTCTCGTGGACACGGCGCCCTGGCGAACTTCCTGCTCGGCTCCATCAGCCTGCACGTGCTGGGGCTCGCCCAGTGCCCGACGGTCACCGTCCGGGCCGAAGACGCGGCCGTCGAAGCCGGCTGGGACAGTCCTGCGGCGGCGGACCGGAACGAGGTCGTGGTCGGCCTGCACGAGCCCGGGCCGTCCGCCGACCTGCTGCTGGAATTCGCCTTCGCCGACGCGGAGTTGCACGGAAGCGCCGTACGCGCGGTGCGGGCCCTGTCCCCCCTGGTGCCCCATCACCACGCCGACAGCCGCCACGAGGCGGCGGAACACGCGCGGCTCGCCGCCGAACTGGCCCCGTGGCGGGAGAAGTTCCCTGACGTCGGCGCCGTGGCACAGGTCGCCACCGGCCCGGCCGCGCATGTGCTGCTGTCCGCGTCCGCGCACAGCCGGCTCACCGTCGTGGGACGTCGTCGGCACCCGTCCCCGCTGACCTGGAAACTCGGACCCGTCGCGCACGCGGCGCTGCACCACGTCCCGTGCCCCGTCGCCGTGGTACCGCACGACTGAGGTGCCGACAGCACTCCTGTGAGGACTGCCATGGACCGCTTCATCACGGGTAAACCGGTGCGCCGTCGGGTCGCGGAACTGTCCCTGCCCACGCACCTCGAGCCGGTGCTCCTGACGATCACGGCCGCTGCCCTCACGGCGGGAGGCATCTTCCGGCTCTTCGGTGCTCCCGGCGTCGCCGATCTGTGCTGGGGTCTGGGTACCGTCGTCGCCGTCGCACCCGCGGTGGGCTGGGTGCTGACCGCGCTGCGGCGCGGTCACGCGGGCGTGGACCTGATCGCGGTCCTCGCGCTCGGCGGCACCCTGGCGGTGGGCGAGTACCTGGCCGGGGCCCTCATCGCCCTGATGCTCGCCACCGGCCGCACCCTCGAAGCCGCAGCCCAGCGGCGCGCCTCCCGCGACCTGCGCGCGCTGTCGGAACACGCGCCCCGCACCGCCCGCCGCCGCGACGACACCCAGGTGCGCACCGTGGCACTCGCCGAGGTCGCCGTCGGGGACCTGCTCGTCGTCGGACCGGGCGAGGTCGTCCCCGTCGACGGCCGCGTCGTCGGCACCTCAGCGGTGCTCGACGAGTCGGTGCTGACCGGTGAGTCCGCGACCCTCGAACGCGCGGCGGGCGAGACGGTGCGCAGTGGTGTGGTCAACGCGGGCAGAGCGTTCGAGCTTCGGGCCTCGGCGACGGAACAGGAAAGCACGTACGCCGGGATCGTGCGGCTGGCCCGGCAGGCGGGTGCGGAATCCGCTCCCGTCGTGCGCCTGGCCGACCGCTACGCGGCCTGGTTCCTGCCACTGTCCGTGACGGCCGCCGGGCTGGCCTGGCTGGTCAGCGGTTCCGCCGTACGCGCGGTGGCGGTCTTGGTGGTCGCAACGCCCTGTCCCCTGCTTCTGGCGGCACCGGTGGCGATCGTCTCCGGCCTGTCGCGGGCTTCCCGGTTCGGGCTGGTGATCCGTGACGGCGGCGCCCTGGAGAACCTGGGACGGGCCCGGACGCTGCTGCTCGACAAGACCGGCACTCTCACCGCCGGACGTCCGCGCGTGCTCGACGTGTGCCCGGCACCGGGCCGGACACCGGCCGACGTCCTGCGGCTGGCCGCCTCTGTCGACCAGTACTCGCCGCACGTCCTGGCCGAGGCCCTCGTCGACGCGGCCCACGAGCGCGGACTGGAACTCGCCGTACCCGAGGACGTGTCCGAGGCCCCCGGACGGGGCGCCACCGGCACCGTCGAGGGCCACTCGACGGCCATCGGCCGCGTCGATCTCGCTGCCGGCTCGCCGGCGTGGGCTCGCTCGGCCGACAACCGGGCGCTCCTGGACGGAGCTGCCGTCGCCTGGCTGACGGTCGACGACAGCCTCGTCGGCGCCGTCCTCCTGCGTGACCCGCTGCGGCACGACGCGCCCCGGACCCTGCGTCGGCTGCGCGCGGCGGGCATCGAGCGGCTCGTGATGCTGACCGGCGACCGGCCCGAGCCCGCGCGCGAGATCGCCGCGGTCCTCGGTCTCGACGGCGTGCGGGCCCGTCTCGCTCCGGCGGACAAAGTCGCCGCCGTGCGCGCCGAACGCTCGCACGCGGTCACCGTGATGGTGGGCGACGGCGTGAACGACGCCCCGGCCCTCGCCGCCGCCGACGTGGGCGTGGCCATGGGGGCGCGCGGCTCCACGGCCTCCTCCGAGGCCGCCGACATCGTCATGACCACCGACCGGGTGGACCGGCTGGCCGACGCCGTCACCCTTGCCGTCCGCACGCGGCGCATCGCCGTACAGAGCGCCCTCGGCGGCATGGTGCTGTCCCTCGCGGCCATGGTCGCGGCCGCCTTCGGACTGCTCCCGCCTGCGGCCGGCGCTCTGCTCCAGGAGGGCATAGACGTCGCGGTGATCCTCAACGCGCTGCGCGCCCTGCGCGTGGGACCGGCGACGTCGCCGACGCTCCGACCCACCGCGGAGGCGCTCATCCACCGCTTCGCCGCCGAGCACGACGACCTGCAGGACGTTCTCGAAGCCGTACGCGGCGCCGCCGACCGCCTCTCCGACAGGACCGGTCCCGAAGCGCTGGCAGCGGTACGCGAGGCACACCGGCTGCTCACCGAACGACTGCTGCCGCACGAGTACGCCGAGGAGCACCAGCTCTACCCGGCGCTGGCCCCCTCCCTGGGCGGTCCCGAGGCGACCGCCACCATGAGCCGGGCCCACGCGGAGATCGAACGACTGGCCCGGCGCATCTCCACCCACCTCACGCTCGCCGACGCCGACAGCGGTCCGAGCAAGGAGCAGCTGGACGACCTGCGGGCGTGCCTCTACGGGCTCCACACCTTGCTGCGCCTGCACTTCGTCCAGGAGGAGGAGAGCTACTTCTCTCTCGCTCCGTGACCCGCACGGGGCCGGCGGTCCGCGCGCGGGTCCGGGCGGACGGGGACCGCCGTCGACGACGTCAGGCTGCGCATCGCGCCCGCCGGCAGGGGCGTGGCCCGGCGCACCCCGCTCGATGGAGCGGCAGATCCCGAGTCGGCGACGAACTCGCCGCCGGCAATGGGCTCGCGGAGGCGCCCGCACTCATCGGCGTACCCGGCGGCCCGTCTCCGTGTCGTCAGTCGTGCGGGACCAGCACGACCGGCCGGGACACGTGGTGGATCAGCGCGTGGGCGACCGGGCCGGTGTGCGAGCCGACCGTGCCGCGCCGCCTGCGGCGGCCCACGACCAGGAGGCCCGCCCCGTCCGCGGCCCGTACGAGGACGTGTGCCGGACGTCCCTCATAAAGCGCTTCGCGGACGAGCACGGCGGGGAACTTCTCGCGCCACGGCTGGAGCAGGGCCCTGAGTTCCCGTTCCGCGTCCGCCCTGATCCGTGCGTGCGTCTCGGTGTCCGGGATGCCGCGGGTGAGCGGCACGTGCCAGGCGTGTACGGCACGCAGCGGCGCCCGGCGCAGCTCCGCTGCGTGGAAGGCGAACTCCAGTACCTCATCGCACGGGCCGTCGACGTCGAGGGCAACCGCGACGTCACGGCCGGGCGTACGGGTGGACGGCTTGCCGGCGTTGTCCGGCAGGTGTTCGTCCTGCGCGGTGTCGCCCGCCCGCACGAGAACGACGGGGCGTTCGACGTGGGCCACGGTGGCCATGGCGACCGAGCCCGACATGAACCCGCCCATGCCGCTGAGTCCCTGGCTCCCGATGACGAGGAGTTCGGCGTTCTCCGCCTCGGCAAGCAGTGCGGGGCCGGGCTGCTTGCGCACCTGTTCGGCGGCGATGTACAGCTGCGGGTAGCGCTCGTTCAGCCGGTCGACGGCGGCGCGCAGCACCCGGCGTGCGTGGTACTGGGGTGCCCGAAGTTCGGGCAGGGTCGCCTCGGTCTCCGCGTCCGGCAGTCCCTCCCAGGCATGCACGAGACGGAGCGGCAGTCCTCGGCGCAGGGCTTCCCGGGCCGCCCAGTCGGCCGCGGCGACGCTCTCTCGCGAACCGTCCAGACCGGCGACAACTGGCCTCATCATGACTGTCACCTTCCTTGTCATCAGTACTGCCCGTGCTCCTCGGTGGTGTCCGTGGCCTCGGTTTCGTGTTGGTGGTGTCGGTGGCCTCGGTCGTGCTGGTGGTCTCGGTCGTGCTGGTGGTCTCGTCCGGAAGCCTCTTCACTCATGCGGTACGACGGCCACGGGGCAGCCGACCTCGTGGATCACGGCGTGTGTCACGGGGCCGGTACGCGGTCCCACCGGCCTCTCGGGCAGGCGGTGTCCGACCACGAGCAGGCTCGCTCCGGTCGCGGCTCGGACGAGCACGTTGGAGGCCTTGCCCGGCGCCACCGTCGCATCGACCTCCACGTCGGGGTACTTGTCGCGCCACACCTGAAGCACGGCGGACAGATAGCCCTGCCACTCGTCAGCCTGCTGAGAGTCGGTCACCAGTCCTATGTCGCCGGGCCCGAGGCCGATCGGGGACGCCGCGCGCCAGGCGTGGACGACCCGAAGCCGTGCGTGGCGGAGCCGAGCGGCCTGGAAGGCGAACTCGATCACCTCGTCACACGGTTCACCCAGGTCGATGCCGAGCACCACGTCCCGGTAGCCGGTGCGGGTCGATGCGCTTCCGTCGGCCGCCGGAAGATGTTCGTCCGCCGCCTCCTCTTCCGAGCGGACGAGGACGACGGGACGCATGGCCTTGGCCACCACACCGAGCGCGACCGAACCCACGAGGAATCCGGTGAACCCGCTCAGTCCGCGCGAGCCCAGTACCAGCAGGTCGGCTCGCTCGGCGGCCCTCAGGAGGGCCTCGGTCGCCGGCCCCTCGACCTGCTCGTCGTAGGGACGGATCTCGGAGCACGCGGCGCGCACGTGGTCCTCCGCCTGACGCAGGACGCGCCGTGCCAGGTGCCGCTGCACGGCGGTCGCGGGCTCGCCCGCGCCCTGGCGGGGGTGCCAGTTCCAGGCGTGCACCAGACGCAGCGGTCGATCGCGGCGCACTGCCTCGCGGGCCGCCCACTCGGCGGCGGCCAGGCTCTCGGCCGATCCATCGACTCCGGCGACAACGGGGAGCAGCATGACGCGCACCTCCAACGTTCGGTCCCTTCCTCCTACCAGCGTCGTCCGGCAGCCGTCGTGCGGGGAGGGGCTACGAGGTCCTCCCCGGGGGCCATCCGGCCCATGCCCGGGCACGGTTCGGCACGGCACGGTGGGAAGGGGGAGAGCCTCCCCTCCGCGCTCGCGGCCCGCCGTGCCGCGAGGCGACAGACGGCCCACGTCCTTGGAGGCGAACCGTGATGGAGCGAGTCGTGGTCGCCGGTGTCGACCGGTCGGCACGCAGCCGCATCGCGGCCGACTGGGCCGCCCACGAGGCGATCTCACGCGGGCTGACCCTGCGCGTGGTGCATGTGACGCCCTTGGGCGATCTGGATGCGGCCGAGCTGTGGCCGTACCGCCCGGAGACCGTGGCCCCGTACGTGGCCTCGCAACTCGCGGCTCGGCACCCAGCCTTGCGGATCGAGTCGGTGCGGCTTGCCGGGGCGGCGGCAAGGGCGCTGCTGTTCCAGAGCAGGAGCGCGGAGATGATCGTGCTCGGCGTGCGCGGCGAGGGGGGCTCCGCCGGACTTCCGCTCGGGTCGACGGCGCTGGCCGTGGCCGGGGCCGCCGCGTGCCCGGTGGTCCTGGTGCCGGGCGGGAACGCGGGTGCGGGCCCGCCGGGGCGGACGGACAAGGTGACGCTGGCGGTCGACGCCCGTGACCCGGCCGACGGCGCGGTGGACTTCGCCTTCGACACGGCACGCCTGCGCGGAGCACGGCTGCACGCGCTGTACGCCGGGTCTCCTCCGGGCACGAAGACCGGGCGGAACTCCCCTGCACCTTCGGCCCCTGCCTACGCCGCACGCGTGGATCAGGACATGGCGCTCCTGTCCTATGAGTTGCAGCCGTGGCGGGCCAAGTACCCGTGCGTGCGCGTCCTGGAGGACGTCGTCCTCCTCGACTCCGTGCGGGCTCTCGTCCGGACCTCGGGCAACGCGGAGCTGATGGTGGTGGGGCGGCGGGCCGGCAGTGGGCTCGGCCCGGTCGCACACGCCGTCGCGCAGCACACTCGGTGCCCGCTCGCCGTCGTTCCTGCCTGACTCTCAGTCCGCGGGCACCGGACGAGCGTTGGGTACTGTCCTGTTCCCTCCGAAGCCGATCGGGCCGATGGCAGGACATCCGGTCTCTGCCCGCGTCCACCGATCCGTTCGACTCCGTAGCCGCGGCACCCCCTTCGGGCCGCGGTACGTCCCTCGCCGCGCGTCCCGCACGCCACCACACGACGAGGGGCATGCCGACCGTGTCGGGGCTCGATCCGGAGATCGCGGACGGCGAGTTCATGGTCCTGGTCGGCCCGTCCGGCTGTGGGGGCGGGGTGCTCCTGCCCCTGCCCCGGGCGGCCCTGCGGGCCGTGCACGGCGAGGGCGCCACCGAAGTCACCCTCGGCGTCCGACCCGAGCAGTGCGACATCCTCTCTGCTCAGCGGACGGACGGCAGGGCAGCGGGAGTGCCGGTCGTCGCGCCACCGTCCAGGACGAACTCGGTGCCTGTCGAGTAGGTGGCCTCGGCGATGATGAACGCGACCATGCGGGCGACCTCCTCCGGCTCCCCGAAACGCGGAATGGGCTGTCCGGAGGCGAACGACTCGTCGATGTCGGCCGTCATCGCGGTGTGTACGACACCCGGGTGAACGGAGCAGACCCGGATCCGGTCGGCGCCGAGTTCCAGCGCCGCGGTCTTCGTCAGTCCGCGCAGTCCCCATTTGCTGGCCACATACGCCCCCACGCCGGCGTAGCCGGTCAACCCCGCGCTGGAGGACATGTTCACGATCACACCGCCGCCGGCACGGCGCAGCGACGGCACCGCGGTACGGATACCCAGCCAGGCGCCCTGCAGGTTGACGTCGACGACTCGGCGGAACGACTCCAGGGTCTGCTCCTCGATGGTGGCCCACTCGACGATCCCGGCATTGTTGACCAGCACCGAGACCGGGCCCAGCTCACGTTCCGTTTCCGCCACCACAGCCTTCCAGCCTTCCTCGCTGGTGACGTCGAGGTGCACGTACCGGCTCCGGCCGCCGAGTTCCGCGGCCGACGCCGCGCCCTCGGCATCCAGGACGTCGGCGACCACCACGGCTGCGCCTTCGGCCGCGAGCAGCCGCGCGATCGCGGCTCCGATTCCCCGTGCTCCGCCGGTGACGATCGCCACCTGCTCGGTGAGCCGCTTCATCAGACCTCCTGCAATCAGGCTTTCGACGACGAGTCCCAGAGCAGGCATCGGTCGCCGTACGGCACGCCTCAAGCGCCCGGGTGGGTCGACTGTCCGTGGACGTGGCTCGGCCTCGGGCACGGCGAACGCGGGACATGGCACCGGGCGCCGCCACGCATCAGGCTGGTGACAGGGCCGACCGCGGCGCAGGGCCGCTGCATGGCCGTCGCGCAGCCGCGGGATCCAGTGCCGCCGCAGGGCACGAACCCGGGCCTTCGCTTCCTCGGGTCAGGACGCCCGGACCGTCAGGACGTCGTGCTGCTGGCCGCCGAGAACGACCTTGAGCGCACCGGTGTCGCCGGCCTTGGAGAAGACGTCGTACGCCTCCTCCATGCGGTCCAGCGGGAAGGTGTGGGTGACCATGGACGTCGCAGGCAGACGGCCGGCGGCCATCATGCGCAGCAGCGTGGGAGTGGAGTACGTGTCGACCAGGCCGGTGGTGATCGTCACGTTCTTGATCCACAGGTCCTCGAGGTGCAGTGTCGCGGGCTTGCCGTGCACGCCGACGTTGGCCACGTGCCCGCCGGGCCGCACCATGCGCATGCATGTCTCGAAGCTCTCCGGGACCCCGACCGCTTCGATGACCACGTCGGCACCGAGCCCTTCGGTGAGGTCGGCGACCAGCTGCTCGGCTTCTTCACCCGCCGCGGCCACGGCATCGGCGCCCAGGCGCTTGGCGGCCTCCAGCCGGGACGGGGCGAGGTCCACGGCGATGATCTTCTCGGGTGTGTACAGCCGGGCGGTGGCAATCGCGGCGAGTCCGATGGGTCCCGCCCCGACCACGACGACGGTGTCTCCGGGCCGTACGCGCCCGTTCAGAACACCCACCTCGTAGGCGGTGGGGAAGATGTCGGCCAGCAGGACGGCGTCCTTGCTGTCCACCGCACCGGGAAGCGGGTACACGGACAGATCCGCGTACGGCACGCGGACGTACTCGGCCTGGGTGCCGTTGATCAGATGGCCGAGAATCCAGCCTCCGCCGCCGCGGCACTGTCCGTACGTTCCCTCACGGCAGAAGCGGCAGCGGCCGCAGGCCGTGATGCACGAGACCAGGACGCGGTCGCCGGGGCGGACACCGCGTACGTCGCTGCCCACCTCGACGACCTCGCCGACGGCTTCATGGCCGAGCACCGTGCCGGGGCGAACCTCCGGCACATCGCCCTTGAGGATGTGCAGGTCGGTCCCGCAGATGGTCACGGCGTCGACGCGGACGATCGCGTCGGTGGCTTCCTGCAGGCCGGGGTCGGTGATCTCCTCCCAGGCGGACTCGCCGGAGCCGTGGAACACGAGTGCTTTCATGACGATCCCTTCCTGGGCCTTCCGGGTACCGGTCGTGGGCGACAGCGGCGTCGGGCAGCTGCGCGCGGCCACCCACTTCCAGCCTGCCCGTGACGGCTGCCGTCCGCATGGGCAGGTCGGTCCCCTTTGCCTGCGGCAGCCTGCCGTCCTCGCCAAGGCAGCCCCGGCCACCGCTTGCGCAGCAGGGCCGACCCGCCCAAGGCCGGACGTGAGGGGTGCACCGGACGGCCCCACGATGCCGTCCGGTCGGCCCCTGCCGCCGCTCGTGCGCGCGTGTCACCTTCCTGTCAGGGACGTCGAGGAGGTGCAGTCCCATGCGCAAGGTGAGGCGAACGAGGCAGAGGTGGTGGCGGTGGCGGAGCAATCCGTTGCGCCGGCACACGGACATCGTCGAAGCCTGGATCGTGCTGGCCGTGTGGACGGTCATCGCGCTGGGCGGCACTCTCGTCGGCCTGGTGACGGCCCACGCGGCCGATGAGTCCTTCGCGCAACTGCGGCGCGAGCGCCACTCGGTTCCCGCCGTCCTCATGGAGAGCACGTTCGGCGCGGTACCGACGGGGGAAGGTACGGCACCCGAGCGCGTCCGGGCGAAGGTCCGCTGGACGGCGTCGGACGGTTCCACCCGTACCGGCCGGACCCTGGTGGACTCCGGGCGCAAGGCCGGATCGAAGGTCGTTATCTGGATGAACAGCCAGGGGCAGCTCGCCGCCGAACCGCCGACCGCGGGTGCGGCGGCCGCCGAGGCGGCCCTGTTCGGCACCGGGGCCGCGCTCGCCTTCGGTGGTCTGACGTTCGCCGCCGGACGCCTCGCACAGTGGCGCCTCGACCAGCAGCGCTACGACCAATGGGGCCGTGAGTGGGACCAGGCCGGACCGCAGTGGGGGCGCAAGGCCGCATGATGCGGGACCGGTCGGCCCTCGCGTAGTCCGACCGGTCCCCCAACAGGCCCACACTGCCCTCGCGGGGGCACGCGGAAGCAGTCAGGCTGGTCATGAGCCCACTTGGCGACTCAACCGCCGGGGCGAAGGAGCTGATGACCATGACGACCTTGGTGGGATTCCCGAGCCACCCGGTCCGGGTGAACGCGCGTATCGACTCCCCACTGTCCCGATGGCTGTGGCTCGTGAAGTGGATCCTCGCCATTCCGCACTACGTGGTCCTGTGCTTCCTCTGGATGGCCTTCTCCGTGGTGACCGTGATCGCGTTCTTCGCCATCCTGTTCACCGAGCGCTATCCCCGCGCCTTGTTCGACTTCAACCTGGGTGTGATGCGCTGGAGTTGGCGGGTCGCCTACTACTCGTACGACGCCCTGGGGACCGACCGGTACCCGCCGTTCAGCCTGGGCGAGGAACCGGATTACCCGGCACGGCTGGACATCGCCTACCCGGAGCGGCTCTCCCGCGGCCTGGTGCTGGTGAAGTGGTGGCTCCTGGCCATCCCGCACTACATGGTCATCGGCTTCTTCGTCGGCGGCGCCCACCTCGGCTGGTGGTCCGGCGGCCTGATCGCGCTGCTGACGGTCATCGCGGTCGTGATCCTCGCCTTCACCGAGAAGTATCCGAAGGATCTGTTCGACCTGATCATCGGCCTCAACCGGTGGGTCCTGCGAGTCTCCGCCTACGCCGCACTGATGACGGACGAGTACCCACCGTTCCGTCTGGACCTGGGCGGCTCGGAGACGACCCCTCCGCAAGAACACGCGTGATCGCCCGGACGCCGACGGCCCCTGGCCGGTGCCCACGAGTCCGGGGTACCGGCCAGGCCATCCGGTTCAGCTCCGGGGCGGCTCCTTCACGAGTTCGTTGCCGATTCGCGCGGCCCACGCCTCGATCTGATGGAAGTCACGGAAGTCCCCGCCCTTTCCGGAGGAGACGATCTTCCGGGCGATGAATCCCTTGGCTCCCTCTTCGAGGCAACCGCCGAACGTGATGTGTTCCTGGGCGTCGAGCCGGATCATGGTCCGGCGGACCCCGGGGACGGGTGGGATGTCGCGTTCCGAAGCCGAGGCGTCGAGGGGACCACTGCTGAAGAGCCACAACGGACGCCCGGTCAGTTCGCGGGCATGGCGTCGGACGAATCGCCGTGCGTCCTTGTGCCAGCGCCCCGCGTACAGGCCACCGCCGACCACCACGGCGTCGTACGACTCCAGACTCTTCACGGACCGGGCGGGCATCGCCTCGACCGTCAGTCCCTCCTTGCGCAGGACCTCTGCGATGGCCTCCGCGATCTGCGCGGTCGACCCGTTCGTCGTGCCATAGGCGACCAGCACCTTGTTCTGCATGACGGTCCGCCTCCTCTCACAGCCTTCGTAGCCATTCCTCCGTAACACCCTGCTCGCCGATTCGTCCGGCCGCACGTGCGGGAGGACCGGGTCGACAGCCGACGGGTCGGCGAAGCCGTGGATACCTCGATTCCTGTGGATCAGTCTTCCGGCAGCAGCAGCGTGCAGGTCTCTCCCGGTGCGACGGTGACGGCCCGGTCGGTCAGGACCACACGGATCGGTGACTCCTCCGAGTCGGGCACACCGATCCGCAACTGTCCGCTGCGCAGCCGGACGCCGACACCCCAGTGGCCGCGGTAACGCAGTGAGAATCCGTACTCGGACAGCGCCGGAAGCGGCACCGGGTCCAGCCGCAGTGCGTCCTGTCTGGTCTCCAGGCCGGTCAGGCCGCGTTGCACCAGATCGAGGGTTCCGGCCATGGCGCCGAGGTGGATGCCTTCGCCGGTCGTGCCGCCCTGCAGGTCGGCGACATCCTGTTCCAGGGCTTCCCGGCAGTACGTCCACGCCTCGGCCCGTCTGACGCGCGCCAGGACCCACGCGTGGACGAGGCCGCTGAGGGTGGAGCCGTGGCTGGTGCGTTTCAGGTAGTAGTCGACGGTCCTGCGCCAGATCTCGTCGTCCATGTCGTAGCCGAGGCGGCGGAACAGGTCGCGGAGCTCAGCGGGCGAGAAGAGGTAGCCGAGCATCAGGACGTCGGCCTGTTTGGAGGCTTGGTAGCGGTTGACGGTGTCGCCCTCGGCCTCGAGGATCCGGTCCAGCCGCCGGATGCTGTCGTAGCGTGCGCGGTAGCCGTCCCAGTCCAGTTCGGCGAGGTCGCCGTAGCCGTCGAACTGGCTGATGACGCCCTGGTGGAAGGGCACCCGCAGCCGCCGGGAGATGTCCTCCCACTTCGGGAGTTCGCCGCTGTCCAGCTCGATGCGCTCGAACACCTCCTGCCGGCGCCATGCCGGAAGGTTCCGCACCAGGTACAGGGCACGGCTGAGGACCCAGGCGGCGGTGACGTTGGTGTACGCGTTGTCGTCGAGGCCCGGCCGGGCGGCTTCCGGGTAGCTGTCGTGGTACTCGTCGGGGCCGACCACGCCGCGGATGCGGTAGCGGCCGATGTCCGGGGCGAAGTCTGCGGCGTCCGCCCAGAAGCGGGCGATCTGCAGCAGCATCTCCGCGCCCTTGGTGTGCAGGTACTCGGTGTCGCCGGTCGCTTCGCAGTACTGCCACACGTTGTAGGCGATCGCCGAGCCGACGTGGTGCTGGAGCCGGGAGTTGTCCGCCAGCCAGCGGCCCGAACGGGGGTTGAGATGCAGCTGCTGGGTCTCCTCACGCCCGTCGCTGCCGCTCTGCCACGGGTACATCGCCCCGGCCCGGCCCACCTCGCCGGCGGCGCGGCACGCCTGCGGCAGACGCCGGTGGCGGTAGTTCAGCAGCGCTCGCGACACCTCCGGAAAGTGCAGGTTCAGGAAGGGCAGCACGAACAGCTCGTCCCAGAAGACATGCCCCCGGTACGCCTCTCCGTGCAGGCCCCGGGCCGGAACGCCCACGTCCAGCTCCGTGGTGTGCGGGGAAAGCGTCTGCAGTACGTGGAACAGGTGCAGGCGCAGGACGCGGCCCGCCTCCCCGGGCACCTGGATGTCCGCGCGCCGCCACAACCGCGCCCACGCCGCGACGTGCGGGTCCATGAGCGCCGCGAAGTCTCCCGCCGCGGTCACCCGGTCGACGGCCGCCCCGTACGGGTCGCCGATCGCCAGGTCGCGTGAGGTGTGCAGGGCGGCGGTCTTCTCCACCACGGCGGGCCGCCCCGGAGCGATCGGTATCACCAGTCGCTGCACCGCACGGTGGCGGGACGTACGGACCTCCGACGACGCGGGCGGCTGTCCGACGGCTACCGTGCGGGCCGCCATTCCGATGCCGATGTCGGACGTGCTGGTGCGGCAGCGCAACCACGTCGTGTCGGCCCCCACCGCCCCGGTCCGTACGTGGGCCAGGTGGTTCCGGTTGAGGGACCGGTAACGATGCACGTTGCTGTTCATGACGCCGCCGTCGAGGACGGACTCGACCTCTATCTCTCCCGACCACTTCTCGGCCGTGAAAACGGTCCGCAGCACGGCCAGGTGAGGATCCGCCATGTGTACCAGGCGGGTCTGCTGCACGCCCAGCACGCCTGCCACGGCGTCCCGGTAACGGAACGTGCGCGTCAGCGTGCCCCGGCGCAGGTTCAGGGTGTGCCGGTACTCGAGCAGCTGTCGCGCGTCGGGAGAGAACCACGGGCCCGCCGATCCGTCCGCCGAGCGGAGACGGAACCGCAGGAGCAGCCAGTTCGGGAGATTCACCAGATCCTCGTTCACGACCTGCCGTCCCGCCACGGTCGACTCCAGGCGGTTGTAGACCCCGGCCGCGTAGGTGGCCGGGTAGTGCACCAGGCCGGCCTTGCACTCGGGCACGGCGCCACGGGTGGCGAAGTAGCCGTTGCCGAGCGTGCACAGCGATTCGCGCAGCCGCTCGGCAGCGGGGTCGTATCCCTCGTACTCCCAGGTCCACTCCGACATCCGACGTCCTCGCCCTCTCCTCGGGAGAAGCTCTCCTTCATGAGCCGTGCAGGAGCGGCCCGAGGGCCGGAGTTCAGGCTCGTTGCGGGACGACGGCGACCGGGCACTCGGCGTGGTGCAGCAGGGCGTGCGCGACCCTGCCGAGCTGCAGACCGAAGTGGCCGTGCCGCCTCAGCGCACCTACGACGATCAGGTCGGCGTCGGCCGACGCGTTCAGGAGGACTGTGTGGGCGGAGCCTTCGACCGCTTGCCGATGTACGTCGACCTGCGGGTGCTCCCGTACGGGGTCACGGAGTACGTCGGTGAGGAGGGTGGAGGCCCGTTCCTCGTGGACGGGGGCAGCGTCATCCGCCATCAAGGGATGGTCCACGTGCTCATGGGCCGGGCGGCGCCAGGCCCGTACGGCATTGAGCGTGCAGCCGCGCACTTCGGCCTCACGGAAGGCGAACCGTACGGCGGCCGGGCTTTCGGTGGAGTCGCCGACGCCGACCACGACCCGGCCGAAGGAGCTCTGGCGGTTCCGCTTTCCGCCACGGACCACGATCACCGGGCAGACCGCGCGGGCGGCGACCGCGAGACTCACCGACCCCAGCAGCATCCCGGCGAGGGTGCCGCGACCGCGGGATCCCATGACCAGGGCAAAGGATTCATGGCCCGCGTGCAGCAGCACGGACACGGCGTCCTCGGGCAGCACCTCGCTCGACACCTTCAGCTCCGGGCCACGGAGCCGGGCACGTTCCGCGCACGACGCGACGATGTGCTCCGCCATGATCGCTTCGGACGGGCGGCCGGTGCCGAAGGACGGACGGACTCCCTCGTACCGCTCCCACAGGGAGGCGTGGACGACCCGCAAGGGCAGCCCGTGGCGCACCGCCTCGTCGACCGCCCAGTCCACGGCCTCCAGGCTGGAGTCCGATCCGTCGACACCCACGACCAGCGGGAGCTCCATCGTCCCCACCGCCTTCCTGCCCGGCCACTGCGAGAACCTCCTGTGAATACCGTCGCACCGCCCGTGGCCCACCGCGACACGCGGATCGACTCCCGAAGTGACTCGGCCCGGGTTGCGTCACGCCGCTTTGCGGCGATCGTGGAGTCATGCGGCCGGGAGGAAGTCACCGCCAGGTTCTCCCGCCGCCAGGGCTTCCGCATCGGCCGCGTGCCGAGGCGTCCGTGACCGGACAGGCGCCCGCCTCCACTTCGAGGTCACGGAGAAGGGACGGCCATTGTGGTTGCGAGGACCGGCGTTTTCAGCGCCTTGACCAAGGAACATCGCGAGCAGCTCATGTCACTCGCTCGTGAGGTGTCGTTCGCGACGGGCGAGCGCATCTTCGAAGAAGGCGGCAAGGCCGACCACTTCTGGATCATCCACACGGGCACAGTCGCTCTCGACCTCCATGTTCCCGGCCGACGCCCAGCGGTCATCGAGACGCTCGATGCCGGAAAAATGCTGGGCTGGTCCTGGCTGGTCCCTCCCCATCACTGGCATCTGGGCGCCGAGGCCAGCAGCCCGGTGCGTGCCTACGAGTTCGACGCCCTTGCGGTTCTCGAGATGTGTGCGAAGGACCCCGGGCTGGATCACGAGGTGTGCGCCTACACCGTCGGTGTGCTCTCGCGCCGGCTCAGGTCCGCCCGGGTGCGACTGCTCGACCTGTACGCGCCCTACGGTGCGGGCGAGGTGCCCTGACGAGGCGAGACGAGGTGGTTTGAAGTGCCGACGACACCGCACGTCGTGAGCGATGTGATGACCCTGACGGTCGTGGCTGTCGGACGCGACGCGCCCTTCAAGGAGATCGTCCGGACCATGGAGCAGTGGAACGTCAGCGCCATGCCCGTCCTTGAGGGCGAAGGCCGCGTCATCGGTGTTGTCTCCGAGGCCGACCTGCTGCCCAAGGAGGAGTTCCGTGACAGCGACCCGAGCCTCTCCGAGCAACGCGGGCGTCTGTCCGACGTCGCCAAGGCCGGGGCGGCAACGGCGGGAGAGCTCATGAGCACCCCTGCCATCACGGTCCACCCCGACGTCACCCTGGCCCAGGCGGCCAGGATCATGGCCGTCCGGCACGTCAAGCGTCTGCCCGTGGTCGACGACATCGGCATGCTCCAGGGCATCGTCAGCCGTGGCGATCTGCTGAAGGTCTTCCTGCGGTCGGACGAGGACATCGAGGAGGAGGTCCGCCGCACCGTGGTGTCCTACCTCTTCCCGGCGTTCAGCCACGCCATCCACGTGAACGTGGACGAGGGAGTGGTCACCCTCCGCGGCCACATCCGCGACACCTCGCTCATCTCGGTCGCCGTGCGCCTCGTGCGCGCCGTGGAAGGCGTCGTCGACGTCGAGCCCCGCCTCACCGGCGGGTCCGCCTCTCCGGCCGGACCGGCCGGCGCGCAGTGAAGGTCGGCCGATGCGGCCCCGCGACCAGGGTGGAAGAGGGCCTGCGCCGGCGCGAGTCACCGCGTGGTCGAGAACCGTTCTCACTCACGGCTCGACCGAAGTAATGCGGCGCCCCGTGATGCGCATGGACTGGATCGACACCCACATCTGGCGTTCGCCCCCTGGCCAGGGCTTGGTGTGGGCGCGTTCGACCAGCTTTCGCACCGAGTCGGGCTCGGTGACGACCCGCGCGGGTCCGACGACAAGAACGCTCCAGCCCTGGCTCATGGCCTCGTCCACGTGGTCGACCTCGAAGGCGACCTCTGATCCCACGGCCGCCGCCAGGACCGAATCCGGTGCGGTCCGGAACGCGATCTCGTCGTCGACGACGTCGTAGTTCACCGGAACCACGGCCGGGCCGTCCGGTGTCGACACCGCGACACGTCCCACGCCGTGCGTGGAGAGCCGGGCGCGGCATTCGTCGCGGGAGAGGTCCCGCAACTGCGGGTGCAGTGCCGCCTGGCCCTGGCCGGGCGGCAGATCGACGCCGCCCCCGAGCAGGGCGGTGACGGTGGTTCCCAGCGCGTCGCCCAGCCTGATGAGACTCGCCATGGTCGGGTCGGCCGGCTGCTCTTCGAGGTACGCCAGGTACCCCGGGGCTATTCCGGCGCGATGAGCCGCCTCCACCCGGGTCAGTCCCTGGCGGGTCCGCGCGGCGGCGACGCGTCGGCCGATGTCACCGGGATTGGGACGCCTGCCGAACCGGGACCCGCCCGGCTCTCCGTGCCACTGCCCGCCGGACTCGTCCTCGCTCGGCCGCGAAGGCTCAGGGGCGCTGCCGGGGCGGTGCTCGATGTGGTGGATGTGTGCGTCCGCCCCGGGAAAGACAAGGGTCACCTCGTCCGTGTCCGACCAGCGCACATCGTAGGGAGGCGTCCCGTCCGCATGGTGGAGTCCGACTATCTCGCCGTCGCGCCTGGTGGCACCGGTGACAGGGCTTTCGACAACGAGTTGATCGCCGAGTTGAGCTCGCATGATCGCCGCCGTTTCCTCAGAACGCTGTTGTACTCAACGTGCCACGTGCGGCGGGCCGCCGCACGGGATGCATCAGGCAGCTCGTCAAGCCGCTTGCGGAGAACGCACCGGTGGCTCCGTCGCGGTCGAGAACCCGATCCCGGGTGACCGGGCGGCTGTGCCCTCCAGAGCTTCCGCCAACGGCACTTCACCCCCGCCGGCGATCCACGTCACGCTCCCTGGTTCTGGTCCGGCATCGGCCAGCCGGTCTCCGGGCGGGCGCTCTGCCCGGTCGCAGGCGTGCCCAGGACGTCGATGTCGCGCTCGGCGATGTCCACCAGCTGCCGGCCGAGGTCGTGCATGGCCCTGCCCGCCGCCAGTTCGTCACCGACCTCCGGGACGTCCGTGTCGGCGGGGTTCCGGTGCGCCGCTCCGTGCCCGGTGAGCTCTGTGGTGCCGGTCTTCAGCACCACACGCGCCTTGGTCGTTCCCTCGTCCTCGAAAAGGTAGAGGCGCACCTTCCATTCCACGGTATGGGGCATCGCTGTCCTCCTCATCCTGCTGGTACGGACCCGCTGTGACCCGGATGCGCCCTGCTGAGGGACGCGCAGGTCCCGCGGCCGGGGCCAGGACCTCGTCATCGATACGGCGGCGGACCTCACCGGTGAGCGCGGCCCGTCGCCCGGAGGTCATCGCCCGTGGCGCGAGGGGGTTCCGGATCTGGGCGGGTGCTTCTGGTGCGGCTGACGGGACCTGGTGTGTGCTGCGAATCCTGTGCGCTCATGGTCCGGCCTCCTGCTGTTGCCGGTGAGTGAGTCTGGTGAGTCCCTCTCCCCCACCACCACGTGCCCGGTCATATCTGCGGAACGACCGCGATCGGACACGGCGCGTGATGCAGCACCGCATGGTTGACCAGGCCCAGCTGCAGACCGACGTGCCCATGTCGTCTGCGGGCTCCGACGACGAGCAGGTCAGCATCGGACGCGGCGTGCAGGAGAGCATGTCGTGCCGGGCCCTCGGCCACCTCGCTGCTCACCGGCACCTCCGGATACCGCTCCGCGGGGCCGCGCAATGCGTCGGCGAGCACCTGCTCAGGCGGCCGGTCGAGGGCCTGGAGTGCGTATCCGGACAGGCCCGGAGGCCCGGGGTTCCCGACCGGGACACTCCAGGCGTGCACCGCCACCAGCCGACAGCGCCGCACCTGGGCCTCGCGGAAGGCGAACTGCACGGCCGTACCACTGCCTTCCCCGTCCTCGACTCCGACAACGACGCACCCGAGGCGGCCGTGCCGTTGCTCCTCCCCGCCGCGCACCACGACGACCGGGCAGTCGGCATGGGCCGCCACAGCCAGGCTGACCGAGCCGAGGAGCAACCCGGCGAGATCACCGAGCCCTCTGGACCCGACCACCAGCGCAAGCGCGTTGCGTCCCTTGTCGACCAGGGCGGACGCCGCGTCCTCGGACAGCACCTCACTCGACAGCCGCACCGCAGGCGCACTCCTTCTGGCTCGCTCCGAGGCGGCGGCGACCAGATCGGAGGCCTCCTGGTCCACTGCGGCTGCGTGCAGGAGATGGAGCGGCACGTCGTGTCGGAGCGCCTCGTCCGCGGCCCAGTCCACCGCCTCCAGGCTCGCCTCGGACCCGTCGATGCCGACCACCAGGGGGACCGCCATCGCTTCCGCCTCCTTCTCATGCCGGACGTCATTGCCCGGACGTCATCGCCCGCCCGTTCGCCGCCGTCGCGGGGACCACATGCGCCGCGAGGAGATCTGGGGTACTCCTCGATGGAGAAGCTCCGTGCTCAACAGGTCGACCAGACGCCCATACGGCGCGCCGAGCACGCCCGGCAAACCGGCCTGAACAGCCACCGACCACGGGACGCCGGCAGCCGGACAGCGGCACACACACCGTCCTTCCAGCTTCGTACGAGACGGAGGAAGTCGCCATGGAACGAGTCCTCACCGTGGGCCTCGACGGCTCACCCGAGAGCCTTGCCGCTGCCCATTGGGCCGCCGACGAAGCCCAGCGGCGCAAACTCACCCTGCGCCTTCTGCACGCGTGGCCGCTACTGGCGCCGGAACCGACCAACATCCCCTCGGAAATCGACCAGAACTACTGGGCGAAGAAGCTCGTGCACAACGCCCAGACGGAACTTCAGGCACACCACCCGGGCCTCACCGTCGTCGGCAACCTGGTCGCCGACGACGCCCAGGACGCACTGATCCGAGCGGCGGCGGAGTCCGAGATGCTCGTGCTCGGCTCACGGGGCCTGAGCCCCGTGGAGAGCTACTTCCTCGGCGACATCAGCATGAGCGTCGTGGCAAGCGCCGAGCGGCCCGTGGTCCTCGTACGCGCCGACCAGGGTGCAGAAAGGCCCTCGGCGCCCGCGTCAGGTGCGGCAGGCGGCGTGGTGGTGGCGCTGAAACTGCACGGCCCGTGCGACGACCTACTCGAATTCGCCTTCACCACCGCAGCAGCCCGGGGCGAGCCCCTCCGCGCCGTCCACGGCCGCGGCATACCGATCCACGCGTACGCCCCGTGGGGCGTGGACCACACCGTGACCCGGGAGATCGTCCAGGACGCGCAGAAGCACCTGAGCCAGGCCCTCCGCCCCTGGCGTGAGAAGTTTCCGGGCGTGGCCGTGACGGACGTCATCCGCCTCGAAAGCCCCGCCAGGGTCGTCATGGAAGCCGCCGAGCGCGCCGAACTCCTGATCGTGGGCCGTCGCACCCACCACGCCCCGGCACCACACCTGGGCCCCGTATGCCAGGCAGCCGTCCACCACGCGCGCTGCCCTGTCGCCGTCATCCCCCATGACTGAGCCGAGCCACTACGGGGAGCCTGTGGTGTCGGAGCGGCGGGCCGACGTGTCCGTGCTCCGGCCCGGTGCCGCTCGCGGGACTCCACCGCTTCCGCGTGCGGAGGTGCGCGAGACCCACACGGCCGTGGTGATGTTCGTCGGGGACCGCGCCTACAAGGTCAAGAAACCGGTCGACCTGACGTTCCTGGACTACACCACGGTGGCTGCCCGACAGACTGCGTGCGAGCGGGAAGTCGCCCTCAACCGCCGTTTCGCCCCCGACGTCTACCTCGGCATCGGGGAATTCAGCAGCCCGGACGCGGAACTGCCCGAACCCGTCGTGGTGATGCGCCGCATGCCCACGGAGCGGCGGCTCTCCCAGCTCGTGCGGGAGGGCATGGCGGTCGACGATTCCCTGCGAGCCGTCGCCCGGCTGCTCGCGGCCCATCACGCGAGGGCGCCGCGCAGCCGGGAGGTGGACGAGCAGGGCACGCGCGACGCGCTGTCCTCGCGCTGGGAGGCGAGCTTCGCCCAGGTCCGCGCACTGTCCGACGACGGCGCCGCGCCCGACGGCGTGGAGGAGGTCGAGCGGCTGGTGCGCCGCTATCTCGCCGGTCGCAGGCATCTGTTCGACACCCGGATCGAGCAGGGCCGGGTGGTCGACGGGCACGGGGACCTGCTCGCCGAGGACGTCTTCTGCCTCGACGACGGCCCGCGCGTCCTGGATTGTCTGGAGTTCGACGACAACCTGCGCTACGTCGACGGCCTCGACGACGCCGCATTCCTGGCCATGGACCTGGAGCAGCTCGGCGCCCCGGAGGCTGCGGCGTTTTTCCTCGCCGAGTACGGCGAGTACTCCGGCGACCCCGCCCCGCCTTCCCTTCGGCATCACTACGTCGCCTACCGCGCTTTCGTCCGTGCCAAGGTCTCGCTGATCCAGGCACGCCAGGGCACGCCCCGCGCGGAGGCGGCGGCACGCCGCCTGATCACGACCGCCGTGCGTCACCTGCGCGTCTCCGCCGTCGGCCTGACCCTCGTCGGCGGTCTCCCGGGCAGCGGGAAGTCGACGCTTTCCGGCGCACTCGCCGATCGGCTGGGCGTCACCCTGCTCAGCAGCGACCGCCTCCGCAAGGAACTGGCGGGCATCCCTGCGGAGCAGTCGGCAGCCGCCGGCTACGGCGAGGGCCTGTACTCACCCGAATGGACCAACAAGACGTATGCGGCCCTGCTCGACCGTGCGTCGACGCTGCTGTCCCGCGGCGAGTCCGTCGTCCTCGATGCCACCTGGACCGACGCGGGACAGCGCGAAGCCGCCCTGCGCATGGCCGAACGCACCCACGCCGACCTGGTGGCCCTGCACTGCCGGGTTCCGGGGGAGACGACGGCCGCCCGCCTGACCACCCGCGCACCCGGGGCGTCCGACGCCGGCCTCGACGTGGCCACCGCCATGGCGGCCACGGAACCGCCCTGGCCAGAAGCCGTCAGGGTCGACACGAGTGGCTCCCTGGAGTCAGCGGTCGTCCAGGCGCTGGCGGCCATCCGCCCCCATGCCACCAGCCAGGTCCCGGTCTTCCGCCGCCCTTACATGGAGCCGGACTAGTGGACCCGCCGAGTGAGCCCGATGGTGGGGCTGTTCGAAGGCGGGTCTCGCGGGACGTGGCGCATTCCCGCATCGTGGGCCGTACAGGGAGGAACCCCGGCGCGGAGGCGTGGCAGGCGGCAGGCCCGGGTCCGACGCTTCAGAGGAGTCCGACGGCCCAGGTTGCCGCCACCTCTTTCGAGAGCGAGGGTGGAGGGAGGTGGCCGAGTCAGCCAGGGAGTGGATGACCATGCGAGCACTCGTCTACCACGGCCCCGGCCAGATCTCCTGGGACACGGTCACGGATCCGGTGATCGAGGACCCGACCGACGCGATCGTGCGCGTCGACACCACCACCCTCTGCGGCACTGATCTGCACATCCTGAGCGGAGACCTGCCCGAGGTGAAGCCCGGAACGGTACTCGGCCACGAGGCCGTCGGCGAAGTGGTGGAGGTCGGGCACGAGGTCCACTCCATGGCCGTGGGCGACCAGGTGATCGTGTCGTCCGTCTCGGCCTGCGGCCACTGCCCGCTCTGCCGGGACAGCATGTTCGGACAGTGCCACGGCGGGGGCGGGTGGATCCTCGGAAACCTGGTCAACGGAACACAGGCCGAGTTCGTACGGGTGCCCTTCGCCGACTACTCCACCCAGCGCAGGCCGGGCGCCCTGGCCCTGGAGGACGCGGTCCTGCTCGCCGAAGTCCTCCCCACCGCCTACGAGGTCGGGGTGCGGAACGGGCATGTGAGCCCCGGGGACACCGTCGTCGTGGTGGGCGCCGGTCCCATCGGGCTTGCCGCGGTCATCACCGCGCGGATCTACTCACCGCGCAGAATCATCGCGGTCGACCTGTCCTCCGCCCGGCTGGAAGCCGCCGGCCGGCTGGGGGCCGACTCCGCCGAAGTGCCCGGGCGCCTGATCGCCGATCTCGCGGACGGGCCCGGCGCCGACGTGGTCATCGAGGCCGCCGGGGATCCGGAGGGCTTCGTCCTGTGCACACGGGTCGTTCGCTCGGGCGGGCACATCGCCAACATCGGCATGCACGGCAAGCCGGCCACGCTGCATCTCGAGGCGCTGTGGCGCAAGAACGTGACGATCAGCACCGGCCAGGTCGACACCTCCTCCACTCCTTGGCTGCTCGACCTGGTGACGTCCGGACGCCTGCACATTTCCCAGCTCGTCACGCACTCCTTCGGCCTCAGCCGGATGGAGGACGCCTACGAGGTCTTCGCCCACGGCACCGACACGGGCGCCCTCAAGGTCGTACTGCACCGCGAATAGAGCGCCCCGGCCGGTGAGCGGGCGCGACGCGGCCCTGTGGCTTCATAGAGCCCTTCGGCCCCTCGGCCTGGGCCGTTGGGCTCTACTGCTCATCGTTGGGTTGTGGTGCTATGGAAGTGAGCCGAGGGCGACGACAGGACGCGGCGAAGCGGAGAGACACCGCGCACCGCGCAATCCGGGTCCGCGAGAAGCGGGCGGCCCTCGGCTCCACCATCACCATGAGGCTGCTGCGGCCGGTCGGACCGGCCGGCTTGGCACCACGAGAGCCCGGCGAGCGGTGGGGCGGGGGTTTCCGTGCCGCGGTCAGCCGAGCCAGCGCCCGTCGCGCATCAGGTCGCGTCCCTGCAACTCGTTCGCCTCCCGCCAGGCCTGGATGCGCCGCGGCCGGACCAGGAAGTACTGGTAGGGCTCGTCGAGTTCGCGCGGGTCGAAACCGGTCTTGGTCGCGAACGCGTCGCCCTTCTCCGGGCCGAGGTCTGCGATGTCCGCCGGCTCGGCGGTGCCGTCGACGAGGACGACGTCGCGCGTCGGCCCGAGGCTGAGTCGCACGCGGCCGTCCGCCAGCAGGTTCCGGCCGGTGACCGAGGCGCGCGGTGTCGAGATGAGGAACGCGGTCCCGTCCCAGAGGTATGAGAGCGGGATGAGGTGGACTCCGCCCGGGGAGCCCGACGTCGCGACCCAGAGATCGACATCGCTCTCCAGTTTCGCGCGAGTGTCCCGCAGCCTCTCCTCAAGCCCACGCGGCGGCGCGCCCGTCATACTTCCTCCAGTCAGTTCGTGGAGAGCCCCTGTCCCAGAGGAGAGGCTCCGTCGGTCATCGGCCGGTTCATTCGGCGGCCGTCAGGGCGTCGGCGACAGCGATGCGGCCTCCCAATGCGGACCCGACCGGGTAGGTGAAGGGCCGGCACCGCCGCCGATCACGAGCCGACGCGCTCCGGTGCCGTCGGGAGAGACGCCGACGTCCTCGGCCTGGGCACGGCGCCTGTACCGCGCCCAGGTCTGGTCACCTGTTTCGCCACACAGGACGGCATCCCCGCCGTCGCGCTCGCCGCCTCGCGCCGATAGACGCTGGGCGGCACGCCGACCAGCTCCGTG
>NZ_LGDG01000005.1 GCF_001279775.1 Streptomyces sp. MMG1533 | reverse complement strand
CATGTGCGCGCCCCGGGCGAGCGCCTCGACGTCCAGCGGCTGCGCGTACTCCCGGTCGATCCGGTCACGGACCCGGCGCAGCCGCGCGAGGTCGTCCAGGCGTTGCGCGGCGGCGCGTGCGCGCCCCCACGAGGGGTGACACATGAGTGAACTCCCTTCGCGGCACCGGCCGTCATGGCCGGACCAATGCCGGACGGCTCAGCGAAGCTCCTGGACGCGGACCATGTTGCCCGCGGGGTCACGGAAGGCGCAGTCCCGGATGCCGTACGGCTGCTCGGTCGGCTCCTGGACGACCTCGGCGTCACCTGCCTGCACCTTCTCGAAGGTGCCGTCGAGGTCCCGGGTGGCCAACAGGATCCAGCCGTAGGTGCCCTTGGCCATCATCTCGGCGATGGTGCGGCGCTCGTCCTCGGTGACCCCGGGGTCGGCAGCCGGCGGCGCCAGGAGGATGGACGTGCCGGGCTGGCCGACGGGGCCGACCGTGATCCAGCGCATCTTGCCCTGCCCGACGTCGCCGCGGACCTCGAAGCCGAGGGTGTCTCGGTAGAAGGCCAGGGACGCGTCCGGATCGTCATGAGGGAGGACGCTCGTGTGAATGGTGATGTCCATGGCAATCATGCTAGGCGCGGCTCCGTCACCCGCGCTTCTCGAATCCTGATCGACAGCCATCGGCCGCCGGTTCAGACAGAGTCGTCGGCCGGCAGGCCGACGACTCCGTCGTCTCAGTCCGGTACCTGACCCGTCACCGAGCTGCCTGGTCCGGCCGCGCGTGCCGTACGGCGTTCAGGAGACTGTCCCAGGACTCCTGGAACTTCTGGATCCCTTCGGTCTCGAGCACTTGGGCGACGCTGCGGCAAGAAATTCCCAGTCCGGTGAGGACATCGAGGTCGGCGCGGGCCTGCTCGTAGGTGCCGGTGACGGTGTTGCCGGTGATCTCGCCGTGGTCGGCAGTGGCGTCGAGGGTTGCCTCCGGCATGGTGTTGACCGTGCCCGGTGCCACCAGCCCGGTGACGTAGAGGGTGTCGGGACGAGAGGGGTCCTTGACGCCCGTAGAGGCCCAAAGAGGCCGCTGTGCGCTTGCCCCGGCCCGGTGGAGGGCGGCCCAGCGGCCGGAGGGCTGCACCGATCCGTCGGCAGATCCGAACACCTCCTCATGAGCCTGGTAGGCGAGACGGGCGTTGGCCAGGGCGGCTTTGCCACGGGCCCGCGTGGCCTCGGGGGTGCCGAGCGCGTCGAGCCGCTTGTCGATCTCGGTGTCCACGCGGGACACGAAGAAGGACGCCACGGAGTGAATCCTGGAGAGGTCCAGGCCGCGCTTCTGGGCCTTCTCCAGACCGGCGATGTACGCGTCCATGACCTCGCGGTAGCGCTCCACCGAGAAGATCAGCGTGACATTGACGCTGATACCGAGGCTGATGACCTCGGTGATCGCCACGAGGCCGGCCTTGGTGGCGGGGATCTTGATGAGGGTGTTGGGGCGGTCCACCAGCCAGGCCAGTTGCTTGGCCTCGGCGACCGTCGCGGCCGTACCGTGCGCGAGACGCGGGTCGACCTCGATGGAGACCCAGCCGTCGCGGCCGCCGGTGGCGTCGAACACCGGGCGCAGGATGTCCGCCGCCTCCCGGACATCCGCCGTCGTGATCATGCGGACCGCCTCGGAGACCGTCACCCCACGAAGCGCCAGTTCACGGATCTGGTCCGCGTAGTCCTCCCCTCTGCCGACCGCCTGCTCGAAGATGGTGGGGTTGGTGGTCACGCCGACCACGTGCTTGCGCTTGATCAGTTCGGCGAGGTTGCCGGACGTGATCCGCTTGCGCGACAGGTCGTCCAGCCAGATCGCCACGCCTTCCTCGGAGAGGCGCTCGAGTGGGTCGCTGGTCATGGAAGCCGCTTCTCCTGCCGGGTGGTGCTTGCTGTCACGGTCGTTGTCCAGGGCGGAGAGGATGTCGCGGGCCTTGGCGGCCACGTTCTCGGCGGTGAAGCCGAACTCGCGGAAGAGCACCTTGCCGTCGGCCGAAGCACCGAAGTGCTCCAGGGAAACGATGCGA
>NZ_LGDG01000004.1 GCF_001279775.1 Streptomyces sp. MMG1533 | reverse complement strand
TTCTTCGTCCGACAGCGTCAACTCGGCCTTCGGCCGCCCCGTCCGTGCCATGGAGCAAGCCTACACATCTGAATGGAATTCTTGACTCAGAAGACTAGGTGCCCGGGACCGGGTGGGACATCCCCGGGGCGACCAGCCCCGACTCGTAGGCCATGACGACCAGTTGCGTCCGGTCGCGGGCACCGAGCTTGGTGAGAAGCCGGGTTATATGGGTCTTGACGGTCTGCTGGGCCACCACCAGCCTCGCCGCGATCTCCGCGTTCGACAGGCCCTGTGCGACCAGCAGCAGAACCTCCGTCTCCCGGGGCGTGAGGCCGTTCAGCCGCACGTGCGTGTCCCGGCGCGGGACGGGGCGGCGCCGGGCCACGTCCTCGATGAGGCGTCGGGTGATGGACGGGGCGAGCAGCGCCTCACCGGCGGCGATCACCCGTACTGCCTGCACGAGTTCGGCGACCGGGGCGTTCTTGAGGAGGAAGCCGCTGGCCCCGGCGTGCAGGGCCTCGTAGACGTAGTCGTCGATGTCGAAAGTGGTCAGCATGAGTACCTTGGGCCGGTGTACCACACCGGGCGGCGGATCGAGCAGCTGCCGTGCCGCCTCCAGTCCGTCCAGCTCCGGCATCCGTACGTCCATCAGCACCACGTCGGGATGTGTGCTGCGGCTGACCTCGATACCGAGCCGGCCGTTGGGCGCCTCTCCCACGACGTCGATGTCGCTCTGCGCCGACAGCAACGCCGCGAACCCCGAACGCACCATGTCCTGGTCGTCCACGACGACCACCCGGATAGTCATGCTCATCTCTCCTGTCCCAGTCACCTGACGGCCCCGTGCGGCCCGGCCCCGGCGCCGCTCGGGCGTGGCTGCAGCAACATCGCCGTCCTCCTGCGGCCGGGCCACCGGGCCACACTCTCCCCGATCGGCGGGGACCGCCGCCTCGGTCGAACGGCCATGATCGACCGGCCCGGACGGGCGGGGCCTCGGCCGAACGGCGGATGAAGAGCGTCGCGGTTCCGGCACGGCCGCCGCGGTTCCGTCGGCGCGAGCAGCACGACCGGCGCGTGTGACGGGGAACGCGAGGCGGGACGTCAGGCAGGAGACGCTCCCCGCCGACCGGCATGCGGTCCTCCCGGCCCGGGACGAACACGGCTCGGATTCCACAGTCGGTGGACCGGGTCATGACCGACCCGAACCGCAGAGGACCCCGTTCCTCCGAGGGGCCGCTCACCGGGGTCGCGCGGGTCCTGCTCAGCCGCCCGCACCGGCCGCTGGTGGCTCTCACGGCACCGGCGGCCACGCTCCCGGTCTCCGCGGCATGTGGCCCAGCGCACCGAGACGGTCACGGCGACACCGACTCCGCCGGCAGGATCGCCGTGACCTCCCAGCCCTTGCGGTCGGAACGGGGTCCCGTACGCAACTCGCCGCCGAGCGCCGTGACCCGTTCGGTCAGCCCGACCAGGCCGAAGCCGCCGCCGCGCGCGGCGGGCGGCAACCGGGTGCCGCCACGGCCGTCGTCACGCACCGTCACCTCCAGCGCACGGCCGTCGTAGGCCAGGCCGACCGTCACCTCGGTGGCATCGGCGGCGTGCCGCCGCACGTTGGTCAGGGCCTCCTGGGCGACCCGGTAGGCGGCGGCCTGCACCTCATGGGGCAGTTCGTCCGGCACCGAGGGATCGCGGCGCAGCGCGGCTTTCGGGCCGACGGGCCCGCCGAAGCCGTCCACCAGTTCGGGTAGTGCGGCCAGATCACCCGTCGGGTTGCGGTCGGTGTCCCCGGCCACCGGGACCTCGCGCATCAGGCCGACGGTACGGCGCATGGAGACCAGGGCCTCGGTGGCGGAGCGTTCGACGTCCTTCAGGATCCGGCCCAGACGCTCGGGGTCCGACATGGCCAAGTGCTGGGCCACCTGCGACTGCACCAGGATCCCGGTGACATGGTGGGCCACGAAGTCGTGCAGGTCGGCCGCCATGGCAAGGCGCTCGGCCCGCTGGGTCTCGGTGACCACTGCACGGCGGCGGTGGTCCAGCGCACGCAGGTACCCGCCGAGCCCGGCGACCACACCGGCCAGCGCCAGCATCCCGAAGGGGTTGACCGACGAGTCGCCGGGGGCCTGCCTGTAGGGCAGCGCCAGAATCGCCGCACCGTCCAGAACGCCGCACACCGCCGCCCACCGCACGGGGCAGTCACGCACCGCGATCAGCAGCAGACACACCAGGATCGCGAGTTCGCCGGGTCCGGACAGCGCCTCCCGGCCGGACAGGAACACGGCCGCCGTCACGGCGCCGGAGAGGACCGCGGGCACGGCGGTGCGCACCGCCACGGTGAACCATGCCGGCCGCCGGGCGGCGGGCCAGAGGAGCGCCGCCAGACCGATCGGCAGCACCACCAGCTGAGGCCACCGCGAACCGCCGTCGACGCCGGCGAACAGCAGGTCCGAACCTGCCGCCAGCAGGAGAAAGACGATGCCGAACGCCCTCAGAAGGCCCAGCCGAGGGCCATCCGGTCCGGGAGGCGCACCGAAGGCACGCACGATGCTCAGGAGATCCACGGCGCGACCCTAACCTCCCGCCGGCCCAGCGGGATCGGCCGAAAGGCCACTTGTAGCGACGCGGCGGGCCACGCACACCGGCCGAACGGCCGAGACTTCGCGCGAGCAGGGGCTTCTCCCGATTGTTCAGTGCCCGACTGGGGCTACTGACCAATTCCCCGCGGGCGAAGACTCGGTCACGGCCGACGGCACTCCCCCCGCCGACGGTTGAGGCGGCCCCGGCTCACGCGCCCCCCTTGCATGGGCCCGGGGCCGTCCGTGTGCCCGCGCAGACGGGCCTCTTCCGGAACCATCCACCGCCCTATGGGGAAGCGAGACAGCACATTGCGGAACAGGCACAGCCGAGTCGGAGACTGACGGCGCGGAGTGCCGCGTACGGGATACCGGTCCTGGCGGTGGTTGCCGGGCTCACCGTCACCGCCGTCGCCCCGGCGGCAGCGGGCCCGTCGGCAGAACTGGCGGCCGGAGCGGCGAGCGGGTCGGCACGGAGCGCCGCGGCCGGATGGCGGTTGAGGCCGCCACGACCGCCCGGTCACAGCCCTCTACCCACCTGTGGTCCGCCTCACCTCCTCGTCGTGGGGGCGCGGGACAGGCTTCGGCACACCCGTCGTACCGCCCGGCAGTTGCAGAAACGCCAGACGTGCGGTGGCTGCTCAGGGAACGCCACCAGCGGTGGCGCAAGTGTGCCGACCCGGCGGGGTTCGCCGTCAACCAGCGGACCGACACGGTCTACACCTCACCCGCCACCCTCAGTGGCTTCCGATCGTCCAGTGGGCCCAGACCCGTTCCGCAGCTTTTCCGCTTGCCCAAGGGAGATGGTCCGGGCCAACTCGCCCGGCAGGAGCTCTCTTCCCCAGGCCGTGCTGCCTGATGTCACATGCGCGGAGCACGGCCCCAGGCCCGGAGGTGGGAGGACCTCGGGCCGCGGGCGGGGGCACGGTGACGGGGGGGGCACCGGACCGGGTCAGAGGCTTGGGCGTCCGCGGATGGTCAGCAGTCCCCGCCGGGCCACTGAAGCGTGCGTGGGCCGCCACTCACAGCACACGATGCGGGGGACGTCCCCTCGCGCGATGCGTTGGGCGTCCGGCAGCTCGGCCGGAGAGAGAGTGGTCACATCTGGGCTGGCGGCGGGCCAAAGGGATTGTGGGAGACCGGCCGAAAACATAGCTTGACCCGGCGAAATCGCAGCCCCTTGCCCTTCGCATGGCGCCCGCAGCGGGACGTCGCAGTCCAGCGACAGCTCGCGCGCCACACGCCCGCACTCATGCCCCGGCACCTCACGGACCCAGGTTCACGTATGCCTCGACGCACCCTCGCCCCCGTACTCCTCCTGCTCGGCTCGCTCGCCATGACGGCTGCCTGCTCCACCGGCTCGTCACCGGCGGACTCCGCGCCCTCCCCGGACGGCCGGTCCCGGGCCGGAGGGAACGACACCGGCAGCACCCAGGTCGACCTGAGCAAGCTCAAGGGCGTCAGCATCGTCAGCGACAGCAGCACCGACCGCTCCTGCCCCTGGGCCACGAGCTACCCGGACGTCCCCGGCGCCGACACGATGACGGCCGCGATGAAGAAGGACGTGGAGGGACGCCTCGCGGTCTTCCTCGGCGAGGACACCGGCGGCCAGGCCACGGGCTGCGGCGGCATGGACGGCGTGGAGGGACCCGAGCTGAACGTCAGCTTCTCGTTCCTCGTGGCCTCCGGCGACGTGCTGGGCGTCCGGCTGGCGACGGTCGACCGAACGTCGAACGCGGACGGCCTGGGCACCAAGGCGTACTGGTACGACGGCGCCGCCAAGAAGCACCGGACGTCCCCGGGCCTCATCGCGGACGGTTCCCAGGACGCCTTCGTCGCGGCCGTGAAGAAGCGCCTGGAGAAGCGGGAGGGGGTCACCCCCGACACCGTCGAGACGGCGCTCGGCGACCAGGAGGGCCGCGACACCTACCTGGACGACATGGCCTTCACCCCCGACGGCGATCTGAAGGTGGACTTCGACCGGGGCACGGTGGGCGTCCCCCCGGCCGGCCGCATCTCCGTCACCCTCCCCAGCGCGACCGTCACCCCATGGCTGTCCGACTTCGGCAGCCGCGCCCAGCGCCAGACCACCGACCCGGACGCCAAGCTCGACCTGGGGGCCGCCCACACCTCCGCCCCGACCGTCGCCGCGCAGCCGCACCCGGGCGAGGACACCACGGACTGCTCCACGGCCAAGTGCATCGCCCTGACCTTCGACGACGGCCCCGCCGCCCCCGAGACGGCAACGCTGCTCAAGTACCTCGCCCAGTACAAGGCGCGCGCCACCTTCTTCTGCGTCGGCCAGAACGTCGCCACCCACCCGGACATCGTCCGCGCCGAGATGAAGTCCGGCCACGAGATCGCCAACCACTCCTGGAACCACCCGGTCCTCACCAACCTCACCCCCGCCCAGGTCCGCTCCCAGCTGGAGCGCACCAACGCGGCGATCAAGGCAGCCACGGGCAGGGAACCCACACTCTTCCGCCCGCCGTACGGCGCGATCGACGGCAAAGTCCGGGCAGCCACCAGCCTGTCCCCCGCCCTGTGGGACGTGGACACCCTGGACTGGAAGTTCCACGACCCCGCCAAGGTGGCCCAGACCGTCATCTCCCAGGCCGAACCCAACGACGTCGTCCTCGTCCACGACATCCACCCCACGTCGGTCGCCGCCATCCCCGAGGTCCTGCGCACCCTCACCGCCCGCGGCTACCACTTCGTCACCGTCAGCCACCTTCGCGCCACCATGTGACCGCAATGGGGGGAGGGGCGGCCCGGGCCTGGTGGACCCGCTGGTCGGCGGTCCACAGGACAGCGGCTGAGCACAGCGCGGGCAGGGATCTCCTCGAGAGCCGGCCGGGAGGTGTCGAAGCCGAGGCCGGCGGGCCCTCACCGCCCGGTCCGAAGTCCGGCCCGTTGCCGAGCATGACGCGGGCCTTGCCGGGGAGCGGCGTCGCTGCATACGGCCCGAGCCCCGGCCCGCGCCGTCCGTCCAGGCAAGGCCGGTCGCTGCCGCCAGTTGCAGACGGGCGGTGTCCGACAGCAACCAGGCGCCTGCCGCGGTCGAAGAGGCGGATCCCCTCCTCGAGCCAGGCGTCACCGTGCCGCCATGGCGCGTGTGTTGCTGCAGCGGCCCTTCGTCTCAGGCGACGGGGTGTGCGGTGCGTCGTGACGGCACCGGAAATGGCGAGCCGATCCTCGGCGCGGAATTTTTCACCCCGACGAACCGGCCTGCTGAACAAAATCCCGCCCTCCAGTCTTGGTCTCGCCCCGCCGGATTTCCCCATTCCCCGGCACGAACCACGCCGGGTTCCCGGCAGACCGAGCAACTGGAGGCGCAGCACGGGTCCCACGCAGTCAAGCGCAGCAGGAAGTCCCGCGGCCGCCTCGGCAAGGCCAACACGTACAACCACGCAAAGATCGGCCAACCTCCCGCCGGCCGGCAGCCTCGTCCACAACATCAACAAGTCCCGGACCTCAGCGGTCCCCGCGCTCTGACGCACGGGCGCGCCCCCGAGCAGCCCCCGCCAGGACACGCCCTCTGTCCCCGCGGGGGTCGGCGGCGATCGACACAAGTGGGTCCCGGGGCGAACCGGTTCGCACCCCGCGGCACAGGAATCACAAAGGGCACGTCAGAACGGTTGACGCCCCCATACTCAGACCCTACATTCTGATCGATTTTCCGAACTTCGTTCGAAATCCCGGTCATTCCGGACCCTCTCCGCACGTCACATCGGAGCACAAGATGAGCGCAAACCCCCATCTGTCCCGTCGGGCCCTCCTGGGCATGTCCGCCGCCGTCCCCCTCGCCCTGACCCTCGGCACGGGCACCGCCCACGCGGCCGACTCGGCGTACGCGATGGTCTACTTCACCGAGGCGAACAACCTCGGCAGCGGCACCGACTACAACCTGCACCTGGCCGTCAGCCCCGACGGGCTCGAGTGGACGCCGCTCAACCAGAACAACGCCGTCGCCTCCCCCACCGAGGGCGCACTCGGCCTGCGCGACCCGTTCGTCCTGCGCAAGCAGGACGGCACGTTCGTCGTCCTCGCCACCGACCTCAAGGGCACCAACTGGAGCTACAACAGCCAGTACATCCACGTCTGGGACTCCGCCGACCTCCGCACCTTCACCGGCTACCGGCGCATGAAGCTGCACGACATGGCAACCCACAGCTGGGCACCCGAGGCGTTCTGGGACGCCGGCCGCGGTCAGTACGCGGTCATCTACTCCTCGGTGAACTCCAGCGGCCACAACGTGATCATGGTCAACTACACCAGCGACTTCGTCACCGCCTCCGCCCCGCAGGTGTTCTTCGACCCCGGATACGAAGTCATCGACGGCGACATGGCTCTGGGCGTGGGCGGCTACAACTACCTCTTCTTCAAGAAGGTCGACAAGCTGGTGGCAGCCAGATCCACCACCCTGACCCCGGGCAGCTTCACCGAGTTCAGCACCAACGAAGGCGCCTCACACAACGGCAACACCGAGGCCCCGACCATCGTCAAGTCCCTGGCGTCCAACACCTGGTACCTGTGGGGCGACAACTACCGGCCCAACGGCGTCTTCTACGCCTGGCAGTCCACCGACCTCGCCTCGGCCACCTGGACCCCCCTCGACCAGAAGACCTACACCCAGCCGCTCAACTCCAAGCACTGCGGCATCACGACGATCACCACGACCGAGTACAACAACCTGCTCGCCAAGTGGGGCACCCCGACCTGGAACCGGCTCAAGTCGTACAACTTCCCGGCCCGTTACATCCGCCACGCCAGCTTCGTGGGCCAGATCGACGAGTACCCGATCGCGCCGTACACGGACTCGCAGTGGACCCTGGTCCCCGGGCTCGCCGACAGCTCCGGGGTCTCCTTCCGGTCGGTCAACTACCCGACCCGTTACCTCCGGCACATCAACTACGGGCTCCAACTGGACGTGAACGACAGCACCTCGCAGTTCGCCGCCGACGCGACCTTCTACCGCGAAGCGGGCCTGGCGGACTCGAGCTGGGCGTCGTTCCGGTCGTACAACTACCCGACCCGCTACATCCGCCACTCGAACTACATGCTGCGCATCGACCCGATCTCCACGACCACGGGCCGGCAGGACGCGACCTTCCGGGTCGGGTACTGACCTTGGCAGGCACCCCTGTCTCGTAGTACACCTCCGCGCGGAACCGGGCCGGACGCATCACCCTGCGCCTCCTCGCCCTCGGCCTGGCCGGCCTGACATCCCTGGCCGGCCACGAGCCGTCCGCACTACTGTCCGCCGAGCCGACCATCGCCAACACCAGCCAGATCGGGGCCACCCCGCCGCCGGTGGGCTGGGCACCGGCATCCATACCGATGCCGGCCAGGAGGGCTGCGGCTACTACTACCCCGACGCCATCGGCCTTCTCGATGTCGGGCCGACGGAGACATTACGCAACAAGACCGTCGCGTACGCCTCCCGCCGATCGGGGAGCCGACGGGCGGACAGGACTGCGGCGGACACCCGCACGGGAACGGCGCAGAAGCCATCGCCGGCGCCCTCGATCCCTGTGGCCGGCCCTCTCTTCGGGGCTACCGCTCCGTCCAGGGCTCTGGGGACAGATCGAGTGGTACGGGTTCGTCGCGGTCGCAGTGCAACGTGCCGTCGACGACCCGTGCGGCGGCGACCTGGAGTGAGGAGCGGCGAGTGGCGTAGGTGTCGTCCTCCGCGGTGTCCCCCACTCGGCCCGGGTGGGTGAAGTAGAAGACGTAGGCCGTCTCGCCCTGGACGACCACGTCGGCGTGCAGGCCGATGGTGCCGTCGTCGGGGCGGCTGCCCGGCTTGTCGAGGATGAGTCCCTGGTGTTCCCAGGTGGTCAGGTCGTCCGAGCGCAACACGCCCTGGCCGTGCCATTCGTCGACGAGCATCCAGTAGTGGCCGCCGAGTTCGAAGACGTTGGGTCCTTCGTGCGGGCGGTGGCCGACGGCCAGGCCGGTGGGCCGCCAGTGGTAGAGGTCGGGGCTGTCGGCGGTGTAGGTGAGCGAGCCGCGGCGGCCGTCCTTGAACCACATGCGCCAGCCGCCGCCCGGCAGCGGGAACACACAGGCGTCGATGACCCCGTCGGAGCCGAGGTCCAGGGCGCCGTGGTGCGTCCAGGTCAGCAGGTCGGGGCTGGTGTAGTGGCGGATCCGGGCGTCGCCGTTCCAGTCGTCGCGTATGCCGCGGATGTAGCTGACGTACATGTGGTAGCGCCCGTCGTGCCAGATGATCTCCGGCGCCCAGAAGGTGTTCCGCCCCCACTCGGTCTCCAGGCCCCTGAGGGTGCCCCGGTAGGTCCAGGTGCGGCCGCCGTCCGCCGACGCGGCCACGCCCAGGTCGGTGCCGTACACCCAGGAGACGCCGGGGCCGGGGGCGGTGGTGCGGCGGTTGGTGTAGACGAGCCACCATTCGCCGGCCTGGCGGTTCCAGACGGCGACCGGGTCGGCGGCTCCGTCGTGGATCGGGTCGCGGAAGAGCGGGGCACGGGCCACGCGGTTCACGGAGGTCTCCCTTGTCGTGGTGCCAAGAAGCGACGCGCGAACTGTCCTCAGCCGCCCGTCGACTCCCGGATCACCAGCGAGAAGTCGCCGACGAAGTCCTGGTGCCGGGTCGGGGGCTCGGTGTGTTCGACGCGTTTGATCAGGAGGTCGACCGCGCGCTCGGCCATGCCGTCGTGGTCGGGGTCGATCGTGGAGAGCGAGGGGATGAAGTACTCGCTCTCCGTGACGTTGTCGAAGCCGATCACCTTGACCTGGCCGGGCGCCCGTATCCCGGTGTCGGCCAGGCCTCGCAGCACGCCCATGGCCAGGGAGTCGGTCACGCAGAACACGCCGTCGAAGTCGAGGCCGCCCTCCGCCATCTCCCGGGCACGTTCGGCGCCTTCGCGCATGCCGAGCCTGTCCACCTGCTGGATCAGGGCGGGGTCCGTCGGCAGGCCCGCCTCCTCAAGGGCCTGCCGGTAGCCGGTGAGGCGGAGGCTGGAGGTGTCGACCTCCTCCACCGCCCCGCACAGGAACGCGATACGCCGACAGCCCCGCTCGATCAGGTGGCGGGTGGCCTCACGCGAGGCTTCGAGGTGGGGCATGACGACGTGGTCGACGGGCGCGCCGAAGATCCGGTCGCCGAGGATGACGACCGGGTGGTCCACCCGAAGCCGTTCGGCATCGGCCTGTCGCATGCCCGCGGCGGTCAGGATGAGTCCGTCGTACATGAGGTTGCGCGACAGGGACAGGGCGTCCAGTTCGTTGTCCCGGGAGGCGGTCTGCTCGATGCTCACGCGCAGGCCCCGCCGCTCGGCGGCGGCGATGATGGTGGCGGCCAGCCGGCCGTAGTAGGGGCTGTTCACCTCGGGGACGGCGAGGCCGATGGTTCCGGTGCTGCCCTTGGCCAGATTGCGGGCGGCGACGTTGACCCGGTAGTCGAGCCGGGCCATGGCCTCGAGGACCTTCGCACGCGTCGAGCCGCGCACGTTCGGGTGATCGTTGATGACGTTCGAGACGGTCATCGGTGAGACCCCGGCCGCCTTCGCCACATCCTTGATCGTTACCACGTTCGCCCCTGGTCTGCGGTCTCGGCACCCTCCCGCATGGTATGCCGTGCGTCCGTGCGCAGAACGGTGAAGGAGTACGGCGGAACACCGCAGACGGGCCCGGTCAGCCGGTCGTGCACGGGTGTGGCCGGGGCCGGGCCGAAGCGGCTGGTGACGTCCGGGGGAACGGCGAGGGTGGTGCGCGCGCATCCGGTGTCCCCGGCCATACCCGTCGGCCGCAGGCGGACCGTGACAGGTTCGGGGGTGGTGTTGACGATCTTGATGATCACCTCGTCTGCGGCGCTGTCGCGTACGGCCGAGACGGCGAACACTTCCGGGACCGGCCGGACGTCCTCCACGTCGTGAAGCAGCTCGCCGTCGCGGAAGCAGCGCACGCGCAGGCCGTCCACCTCCACCCGCAGGTCGTACCAACGGCCGCTCTCCACACCTTCGAGCACACGCTCGCCGAGGTCGTCCGCCACGCCGTCGTCCACCCGCTGGAGCCAGGTCGCCCGGTTGTCCCAGCCGCCGAGCCGCCACTGGTACCGGCGCTCGGACGTCGTCCCGGTGAAACACAGGACGAACCCCTCGGCGCCGTCCGTCTTCCGAGCCCGCACCGAGAAGGCGTACGACGATCCGCGCACCGCGTCCGAGAACAACGGGCCGGTACCCGATCCGGCCACGGTTTCGCCGTTCAGCTCCCAAGTAACGTCCTGAGTACCCCAGTTGTGGAGGTCCCGGACCGGCGCGAGCTCTTGGCCCAAGGGGCCGCAGTGGACGTCGGTGAACTCAGCACGGGTGTCGGAACCGGTACCGATGCGGATGTCGTGCCGGTCTCTGGCCCGTACGGGCGGCGCCTCGGGCGCTCCGGTCACCGTGACGGGCAGCGCAGTGTCGCCCGAGTTCACCGAATGCATCTGCTGGACGTGGTAGTTGAGGGTCGTCCAGACACTCGTGTTGTCGAAGTAGATCAGGTCGGGCAGCCACTGGGTGCGGTCGCGTTTGGCGAGGAGCGGGGCATAGGAGGCCATCCGGACGACGTCGCCGTTGCGTTCCATGGCGATCATGTAGAGGGCCTCGGCGAGCGCGCCGCGGCCGTCGTTGCGCCAGCTGCCGTACTCGCCGATGTACAGGTGCGGGCCCTGGCGGTCCATGGTGTCGAAGCGGCGGCTGTTCTCCAGCAGCCAGCGCGGCGACTTGTACGCGTGCTCGTCGACGATGGGAACGTCTCGCTCCCGGGCGAACGCCCAGCCCTTCTCCCAGTCCTCCCCGAAGGTGGCAGGGCCGAGGGTGCCGATGACCGTGATCTCGGGGTGGTGCTCGCGCAGGGCGTCGTGGATGCGGGAGAAGCGGTCACGGAAGGTGTCGGTGATGGTGTCCTCGTTGCCGACGCCGAGGTATTCGAGGCCGAAGGGTTCGGGGTGTCCGGCGGCGGCGCGCAGGGCGCCCCAGGGCGAGTCGGCGGGGCCGTTGGCCCACTCCACCAGGGCCAGTACCTCGGCGATGTAGGCGTCCATCTCCTCGTCGGGGATGCCGGCCTGTCCGGTCACGTCGCTGTTCTGGCAGCAGACCCCGGCCGGGACGACGGGCAGGGGCTTGGCGCCGATGTCCTCGCAGAACTGGAAGTACTCGTGGTAGCCGAGGCCCATCGACTGGTGGTAGTGCCAGATGTTGAACTGCTGCCTGCGCTCGTGGAGCGGGCCGATGGTCTCGGACCAGCGGTACAGGTTGGCAAGGCCCTGCCCGTGGGCGAGGCAACCACCGGGAAAGCGCAGGAACTTCGGCTTCAGGTCGGCGATGGCCTGCGCCAGGTCGGCGCGCAGGCCGCCCGGGCGGCCCTTGAACGTGGCTTGCGGGAAGAGCGAGACCAGGTCCAGGTGAACGGTGCCGGGACCGGTCGCCGTGAGGGTGAAACGGGCATCCGGGTCGGTGACTTCAGAGGTGATCACCGCCGTGCGACGTCTCCAGGAGCCGTCCAGCGGGCCCAACTCCGCCTGTCCGTGGACACGTTCGCCGTCCCGGCTCTCGATCCGCGCGATCAGCCGGTCGGCGGTGCCCCCGGCCAGGCGGGCGAAGACGCTCACGTCGTACGTCTCCCCCGCCCGGACCGGGATGCCGTCGAACCCCTCGTTGCGCAGCCCCGCCCCGGCGGTGGTGGTGCTGGTCAGCACCGCGTGGTGCGGGTTGACCGGGTGCAGCGGATCGTCGGTGGAGGCCGTGAGCGATCCGGCGGCGCCGTCCCGCTCCAGCAGCTCCCAGGCGGTGAGGGAGTGCCATTCGGGACGGTCGGCCGGGCCGTACTCGAAGGACCGGTTCTGCACCAGCTCGGCGTACAGCCCGCCGTCGGCCGCGTAGTTGAGGTCCTCGAAGAACGCGCCGAACAGGTCGGGTGAGATGGCGGTGCCCGGGGCACGGGTGTCCACCTCGATGACCGTCTCGACAGGGGGGTTGGCGTCGGGCACGGAGATTCTCCTGCGTGGGTGTGGCCTTGCGTGATCGGTGTGACCGGGCGGCCCCGCGGGGGAGCGCGGGGCCGCCCGGGACTACTTGGCGTACATCAACTGGCCGAAGCCGAGCTGGTCGTAGCCGCCGCTGGTGGTGCCGTAGTCGCCGCCGCCTCCCTCGATGCCGACGAGGTCGCTGGACATGGCCGCGATGTACTTGTCGTCCAGGCCCTTGATCCGGTTGTAGTGGTAGTGGAGCATCGCCCACACCGGGCGGATGCCTCCGCGGCCGGACGAGGAGATGGCGGTCTGCTCGTTGTAGGTGCAGTTGGTGCCGCTGCCCCAGCTGTAGGTGGTGTAGGGCACGTCCAGGCCGATGTTGTACTTGGCGACGTACTGGGCCGCCTTGAAGAACCTGTTGTTGTCGTAGCCGTAGAGGTCGACGCCCTGGTTGTAGGCCATCTCGCAGATCGCGCCCATCTGGCCCATCCCCATCAGGGTGTGTCCCTGGTCGCGGCCGGACTCCTGCCACTGGCCGAGCGCGTAGCCGTCGTCGTCGGTGTAGAGGTACGGGACCGCGTGGGCGATGGAGCCGTTTCCCGCGCCGCTCTGGAAGTAGGCGACGGCCTCGTCGAACTTGCCGGCGTCCTCGCAGAGGATGGCGATGGCCAGGATCGACGCGATGTTGCACAGATCCCAGTTGGCCCAGTAGTGGGTGATGCAGGTGAAGTTGTGGTCTCTGAGGAAACCGTGGTTGATCGGGTAGAACACGTCCAGCATCATCTGCTGGAAGGCTTCGAGGTCGAAGGCGCTGTAGTCGCGCAGCAGTTCGCCGACGTTGGCGAACTGCCAGCCGTAGATGCCGGCGGCCAGGATCGCGTCGGTGCTGCCCGTGATCGTGGTCAGGGTGCTCGACCAGGCGTTGCAGATGGCGGCGGCGCAGTCGGCGTGGGCCGTGTCGCCGCTGATCAGCCAGCGCAGGGTGTTCTGGTAGGCGGCGGCGATGTCGTTGTAGAGGATCGAGTAGTTCTGGTAGCTCCCGCCGCGGTAGACGGTCTCCTGGGGGTTGGCCGTCCAGGTGGAGGCCGAGTGTGCGTTGGCGGTCAGCCGCTGCCAGCCCGAGTACCACGGCTCGATGCGCGAAGCCACCCTGAGCTTGGCGCGGTTGATGTCACCGGGGTGGTGTATCCCGCCGGGGTGGTTCCAGACGGTCGGTGCGGTGGCAAGGGCCTTGTTGCGGACACCGTTCCCCTTGCCGGCGGCGTCGGCGGACGGTAGGGAGGCGGCGCCGAGCGCGCCGGCGAGCCCGAGTCCGCCGGCGGCGCGCAGGATGCCTCGTCGGCTCAGCAGCTCGGTGTGGAGGCGTTGGGGTGTGCCTCGGTCGAGTGGGGGGAGATGGTTGCGGCTCATGGGGTGTGCGACTCCAATCGAACGGGGCCCGACCGCTCGGGTCGGGGGTGGTGCCGACTTGGTCGAACTGCGTGGTGTCGAGGCTCGGGAGGTGCGTGCACAGAGCGCAGGACCCACGTGGGAGCGGCGTTGCCGAAGCCGGGGAGGTCTCCCGCGGCGTGGGGGGGGGGGCCGGACAACGCCCTCTTTTCTACGGGCGGCGTATGCGGTGAAGGCGGTCCCGGTGCGCTTCAGCCGCGGTGGCCGAGGCCCCGCCGCCGAGGCGGATGCCCGGACGGCGGGGCGCGGTCGGACCTATGACGCGGCGGCGGCCTGGGCCTCGGCGGTCGTGAGGAACTTCAGGCTCTGCACGTGCTCGTTGGCGTACCACTGCACCGTGTCGGTGGTCTTGTACCAGCGCGGCTTGCGCATCGAGTCGGCGATGACCACGCCGTTGACCACCAGGTTCTCGAAGGTGACGTTCTTGATGGCGTGGTCGGCGTCGTAGCCCAGGAACAGCGACGGGTTGGCGCGGGTGCCCGTGTACGTGAGGTCCTTGATGTAGACGTCCTCGATGCCGCGGCCGACCGAGGTGTTGTACGTCTTGTTGTACATGACCCGCATGTTGATCAGCTGGCCCCAGCGGAAGTCCTCGACGCGGACGCCGTCGACACGCACGTTCTTGATCAGGTTCGAGTCTCCGGCGTTGAGGGAGATGCAGCCCTGGTAGTCCATCTGGGGTTCGCGGTGGTCGAGGATGTCGACGTTCTTGATGACGAGGTTCTCGATCATCTCCGGGGTGTCACTGTTGCCGTGCGTGCCGACGTGGATCGCGTGCGCGACATCCGCCCAGATGGTGGTGTTCTGGATGGTGATGTCGCGGGTGTCGCCGTACCACTCGCCTCGGTGGGCGTAGATGGAGAAGCTGTCGTCGGAGCTGCGCACGAAGCAGCCGTCGAAGGTGATGTTCTTCGAGCAGTAGACGGGGAAGCCGTCGCCCCACTGCCCGTAGGTGAACACCCGGGTCTTCTTGATCAGGACGTTCTCGGACATTCCGTGGCCCAGGCCGTTCCCGAGCAGGATGGCGCCCTCGACGCGGATGTTCTCGCTGCGGTGGACGTGGACGCCGCCGACAGTGGTGCTCACGGGCTGCAGCACGCCGGGGCCCCTGAGGGAGGCCTTCTCGACTTCCGTGAAGTCGATCTGCCCGGTGACGACGGCGCCGCCGGCCAGGTAGACGGTCTTGCCGCTGGGGACGTTGAGGATGCCGCCGGTGACGGTGTGCAGGCCGGGGCCGAAGTAGATGACGTCCGGGTCGTCGGCGGCCGGCGGGTTCGGGTCGATGTGGTTGGTGATGACGTGCAGACAGTCGAAGACCTCGTCGTTGATCTGGACGACCACGTCCCGGGGCTCGTCCAGCGTGAACCGCAGGGTGTCACCGAGGAGTTCGGGCGTGATGCCGAGGGAGTCCGGCCGTACCCGCCCCTTGGTGGTGCCGCCCTTGAGGTAGGTGACCTCCAGCTCCACGGAGCCCTGGAAGTCGAAGTACACCATCGAGGAGCTGAGGACCCTGCCGGAGCCGGTGGTGGCGTTGATCTCCTTCGCCCGCGCCAGGTAGATGTCGAGGGTCTGCCACTCGCCGTCGGGGGCGGTGCGCACCCGCACCTTGAAGCTGGTGTTGGTCGCCACGTTGGCCGGCCGCGGGTAGGTGACCAGCTTGGGCGCGGAGTTGTCCTCGCCGGCCGCCGTGTCCTCGGCGTGGGCGGCCGCAGCGGTCATGGAGGACAGGCCGGCGGCGAGGACGGCCGCTCCGGCGCTCTGGAGGGTTCTGCGTCGGGTGAGGTTCGTGCTCATGTGCTGCGGCTCCTTGTCAGGGTGGTGCGGGGTGGGAACAGATCGCTGGAGGCCGGGGTCACGTTGCACGGCCGGCCCGGCCACCTGCGGAGAACAGTGAGGGGCAGGTCAGCCCAACGGCGCCCGGACGGTGACGAACGAGTGGGGCGGCAGCGTCAGGGCGAGCCCCCGGTCGGTCGTCTTGAGGTCGTCGAAGGGACGCGGACTGACCGTGTCCGGTGTGCCAGGAGTGTTGTGGGCCTGGAGGCGGTCGGCCGTCAGGATGCGGGCGGTCGGCTCGCCGACGGCCCGGCCACGCAGGTCGAGCGTCATCTCGGACGGTTCTTCGGCGTCGAGGTTGGACAGCGAGATGAGCACCGTCCCGTCCTTGACGCTGGCGGAAGCGGACAGGGTCTCCAACTCCGCGTCGCCGACCGTGCGTCGAGCGTCGTCGCCGCTCAGGTGCACAGTGAGCGAGGCGGCGTCCTGGTGGCCCTTGTTCATCTCGAAGACGTGGTACGTCGGGGTCAGGACCAGCGCGTCGCCGTCGGTGAGGACCATCGCCTGCAGGACGTTGACGGTCTGGGCGATGTTGGCCATGTACAGGCGTGCGGCGTGCTTGTGGAAGATGTCGAAGTGTGTGGAGGCCACGAGCGCGTCGCGCAGGCTGTTCTGCTGGAACAGGAACCCGGGGTTGGTGCCTGGTTCGACGTCCCACCAGGTGCCCCACTCGTCCAGGACCAGGCCGACGGTGCGGCCGGGGTCGTAGACGTCCATGACCGTGGAGTGGCCGGTGAGGATCCGGTCGGTCCTGCGGGCGGCGACCATCGTGCGGTAGTAGTCGTCGGTGTCGAAGGCGGTGGCGCTGCCCTTCGCCTCCCAGGGGCCGGCGATCGTGTAGTAGTGGACGGACAGGCCCTGGAAGAAGTTCTTCGGGGTGGCCTCGCAGCCGAAGCAGCTGATCTGCTGCATCAGCGTCTCGGTCCACTTGTAGTCGTCGTCGGAGGCGCCCGAGGCGATGCGGTAGAGCTTGTTGTCGCCGTGGTCGCGGCAGTACGTGGCGTACTGCCGGGCCAGGTCTGCGGAGTACTCGGCGCGCATGTTGCCGCCGCAGCCCCAGGTCTCGTTGCCGATGCCCCAGAACTTCACCCGCCACGGCTCGTCGCGGCCGTTGGCGCGGCGCAGCCTGGCCATGGGGCTGTCGCCGTCGCGGGTGAGGTACTCGACCCACTCGCTCATCTCCTGGACGGTGCCGGAGCCGACGTTGCCGCTGATGTAGGGCTCGGTGCCGAGGAGTTCGCACAGGGCCATGAACTCGTGGGTGCCGAAGTGGTTGTTCTCCTCGACGTCGCCCCAGTGGGTGTTGACCATCCGGGGGCGCTGGTCGCGGGGGCCGATGCCGTCCTTCCAGTGGTACTCGTCGGCGAAACAGCCGCCCGGCCAGCGCAGGTTGGGAATGTTCAGGGCCCGCAGCGCCTGGACGACGTCGAGCCGGATGCCTCCTTCGTTGGGTATCGGCGAGTCCTCCCCGACCCAGAAGCCGCCGTAGATGCAGCGGCCTAGGTGTTCGGCGAAGTGGCCGTAGAGATGTCGGCTGATCGTCGGGCCCTCGATGTCGAGGTTGATGACCGCGGTGGCGTTGGGCACGGACGTACTCCTGCTGGATGGGGCGGGGCGTGAGGGGACGTAGTGGCGCGGGGCGCGAGCAGGGGTGGTGCGGCATCACCCGCCCGTGGCAGCCTCGTTCGAGGCGTCACGAATATTCAACAACCGGTTTCTTGTAGCGGTACAAGAAGCTGCCACCGCGCCGCCGGAAGAGTCAAGAGGGTTGCGTCAAGCTTTGTCTCGACGGACCTGCACTACGGCCGGGCCCGTTGAATACGTGGCGTTCCAACCCCTTGACACTGCCCAGGAGCCCGCCCTAGCGTTCGCCGAAGTTTTCTGCAACCGGTTTCTACACGTGGGCGTTTCGGGGCGTGACGCCGCACGGCCGAAGTACCGGACCCGCAACGCTCGCCACCCACAGTGCGGGCGGTGTCGCCGACGCCTTGCCCGAAGGCCGTCCACCACGGCCGGGTACTCACCAGGCTGCCTTCTCTTCCTGCCACTTGTGCCTTCCTGCGCGGCAGCACCCGTCTTCCCGCACATCCCCGCATGCACACCGCACGAAAGGCTTCACAGTCATGCCCGTTGCACCCAGAGGCTCCCTCGACCGGCGCCGCTTCCTCACCGCCTCCGCCGGCGCCGCCTTCACCGCTGCCGCCCTGCCCGGCTGCGCCGCCTCCGTCGACTCCGGAAGCGGATCCGGGAGCGGCAAGACGCTCACCGTCATGACGCAGGTCGACGAGTGGGACGCGAAGGCCAAGAAGAACATCGAGAAGACGCTGGACGTGACCCTCCGGGTCATCACCTATGACGTCACCAAGCTCAACGCCCTGCTCTCCAGCAAGAACCCGCCGGACGTGGTGCGCGGCCTCGGCGCGACGGACGCGCCCTACTTCGCCGCGCGCGGACTGATGACGGACCTGGACCCGTACTTCGCCAAGAGCAAGGCGCTCCAGCCCTCCGACATCGCCGGGGCCAACGACGTGTGGCGTTTCGACGGCGAGAAGCAGGGCGCGGGCCCCCGGTACGGCCTCGCCAAGGACTACTCCCAGGACTGCATGATCTGGTACCGCGCCGACATGTTCGAGGAGGCCGGACTGGATCTGCCCAGCGAGACCGAGCCCCTGTCCATGGACGAGTGGCTGGACCTCGGCGAGCGGCTGACCAAGCGCAAGCTCGGCAAGGTGAAGGTGTACGGCATGAGCGCCACCGGCCTCGGTCCCATGCAGCAGCTCATGTGGATGACCGCGTCGGCCGGCGGGCAGCTGATCGCCGAGGACCAGGGCAGTGTGGACTTCTCCTCGCCCGAGGCGCGCAAGGCGCTCCAGTGGTACATCGACTACACGAAGGCCGACGTCGGCCCCAGCATCATCAACCCCAACCCGGACGGCTGGGACGGCCCGGCCTACCAGGCGAACCGGATGGCGATCGCCAGCGCCGGCCACTGGTTCGGCGGGGTCGCCTCCTCCGAGCCCAAGCTGGCCGAGGTCACCCGCTTCGCGCCCGCGCCGCAGCTCGGCAGCAACCGCATCAGCCCCTGCTTCGGCGGCACCGGCTTCTGGATGCCCAAGGACGCCAAGAACAAGGAGGCGGCCTGGAAGTTCTTCGAGTGGTACTTCGCCGGCTCGCCCGCCAAGGAACGGCTGGCCGGCGGCTGGGGCCTGCCCACCCTGAACTCACTGCGCCAGAAACTGCCGCAGGACACCGCGCTCCAGAAGCAGGCGTACGAGGTCCAGGAGAGGGAACTGCAGTACTTCTCGGTGCTGCCCGTCAGCCCGTACGCCCAGACCGACGCCCTGAACGGCATCCTCAACAAGGTGCTGCCGGCCGCGATCAAGTCCGACACCGCGGTCGGCGAGATCGCCGACGCGCTCAACTCGCGCATGAACGAACAGTTCAAGCGCGGCAAGGAGATGGTGGGGTGAGTACCGACCAGCTCACCGGACCGCACGCGCCCGCCCCGGCACGGACGCCCGACCCCGGGCCGGGGCGTCGCCGGGCGCGCCGGCCCCTTTCCCGGCGGGCGCGCCGGGCCGGAGCCTTCTACGTCTTCGTCGGTCCCTGGATCCTGGGCTTCCTGGGGATGACGGCCTACCCCCTCGGCTACGCGCTGTGGCTGAGTTTCACCAACTCCGACGGCCTGTCCCCGAACGCCCGCTTCGTGGGGCTGGACAACTACCGGGAGGTCTTCACCAATCCGGACACCCTCAACTCCCTCGCCCGCACCGGACTGTTCACCGCGATCACGGTTCCGCTGACCATCGTCGCGGGGCTGTTCCTCGCGGTACTGGTCAACCAGCCGATCCGGGCCCGCGGCCTGTTCCGCACCCTGCTGTACCTCCCCGCCGTGGTCCCGCCGGTCGGTGCCGCCCTCACCTTCAAGCTGATCTTCGACCGTGACTCCGGCTCGGCCAACGGCGTGCTGGACATCTTCGGCGTCAACGGCGTGTCCTGGCTGGCCGATCCGTACGCCCGCTACGTACTGATCATGCTGACGCTGTGGACCACGGGCAACGTCATGATCATCTCGCTGGCCGGCCTGCAGGACATCCCCCGGGAGCTGCATGACGCGGCGCTGGTGGACGGAGCGAGCTGGTGGCAGTCCTTCACCCGGATCACCCTGCCCCTGCTCTCCCCCGTGCTGTTCTTCCAGGTGGTCACGGGGATCATCACCGCGCTGCAGACCTTCCTGCCGCTGCTCATCGCGCTCGACCCCAGCCCGAAGGGCGTGACGGCCGTGCCCGACAGCAACTACCTGATCATGATCGAGGTCTTCTCCCAGTTCTTCGCCAACGGCCGCTACGGCTACGCCTCCGCGCTGCTCTGGGTCCTCTTCCTGTTCGTCATGTTCGTCACCTACGTCGTCTTCCGGCTCAGCAAGGGCGCGGTCTTCTACTCCGTCGAACCCGAGCAGACGAAGCCCAAGGCCCGGACGCTCGGAGGCAAGTGATGGTTCTGGCCCGACGCAAAGTCGTCTACATGCTCCTGGTCGCGGTCCTCGTCCTCATGCTCAGCCCCTTCGGCTGGCTGATGATCACCGCGTTCAAGCCGCTCTCCGAACTGCGCGCCGTCCCCATCCACTGGTGGCCGCACCACCCCACCCTGGACAACTTCTCCCAGGCCGTGACCTTCTTCGACTACCTCGGCTACGCCCGCAACTCCCTGACGATCGCGGTCATCTACTCGACCCTGATCACCCTGTCCTCGGCCTGGGCCGGGTACGGCTTCGCCCGCCTGGAGGCGCCCGGCAAGCGGATCGTCTTCGGTGTCCTGCTGGCGACGATGATGATGCCGACGATCATCACCCTCATCCCGACCTACCTGCTGTTCGCCAAGGCCGGCCTGGTGAACACGTATGTGCCCTGGGTGCTGTGGGGCCTGTGCGGCATGCCGTATCTGATCTTCCTCTTCCGGCAGTTCTTCAGCAACATGCCCAAGGAACTGGAGGAGGCCGCGATCATCGACGGCTGCGGGCAGATCCGCGTCTTCTGGCGGATCTTCCTCCCACAGTCCTGGCCCGTGATCGCCACCAGCCTGATCCTCACCTTCAGCTGGTCCTGGGGCGACTACGTGGCCCCCGCCCTGTTCCTGGACGACGACCGCACCACGCTCGCGGTCAAGATCGCCACCGGCTACGTCAACGAGCACGGCAGCGGGCTCTACACCCTCGTCGCGGCGGGCGCCGTGATCTACATCGTGCCCGTGCTGGTCCTCTTCCTCATCCTCCAGCGCGGCTTCATCTCGGGCACCGCGACGTCGGGACTCAAGTGACCAGCCCAACCTCCTCAATGGCCGGCCTTGGTGTAGAGCTCACTGACCTCCTTGTAGAGAGGGAGCGGTGCAGCATGGCGGCGTAATCGACGCCGGCGTTCCAGGACATGTTGCCCCGGCCCGGCTTCGGCCTCCTGCCGCCAGGAGAAGGCAGGAAACGGGTACTGCGCGTCGAAGCGGACGGCCCCGCCCACTCCAAGGCCCGGTTCGGTGACGAAGACCTCAATGCCGCAAACACCCTGGCGAGCCCGGAACGGGTCGCTCCCCGCACGACCGACGCAAGCAGCGTCACAGGGGCGGTGCTGTCCTCCTCGCTGCCGCCGCTGTCCTGGAACAGAATCCGACTGTGCCCGTCCGGCCACCGCCGACATGCAGATCCGAGAAGGAATCCCCAGCCATGACCGTCTTCACCGCACAGGGCAGCGTCCTCGAACGACGCACCCCGCACGAGGTCCTCCTCATCGAGCCCTGGGGGCCGCACTCGGTACGGGTCCGCGCCCGCGCCGGTCACGCCCCCGACGACACGCTCCCCGGTGCGCTCGACATCCCCGCCACAGGCCCTGCCGCCACCGTGAGCGCGCACGCGGACGGCAGCGCCCGCATCGTCAACGGCCGTCTCACCGTGGAAGCCGACAAGGACGGCTCACTGCGCTTCCTGCACACCGCCACGGGCCGCGAACTGCTCTCCGACCAGCGCCCCTGCACGGCGTGCCCGCAGTCGCGCTCATACGCACCGCTCGGCGACGGCGCCTACCGCATCGAACAGCGCTTCGAAGCGTACGACGGCGAGCGGATCCACGGCCTGGGCCAGCATCTGCACGGCTACTTCGACCAGAAGGGCCTGGTGATCGACCTGGTCCAGGGCAACACGGTGGTCACCATCCCGTTCCTGCACTCCTCCCGCGGCTACGGCCTGCTCTGGAACAACCCCGCGATGGGCAGGGTCGAGCTGGGCAGGGATGCCACCCGCTGGGTCGCCGACTCGGCACCCCAGCTCGACTACTGGATCACCGCGGGCGACACCCCGGCCCACATCATGGAGGCCTACGCCGAGGCCACCGGGCACCCGCCGCTGCTGCCCGAATGGGCAGCCGGTTTCTGGCAGTCCAAGCTGCGCTACCGCACGCAGAACGAACTCCTGGCAGTCGCCCGGGAGTACAAGGAGCGCGGACTTCCGCTGTCGGTGATGGTCTGCGACTTCTTCCACTGGACCCACATGGGCGACTGGGACTTCGATCGCACCGACTGGCCCGCCCCGGACGCCATGATCGAGGAACTGGAGTCACTCGGCGTCAAGTTGGCGGTGTCCGTCTGGCCCACCGTGGATCCCGGCAGCCGCAACCACGACACGCTGCACGACGCCGGGCTACTCGTCGGCGACAGCCACGGCGGCCTGCTGACTCACCCCTGGCCCGCCCGTGGCCACGGCGCCGACCACCAGCCGATGACCTACGTCGACACCACCCATCCGGCCGCCCGCCGCCACCTCTGGCAACAGCTGAGCGAGCACTACCACTCGCTCGGTGTCGCCGCCTTCTGGCTCGACGCCTGCGAGCCGGACATGCCCCTCGAACTGGCCGCCCGCGCGGTCTACTCGGCGGGCCCCGGCGTCCAGGTGGGCAACCTCTACGGGAAGATGGTCGCCCGTGCCGTCGCCGAAGGTCTGACCGAGGCCGGCGACGACCGCCCGCTCAGCCTCGTCCGCTCAGCCTGGGCCGGCAGCCAGCGCTACGGCGTCGCGTTGTGGTCCGGTGACATCAAGCCCACCTTCGAGTCGCTGGCCCAGCAGATCCGGGCCGGGCTGAACGTCGCGATGAGCGGCATCCCGTGGTGGCACACCGACATCGGCGGCTTCCTCGGCGGCGACCCCACCGACCCGGCGTACCAGGAGTTGCTCGTCCGGTGGTTCCAGTACGGCACCTTCAGCCCGGTCATGCGGCTGCACGGCGACCGTGAGCCGAACCACCCCACCTTCTCCGCGGACATGACCGGCGGACCGAACGAGGTCTGGTCATACGGACCACAGGCATACCCGATCCTGGCCGCGCACCTGCGGCTGCGCGAGCGGCTGCGCCCCTATCTGCTGGAGCTGTCCGAACAGGCGCACCGCACCGGGGCGCCGGTGATGCGGCCACTGTTCTTCGGCTTCCCCGACGACGCGCACGCCTGGACCGTCGACGACCAGTTCCTCCTCGGCCCTGACATCCTCGTCGCGCCGGTCGCCGAGGCCGGAGCCCGCAGCCGCACCGTCCACCTCCCGGCCGGCGCACGCTGGACCGACACCGCCACCGGCGAGCTCCACGGGGGCGGCACCACTCTCGACGTTCCCGCGCCACTGGAACGTATCCCCGTCTTCGTCCGCGAAGGCGCCGCCGTCGCGGACGCGTTCACGGAGATCACGGCCTGATGGCCTGTGCGTCCGCCCCCGCAGCATGGTGAACCGACCTGAAGAGAAGGCCGAGTCGTGCGAGCCAAAGGGCGCGGCTCCCGCCCGGAGTTCCGGGTGGGAGCCGCGCGCATGTGAGGGAGTCCCCGTTGAGCCGGTCGCCGAGGTGGCGCGGCAGCTGGGCTCGGTGCATACACGCCGCACACCTTGGCGAGTGACCGGAAGCCCGGCGACCGGACGCGGGCGGGGGCCCGGGCTCCCACCGCTCGCCGGAAGCGGCAAGAGTCCTTGCGCCCGGATCGACGCCCTAGCGGTCATGACCCCTCGACGGATCGTCGAACCGGTTCGATGAAGCTAGCACCGAGGGCACCGGCCAGCAATACCCCCGACATGGACCTCTCCGGCCGCGCACGGCAGGCCGCCCTGACGGGGGCAGGGTTTCCCGTCCATCGAATCCGGCACCTGGCCTCCTGGTGAGCGGGTGTGCACCCCGGCAGGCCAGGCACCACACCTCCGCGCACCGACGTTTCCGGGCCGTTACGAGAAATCCGGCGCGAGGCGTTGACACTCCCCCGGGTTGCTCCTACCTTCACTTCACGCGAACCGGTTCGACGATCGGCACCTGGCCGACTCCGTTCCCTGGAATCATCGAACCGGTTCGACCGATCTCGGCAAGGGAGTCCCGTGAACATCGGTGAGATTGCCAAGCGGGCCGGTGTCTCGCGGAGCACCGTGTCCTACGCCCTGAGCGGGAAGCGCCCCGTTTCCGAGGACACCCGTCAGAAGATCCAGCGGGTCATCGACGAGCTGGGCTACCAGCCCAACGCGAGTGCGCGGGCCCTGGCCAACGGCCGGACCAACACCATCGGTCTGGTCTTCCCGCCCGCCGGGAACCACTACACCGGCATGCAGCTGGACTTCATCGGCAGCGTCACCGAGGCCGCCGCGGCGTACGACTACGACGTGCTGCTCTCTCCGAGCGGTGCGGACAGCGACCGCTCGTTCCAGCGGCTGCTGGGCGAGCGGCGGGTCGACGGCGCGATCCTGATGGAGATCCGGCTGCAGGACGACCGGCTCGACCACCTCACCGCGGTGGACTTCCCCTCCGTCGCCATCGGCCGCACCGCCCACCCGGAGGGCAGCTGGTGGGTGGGTCTTGACCACACGGCACTGGCGGCGGCCTGTGTGCACCACCTCGCGGACCTGGGCCACCGCAGGATCGCCTTCGTCAACCGGCCCGAGCAGCTCCTGAGGGCCGGGTACGAGTCCGCCCACCGGGGGCTGGACGGGTTCACCAAGGCCGCGGCGGAACGCGGGCTCACCGTCCGGACGTACTGCTGCGGGGACGACGCCGCCTCGGGCCTGGCCTGTCTGGAGCGGATCCTGCACGACGATCCCGCCACCACGGCCCTGGTCACCTTGAACGAAGCCGCGCTCGGCGGCCTCTACCGAGGGCTGGCACAGGCCGGCCGCCATGTACCACGCGACTTCTCCGTCACCGGAGTCGTGGCCAGCCGGTGGGCCGAGACGGTGACCCCGCAGCTCACCGCGGCGGACGTGCCGGCGGAGCAGATGGGCCGCCTCGCCGTCGACCTGCTCGTCGAGCGGCTCGACCACCCCGACACACCGGCCCGGCATCAGCTGCTCGCGCCGCCGATCTCGTTGCGAGCGAGCACCGC
>NZ_LGDG01000003.1 GCF_001279775.1 Streptomyces sp. MMG1533 | reverse complement strand
CTTCTGCGGGGTAGGGCGTGAGGGGCGTACGACGGGCGCGTGGTCGGCCTCGCGGTGTCGTCCGGGCTGGTTGCAGGAGACGGTCCGGGTGATGATGCGGCCTCCGGGGGCGCGTTCGCGGCTGCGGCGGAGGTAGCCGTGGGCTTCGAGTTCGCGCAGGGCTGCGGCGATACGGGTCGCGCCCTCGGGGAAGCGGGCGGTGAGGGTCTTGATGTCGACGCGGGCGCCCTTGGGCAGCGACTGGATGTGGGCGCCGAGCCCGATCGCGAGGAGTGACAGCTCCGGGTGCTGGGCGAGGTGGTTGCCGATCACCGTGAAGCGGGTGGTGTGGCGGGTGTGGTCGTGGTCCAGGCCGCCGCCGGGGTGGGCGTGCCGGTGGGGGTGGTTTTTGCCCGCGGGGCGGGACTGGGCGTGCGGGGGCACGCTAATGTCGTGCGTATCCATCAGGAAGAGCCTCGTTCTTCCTCGGCGGTCAGGCCCTCGCACTGGGATTGCAGTCCCGGCGGGGGCCGTCGCATGTCTGCGGTTGTGTTGCGCTGAGAGTAAGGCCGGCAACCAGCCGAAAATCCAGCCGAGTTGGTGATGTTCACTCGCCCGGGTGAGGCGGCGTGCGACGCGGCGGGAGGGTGGGGTGGGGCTTGGTGAGGTGCTTTCACCGTCGTGGTGCTTTGGGAAGGGCGCCCCTCCCACCGGAGCACGCGTTTCCGTGCTCCGGTGGGAGATTCAGCTCCGCCCAGACGGTCTTGCGCGGATGCGGCCCCTGGGCGACGCCCCAGCGGTCGGCGAGCGCCTCGACGAGGACGAGCCCCCGGCCGGACTCGGCGTCGGGGGCGCTGACTTGGCGGCAGGGCAGGCGGTCGCCGCAGGTGTCGGTGACCTCGATGCGCAGGGTGTCGGCGACGACGTAGAGGGTGAGCCGGAAGTCCCGGCCGGGGACGCGGCTGTGGGTGGCGGCGTTGGCGGCAAGCTCGGCGACGAGGTGGCGTGCCGGGTCCAACGGTAGCTGCCAGGCGCGGAGTTGCTCGGTGGCGAGCAGACGGGCGAGGCGGGCTCCGCGGGGCGTGGGGGACAGCTGCACGCTGAAGTTGCGGACGGGGGCGGCGGTTTCGTGGATCACGTCACTCAGAGTGGCCGCCCGCGCCTACCGTGAACAGTGACGACTCCGTTGCGTACGGTGACTGTCCGGGCGTTGTCCGGTGGTGTCCGGGCTGTCGGGAGAGGCCGTGCGGGTAGGGGCGTCGCGGCACGGTCGTACGACGGAGGGGTGCGGGATGACGCAGGTGGACGGCGTGGCAGGGCGGCTCAGGACCGAGGCGGACGAGCCGGGTTGGGAGGTCGATCCGGACGACGACTGGGGAGTTGCGGTCATCGCGACCGTCGGGCGGCAACTGAAGTTGCGGCGGGAGACGGTGGGGATGCGGGCCGCAGACTTCGGTGAGGCGGTCGGGTACGGCGAGGACATGGTCTACAAGATCGAGGGTGGGAAGCGGATCCCCCGGCAGGAGTACCTGAACAGGGCCGACGAGGTGTTGAAGGCGGGCGGGCTCATTGCCGCGACGTGGGAGGACGTGAAGAAGGTCCGGTACCCGAAGAAGGTGCGGGAACTGGGGAAGCTGGAGGCCACAGCGGTTGAGATCGGTGTGTACGAGTGCAACATCATCGCAGGGCTGTTGCAGACGCCGGAGCATGCGCAAACCTTGATCGAAGCCGCTCAGCCGCCGTACTCGCCGGACGATGTGCAACGCATGGTGGCCGCTCGTTTGGCCCGGAAGTCGGTATTCGAACGGCACCCGGCCCCGTCGATCCACTTCGTGCTGGAAGAGGCGCCTCTGCGCCGGGAGGTCGGGGGCACAATGGTGTGGCGACAGCAGCTCGAACATCTGCTGGAGGTGGGGCGGTTGCACAACGTCACGCTTCAGGTCATGCCGACGAACACCGACGCCCATCCGGGGCTGGACGGCAGGATCGAGTTGCTGAAGTTCCCGGACGGTACGGCGGTGGGGCGCTCCGACGGCGCGTTCAACGGGCGGCCGATCACCGATCCGAAGCAGCTCCGCATCCTTGAGCTGCGATATGGCACCATCCGGGCACAGGCTCTCTCGCCGCGGGAGTCACTGGCCTTCGTCGAGCAACTGCTGGGAGAAACATGATCCGCAAGGCCTCCGCCCGGGACGCCTCCGAACTGGCGTGGTTCAAGAGCAGCTACAGCGGTGGCACCGACGGCGAGTCCTGCGTCGAGATCGCCCCCACCCCCGGCACCATCCACGTCCGCGACTCCAAGCACACCGAGGGCCCCCGGCTCACCGTCACTCCGGCCGTGTGGGCCGACTTCGTGATGTACGCGTCCGAGGGCTGACCCTTGCGCTTTCCGTGCGGAACCCGCCCACCCAGGTGCCCCTTGAGCAGGTGCTTGGAGAGGTAGTCGGGCATCACCCAGACCGGTGGAGTCCGCCTCCAGTCCGTCGGTCAGTGCCTGCGCGTTCTCCTGGAGCACTAGCTCGGCCTTTTGCGCTGAATGGAGAACTTCGTGGTAACTGCACTACTCGCAGCGATTGCCGGACTCGCCGGGCTCGTCATAGGCCGTTTCTGGGACAGTCGCTCCGAGTCTGCCCGCTGGCGCCGCGACCTCAGAGTGCGCAGTTACGAGGATGTTGCCAAGGAGTTCTACCACCACCGAGCGCTCATCCAGGGATGCAGTGCTCTGCCCGTCGACTCCTCGGAGAAGGAGAAGGCCGTCCGCGTGCTCAGCGAACACCATGCCGTATGGAATCAGCAGCTGACCGCTCTGTGGATCCACGGCTCAGAGTCCGCCGCTACTACTGCCTACTCCCTCGATCACGAAATGTCGGCCCTGCGTCGCACCGCCATCCGGGAGCAGATCCCCTTCTCTTCCTGGCACCTCCGCCGGGAGCCGGTCCAGCAAGCGTTTGACGACTATCTGGACGCCGTACGTGCCGATCTCTCGCTCCCGGCCCTCCAGGTGCTGCGGAGCAACTCCCCGGACCGCATCTCTTGATCGGCTAAGGGCTCGCAGAGAAGCAACCTGTGGGATTTGCGGCTTGACTTCGCAGGTCAAAGCGCCGCACACCCGCACGTCAGTCGCGCTCCGCGTGCCACTCCTTCGTCAGGCTGCCCTGCTCATCCCACTCGAACTGCGCCAGCTGCCGCAGCCCGTTGTCGCTCATGATGGTTCGTGCTGCGAGTCTGCCGTTCGGATGCCACCGCTGGAACTCGCCAGCAGGAAACCCGTCTCGCATGACCCCATCCGACCTGAGAGTGCCATCCGTGTACCACTCGCGGACGGGCCCATCTTCAACACCCTCCTTGTACGTGATGAGGCTGACGAGTGCGCCACGCTGATATTCGACGGCTTCTCCAGTGAACGGGATTCCTTGATAATAAAGATGTTCTCCGTCGTCCATCGTGACGTTTGGGTCATCGATGTCAATTCGCTGATCCATCAGGGAATCCAGTTCTCCGCTACGGGTGGGTCCTTCAGATAGCGCCCATGGCTACTGGGCATACCGTCCAGCATATGGTTGCAGTTGCCGCAGAAGGGTGCGGGGCGAGGACGCACCCCTGTCTCCAGGTGAGGCAGGAATGGGAGTTGCACCGACGCTTGCATCTCGCGCAAGGCGGCGGCGTCGTCCGGGAGCCCGAGTTCCCGGCGTGCCCACAGCAACTCGTTCGTTGCCTTGATCTCGGCGTGAGCAAGGATCGGCGCGCGGTGTGGTGGCGCGTCTGCGATCTGCTCGTAGCGTTCCAACAACGTCGGGTGCAGATTCTCCAGCGGGATCAGTCCAGCCGCGCCCTTGGGTCCGTTGATTCCCTCGACCACTCGACCGGTGCGCAGGTCGACTACCGATCCAGCACACGCTCCTACTTGGGCGCGAGGGAAGGTGCCGGCTTGCTTCGCCTCCAGATACGTCAAAGCACGGTGATGAGAAAGCTGGTCCAGGAACTCGGTGACTGATCGCCCGTCAACATGGGAAATTAGGCCGTCCTCCGTGCGCTGCACTCGGTTCTCCGGCAAGTCGCCAAGGAGCTTCTCACCAGGACCAGGAGGCGGTAGGGGGTTGTCGTCGACCCGTATGTCATCGAGAGGCGAGGGGCCATCGATGCCGTGCGAGGAGGCTGCGTCGTGGCCGATTTCGTGGTGTGCTCCGCTTCCCCCAGGGGATTCGGTTATGTGGTCGTACTGTCCATTGCTGCTGTGGGTTTCGGCATGTGCTCCGTATCCGTCCCCGCCACCCTGCGCACCGTCGCTTGCATGGCTGTTCGCGGCAGGATCATCGCGGTGAGGTGGCGTGGAATTATGTTCCCCTCCAGAGGCTTCACTGTGGCCTTCATCGCGTCCAGCTCCGCCTCTCGGCGGTTCGTGACTGGCAGAGGGGCCCATACCGAGATCATCGGCTCGACCGGCCGGCAGGTGGTCACCCGCGATGCCCCCAGGCAGGTCACCTCCAGCGTGAACGGTGGGAACCTCGCTGCCTGCGTGGACCGCAGGTGTAGTGGGCACATCGTCGCCTACGCGGCCCACATCTCCAAGGTCGTCACCCGTGGTGCCGCCTAGGCGGATGTGCTGACCAGCTTGTTCGGTGTGGGCTCCTGCGCCCACCAGGGCGGGCTCCCTGCCAGGGGAGTCCACCCGCGGCGCGTGCGCCCCATCAGACGGGGTGACCGATGTCGGTTTGTCCACTACGTCGGTCGGCGCGTTGTCGGCGGTGTCGATGACGTTGCCGTGCTGGTCGAGGAGGTTGCCGTCGCCGTCGATGTACTGGGCCGGGGAGCCGTCCACGCTCGGCAGCTTCGTCGTGCCGGGCGGCAGGACCGGGGTGTCGTGCGGGAGTTGGATGGTGCCGTCGGGGAGTCGGGTCGCGCCGTCCGGGATCGCGGCGCCCTCGGGCAGCCGCACGGTGCCGTCCGGGAGCTTCAAAGAGCCCGCGGGGAGAGTGAACGCGTTGTCCGGGAGGGCGGGTACGTCGATCGCGCCGACGCCCTTCAGGCCCTTGGTGATGTCGCCGATCTTCGACAGGCCCGCGCCCGCGCCCTTGACGATGTAGGTCATCGGGTCGATGGCCTTGCTGGTCTTGCTGAGCGCGGACAGCACCTTCGCCGCCGCGCCCGCCTTGCCCGCGCCCGACACCCCGGCGCCCGCGCCGCCCGTGAAGACGGTCGTGAGTACGTTGAAGGTGACCGCTCCGGCCGCGCGGGCGGGGTTCTTGCCCCACTCGTCCCACGCCAGCAGGGCCTTGCCGGTCTCCTTCATCGCCGTACGCGAGTCGCGGATCGGGGCGGGGAGCTTGTCCTCCGGCAGCAGCCAGAACGCCGTGCCGAGGATCGGGTTCATGGTGAACGCGATGCCGACGCCGAGCTGGGCGAGGCCCTTCCACGCCTGGCCCATGGCGTCCCAGCCGCCGAAGCCGACCAGCATGCCCAGGCCTTTGAGGGTGCCCCAGACGCCGTCGATGATCAGGCCGTCCCACACGAACGACTTCACCCAGTGGCCGACCTCGTACCAGTGGTGCTTCTCCTCCACCGGGTCGCCCCAGGGCACCTTGGCGTTCTTCATGTCGCCCGCGGAGAACCCGTACTGGTCCTTACGCTCCGAGCCGTCACCGGCGACCATCTGCGTGCCGCCCCACAGAGCGGTGATCTTGTTGTGGCAGGTGCGTTCCGCAGCCCAGAACGCCGCCACCGTCGCGGTGATCTCGTCCCGGATCTGGTTGTGCTCGTCGACCTTGTCCTCGTCGTACTCCCACTCGTCGTCGTCCTTGACCGACGTCACGAACGTCGTCGCGTCCGCCTTCAACTGCTTCAGTTTGTCGACGAGGGGGCGGATCTCCGTCGCGTAAGAGGACAAGGCGGAGGACACCGTCTCCAAGTCGTCCCCGAACGTGTCCGCACGGTCCTTGACCGGCTTCGTCGTCGCGAACAGCTGCTCCGCCTCCGGAGCTGTGTAGTACGCCGACAGACCCTGGAACCGGGAGTGGATGTCCCCGCCCGTCTTGCGGACCTCACCCGCGTCCTTCTTCAAGTCCGCGTAATCGATCTCCAGCTGATCCAAGTCGCCCTGGAACTGCGGTATCTCCCCCGGCTTGAGCACGCCGCCCCTCGCCCCCCACTGCTCCCACACGCCACGTCACGTCACGCCACCGACTCGATCATCTGTATCAATCGACGCGTTGCAACCGCAATGCGGTTCTGGCCAAAGGTCGTTGTCCTCGATCCGTCGGGCAGGCGACCGACCCCCGTGATCCGGCGACGCCCTTCTCTGGTGCCGCCCCCGCCGGGCACTATCACTGCATGTCCATCTCCAAGGAGACGTCGGGACAGGGTGCCGCGGCGGCGGGGCCGGTCGTGAGGATGGACGCCGGGTCCGTCCCGGCGTCGGATCGGTTCGGCTGGTGGGCCGAGGTGGTCCACGAGATCATGCCCGTGTCGATCCGCAGTGCGCACGCGACCCGTTTTCAGGGCGAGTTGGCGGCCGTGGGGCTGCCGCACAGCCAGGTGATGACCTTCACCTTCTCCCCGATGACCGCCCGCCGCTCCCTGGTCCAGATCCGCCGTCAGGATCCCGAGGACTACTTCCTGATCCTGGTCCGGGGCGGCAGTTCCATCCGGCTGGAACAGGCGGGCGGCGTCGCCTGCCTCGGCGCCGGTGACATGACCCTGTACTCCAGTTCGCACCCGCTGGCCTGCGAGTTCCACGACCACGGGCGACAGTGCCGCATGACGGTGCTACGGCTGCCGCGTACCGTGCTGCCCCTGGCCGGCGGCCGCGCGGACCGGCTGCTGGCCGAGCCGTTGCGCGCCGGGACCGGTTCCGCGGCACTGCTCGGCCCCTACCTGACGGGGCTGCCGGAGGCCGCCCTCACCTCCGGCCCGGCGGAGCTGGCCCGGCTCGGCTCCATAGGGGTGGACCTGGCCGCCTCCTTGCTGGCCGCGCGGCTCGGTGACCAGGACGCACTGCCCGTCGAGACACGCAAGGCGGCCCTGCGCGCCCGGATCAACGCCTTCATCGACCACCACCTGGCCGACCCGGAGCTGCGCCCGGCGGCCATCGCCGCCCACCACCACATCTCCGTACGCACCCTGCATCTGCTGTTCCGCAGCGAACCGGAGCCCGTGGCCGCCACGATCCGGCGGCGTCGCCTGGAACGCTGCCATGCCGACCTCACCGACCCCGGACTGCGGCACCGCACGATCGGCGAGACCGCAGCCCGGTGGGGATTCCGCCACCCCGCCGACTTCAGCCGGGCGTTCCGCGGAGCGTACGGAGTCTCCCCGAGCGATGTCCGGGCCCGTGCGCTGGACATGCCCGTGCGCCGGATGTGAAGGATGCTTGCGCGCGCTGCCGAAGACAGGACGGAGCGGCGCCGGGGACAGTGGGATCACAGCATCTCAGTGGCTTCGGGCCCGGGACTGCGCCACACGAGCACACCTTCGTGGCGGCGCAGTCCCGTGGGGGGACCCGAAGCCCTGGGATGCTCTTCTTGCTGCACCTCTTCGGCGAGCGCACCCCGGGCGCGGGCCTGCCGCCGGTCTCACCCGGGCCTGCCGCCGGTCTCACCCGGGCCTGCCGCCGGTCTCGCGCGGACATGCCACCGGTCTCGCGCCGACATGCCGCCCGTCTCACCCGGGCCCGCGCCGGTCTCGCCCAGGCCTGCGGTGGCACAGATCTGCCGATGGTCGATACGTAAGCCCGGTCGGCCCGGTCGGGCAGGTCGCGCACCCCCGCACTCTGAGCGGTACCTTCATCGTCACGCCGATGAGGAGAGTCAACGTGAGTAAGTTCGTGCGGCCCGCGGCCGAGGGTGCTGACCCCTTCGGGACCGCCCGTCTCAGGCGAGGCGTGCTCGACGCCTGGGCCACCAGTCCCGCTCGCTTCCGCGAGGACGCAAACGCCGAGGAGGACCTCGTCCTCGGTGGGTATCGGGACCGGCTCGTCGTGGAGCTCGCGCAGAACGCCGCCGATGCGGCTGCCCGGGCAGGGGTGCCCGGCCGGCTCCGGCTGACGCTTCGTGAGGGCGTCCTCGTCGCCGGCAACACCGGCGCCCCGCTCGACGCGGCGGGGGTCGAGTCGCTGGCCACCCTTCGCGCCTCCGCCAAACGCGAGGCCCGCGAAGAGACGATCGGCCGTTTCGGCGTCGGGTTCGCCGCCGTTCTCTCCGTCACCGACGAGCCCGCGGTCGTCGGACGGCACGGCGGGGTCCGCTGGTCCCTGGCCGAGGCCCGGGAGCTGGCCGCCGATGTCGCCCGGCACAGTCCGGGGCTGGGTGATGAGATTCGCAGGCGCGACGGACACGTGCCCCTGCTGCGGCTGCCGTTCGCCGCCGAGGGCACCGCCCCCGACCCGTACGACACGGCCGTCATCCTGCCCCTGCGCGACCCGGCCGCCGCCGACCTCGCCCGGCGACTGCTGGCCGCCGTGGACGACGCCCTGCTCCTCGCCCTGCCCGGGCTGGAGGAGGTCGTGATCGAGGTCGACGGGGACGCCCCGCGGACGCTGCGGCGGCGGACCGACGGTGACTTCACCGTCGTGGAGGACTCGCGGGACGGTACGACCCGGTGGCGTACGGCCGTGGCGCACGGGCCGCTCACGCCCGACCTGCTCGCCGACCGGCCCGTCGAGGAACGGCTGCGGCCGCACTGGTCGGTCACCTGGGCCGTGCCGGTCGACGAGGACGGCACGCCCGCCCGGCCCCGCACCACCCCCTTCGTGCACGCTCCCACCCCCAGCGACGAGCCCCTCGGTGTCCCCGCCCTGCTCATCGCGTCCTTCCCGCTGGACACCACCCGTCGGCACGCGGCTCCCGGCCCGCTGACCGACTTCCTCGTGCAGCGCGCGGCCGACGCGTACGCCGAACTCCTCGCCGACTGGCGCCCGGTGACCGCCGGCATCATCGGCCTCGTGCCCGGCCCGCTGGGCAAGGGCGAGCTGGACGGGGCGCTGCGGCAGGCGATCCTCGAGCGGCTGCCGCGGACCTCCTTCCTGCCGCCGGCCGCCGAACCCTCCGAGGACGAGGACCTGCCCGAGTCCCTCCGCCCCCGCGACGCCGAGGTCGTCGAAGGTGCCGGTTCCGACACCGTCCGGGTGCTTGCCGAGGTGCTGCCCACCCTCCTGCCCGCCGGGCTCGAACGGCGTGTGGAGCTGCGCACGCTGGGGGTCGCCCGGGTCCCGCTGACCGACGCCGTGGACCGGCTGGCCGGGCTGGAGAAGGAGCCGGACTGGTGGCGGCGGCTGTACGACAGCCTGGCCGGGGTCGATCCGGACCGGTTGTCCGGGCTGCCCGTGCCGCTCGCCGACGGGCGGACCACCATCGGGCCCCGGCAGGTGCTGCTGCCCACCGTCGACGCCGCCCGCATCGACCCCGAGGTCCTCGCCCGGCTCGGTCTCAAGGTCGCCCATCCGGACGCCGCCCACCCCCTGCTGGAGAAGCTCGGCGCCCTCCCGGCCAGTCCCCGGGCCGTGCTCACGACCCCGCAGGTCCGGGCCGCCGTGGCCGCCTCCCTCGACGACGAGGGCGGACTGGACTGGGAGCAGGACGCCCCCGACGCCGAGGAGCTTGCCGACACCGTCCTCGGGCTCGTCCGCGACGCGGGCCTGGAGCCCGGCGACGAGCCCTGGCTCGGCGCCCTCGCCCTCCCCGACGAGGACGGTGAACTCTCCCCGGCCGGCGAACTCGTCCTTCCCGGCAGCCCCTTCCACCAGGTCATGCGCGAGGACGAACTCGCCTCCATCGACCCCGAGCTGGCCGACAAGTGGGGTGAGCAGCCGCTGGCCGCCTGCGGCGTCCTCGCCAACTTCGCCCTCGTCCGCGCCACCGACGTCGTCCTCGACCCTGACGAACTGGAGCCCCGCGACAGCGACTTCGCCGAGCCGGACGACGCCGGTCTGCTCGACGCCGTCGACGTGTGGTGCGAGGACATCCTCGACCGCTTCCCCGACACGCCGGTTCCGCCCGTCGCCACCGAACTGGTCGCCGTGCGCGACCTGGACCTGGTGGACGACGACAAATGGCCCGAGGCTCTCGCCCTGCTGTCGAAGCCGCCGTTGCGCGACGCCCTCACCCAGCAGGTGCGGATGCTGCTGCCGGACGGCACGCACGAGGTCGTACGGCCTTACACCGCATGGTGGTTGCGCGGGCACCACGTGCTCGACGGCCGTCGCCCCGCCGGTCTGCTGGCCGCCGGCGGCGACCCGCTCCTGCGAGGGCTGTACGAGGAGGCCGACGCGACCGGGTTCGACGACGAGCAGGTGTTGCGGGCGCTGGGTGTACGGACGTCGGTGGCCGCGCTGCTCGACGAGCCCGGCGGCGCCGCCGAACTCCTGGACCGGCTCGCCGACCCGGACCGGCATGTCACCGGCGCCCAACTGCACGCCCTGTACAGCGCGTTGGCCGACCTGGACCCCGAGCAGGTGACCCTTCCGGACGAGTTGAGGGCTGTGGTCGACGGGCGGGTGGAGGTCGTGGACGCGGCCGACGCCGTGGTCGTCGACTCGCCCGACCTGCTGCCCTTCACCGAGGGTGTCCCGCTGCTGCCCGTACGGCCCGCGCGCGCCGCCGAGTTGGCCGAGCTGTTCCAGGTGCGGCGGCTCAGCGAGTCCGTCACCGGCGAGGTGGACTCCGAGGGCGCCGAACACGACGTACCGGAGTCGGTGCGGGTGCTGCTCGGGGCACGGACCCCCGCGACGTACGTCGAGCACGAGGAACTCGTCGTCGACGGGGTCGCGCTGGACTGGCGTCTGACGTCGGACGGAGTGCTCCACGCCGCGACCCTGGAGGGCGTCGCCGCCGGACTCGCCTGGGCGGCCGGGCAGTGGCCACGGCGCTTCGAGGTCGCGGCACTGATGGAGGACCCGTCACGGACGGAGGAACTGGCTCGGGACCGGTGGTTCGACTGACCGCGATCCGGACCGGGTGGTTCGGTTGACCTCGATCCCAGGCCGGTTCCGGCCGCGGGGCTGATCTTCAAGATTCCCGCACAACTTTCTTGCTGAACGTACAACCATTCGCATGCGTCATGAATCTGATCACGTGAGCCAACAGGCTCCACGATCACTTGGGCCCCGGCGTGAAGACTCGCGCCGTGGGGGACGACCACCGCCGGGGCCCCTTTCTCCACGTGGGGAACACATGCGTATTCGTGCCACCGTGGCCGCCGTCTCCGGCGCCCTGGCTCTTTCCGCCTTCGTCGCGCCCATCGCCCAGGCCGACGCCCAGGGCGCCGCAGGTGCCGACAAGCCGAGCTCCGCCGAGCGTTTCGGCGCGTCCTCGAGCAAGTCCGCATTCGGCGCGTCGGTCACCGCCGAGGCCCTGCCCGTCGTGTCCGGCGTGACGGTCAACTCCGGCAAGGACCTCGTTCTGGGCACCACGGTCGCCAAGACCTTCACGGTGTCGCTGACCGCCAGCCACGCCGCCGGTATCGAGGACGCGTACATCGACCTGTGGCACGGCACCGACGTCGAGAGCGACATCGACGGCCTGCTGCTGCCCAACGAGGACGCCGCCACCTGCACCGCGTCGAGCGCCACCACGTCCACCTGCAAGCTGACCGTCACCGCCACGCCGGGCATCTACGGCGACCTGTACAAGAACGCGCTGGCCGGCACCTGGCACGTGACCGCCGGCGTCCTCGCGGGTGACGGCAGCATCTACTGGAACGACTTCTACAAGACCCACAAGGTCAAGCGTGCCGCGAAGGTGACCGTCAACGCCTCGCCGGAGCCGGTGAAGAAGGGCAGCACCATCACGGTCACCGGCAAGCTGAGCCGCGCCAACTGGGAGAAGGGCACGTACGCGGGCTACTCCACCCAGAAGGTGGTGCTGCAGTTCCGCAAGGCCGGCACCTCCACCTACACGAACGTGAAGGGCATCACGTCCACCACGACGGGCGCCCTGAAGACCACGACGACGGCCGGTGTCGACGGCTACTACCGCTTCACCTTCGCGGGCACCGGCACCACCGGGACGGCCACCGCCGCCGGTGACTACGTCGACGTGAAGTAAGCACCGACAGCACAGGCACGGCCGCCGGCTCCCGGGATTCCGGGAGCCGGCGTTCCGTTTCCCCATACGGCTCCCAAACATTGCCTATGTACTGACAAAATCAGGATCCGTCCGTACAACCCGCCCCAGCCGTCACGGATCTGATCGCGTGAGTCAACAGACTCCTAGATCACTTCTCCCCCTGGGGAACGCACATGCGCATTCGTGCCACCGTGGCCGCCGTCACCGGCGCCCTGGCTCTCTCCGCCCTCGTCGTGCCGGCCGCGCAGGCCGCCGACGCCCCGTCCGGCAACGCGGCCTTCAGCGCCGCCACCGCCGACGGAACGACGAGCACCGCCGCCACGCTCGACGTCACCTTCTCCAACATGAAGGTCAACAACGGCAAGAACATCGTCGTCGGCACCACCAACGTCGTCAGCGTCCCGGTGACGTACACCCTGACGCACCCCTCCGGCATGGACACCAGCGACGACAACTTCGCCAGCGGTCCGCTCATCTACCGCGGTTCCTCGGTGACCAGCCCGAGCAACGAGATCATCAGCGACGACCCGGGCACCTGCACCGCCACGTCGTCGACGACCCTCAACTGCTCGGCCACCATCTACATCCGCCCGGCCGAGGGCGACCTGTCCAACGCCGACGCCGGCACCTGGAACGCGGGCGGCCTCGCCATCACCCAGAACGGCGACAGCACGACCCAGGGCAGCCTGGGCACCACCAAGGTCCAGCGCTACTCCAAGCTGACCGTCAACGCCGGCCCCGAGCCCGTCTACAAGGGCAAGACCGTGACCTCCACGGGCAAGCTCTCCCGCGCCAACTGGGAGGACGGCCAGTACCACGGCTACACCGGCCAGCCGGTCAAGCTCCAGTTCCGCAAGGCCGGCACGAGCACGTACACCACCATCAAGACGGTGACCTCGGACTCGTACGGCAATGTGAAGGCCACCGCCACCGCGCAGTACGACGGCTACTGGCGCTTCAGCTTCGCGGGCACCACGACCACGCCGGCGGTCAGCGCCACCGGTGACTACGTCGACGTGAAGTAACTCCCCCGGCGGCTACCCACGCCGCTCCACGTGTCTCCACGTGTCTCCACGTGTCTCCACGTGTCTCCACGTGTCTCCACGTGTCTTTACGCGTCTCTACGCCGGGAAGCGGCGGTCGACCACCCTCCACAGCACCTCCAGGGCGACCGTCGCCACCGCCGCGATGCCGACCGCGAGCCACGGCATCGTCGTCCCGACCAGCTTCAGCGCGAAGAAGTCCTGCAGCCACGGCACCACCAGCACCAGCAGGAACGCGGCGCCCATCGCCGCCACCAGCACGATGCGCCACCAGGTGTAGGGACGGGCGATGATCGCCAGCACCCACATCGAGACCAGGAAGAGCGTCAGTGTCGCGGCACTGGTCTCCGCGTCCAGAGCGCCGCCGCCCGTGTAGTGGTGGCGGGCGAGCAGATACGTCGCGAAGGTCGCCGCCGCGGCCACCACCCCGCCGGGGATCGAGTACCGCATCACCCGCCGTACGAAATGGGGCTGTGCCCGTTCCTTGTTGGGCGCGAGGGCGAGGAAGAAGGCCGGGATGCCGATGGTGAGCGTGGACAGCAGGGTCAGGTGGCGGGGCAGGAAGGGGTATTCGACCTGCCAGCACGCCACCAGAACGGCCAGCAGCACCGAGTAGACCGTCTTCACCAGGAAGAGCGTCGCCACCCGGGTGATGTTGCCGATGACCCGCCGGCCCTCCGCGACCACCGACGGCAACGTCGCGAAGCTGTTGTTGAGCAGCACGATCTGTGCGACCGCCCGGGTCGCCTCCGACCCCGAGCCCATCGCCACGCCGATGTCGGCGTCCTTCAGGGCGAGCACGTCGTTCACGCCGTCGCCGGTCATCGCGACCGTGTGTCCGTGCGACTGCAGGGCGCCCACCATGTCCCGCTTCTGCTGCGGGGTGACCCGCCCGAACACCGTGCCCTCGTCCAGGGCCGTGGCCATGCCGTCCTTCTCGGCGGGCAGCCGGCGGGCGTCGACGGTGGTGCCGATGAGCCCCAGCTTCGAGGCCACCGCCCCCACCGACACCGCGTTGTCCCCGGAGATGACCTTGGCATGGACGTCCTGCTCGGCGAAGTAGCGCAGGGTGTCGGCCGCGTCCGGCCGCAGCCGCTGCTCCAGTACGACCAGCGCGGTGGGCCGGGCGCCCCGGGCGACCTCGGGATCCTCCAGGTCACCGGAGGCCCGCGCCAGCAGCAGCACCCGCAGCCCCTGCTCGTTGAGCCGCTCGGTCTCGGCGAGGGCGGGGTCGTCGGGGGCGAGGAGCACGTCGGGGGCGCCCAGGAGCCATGTGCTGCTCTCGCCGTTGCCCTCGCTGAAGGCGGCGCCGCTGTACTTGCGGGCGGAGGAAAAGGGCAGGGACTCCGTGCAGCGCCAGTCCTCGACGTCCGGGTAGGCGTCGATGATCGCCTGGAGGGAGGCGTTCGGCCGCGGGTCCGACTCACCGAGAGCGCCGAGCACCTTCTGTACGTACGGCTCCTCGGCCCCCTGGAGCGGCCTGAGCTCGGTGACGTCCATGCCGCCCTCGGTGAGGGTGCCCGTCTTGTCGAGGCAGACCGTGTCGACGCGGGCGAGGCCCTCGATGGCGGGAAGCTCCTGAACCAGGCACTGTTTTCGGCCAAGTCGGATGACACCGATGGCGAAGGCGACGGAGGTGAGCAGCACCAGCCCCTCCGGGACCATCGGGACGATGCCTCCGACGGTCCGGGCGATGGAGTCCTTGAGGTCGTTGTTCTTGACGAACAGCTGGCTGATGATCAGGCCGATCGCGGTCGGGACCATCATCCACGTCACGTACTTGAGGATCGTGGAGATGCCGGAGCGCAGCTCGGAGTGGACCAGCGTGAACCGGGAGGCCTCCTCGGCGAGCTGGACGGCGTAGGCCTCGCGGCCGACCTTGGTCGCCTGGAAGGCACCGCCGCCGGCGACCACGAAACTCCCGGACATGACCGGGTCCCCGCGTCGTTTCACGACCGGATCGGCTTCCCCCGTGAGCAGCGACTCGTCGATCTCCAGCCCGTCGGCCTCGATGCACACCCCGTCGACCACGGCCTTGTCGCCGGGCCCGATCTCCATGAGGTCGTCCAACACGATCTCGGAGGTACTCACTTGTCCCGCGACCCCGTCCCGCCGCACGGTCGGCCGGGCCTCCCCGATCACGGCCAGCGCGTCCAGGGTCTTCTTCGCCCGCCACTCCTGGATGATGCCGATGCCCGTGTTGGCGAGGATCACGAAGCCGAACAGGCCGTCCTGGATCGGCGCGACGAACAGCATGATCAGCCAGAGCACGCCGATGATCGCGTTGAACCGGGTGAAGACGTTCGCTCGGACGATCTCGACGGTCGACCGGCTGCTGCGCACCGGCACGTCGTTGACCTGCCCGCGCGCCACCCGCTCCGCGACCTCGGCGGCGGTGAGACCCGTCACCGGGACGTCCAGGACCGTCGTCTTGTGCGCAGGATCGAGTTCGGTGGCGCCCGCGTCGATGTGCGTCATGCATTCGACGGTACGTGCGGATTTACGGCTTCACCCGCCCAGTGGGCGGAAGATCCGACCTGGGGAGGAGGGGGACGGGGGTGTGTGATGCCGTGGTACTACGGGGTTCTGGTTGCTCGGCAGCCGGGGGCGGGGCGTCCTTGGCGGCTGCTGCGGATGGGGTTCGACCCCGTCGCCCGCTACCCGTCTCATCGCCGGCGGGCTCCTGATCCCCAGCGGGCTCCTCACCCCCAGGGGGCTCCGCCTCTGGACCGCCGACCTTCGCCCGCCCGGCAGGCCCCGCACCTGCGCCGGGTGCCTACTCCGACGACGGTGCCCGGACAGCCGGCGCCCGCTTGATCGCCGCGTCCCGCTTGCGGACGTACCAGATGCCGATCAGGCCCAGGCCGCCCCCGGCCAGGCAGGTCCACACCCACCAGGTGTGGCCGTGGTCGTCGAACCAGCCGTAGAAGGGGAGCTGTACCAGGAAGAGGGCGAACCAGAGGATCGTGCCGCCAATGATGGTGGGGACGATGGGGCCCTCCAGGGGCTCCGGCGCCTCGTGCTCGGGGGTCCACTTCTCCATGGGGACAGCTTACGAGGCGATCAGGTCTACGCGCGGAGATGGCATCGCCCGGGATATATGTTCATACTGAAACCGTTTGTGTCCGGCCATTTCTCTTCGTACGAAACACCAAGGGTCTCTGGGGGAAGCCCGCCGGTGATGAGGTCACGCATGTCCACCTCGGCCCCCGCCAAGGTCCCCGCACCCCAGCCGTCGGGCCGCACGCCCGCCCACGGCGCCCTCGACCGCCACTTCCGGATCTCCGAGCGGGGCAGCACGCTGTCCCGGGAGATCCGGGGCGGTTTCGCCACCTTCTTCGCGATGGCCTACATCATCGTGCTGAACCCGATCATCCTCGGCAGCGCGAAGGACATGTACGGGCACCAGCTCGACAACGGCCAACTGGTCACGGCGACGGCCGTGACAGCGGCGTTCACCACCCTCCTCATGGGTGTCGTCGGCAACGTCCCGATCGCGCTGGCCGCCGGCCTCGGTGTGAACTCGGTTGTCGCGCTCCAGCTCGCACCCCGGATGTCCTGGCCGGACGCCATGGGCATGGTCGTCCTCGCCGGCTTCATCGTGATGCTGCTGGTCGCCACCGGCCTGCGTGAGCGCGTCATGAACGCCGTGCCCTACGGCCTCCGCAAGGCCATCTCCATCGGCATCGGCCTGTTCATCATGCTGATCGGCCTCGTCGACTCCGGCTTCGTCTCCCGCATCCCGGACGCCGCCCGGACGACCGTCCCCCTCCAGCTCGGCGGCGACGGCCACCTCAACGGCTGGCCGGTACTCGTCTTCGTCCTCGGCACGCTGCTGACCCTGGCCCTCATCGTCCGCAAGGTCTCCGGCGCGATCCTCATCTCGATCGTCACGATGACCGTCCTCGCGGTGATCATCAACGCGGTCGCGAACATCCCCTCCTGGGGTCTCACCACCCCGAAGTGGCCCGGCAACCCCGTCGCCACCCCCGACTTCGGCCTGATCGGCGAGGTCAGCCTCTTCGGCGGCTTCGGCAAGGTCGGCATGCTGACCGGCGTCCTCTTCGTCTTCACCGTGCTGCTGTCGTGCTTCTTCGACGCGATGGGCACGATCATGGGCGTCAGCGACGAGGCCGAGCTGACCGACGCCCAGGGCCAGATGCCCGGCATCAACAAGGTCCTCTTCGTCGACGGCCTCGCGGTCGCCGCCGGTGGTGCCGCCTCCTCCTCCGCCACCACCGCCTTCGTGGAGTCCACGGCGGGAGTCGGCGAGGGGGCACGGACCGGCTTCGCGAACGTCGTCACCGGCGGCCTCTTCGCCGTGGCGCTCTTCCTCACGCCCGTCGCCACGATGGTCCCGTCCCAGGCGGCCACCCCGGCCCTGCTCGCGGTCGGCTTCCTGATCCTGGCCGGCTCGGTCAGGGAGATCGACTGGGCCGATCACACCATCGCCATCCCGGCCTTCGTCACCATGGTGATGATGCCGTTCACCTACTCGATCACCAACGGCATCGGCATGGGCTTCATCACCTTCGTGGTGCTGCGCCTGGCGGCCGGCCGTGCCAAGGAGATCCCGGCCGCGATGTACGTCGTGTCGGCCGTGTTCGGTTTCTACTACCTGATGCCGGCGCTGGGAGTGATGTGAGCCGGGCTCACGTGACCCCGTAGAACTTCTCCGTCTCCTCGACGGCGGTCTGGAACCGCTCGTCGAAGTCATCGCGAACGAGCGTCCGGACGACATAGTCCTGGACGCTCATTCCCCTCTTTGCCGCATGGTCCCGGAGCCGCTCGAGCAGCTCCCCGTCTATCCGCAGGCTGAGCACGCTGGTCCCCATGGACACGAGGGTCGCGGGCGGGTCCGGGGCGGCGTTCACTTTCCGCCGCGCACTCACTCGTACGGGTGATGATCGGGTTTCAGTGGCGTGCGTCACGGGAATCCGTCCGCGCGCCAGCTTGTTTAGCGAGAGTAATGAGTTACGCTAAAGAGATGCCGGACCTTACCCATGGCGACGACGCTGCCGCCGTGAACTCCCTGCGCTCCGCCGTGATGCGGCTGTCCCGTCGGCTCAAGCACCAACGGGTCGACGAGTCGCTGAGCCCCACCGAGATGTCGGTGCTCGGCACCCTGTCCCTCTGCGGCAAGGCCACCCCGGGCGAACTCGCCCGCAAGGAGCACGTCCAGCCGCCGTCGATGACCCGCATCGTGGCGCTGCTGGAGGCCAAGGGCCTGGTCCGTCTGGAGCCGCACCCCGAGGACCGGCGCCAGAAGGTCGTCACGAAGACCGAGCAGGCCGAGGCGATGCTCGAGGAGAGCCGCCGCAAGCGCAACGCCTTCCTGGCCACCCTGGTCGACGGCCTGGACGAGGACGAGTGGGCGAAGATCCGTGCCGCCGCCCCCGTGCTGGAGAAGCTCGCACACCTGTAAGCAGCGTTCACAAGGAGGCGACCCTTTGAGTTCGGGACCCGGAGCAGACTCCGCCCCCGCACCGACCACCCACGACTCCCTGTCCCAACCCGACCGCTCGTCCATGTTCAGTTCCCTGAAGGTCAGGAACTACCGCCTGTTCTTCATGGGCCAGGTCGTCTCCAACATCGGCACCTGGATGCAGCGCATCGCCCAGGACTGGCTGGTGCTCAGCCTCACCGGCTCCGCCACCGCCGTCGGCGTCACCACCGCCCTGCAGTTCCTGCCGATGCTGCTCTTCGGCCTCTACGGCGGCGTTCTCGTCGACCGCCTGCCCAAGCGCCGCACGCTGATGTTCACCCAGTCCGCGATGGCCCTCACCGGCATCGCGCTCGCCGTCCTCACCCTCTCCGGTCACGTCCAGGTCTGGCACGTCTACGTCGCCGCCTTCGCCGCGGGCCTCGCGACCGTCCTGGACAACCCGGCCCGCCAGACCTTCGTCTCCGAGATGGTCGGCCCCGACCAGCTGCAGAACGCGGTCAGCCTCAACTCCGCGAACTTCCAGTCGGCCCGGCTGGTCGGCCCCGCCGTGGCCGGCGTGATGATCACCGGCGTCGGTACCGGCTGGGCGTTCCTCTTCAACGGCCTGTCCTTCGTCGCCCCCCTCGCCGGCCTGCTGATGATGCGCGCACGTGAGCTGCACGTCGTCGAGCGCGCCCCACGCGGGAAGGGCCAGCTGCGGGAGGGCCTGCAGTACGTCGCCGGGCGTCCGGAGCTGATCTGGACCATCGTCCTGGTCGGCTTCGTCAGCACCTTCGGCTTCAACTTCCCCGTCTACCTCTCGGCCTTCGCCGACGACGTCTTCCACGCGGGCGCGGGCTCCTACAGCCTCTTCAACACGTTGATGGCGGTGGGTTCCCTGGCGGGCGCGCTGCTCGCGGCCCGGCGCGGCACGGCCCGGCTGCGGGTGCTGGTCGCGGGGGCGGTGGCCTTCGGCGCGATGGAGCTGGTGGCCGCGACCGCCCCCTCCCTGTGGCTGTTCGCCCTGCTCATGGCCCCGATCGGCATGTTCGGCATGACGGTGAACGTCACCGCCAACACCAGCGTCCAGCTGAGCACCGACCCGGCCATGCGGGGCCGTGTGATGGCCCTGTACATGATGGTGTTCATGGGCGGCGCGCCGGTGGGCGCGCCGATCGCCGGCTGGATCACGGACGCGTACGGCGTCCGGGCGGGCCTGGCGACAGGCGGTGCCATCTCGGCCGCCGCGGCCGTGACGATCGGTCTGGTCCTGGCCCGCGTCGGAAACCTGCGTCTGTCGGTCGGCTGGAACGGCGGCCACCCGCAGGTGCGGTTCGTGCCGCGGGAGCAGGAGGAGTTGGCCACGGCGGCCTGAGCGTCGCAGGCCCCACCGGAACCCGGAGGGCTCACACCCTCCGGGCCAGCACCTGCCCCGGCCAGTTGTTCTCCCCGACCGTGAACGCCTCGGTGCGGGTGAAGCCGTTGCTCTCGTAGTAGCGCACGAGCTTGCCGTCGTCGCCCGCGTAACAGTCCACCCGCAGCAGCGAGACGCCCGCCCGCCGGGTCTCCTCGACCGCGTGCGCGAGCAGGGCGCTGCCCGCGCCGTGCCCCTTGAAGCGGCGGTCGGAGGCGAGCCAGTGGATGTACCGCTCGGGCTCGCCGGGCTGCGGGAGATGGGACAGGTAGGCGGCGGCCGAGTCGGTGAGGGTGAGCGTGGCGGCCGGCACGCCGTCGGCCTCGGCCATGAAACAGTCGCCCTCGTCGATGTACCGGGCAACCGACTCCACCGTCTTCGGGTTCTCCGACAGAGGCTTCGTCCCCCACTGTCCGGTGCGCCCCTGCGAGACCAGCCACTCCACACAGCTGTCGAGCATGCCGAGTATCGCGGGGATGTCGTCGGGGCCGCCTGCTCTGATGATGATCTCCATGACGGCACCCTAGGTGACCAACCGTATGCGTTCCAGGGCGAGTTGGAAGGCGGTCGGAGCGCCGCCCCCATGACGTCCCCACGACGCCCCACGACGTCCCCGTGTCCGTCGCGCGCGGCGCTCGCCGGATGATCCGTTCCCTGGAAGGGTGACGTACATGAGACTCTTCGCCGCCGTGCTGCCACCCGAGGACGTGGCCGCCGAACTCGCCGCCGAGGTCACCGAGTTGCGCAAGCTGCCCGGAGCGGACGCCCTGCGCTGGACCGGCCGCCCCGGCTGGCACTACACGCTCGCGTTCTACGGCGAGGTGGACGAGGAATTGATCCCGGACCTGTCGGCGAGGCTGGAGCGGGCCGCCCACCGCACCGCCCCCTTCCCGCTGGCGGTGCGCGGCGGCGGCCAGTTCGGCAAGGGGCGGGCGCTGTGGGCGGGCGCGGAGGGCGACCTGCCGACGCTGCGGCTGCTGGCCGACCGGGCGGAGTCGGCGGCACGCAAGGCGGGCGTGGCGATGGGGGAGCACCGCCGCTACAAGGCCCACCTGACGGTGGCCCGCAGCCGGGACGACATCGACGTACGGCCGTACCTGCATGCCCTGGAGTCCTTCACCAGCCGCACCTGGACGGTGGACGAGCTGACGCTGGTCCGCAGCGACCTGCCGAAGTCGGGAGTACCCGGCGAGCAGCCGCGCTACGAGACGGTCGCCCGCTGGCCTCTCGGGCCGGCCCGTCAGACGCCTCACGGCCCCAAGCCGTCAAGGGACGGCTGAGATGTCTGTGTAGCTTTGCTGCCTGTTCGATCACGGGCCCGAGGGAGCTTCGGTGGACGTGGCGCGGATCATGGAGTCGTTGGCCGAGCAGGGGATCACGGTCCTGTTCAAGGCCGATGCCGAGCGCATGCGCGAGGGGGTGAAGCCATGGACGTTCGTCGCGAGCGGAGCCCCGGTCCACGAGGACCTGCTCGTGCGCACGGACGGCGTCTCCGTCGAGGCATGCCTGGACGTCTGCCTGCCCCGGCTGCGCGAGTTCGGCCTGGTCATCCCGGAATGAGGGCCGGCGATTCCTCGACTACGCGGTGGTCGCCTCGAATCCTTCCGGCGTAGACGGGAAACCACTGCCTCGTCGTAGCGGAGTGGTTGGGACGTCGGCGCTGGTCTACTCGTCCTCGTGGGCCGCGACACAGGTGTCCATGCCTGTGTGTTCGGTGTCCTCGAACGCCTTGCGGGCCTCGGCGGCGACGAGGTCCGTACTGACCGAACCGATCTTCAGGGCCGCATTGATGCCGGCAACCAACGCATGAGCGGGCAGCTCTCGGCGCAGCGACAAGACCTCAACCAGCAGCCGTGTGCCCTCCCGGTCCCCGGCGCTCCGCTTGGCCGCAGCCCAGAACGCCTCGAGCGTCCTTGTGTAGCTGCCCTCTGCCGCCCTGCCCTCCGCCCCGGCCTGCGCCCTGCCCTCCGCCCCGGCGGCGTGCGCCAGGGCAGAGGCTCCGGCAGCCGCACTCCTGTATTTCCGCCTCAACTGCAGTGCAGCCCTCGCCGCAGCGGCCTCCCGCTCAACCTGCTCCCGCAGCAGGCGTAGTCGAGCTTCTCGCTCTGCGCCGGTCAAGCCCGTGAGGCCCAGCCTGGCGTCACGTTCTTCCTGGGACACAGCGCCCCTCCCCTCCTCGGTCGACCTCATTGTCCGCGGCCTGCATCCGGCCGTGCAGGATCTGCCACGAAGACGCAGAGACGTCCGCCCGGCGCCCACACGACCGCCACCACGGCGGGCATGAGGTCCGCCCCGCACGCTCCAACCGGAGGCTTCACAAGCCCGGCTCGGAGAAGGCGTAACGGACCTCACGGCTCGAACGCATCGGCAACCCCACCCGGGGCCACCGCTGTACCCAAGAAGGAATTAGGCTCGAAGGCGTGGACCCGAAAACCCGGAACCGGATCATGGCCGGTGCGCTTGTGTTGATGTTCGTCGTGGTGGCGGTGGCGGCGGCGGTCGGCAGGTAGCCGACGGACCGGCCGCCACCGGTCACGCTCCGGGCACTACCAGGCGAAGGCCTCCGGCGACGGCCCCGGACCCGGGAAGATCTCGTCCAGCCCGGCCAGCAGTTCCTCGCCCAGCTCCAGTTCGACCGCGCGCAGGGCGGAGTCGAGCTGCTCGGCGGTACGCGGGCCGACGATCGGGCCGGTCACGCCGGGCCGGGTGAGCAGCCAGGCCAGTGCGGCCTCGCCGGGCTCGATCCCGTGCTTCTCGAGCAGATCCTCGTACGACTGGATCTGCGCGCGTACGGCCGGGTTCGCGAGCGTGTCGGCGGCCCGCCCGGAGGCCCGCCGGCCACCCTGGACCTCCTTCTTGATCACACCGCCGAGCAGGCCGCCCTGGAGCGGCGACCAGGGGATGACACCGACGCCGTAGTCCTGCGCGGCCGGGATGACCTCCATCTCCGCGCGGCGCTCGGCGAGGTTGTACAGGCACTGCTCGCTGACGAGGCCGATGGTGCCGGAGCGCCGGGCGGCGATCTCGTTGGCCTGGGCGATCTTGTAGCCGGGGAAGTTGGAGGACCCCACGTAGAGGATCTTCCCCTGCTGCACGAGGACATCGATGGCCTGCCAGATCTCCTCGAAGGGAGTGGCACGGTCGATGTGGTGGAACTGGTAGACGTCGATGTGGTCGGTCTGCAGCCGCTTGAGGCTGGCGTCCACCGCCCGCCGGATGTTCAGGGCGGACAGCTTGTCGTGGTTGGGCCACGCGGCGACGCCGTCCCCGGCCATGTTGCCGTACACCTTGGTGGCGATGACGACCTTCTCGCGCCGGTCGCCGCCCTTGGCGAACCAGTTCCCGATGATCGACTCGGTACGGCCCTTGTTGTCGCCCCAGCCGTACACGTTTGCTGTGTCGAAGAAGTTCATTCCCGCGTCCAGCGCCGCGTCCATGATCGCGTGACTGTCCGCTTCGTCGGTCTGCGGACCGAAGTTCATGGTGCCGAGCACCAGTCGGCTGACCTTGAGTCCCGTGCGTCCGAGCTGCGTGTACTTCATGGTCCTCAAGCCAACGACTTGGAGTGCGCTCTACGCAAGCGGCGTCGGTCAGTCGCGGGGGAACTCGTCGGTCTTGAGGGTGAGGCCGAGGAGTGTGGTGGTCATGTCGACGTCCGCCCCGAAGGCGACGGACAGCTCGCTGAGGTATTCGCCGTCCTTGGGCTGGGTGTAGAGGTGGCACCTGCCCTGGTACGGGTCGGCGATGAGGTAGACGGGCACTTCGGCGACGGCGTAGGCGAGCATCTTGGGGCCGTGGTCGTTGGCGGCCGTGTCGCGGGCGACGACCTCGGCCACGAACTCGACGTCCTGGTAGCGCCAGCGGCCCTTGCCGTCCTTCACCGATCGCTCGGCCATCGCCGCGACGTCGCACGCGAAGCCGTTCAGGTGCCCGGGGAAGTCGATCCGAACGTCCGAGGCGAGCCGCTTCCGCGGGTACTTGTCGCGCAGCTGCTCATAGATCGCCGCGATGATCTCCCAGTGCGTCTGCCGCTGCGGTGACATGAAGATGTTCCCCCCGACGATCTCGACCTTGGTTCCCTCGGGGATGGGCATCTTCTCGAGCGACTCGAACATGACGTCCAGAGTCAGCTCGCCGCTCTCGTCGGCCATCTCGATCCTGTCTTCAAGGACGGTCATCGTGGCGCTCCTCCCCGGCTGTCCCACCGACGAGCACAGCCGCGCAGTACAACGCTACGCACGGTGACCAGGACACGCGGGGACACGCATATGCCAGAGGGCAGAGGGCCGCGGCGCCGACGCCAGGCGTCAGGCGTCAGCCTCATAGGGCTCCCCGACGTCCCACCCCTGGTACATCGCGTGCGCGAACGCTGCCGCGATCTTGTGCTCGCCGCTCTCGTTCGGGTGCGTGCCGTCGTAGGTGTCGAGGTTGATGTCGTACGACGGCGGAGTCGACGCCAGCAGGAGTGGTGAGCGCGGCTCGTCGAGGTCGGCCACCGTCTTCGCCAGCAGCTCGTTCAAGCGGGCCACCTGGGCGGCGAAGTCCGCGTCCGACTCCGCCCGGACGTTCGGGATGACCGGCAGCAGGACCATGTACAGCCGTGGGTTGGCGGCGCGGGCCTCGGTGATGAACGTGCGGGCGTTGGCCGCGGTCTGTTCCGCGTTCGTGTAGAAGCCCAGATCGATGAGGCCGAGCGAGACCAGGAGGACGTCCGCCCCGCAGCCTCGTACCGCCTCGCCGATCTGCGGGGCCATGTGCAGCCAGCCCTCGCCCCAGCCGGCGAGGTGGGCGCGCGGGAAGTCGGGGTCGGCGTAGTCGTACGACGTGGGGGCTTCCGCCACCTTGTCGTACAGCGTCTCGCGTGGGCCGACCAGGGTGAACGGACCGCCGTACGTCGTGCCCAGGTGTCGCCACATCCGGTGGCGCCACGTGTGTTCGCCGGCGCTTCCGATGGTCATAGAGTCGCCGACCGGCATGATCCTAAGCATCCGCTCATGATGGACGATCCCCGCCGTGGGCGGGGAGCACGGAGGTGTGAAGCCCACCACGCGCCCTCAAGCCGGCGACGGGGATGGCAGGCTTGGGGCATGCGTCGCTCCCTTGCGTTCCTGGCCGCCGGCCTCCTCGTCGGCGTGCTCGCCGCTCCCGAGACCGCGGCCGCCGCCGACGGCGACGAGGGGTTCACCATCACGGACCCGCGGATCACCGAGTCCAGCGGACTCGCCGCCTCGCGCCTGCACCCCGGCATCTACTGGACGCACAACGACAGCGACGACGGGCCGTACCTCTACGCGGTCGACAGCGCCACCGGCAAGACCGTCGCCACGATCACCCTCACCGGCGTCGGTACCCCGCGTGACGTCGAGGCCGTCTCCATCGGGCCGGACAACCAGATCTACGTCGGTGACATCGGCGACAACGACGGAGTCACCTGGTCCTATGTGTGGATCTACCGGCTGGCCGAGCCCAAGGAGCTCAAGGACCAGACGATCCGGGCCACGCAGTACGTCGTGAAGTACGAGGACGGGTCCCGCGACGCCGAGTCGCTCATCGTCGATCCCGACACGGGGCGCACCTACATCATCGACAAGAACGAGGACGGCGGGCACCTGTACGAGGGGCCCGCCGAGCTCTCGGCCTCGGGAACCAACGTCTTCAAGCCCGTCGCCGCCGTCGACCTGTGGGCCACCGACGCGGCCCTCTCCCCGGACGGCAAGCAACTGGCCGTACGCGGCTACCTGGGGGGTATCTGGTACGACTGGGACGCCGGGAAGATCAAGCGCGAGGGCCGGCTCGACGTGCCCCTGCAGGGGCAGGGGGAGTCCGTCAGCTACTCCGCCGACGGTACGAAGCTGATGTACGGCAGTGAGGGCGCCGACAGTCCGGTGACGGCTGAGGACGCGCCCGGCGACAGCGGCTCCGACTCGTCCTCCGGAAGCGGGAGTTCGGGCTCCTCGGACGCCGGTAGCGGTTCCGGCGGCGACGGCTCGGACGGCGGCACCATCAAGGTCGGTGCCCTCGCCGTGGCCGTCGCCTTCGTCGCCCTGCTGGGGCTCCGGCGGCTGCGACGGCGGGGATGACTCCCCGGTCACTGCTGTGCGCGGCGTTGTGACTGCGCTGCTGCTGGCGGGGGTGTGGCCGGTGGTGCTGACGGCGATCTTCCTTCCGTCGGCGGTACGGAGGTTCCGGAAGCTGAGCAGGTGACGTCGACTGTCTTGACGTGTTCATGGGCTATGGATTCCATGGGGGGTGCGTGGTGCGGTGGGAGCGCTCCCATCGGTTCCGGGCACGCGCCTCCCCGAGAGGAAGCAGCGACATGTTCCGCAGCTTGCGAAGAGCGCTGTGCGCTGTTGCCGCGGCGCTCCTGTTACCGCTGGCCGGCGCGCAGACGGCAGAGGCGGCCGAGCCGGGGGCGGGCTACTGGCACACCAGCGGCCGCCAGATCCTGGACGCGGCCGGGCAGCCGGTCCGGATCGCCGGGATCAACTGGTTCGGCTTCGAGACCGCCAACTACGCCCCCCACGGCCTCTGGTCCCGCGACTACAAGAGCATGATCGACCAGATGAAGTCGCTGGGCTACAACACCATCCGCATCCCCTTCAGCGACGACGTCTTCAAGAGCTCCACCGTCCCCAACAGCATCGACTTCTCCGGCGGCAAGAACGCCGACCTTCAGGGGCTGGGTTCCCTCCAGATCCTGGACAGGATCGTCTCGTACGCCGGTCAGGACGGCCTGAAGATCATCCTCGACCGGCATCGTCCGGACGCGGCCGGCCAGTCGGCGCTCTGGTACACCTCGGCGGTCCCGGAGTCGACGTGGATCGCCAATCTGAAGGCCCTGGCGACCCGTTACCGGGGTCAGGACACCGTCATCGGCATCGACCTGCACAACGAGCCGCACGATCCCGCCTGTTGGGGCTGCGGCGACACGACACGGGACTGGCGCCTGGCCGCCGAGCGGGCCGGGAACGCCGTACTCTCCGTCAACCCCGAACTCCTGGTCTTCGTCGAGGGCGTGCAGACCTTCAACGGCGTCTCCGGCTGGTGGGGCGGCAACCTGATGGGCGTCGCCGAGTACCCGGTACGCCTCGACGTCCCGAACCGGGTCGTGTACTCCGCCCACGACTACGCCACCAGCGTGGCCCAGCAGAGCTGGTTCAGCGACCCGTCCTTCCCCGACAACATGCCGGGGATCTGGGACAAGTACTGGGGCTACATCTTCAAGCAGAACATCGCGCCGGTGTGGGTCGGCGAGTTCGGCACGACGCTCCAGTCGACGGTGGACCAGAAGTGGCTGGCGGCCCTGGTGAACTACCTGCGGCCCACGTCGACGTACGGCTCCGACTCCTTCCACTGGACCTTCTGGTCCTGGAACCCCAACTCCGGTGACACGGGCGGGATCCTGAAGGACGACTGGCAGACCGTGGACACCGTGAAGGACGGGTATCTGGCGAGCATCAAGGCGCCGGGGTTTCCGGCCGGGGGAAGTGATCCGGGCGATCCCGGTGATCCCGGAGGCGGTACGGCCGCCTGCACCGCCGCCTACACCGTCAGCAGCGACTGGGGCAGCGGCTTCAACGCCGAGGTGAAGGTGACCAACTCGGGCACGACCGCGCTCAAGTCCTGGAAGGTGACGTGGACCTGGCCCGGTGCGCAGAAGGTCACCAGCATGTGGAACGCGTCGTACACCCAGAGCGGGGCGAGCGTGACGGCCGCCAACGCCGATCACAACGGGGCGGTCGCGGCGGGCGGTTCGGCGAGCTTCGGGTTCGGGGGCGCGCCCGGGGGCGGGGGCGTGCCGAGCGTGAGCTGTACGGCGACGTGAACCGAGGGGGCGCCCGGTTTCTGCCGGGCGCCCCTCAGGGACATGCGATCAGAGCTTCTCGACCGTCGGCACCTGGGCGTGCCAGGACAGGCGGTGGCAAGGGCAGGTGCACACCAGAAGGCGCACCCCGGGAACACCCGACTCACGGGGTTCGGCGTCCCGGCAGCGGTCATGGGTGCCGATCGTGCAGCGACCGGACACGTACGGGGGCTCCGGTGCCCAGACCGGATCGGGGACGTTGGTCATCGGGCACCTTCCGCAGCGTGGCAGGGGCACTGACAGCGGCGCACAAGCAGTAGGCCCGTGGAGTGGGGCAGGGGGACGTCTTCGGTCTGGCGGCAGGCGGCGTGCACTCCCCGGTACTCGGGACACTGCGCCAATGCGCACTCGGCCGACAGGGACTCCGTATCAAGGTGTCCCTCGGCGCTCTTGGTCGTGTGGATCACCGGACTCCACTCACGACCGGCACGGCGTGGATGTCTCGGGTGTCGAGGTCGAGGCGGAAGTGAGCGGCCATGACCAGGATCCGCCGCCGCTTCCACCTCAGTGCGCGTTCCCTCGCTGTCCAGTAGGGCCGTACCCGTGAGGCGGTGAACTCCGGGTTGGGGGTGGCGACCATGCGGACGCGATCGTTTACGTTTTCGCAGGTCACGGCATTTCGGATTGCTGCCGACGGCTTCCGATGCCTTCCCGCGGCCGGAAGAGCCCAGCACAGCAGGGACACCAATGCCCAAATGAGTGCAGCCGTGATACGACTACCCATGTCTTCAACCTCCTGAGGATTGAGGACCACGCCCCCGGACGGTTGCACCCGTCGCGGGGGTCTTGGTTGTGTACGTCAGTCACCATAACCACATTCGAAAGTGGTCGGCAGTAGACGGCAGTAGTTGACAACTTTCGAAGATGCACGCCAGTTGTCGGACGTTTACGTTCGACAGTGTGGAAGAGAAGATCAATCCAGCCGCCGCGTCCTACCACTACGAACAGCTCGCGAAGATCATTGAGAACAAGATCCGGACCGGGGAGTTCGCCGCCGGATCACGCTTGCCCGGTGAGCTGATCCTGTCTCAGGAGTACGGCGTCGGCTCCAACACCGTGCGCCGCGCGCTGGACATCCTGAGGGAACGCGGACTGATCATCACGGTGAGGGCGCGCGGGTCGTTCGTGGTGGAGCAACTCCCCGCTGCCGAGAGTGGCCAGGGCGGGGAGTAGACGGGGCGGCCGCCGCTCAGCGCGGGTTCAGCGCACGCCGTGCAGAGCTGATCACGTTGTGGGCGTCGGCCCCGTACGCCGCGGACTCCCGGAGCGTCCTCCAGACCTTCCCGTACAAGGCGACATTGTCAGCGTCGTCCAGCCAGAGTTCCGCGTGCCAGTCCTCCGCAACGACCAAGCGGTCGTCGAGGACCCAGAAGCCGTTGGCGGGCACGATCTTCACGGAGGCAGTGAACGGGATGATGCCCAGCTCGACCGTGTCCATCCCGATCATGCCGGTCAGCCGGTCGAGCTGCGCGGCGAGTACCGAGGGCGGGCAGATCAGCGAACGCAGCGCTGCCTCCCACATCAGCACGTGGAGCTTGCGGCCGGACCGGTACAACCACTCCTGGCGCTGCACCCGGGCGCGCACGGCGTCCTCGATGTCAGCGGCCGGGCCCAGTAGCTCCGAATAGCGCCCGATGACGTGGCGTGCGTACTCCGGCGTCTGCATCAGACCGGCGACCACTGCCTCCTCCCACACCCAGATCTCCGAAGAGCGCTCGATCTCCCTGCTGAGACCCTCGTGGAGGGGCTTGAAACCGTTCGCCAGGGCGCGGCGCCACGACCTGATGTGGGACTCGAATCCGGCGAGGCGCGCAGCGAGTTCGGGATAGACATCCGGCTGCTCGGTCGCGTCGGCCCACGCCTGGAGATCCTCGGGGGTGGCCGTCTGCTTGCCGTTCTCCAGCTTGCTGACCTTGGAGCCCTGCCAGCCGAGCCGCTGTGCGAGTTGCTGACCGGTGAGTCGGCCGCCAGGGCACGAGAACCGGAGTTCGCGGAGCCGCGTCCCCAACGCCTCCCGTGCCTGCTGGTAGTCAGTGCTCACCGGTCACGCGCTATTCGGTCGCGGCTACCTGCGCGGCGAACTGGTCGTACAGCACGGCGTGGTGCGTGGCCGCGTCGCGCACCATGGAGTACCGCACGACTTCCGCCGGCTCCGTGATCAGCTCGATGTTCAGCAGGTTGTCGTCGTCGTCGAAGTTCAGCAGGGCGACCAGGCGGGAGTCGAAGAGCCAGAAGTCCTCGGCGGGCAGACCGGCGCGGTCCGCCTCCTCTCGCCAGAGGTAGCGGATGTCCTCTCCGACGGATGCGTTGTGCCTGCTGTAATCGAGCAGGAACAGCTGTTCCGTGGTGGGTGGCCTGTCGGCGATGCGGACGCGGCCGACGGTCTTGCCGGCCTCGGTCTGGCGGCGGATGTTCGTGAACCATGGCTCGCTGGGATCCCAGGTCGACGATCCGGTGGCCAGGAAAGCCTGGTAATCGGGGTCCTGACGGTCTGACGCGTAACCGCGCCGCGTCTCCAAGCGCCAGGCGGTGTGCTCGAAAGTCTCGAAGAGGCGTAGGAAGGTGTCCCGGTCGACCAGCTCCGGCACCCGCTCCATCTCCTTCGGTCCCCAGTTCACGAGCAGTTCGCGCGGCACGAGCACCGCGGCCTCTCCTGGCCCGAAGTGCCGGAGCTGTGCGATGTCCTCAGGGTCGGTGACCGGCGTGCCCTGAACGACGATCTCGCCGGTGCTGACGTCCGTGTGCAGTGCAGGGCACCCATCGACCTTGCTGTCCGTGCCGGTGAAGAGCAGCTGACGAGCCATGGACGCTGTCCTTTCCAGAGACGTTGATCCAATCAGCATGGACGGGTCCTCAGTCCGGCACTACGGAGTGAGGACCTGCCGTCCCCGGCGCGTACGGCCCACAGGGCATGTACAAGGGCGGCTTCGCGGGGAAGGCCATGTTCACTTACCGCTACAGCTACCGTCCGGCGGTCTGGGAGCGCCTGCTCACCCGGGCGGGGTTCGCCTTCGCCGAAGCGCGCGTGCTTGACGCTCCGACGCCCGGCCACATCGGCACACTGATCGTCCGTGCGCAAGTGCCCTCGGCTGTCGGGTGACCCCATGCCGTCCCGGCGGCCGGGAAAGAACAGAGAAGGGCGCCCGGTGTTCGCCGGGCGCCCTCCTCGTACGTACGACGTCTACAGCTTCTCGATCACGTAGTCGATGCACTTGGTGAGCGCCTCGACGTCCGCCGGGTCGACCGCCGGGAACATGGCGACGCGGAGCTGGTTGCGGCCGAGCTTGCGGTAGGGCTCGGTGTCGACGATGCCGTTGGCGCGCAGCACCTTGGCGACGGCCGCAGCGTCGATCTCGTCCGAGAAGTCGATCGTGCCGATGACCTGCGAGCGCTTGGCCGGGTCGGTGACGAACGGGGTCGCGTACTTGGACTCGTCGGCCCAGCCGTAGAGGCGGGTCGAGGAGTCCTTCGTGCGGGCCGTGGACCAGGCGAGGCCGCCCTGGCCGTTGAACCACTCCAGCTGCTCGTTGAGGAGGAAGAGGGTGGCCAGCGCCGGGGTGTTGTACGTCTGGTTCTTGCGCGAGTTGTCGATCGCCGTCGGGAGCGAGAAGAACTCCGGCACGTGGCGGCCGGACGCGTGGATGCGCTCGGCGCGCTCGATCGCGGCCGGGGAGAAGACGGCGATCCACAGGCCGCCGTCGGAGGCGAAGGACTTCTGCGGGGCGAAGTAGTAGACGTCGGTCTCGGCGATGTCGACGGGGAGGCCGCCGGCGCCGGAGGTGGCGTCCACCAGGACGAGGGAGCCCGCGTCGGCGCCCTGCACGCGCTTGACGGGCGCGGCGACACCGGTGGAGGTCTCGTTGTGGGTGAAGGCGTACACGTCGACGCCCGCCTCGGCCTGCGGCTCCGGGTGGGTGCCCGGGTCGGAGGAGATGACGGTCGGCTCGGCGAGCCACGGGGCGAGCTTCGCGGCCTTGGCGAACTTCGAGCTGAACTCGCCGAAGCTGAGGTGCTGCGACTTGTTGTCGATCAGGCCGTGGGTCGCGACGTCCCAGAAGGCGGTGGAGCCGCCGTTGCCGAGGACGACCTCGTAGCCCTCGGGGAGCCGGAACAGCTCGGAGATGCCCTCGCGGACCTTGCCGACCAGGTTCTTGACCGGAGCCTGGCGATGAGAGGTGCCCATGAGGGACGTACCGGTGGAGGCGAGTGCGTCCAGCGCCTCCGTCCGCACCTTGGAGGGTCCCGCGCCGAAACGTCCGTCCGCGGGCTTGATGTCAGAAGGAATCTGGATCTCAGCCACGGAAGGGAGGGTAGCCGCTGGGGGAAACCTGGTCGAAACGTAGTCCGTCGGGTGAGACGCGCCGGTGTTGACGGACTGACTGGACGGCCTGGTTTGCTGGAGGCATGACGGATCTCGAGGTCGAGCTTCGCAAGGTCGTCCGAGGCGAGGTCGCTTTCGACGTCACCTCCCGGGCCCTCGTCACCATGGACGCGTCCAACTACCGGCGGGTCCCGCTGGGTGTCGTGGCTCCCCGGGACGCCGACGACGTGGCGGCGGCAGTGGCCGTGTGCCGGGAGCACGGCGTACCGGTCGTGCCGCGGGGCGGAGGGACGTCGATCGCGGGGCAGGCCACGGGCACCGGCGTCGTACTGGACTTCACCCGGCACATGAACCGTCTGCTGTCCCTCGACCCGGCGACGGGCACCGCGGTCGTGCAGCCGGGGCTGGTCCTCGACCGCCTCCAGGAGGCCGCTGCCCCGCACGGTCTGCGCTTCGGTCCGGACCCCTCCACCCACAGCCGCTGCACGCTCGGCGGAATGATCGGCAACAACTCGTGCGGCTCGCACTCGGTGGCGTGGGGGACGACCGCGGACAGCGTGCGGGAGCTGTCGGTGGTCACCGCGCGCGGGGAGCGGCTGCGGCTCGGGCAGGGGTGGGCGGGCGCGCCGGCGGGCCTGCGGGAGCTGGTGGAAGGGGAACTGCCGATACTCCGCACCGGCTTCCCCGAGCTGCCCCGCCGTATCTCCGGCTACGCCCTGGACGCGCTGCTGCCCGAGAAGGGCGCCGACGTCGCCCGTTCCTTCTGCGGCTCGGAGGGCACGCTGGGCGTGCTGACGGAGGCGGTCGTACGGCTGGTCCGGGCGCCACGCGCGCGTGCCCTGGCCGTGCTGGCGTACGCCGACGAGAACGCGGCGGCCGAGGCGGCGGCGGGTCTGCTCCCGCACGGGCCCCTGACGGTCGAGGGCATGGCGGCGGATCTCGTCCCGTCCACGGCAGACCTGCCCCGCGGCGGGGCCTGGCTGTTCGTGGAGACCGGCGGCGGGACGGAGACGGAGGCACGCGCGCGTGCGGAGGCGATCGTGCGGGCGGCGGACGTCGTCGACGCGCTCGTCGTGACGGACCCGGCCGGGCAGCGCGCCCTGTGGCGCATCCGGGAGGACGCGAGCGGTACGGCGACCCGGATGCCGGACGGCTCCGAGGCCTGGCCCGGCTGGGAGGACTGCGCGGTGCCGCCGCCCCGGCTGGGCGCATACCTGCGGGACTTCAGGGCGCTGCTGGGGGCGCACGGGCTGCGCGGCACGCCGTACGGCCACTTCGGGGACGGCTGCATCCACGTCCGCATCGACTTCGACCTGCTGACGGAGGCGGGAGTCGCCCGCTTCCGGCACTTCTCGGAGGAACTGGCCGAGCTGGTCGTGTCCCACGGCGGTTCGCTGTCCGGAGAGCACGGGGACGGGCAGGCGAGGGCCGAACTGCTGCCGCGTATGTACGGCGAGGAACTGGTGGGGCTGTTCGAACGGGCCAAGGGGATCTGGGACCCGGACGACCTGCTCAACCCGGGGATGCTGGTACGCCCGGCGCCCCTCGATGCGAACCTCCGCTTCTCGGTGCTCCCGCACGGTCCGGTGGACGTGGCCTTCGGCTATCCGACGGACGGCGGTGACTTCTCGGCGGCGGTGCGCAGGTGTGTCGGGGTCGCGAAATGCCGTACGACGTCCGTGTCCGGGTCGTCTGTCATGTGCCCGTCCTTCCGGGCGACCGGCGAGGAGGAGCACTCCACGCGCGGGCGTGCCCGGCTGCTGCACGAGATGCTCGCGGGCGAGGTCGTGACGGACGGGTGGCGGTCGGAGGAGGTACGGGACGCCCTCGATCTGTGCCTGTCCTGCAAGGGCTGCCGCTCCGACTGCCCGGTCGGGGTCGACATGGCCACGTACAAGGCGGAGTTCCTCCACCACCACTACGCGGGGCGGCGGCGCCCGGCGGCCCACTACAGCATGGGGTGGCTGCCGGTGTGGCTGCGCTGGGTGTCCCGTGTGCGGGCGGGCGTGGTGGTCAACGGGCTCGCCTCGGTACGGCCGCTCGCGTGGGCGGCGAAACGGCTGGGCGGGATCGCGGGCGAGCGGCGGATCCCCCGGGTGGCGACGGAGACGTTCAGCCGGTGGTGGCGGCGTCGGCCGCCCGCTGCCTCCGACACGGGCGAACTGGTCGTGCTGTGGCCCGACACCTTCACCGAACACCTCTCGCCGTCCGTGGGCCGGGCGGCCGTACGCGTGCTGGAGGCGGCGGGCCTGCGGGTGGCACTCCCCCCGACGCTACGACTGCCGGGGCGGCCGGTGGGCGACGGCAGGTCGGCGGCATGGAACCCGCTCTCGTTGGTCCGGGGGCGGGCACGGGTCTGCTGCGGTCTGACCTACGTCTCCACCGGTCAACTGGACCGGGCCCGCACCGTCATGCGTCGCACCCTCGACCTCATGACGCCGGTGCTGGAGACCGACGCACCGGTCCTCGTCCTGGAACCCAGCTGTGCGGCGGCCCTCCGTACGGACCTGCCCGAACTTCTGCACGACGACCCCCGGGCCGCCCGCCTGGCGTCCCGGATCCTGACCTTCGCCCAGACCCTGGAACGCCTCGCGCCCGACTGGCTCCCGCCCCGCCTGGACCGTCCTTCGGCCGGTCAGACCCATTGTCACCAGCACGCGGTGCTGGGAGACGAGGCCGACCGCCGACTGCGCCTGGCGGCGGGCCTGACCGGTGAGCCGGTGGGCGGCTGCTGCGGCCTCGCGGGCAACTTCGGCTTCGAGAAGGGCCACTTCGAGGTGTCTGCGGCCTGCGCGGAGGAGCAGCTCCTGCCGGCGGTGCGAGAGGCGGCGGACGGCACGGTGATCCTGGCCGACGGCTTCTCCTGCCGGACGCAGTTGGAGCAGTTGGCGGGGGTGCGGGGGCGGCATCTGGCTGAGGTGTTGGCGGAGGGGCTGGAGGGGCTGGAAGGGCTGGAAGGGTCGGAGAGGCCGGAGGGCCGGAGAAGCCGGAGGGAGGGACAGGGGAGGGGGAATGACTGATCCCGGGCCTTCTGACATGCGCTTCCTGGCATGATCACGGCGTGACCAGTGAGTCTGTGCGGCCCGGGCCCAGGAGGTACGTCCTCTTCGATGTCGACGGCACGTTGATCGACGCGGTGGACAACCAGCGCCGGGTCTGGGGAACGTGGGCGGGGCGGTACGGCCTGGACGCGGACGCGGTCCACCGGGTGGCGCTGCGGACGCGGCCGATGGAGACCTTCGCGGCGGTGGCCCCGGACCAGGATCCGGGGGAGTGCCTGACCGCGCTGCACGAACTGGAGGACGAGGACGTCCGGTCCGGCGTCTACACGGCCTTCGACGGCGCGTCGGAGCTGCTGGGCGCCCTGCCGCCGGGCGCGTGGGCGCTGGTGACCTCGAACTACGAGCACCGGGTGCGCGGGCGGTTCGCCCGGACGGGCCTGCCGGTGCCGGACCTCGTCGTGGACGCCGCCGCGGTGGCGGAAGGCAAACCGTCCCCCGTGCCCTACCTGCTGGCCGCCGAGCGACTCGGTGCCCGCCCCGAGGACTGCCTGGTCGTCGAGGACGCCCCGTCCGGAGTCGAGGCAGGGCTGCGGGCCGGCATGACGGTGTGGGGAGTCAACGCCCCGACCGCCGTGGCCGGGGTGCACCGCCACTTCGGGAGCCTGCGCGCAGCGGTCCCCGACATCCTCGCGTTCGCCCGTGCGGAGGGGCAGGCCGCGGTGGGGTGATCGGGGTGTGTGGGGGGCGTGTGTGGGGGGCTCGTGCACGGCGCGCGGTGATCCGCGTCGCCGCTGGGCGCCCGGCGAAAGCGGTCGCGTACGGATCCGGTGGTGAACGCGGACGCGCCGGCACGCCGTACGGCCGCGCGGGTGCCCACCGGTGCCTGCTCGGCCCGGGAGCGGGCCTGCGGGTGACGCCGTACGGCATCCCCGCGGCGGTCGGCCGGCTCGTGGCGGACTGGGCGCGGACTGCGCCCGGCCGGACATCGCCGGACGGTCCGTCCGACCACTTCCTCCACGCGCGCGCCGCGGACGCGGAGGTACTCGCGCCGTCCGGGTCCCGGGACGGACGCGGCCGACCTCCTAGGCTGACACGCTCAGCAACCGTCAAGGAGCCTGCGTATGACTCTCCGTATCCAGCCCGTCTCCCGCGACGAGCATCTGGCCTTCGTCGCGGCCCGCCCCTCCGCCAGCCACATGCAGGTCCCCTCCTGGGGTGAGGTGAAGCCGGACTGGCGGCCGGAGAGTCTGGGGTGGTTCGACGAGGAGGGGCAGTTGGTGGGGGCGGGGCTCGTGCTGTTCCGGCCGCTGCCGAAGGTGAGGAAGTACCTCGCGTATCTGCCGGAGGGGCCGCTGATCGACTGGTACGCGGCCGACCTCGACCGGTGGCTGGAACCGATGCTGGCCCACCTCAAGCGACAGGGTGCCTTCTCGGTCAAGATGGGCCCGCCCGTCGTCGTACGCAGATGGAGCGCCGACGCGGTGAAGGCGGCGATCGCCGACCCGTCGGCGCGGCGGCTGAGGGACGCGGAGGCGACCTCGTACGAGCCGCGTGCCGCCGAGGTGGCGGACCGGCTGCGGCGCGCCGGCTGGCAGCAGACCGAACCGGGCGGCGAGGACGGCTTCGCGGCCGGGCAGCCGCGCTACGTCTTCCAAGTGCCGTTCGCCGGACGCTCGTTGGAGGACATCCAGGGCGGCCTCAACCAGCAGTGGCGGCGCAACATCAAGAAGGCGGAGAAGGCCGGCGTGAAGGTCGTCCGCGGCGGCTACGAGGACCTGCCCGCGTTCTACGAGCTGTACGCCGAGACCGCGGAGCGCGACCGCTTCCTTCCGCGTCCCCTGTCCTACTTCCAGCGCATGTGGACCGCGCTCACCACCGAACACCCCGATCGCATGCGCCTCTACCTCGCCCAGCACGACGGCGACGTCCTCGCCGCGGCCACCATGCTCACCGTCGGCGACCACGTCTGGTACTCGTACGGCGCCTCCACCAGTCGCAAACGCGAGGTCCAGCCCAACAACGCCATGCAGTGGCGCATGATGACCGACGCCCACGAACTCGGCGCCGCCGTCTACGACTTCCGGGGCATCACCGACACGCTGGAGGAGTCCAACCACCTCCTGGGGCTCCTGCGCTTCAAGGCCGGCGCGGGCGGTGAGGCCGTCGAGTACCTGGGGGAGTGGGACTTCCCGCTCAACCGGCTGCTGCACAAGGCGCTGGGGCTGTACATGGCCCGGCGCTAGCCCGACCGGGGACATCGCACAAACCGGTATCAGCCGCCCGACCTGGGACAGGTGCGCAAACCGGTATCAGCCCGTCCGGGGACAGTCGTATAAAGGGTTCACACACCTGACGAAGTCCACTACCCTGGACTGCGTCGTACAGTGAGGTGTACGAACTCCGAGCCGCCCCGGAAGGCCCCGTGACCACCCCCAGCGATGCCGCCGCCCCCTCCTCCGCTCCGACCCCGACCGGTCCCGCACCCACCCCGGCCGGCACCCCGGGCCGCCGGGGTTCCCTCGGGCCGGTGGGCCTGGTGCTCGCGGGCGGCGTCTCGGTGCAGTTCGGTGGCGCTCTCGCCGTGACCCTCATGCCGAGGGCCGGCGCGCTGGGCGTGGTCACCCTGCGGCTGCTGGCGGCGGCACTCGTGATGCTGGTGGTCTGCCGTCCCCGGCTGCGTGGGCACTCGCGCACCGACTGGGGCACGGTCGTCCTCTTCGGCCTCACGATGGCCGCGATGAACGGCCTCTTCTACCAGGCCGTCGACCGCATCCCGCTGGGCCCCGCGGTCACTCTGGAGGTGCTCGGCCCCCTCGCCCTCTCGGTCATCGCCTCCCGCCGCGCGCTCAACCTGGTCTGGGCCGGCCTCGCCCTCGCCGGTGTCTTCCTCCTCGGCGGCGGAGGGTTCAGCGACCTCGACCCCCTGGGTGTCGCCTTCGCCCTGGGTGCGGGGGCCATGTGGGCGACGTACATAGTCTTCAGCGCCCGTACGGGCCGTCGCTTCCCGCAGGCCGACGGGCTCGCGTGGGCGATGGCGGTGGCGGCCCTGGCGTTCCTCCCCCTCGGCATCGCCGAGTCCGGCACGAAGCTCCTCGACCCCACGACCGTCGCCCTGGGCTCGGCGGTGGCCCTCCTCTCCTCCGTCCTCCCCTACACCCTCGAACTCCTCGCCCTCCGCCGCCTTCCCGCCTCCACCTTCGCCGTCCTCATGAGCCTGGAACCGGCCATCGCCGCCCTCGCCGGCTTCCTCGTCCTCGACCAGGCTCTGACCACCACGGAGGCCGCCGCGATCGCCCTGGTCATCGGGGCGAGCATGGGGGCCGTGCGGACGCAGGTGGGGCGGGGGAAAGCGGCGATGCCGGAGGTCTGACGGGACTCGGTCGGAGGTCTGACGGGGCTCGGCTGGGGTCCGACGGGGCTCGGCTGGGGTCCGACGGAATCTGCCGAGGTCTGAACGGGAATCTGCCGAGGCGTGACGGGAGCCGGCCGAGGTCTGACGGGAGTCAGCCGCCGGGCTTCTCCCACACGGAGACGTGCTGCCGGCTCTCGCTCGTGAACGGCTGCCGTGTCCATCCGTCCCACCGCTCGCGCAGCCGCATCCCGGCCAGCCGGGCCATCAGGTCGAGCTCCGCGGGCCAGACGTACCGGAACGGTATGGACCGGAACGAGCCGCGACCGCCCTCGACCTCGACGTGGTGCGAGCTCATCGACTGGGTGGCGACGTCGTACGTGTCGAAGCCCAGCCGCGTCGAGCCCACGTGGAACGGCACGGTGTTCTGCCCGGGCGGAAGCCGGCGCAGGTCCGGGACCATGACCTCGACGACGAAGCACCCGCCGGGCCCGAGATGGGCGGCGGCGTTGCGGAAGCAGTCCACCTGGGCGTCCTGCGTCGTCAGATTCATGAGCGTGTTGAAGACCAGATAGGCGACGGAGAAGCTGCCGGGCACCCGTGTCGTCGCGAAGTCTCCGATCGTCACACCGATCGCGTCACCGCCCGGCTTGGCACGCAGCCGGTCCGTCATCGCCCGGGACAGATCGATGCCGTGGATCCCGACACCGCGCCGCGACAGCGGCAATGCGAGGCGTCCGGTGCCGACGCCCAGTTCGAGGGCCCGTCCGGCACCGGCCAGCTCCGCCAGGACATCGACGGCCGGCTCCACGGCATCGGGCGCGAACATCTCCGCCGACGACTCGTCGTACCGCGCCGCGACGGATTCTCCGAAGTGACCGTCCTCATCGAGCATCGGCCGACCGTACTGCGGGAGCGGCGGGCGGCGCGCGCGATTTTCCGCCCGGGTCAATTCATGCAAGCATGCTTGCTTGTTTCTTGGTCCGCTGCCATGCTCGCCCCATGGCCGACCCGACGCCCGTGTTCGACGACCTGCGTGCCGAAAACGACCAACTCGACCTCCTTGTCGCCGAGTTGAGCCCCGACCAGTGGGCCCTCGCCACCCCCGCGCCCCGCTGGAGCATCGCGCACCAGATCGCGCACCTCACCTGGACCGACCGCGCGGCCCTGCTGGCGGTCACCGACCGGGACGAGTTCCACACCCTGGTCGAGAGGGCCTTCGCCGCTCCCGACTCCTTCGTCGACGAGGGCGCGGAGGAGGGGGCCCGGATCCCGCCCGCCGAACTGCTGCCGAGGTGGCGGGAGGGGCGTACCGCACTCGACAGCGCACTGCGCGCCTCCCCTCCCGGTGCCCGTTTCCCCTGGTACGGCCCGCCCATGTCGGCCGCCTCCATGGCCACCGCCCGACTCATGGAGGCCTGGGCCCACGGGCAGGATGTGGCGGACACACTGGGTGTGGTGCGGCCACCCACCGACAGGCTCAGGCATGTGGCGCGCATCGGTGTGCGGGCTCGGGACTACGCCTTCGGGGTGCACGGACTGACCCCGCCGGCCGAGGAGTTCCGCGTCGAACTCGTCGGGCCCGGCGGGGACGTGTGGGCCTACGGGCCCGAAAAGGCAGGCCAGCGCGTCACCGGGCCCGCCCTCGACTTCTGCCTCCTCGTCACCCGCCGCGCCCACCGCACCGCCCTCGCGGTCGTGGCCGAGGGCCCCGACGCCGACCGCTGGCTCGACATCGCCCAGGCCTTCGCCGGCCCGCCGGGCGAAGGGCGCCCGCCGAAGGGTTCCGCGCAGTGACCCTCCGCATCGGCAACGCCTCCGGCTTCTACGGCGACCGCTTCGACGCCATGCGCGAGATGCTCACCGGCGGTGAACTCGACGTCCTCACCGGCGACTACCTCGCCGAGCTGACCATGCTGATCCTGGGGCGCGACCGGCTGAAGGACCCCGGAGGGGGATACGCCCGCACCTTCCTGCGGCAGTTGGAGGAGTGCCTGGGGCTGGCCCACGAACGGGGGGTCAGGATCGTGGCGAACGCCGGCGGCCTCAACCCCGCCGGACTGGCGGAAACGACACGGGAGCTGGCCGCCCGCCTCGGCATCCCCGTACGTGTCGCCCACGTCGAGGGCGATGACCTCACCGCCCGCCGTCCCGGCAGCCTCGCCGCCCACGCCTACCTCGGCGGCTTCGGCATCGCCGCCTGTCTGCGGGAGGGCGCGGACGTCGTGGTCACGGGGAGAGTGACGGACGCGGCGCTGGTCACCGGGCCCGCCGCCGCCCACTTCGGCTGGGCACCGACGGACTACGACCGGCTCGCGGGCGCGGTTGTCGCCGGGCACGTCCTGGAGTGCGGGACGCAGGCCACGGGCGGCAACTACGCGTTCTTCACCGAGCATGACGTACGACGGCTGCACCGGCCCGGCTTCCCGCTCGCCGAGCTCCACGAGGACGGCTCGGCGGTCATCACCAAGCACCCCGGAACCGGCGGCCTCGTCGACGTCGGCACGGTCACCGCCCAGCTTCTCTACGAGACGTCGGGCGCCCGGTACGCCGGACCCGACGTCACCGCCCGCCTCGACACCATCAGGCTCACCCAGGACGGCCCCGACCGAGTCCGGATCGACGGCGTGCGGGGCGAGCCCCCGCCCCCCACCCTCAAGGTCGGCCTCAACCGCCTCGGCGGCTTCCGCAACGAGGTCGCCTTCGTCCTGACCGGCCTCGACATCGAGGCCAAGGCCGAGCTCGTACGGGAGCAGATGACCGACGCGATGGCCAAGTCCCGCCCCGCGGACGTCCGTTGGGACCTCGTCCGCACCGACCGCCCCGACGCCCCGACCGAGGAGACCGCGAGCGCCCTGCTGCGGCTCGTCGTACGTGACCCGGACCAGGGGGTCGTCGGCCGGGTGCTCAGCGGGGCGGCCGTCGAGCTGGCGCTGGCGAGCTACCCCGGCTTCCATATGGTGGCGCCACCCGGGAAGGGCGCACCCTATGGGGTTTTCGAGGATGTGTACGTCCCCCATGGTGCCGTCGACCATGTGGCCGTCCTCCCGGACGGACGCCGGGATCCTGTGCCCCCGGCCCACGAGACCCTCGTACTCGAAGACCTGCCGCAGCTGCCCCTGCCCGGGCCGCCACCGCCCGGACCGACCCGCCGCGCCCCTCTCGGCCTCGTCGCCGGCGCCCGCAGCGGGGACAAGGGCGGGAACGCCAACGTCGGGGTGTGGGTGCGTACGGACGACGTCTGGGGGTGGCTGGCCCACGAACTGACGGTCGACAGGTTTCAGCAACTGATACCCGAGAGCCGTCGGTTGAAGGTCACCCGGCACACACTCCCGAACCTCCGCGCCCTCAACTTCGTCGTCGAGGGAATCCTCGGCGAGGGCGTCGCCGCGCAGCACCGTTTCGACCCGCAGGCCAAGGCCCTCGGCGAATGGCTGCGCTCCCGCCACCTGGACATTCCGGAGGCTCTGCTGTGACGGTCATCGGATCCGCCCTGGACACGGGCAGCCCCGACCACCGGGCCAACCGTGAGGCCATGCTCGCCAAGCTCGCCGACCTCGACGCCGAGCACGCGAAGGCCATCGAGGGCGGCGGCCCCAAGTACGTCGAACGGCACCGGGGGCGCGGCAAGCTCCTCGCCCGTGAGCGCATCGAGCTGCTCCTCGACCCCGACACGCCCTTCCTGGAGCTGTCGCCGCTGGCCGCCTGGGGGAGCGACTACACGGTCGGCGCCTCGCTCGTCACCGGCATCGGGGTCGTGGCGGGCGTGGAGTGCCTGATCACCGCCAACGACCCGACCGTGCGCGGCGGTGCCAGCAATCCCTGGAGCCTGAAGAAGGCGCTCAGGGCCAACGACATCGCGCTCGCCAACCGGCTGCCCTGCATCAGCCTGGTGGAGTCCGGCGGGGCCGACCTGCCCTCCCAGAAGGAGATCTTCATCCCCGGGGGTGCGATCTTCCGGGATCTGACCCGGCTCTCCGCCGCCGGGATCCCCACCGTCGCGGTCGTCTTCGGGAACTCGACCGCCGGTGGCGCGTACATCCCCGGCATGTCCGACCACGTGATCATGGTCAAGGAGCGCGCGAAGGTGTTCCTCGGCGGGCCGCCCCTCGTGAAGATGGCCACCGGCGAGGAGAGCGACGACGAGTCGCTGGGCGGCGCGGAGATGCACGCGCGCGTGTCGGGTCTGGCGGACTACTTCGCCGTGGACGAGCAGGACGCGCTGCGGCAGGCGCGGCGCGTGGTGGCCCGCCTCAACCACCGCAAGGCGTACGACGATCCGGGTCCTGCCACCCCTCCCAAGTATGACGAGGACGAGCTCCTGGGGATCGTCCCCGGCGACCTGAAGACCCCCTTCGACCCCCGCGAGGTCGTCGCCCGGATCGTCGACGCCTCCGACTTCGACGAGTTCAAGCCGCTGTACGGGACGAGCCTCACGACGGGCTGGGCGACCCTCCACGGCTATCCCGTCGGCATCCTGGCGAATGCGCAGGGCGTGCTGTTCAGCGCGGAGTCCCAGAAGGCCGCCCAGTTCATCCAGCTCGCCAACCAGCGCGACATCCCGCTGCTCTTCCTGCACAACACCACCGGCTACATGGTCGGCAAGGAGTACGAGCAGGGCGGCATCATCAAGCACGGCGCGATGATGATCAACGCGGTCAGCAACTCCAGGGTCCCGCACCTCTCGGTCCTCATGGGCGCGTCCTACGGCGCCGGCCACTACGGCATGTGCGGCCGCGCCTACGACCCCCGCTTCCTCTTCGCCTGGCCCAGCGCCAAGTCGGCCGTCATGGGCCCCCAGCAGCTCGCGGGCGTGCTCTCGATCGTCGCCCGGCAGTCGGCGGCGGCGAAGGGACAGCCGTACGACGAGGACGCGGACGCCGCCCTGCGCGCCATGGTGGAGCAGCAGATCGAGTCCGAGTCGCTCCCGATGTTCCTGTCCGGGCGGCTGTACGACGACGGCGTCATCGACCCGCGCGACACCCGCACCGTCCTCGGCCTGTGCCTGTCCGCCCTCCACACCGCGCCCTACGAGGGCGCGCGGGGCGGCTTCGGCGTCTTCCGGATGTGAGGGATTCAGTGATCACCACTGTGCTGGTCGCCAACCGTGGCGAGATCGCCTGCCGCGTCTTCCGCACCTGCCGCGAGCTCGGCATCCGCACGATCGCCGTGCACTCGGACGCCGACGGGAACGCGCTCCACGCGCGCGTGGCCGACGCGACGGTACGACTGGCGGGCGCGGCGCCCGCCGACACGTATCTGCGCGGCGACCTGATCGTGAAGGCCGCCATGGCCGCCGGCGCGGACGCCGTGCACCCCGGGTACGGCTTCCTCTCCGAGAACGCGGACTTCGCGCGTGCCGTCCTCGACGCGGGCCTGGTCTGGATCGGCCCGCCCCCGGAGGCGATCGAGGCGATGGCGTCCAAGACGCGAGCCAAGGAACTGATGGGTCTCGAGCCCCTGCGCGAGGTCACCGAGGACGACCTGCCCGTGCTGGTGAAGGCGGCGGCGGGCGGCGGCGGGCGCGGGATGCGGATCGTGCGACGCCTGGAGGACTTGGACGCCGCGCTGGAGGGCGCGCGCGCCGAGGCCGCGAGCGCCTTCGGTGACGGCGAGGTGTTCGTCGAGCCGTACGTGGAGAACGGGCGCCACGTCGAGGTTCAGGTCCTCGCCGACACACACGGCACGGTGTGGGCCCTCGGCACCCGCGACTGCTCCCTCCAGCGCCGCCACCAGAAGGTGATCGAAGAGGCGCCCGCGCCCGCCCTGCCCGACGAGCTCGCGCAAGAACTGCACCGGCTGGCGGTACGGGCCACCCGCGCCGTCGACTACGTGGGAGCCGGCACGGTCGAGTTCCTGGTCGCCGGCGGCAAGGCCCACTTCCTGGAGATGAACACCCGCCTCCAGGTCGAACACCCCGTCACCGAAGCCGTCTTCGGCATCGACCTGGTGGCCCAGCAGATCCGCGTCGCTGAAGGCCACGCCCTCGCGAGCGACCCCCCACGCGCGCGTGGCCACGCCGTCGAGGCCCGCCTCTACGCCGAGGACCCGGCGAACGACTGGACCCCCCAGACCGGCACCCTGCACCGCCTGACCGTCCCCGAAGGCGTCCGCCTGGACACCGGCTACGAGGACGGCGACTCCATCGGCGTCCACTACGACCCCATGCTCGCCAAGGTCGTCGCCCACGCCCCCACGCGCGCGGAGGCCCTCCGCAGACTGTCGGGCGCCCTGGAGCGGGCGACCCTCCACGGTCCGGTCACCAACCGGGACCTCCTCGTACGGTCGCTGCGGCACCCGGAGTTCACCGCCGCCCGTATGGACACCGGCTTCTACGACCGCCACCTCCCGGACCTCACGAAGCCCAGCCCCGATGCCCACGCCCCCCTGGCAGCCGCCCTCGCCGACGCCCACGGCCGCTCCCGCCTCGGAGGCTGGCGCAACGTCCCCTCCCAGCCCCAGACCAAGCGCTACGCGATGGCGGGCGAGGAGCACGAGGTCCGATACCGGCACACCCGGGCGGGCCTGGAGGCGGACGGAGTGCGGGTCGTCCACGCCGACGCGCGTCTCGTCGTACTCGAAGTGGACGGCGTACAGCGCAAGTTCGAGGTGGCGCGGTACGGCGACGAGGTGCACGTCAACGCCACCCGGCTCACCGCCCTGCCCCGCTTCCCCGACCCGGTGGCCCAACTGGCACCGGGCTCCCTGGTGGCCCCCATGCCGGGCACGGTGGTCAAGATCGCCGAGGGGGCCGTCGTAGGAGCCGCCGTACGGGCCGGAGAGCCCCTCCTGTGGCTGGAGGCGATGAAGATGGAACACAAGATCACAGCGCCGGTCACGGGAACGCTCACGGCCCTCCACGCCGCACCTGGACATCAGGTGACGGTCGGTTCTCTGCTGGCGGTGGTGCAAGCCGCCTAGGGGCGCGGGGCTGCATCAAATATGCGGCTCCGCCGCGTGAGCGCGACCAGCCCCACACGACCCGCACCCTCCGAACGGCAGAACCCCCCTTCCCCTGAGGAGCCGCATGACCCCCCTCATCGAATCCGAGGAGCACAAGGCCCTACGCACCGCAGTCGCACAGCTGGGCAAGCGCTACGGCCGCGACTACATCACCAAGGTCGTCGACGAGGGTCGTCACCCCGACGAACTCTGGTCCGAGGCGGCCAAGCTCGGCTACCTCGGCGTCAACCTCCCCGAGCAATACGGCGGCGGAGGCGGCGGAATCGCCGAACTCTCCATCGTCCTCGAAGAACTCGGCGCGGCCGGCTGCCCCCTCCTGATGATGGTCGTCTCACCGGCGATCTGCGGCACGGTCATCGCCCGCTTCGGAACCGACGCCCAGAAACAACACTGGCTCCCCGGCCTGGCGGACGGCACCCGCACGATGGCCTTCGGCATCACAGAACCCGACGCCGGCTCCAACAGCCACCGCATCACCACCACCGCCCGCCGCGACCCCGACACCGGAGACTGGCTCCTCACCGGCCGCAAAGTCTTCATCTCAGGCGTGGACATCGCCGACGCCACCCTCATAGTCGGCCGTACGGAGGACTCCCGCACGGGCCGCCTCAAGCCCTGCCTCTTCATCGTGCCCCGCGACACACTCGGCTTCACCCGCCACCGCATCGACATGGAACTCACCGCCGCGGAGAAGCAGTTCGAGCTCACCCTCGACGACGTACGGCTCCCCGCGGACGCCCTCGTGGGCGACGAGGACGCCGGCCTCCTGCAACTCTTCGCCGGCCTCAACCCCGAGCGCATCATGACGGCCGCCTTCGCGATCGGCATGGGCCGCTACGCGCTCGCGCAAGCGATCACCTACGCCCGCGACCGCACCGTCTGGAACACCCCCATCGGCGCCCACCAGGCCATCGCCCACCCCCTCGCCCAGGCGCACATCGACCTCGAACTGGCCCGCCTGATGATGCAGAAGGCGGCCCACCTGTACGACGCGGGGGACGACGTAGGCGCAGGTGAGGCCGCCAACATGGCCAAATACGCGGCCGGGGAGGCCTGTGTGAAGGCGGTCGACCAGGCGGTGCACACGCTCGGCGGCAACGGACTCACGCGCGAGTTCGGGCTCGGTTCGTTGATAACGGCCGCGCGCGTGGCTCGTATTGCTCCGGTGAGCCGGGAGATGATTCTCAACTACGTCTCCCACCAGACCCTCGGCCTGCCCAAGTCGTACTGACCGGCACCGTGTCGCGCGAGGAGGAACCATGTTCCGCAGCGAGTACGCAGACGTCCCGCCCGTAGAACTCCCCATCCACGAAGCGGTACTCGGCCGGGCCGCCGAGTTCGGGGACGCACCCGCCCTGATCGACGGCACCGACGGCACCACGCTCACGTACGAGCAGCTGGACCGCTTCCACCGGCGGGTCGCCGCCGCCCTCGCCGAGGCGGGCGTCAGCAAGGGAGACGTCCTCGCCCTGCACAGCCCCAACACGATCGCCTTCCCGACGGCGTTCTACGCCGCCACGCGCGCGGGGGCCTCCGTCACGACCGTGCACCCGCTCGCCACGCCCGAGGAGTTCGCCAAGCAGCTCACCGACTCCGCGGCCCGCTGGATCGTCACCGTCTCACCGCTCCTGGAGACCGCCCGCAGGGCCGCCGAACTCGCCGGCGGCGTCCAGGAGATCTTCGTCTGCGACAGCGCCCCGGGACACCGCTCACTCATCGACATGCTGGCCTCGGCCGCCCCCGAGCCGCAGGTCGACATCGACCCCGCGGAGGACGTGGCCGCCCTCCCGTACTCGTCGGGCACGACCGGCATCCCCAAGGGCGTGATGCTCACGCACCGCCAGATCGCCACCAACCTCGCGCAGCTCGAACCCGTCCTCTCGAACGGCCCCGGCGACCGCATCCTCGCCGTGCTGCCCTTCTTCCACATCTACGGCCTGACGGCCCTCATGAACGGGCCCCTGCGCAACGGCGCCACCGTCGTCGTCCTGCCCCGCTTCGACCTCGAGACCTTCCTCGCGGCCATCCAGAACCACCGCATCACCGGCCTGTACGTCGCCCCGCCGATCGTCCTCGCCCTCGCCAAGCACCCCGCGGTCGCGCAGTACGACCTGTCGTCCCTGAAATACATCATCAGCGCCGCGGCTCCCCTGGACGCCAAGCTCGCCGCCGCCTGCTCACAGCGGCTCGGCCTGCCGCCCGTCGGCCAGGCATACGGCATGACCGAACTGTCTCCGGGCACCCACGTCGTCCCCCTGGACGCCATGCACGAGGCACCCGCCGGGACCGTGGGCAGGCTCATAGCCGGCACCGAGATGCGGATCGTCTCCCTCGACGACCCCGACAAGGACCTCGGCATCGACGAGTCCGGCGAGATCCTCATCCGCGGCCCCCAGGTCATGAAGGGCTACCTCGGCCGCCCCGACGCCACCGCCCGGATGATCGACCCCGACGGCTGGCTGCACACCGGCGACGTCGGTCACGCCGACGCCGACGGCTGGCTCTTCGTCGTGGACCGTGTCAAGGAGCTCATCAAGTACAAGGGCTTCCAGGTGGCCCCCGCCGAACTCGAGGCCCTGCTCCTCACCCACCCCGGCATCGCCGACGCCGCCGTCATCGGCGCCTACAACGACGACGGCACCGAGGTCCCGCACGCGTACGTGGTCCGCCAACCGGACGCCACCGACCTCTCCGAAGGAGAGGTCATGATGTACGTCGCCGAACGCGTCGCCCCCTACAAGCGCGTCCGCCGGATCACCTTCATCGACGGCGTCCCGCGCGCCGCCTCCGGCAAGATCCTTCGCCGACAGCTCAGGGAGCGGACGTGACCGCCCTGGTCCACCCCACGCACGAACGCGGCATCACCACCCTCACCCTGGACTCGCCGCACAACCGCAACGCCCTGTCCGCCCCCCTCGTCCACGAACTCACGGACGCCCTGAAGCGAGCCGGCAAGGACGACGACGTACGCGCCGTCGTCCTCACCCACACCGGCACCACCTTCAGTGCGGGCGCCGACCTGCGCGAACCGCCGCAGCCCAAGGCCCTCGTCGCACTGCTCCGGCAGATCGTCAAGCTCCGCAAACCCGTCGTGGCCCGGGTCACCGGCCACGTACGGGCCGGCGGCCTCGGCCTGCTCGGCGCCTGCGACATCGCCGCCGCCTCCGACACCGCCACCTTCGCCTTCACCGAAGTCCGCATCGGAGTCGCCCCCGCGCTGATCTCCCTCCCTCTGCTGCCCCGCGTCGACCCCCGCGCCCTCGCCCGCTACTACCTCACCGGCGAGACCTTCGGCCCCGCCGAGGCCGCCCGCATCGGCCTCCTCACGGCGGCCGGCGACCACGCGGACGTCGACGAGGTCCTCGCCCCCGTCCTCGACGGACTGCGCCGGGCCTCCCCACACGCCCTGGCCGAGACGAAACGGCTGCTCACGGCTAAGGTGCTGGAGGCCTTCGACCTGGACGCGGGCGAACTGGCCAGGCTCTCCGCCCGCCTGTTCGCCTCCGCCGACGCCCACGAGGGCATGACGGCCTTCCTCGAACGACGGGATCCCCCATGGGTGCTGTGAACACGGTCGACCGTGTCCCGGGCGACCGGGTCCCCAAGCAGGACCGCAGCCGGGCCACCCGGCAGCGCCTCCTGGAAGCCGCCGTGGCCTGCCTCGCCGAACACGGCTGGGCGGGCTCCACGGTCTCCGTCGTCGCCGAACGCGCCGGCGTCTCCCGCGGCGCCGCCCAGCACCACTTCCCGACCCGCGAGGACCTCTTCACGGCCGCCGTCGAGTACGTCGCCGAGGAACGCTCCACGGCCCTGCGCGCCCTGTTCCCGCAGGGCGCGGCGGGCGACCGCCGAGAAGTGGTGTCCGCCCTGGTCGACCTCTACACCGGCCCGCTCTTCCGCGCCGCCCTCCACCTGTGGGTCGCCGCCTCCAACGAGGAGCAACTACGGCCGCGCGTCACGGAGCTGGAAGCCCGCGTCGGCCGCGAGACCCACCGCATCGCGGTGGAGCTCCTCGGCGCCGACGAGTCCCGGCCGGGCGTACGCGAGACGGTCCAGGGCCTGCTGGACATGGCCCGGGGGCTGGGCCTCGCGAACCTGCTGACCGACGACGCCGGCCGCCGCGACCGGGTCGTGACGCAGTGGGCGGCGCTGCTGGAGGACACGCTCGGCCGAGGCGTCGTCGGTGCCGGCGATCACAGCGCCCTCACGGACTGAGCCGCTCCACCCGCCAGCTCCCGTCCGCCCCCGCCACGTACCGCAACCGGTCGTGCAGCCGGTTCTCACGGCCCTGCCAGAACTCCACCGCCTGCGGGGCCACCCGGAAACCGCCCCAGTTCGGCGGCACCGGGACCTGCGCGCCCTCCGGGTAGCGGGCGGCCAGCTCCGCGTATGCCGTCTCCAGGCCGGTGCGGTTCGCGATCACCGAGGACTGGGCGCTCACCCACGCGCCGAGCTGGGAGCCGTGCGGGCGGGAGCGGAAGTACGCGGCGGTCTCGTCCCGTCCGGTGCGCCGCGCCACGCCCGTGACGATGACCTGGCGGGCCATCGGATGCCACGGGAACAGCAGCGAGACGAACGGGTTCGCCGCCAGTTCGCGGGCCTTGCGGGAGTCGTAGTTGGTGTAGAAGACGAAGCCCTGCTCGTCGAAGTGCTTCAGCAGCACCGTGCGCGAGCTGGGCCGGCCCTCGGCGTCCGCCGTGGACACGACCATCGCGTTCGGCTCGAAGAGATGCCCCTCCGTCGCGGCCTGCTGGAACCAGCGCGCGAACTGCTCGACGGGCGTTGCGGCCAGATCGGCCTCGGCGAACCCCTCGGCGCGGTACTGCTTGCGCATGGAGGCGGGATCGAGGGCGGCGTCTCGGTCGGTCACGCGGTCATCCTGCCGTATGAGCGGGCGTCGTTCGGCACGGTGGTCTTCATCACTGCGTGGCACTGAGTGCCGCAACCTCTCCCCAAGGGTGGCACTCGGGGATATCGTGCTGATGCCGTTCCGGTTGGGTGACCGCCGACCGGACGGGGCATCACAGAGGTACCGCCCAGGACCGCGAGTTCTCGGAGACGAACCGTGGATCCATGGGACGGACGCTTTCCCACCGTCTGGCACGTGGTCGCACCCCGAAAACAGCCGCACCCCGAAAACAGCCGCACCCCCCACAACAGCCGCACCCCCCACAACAGCCCATCATCTGTCGCACACATCACGAGGAGCCGCCTGATGTCCGACTTCGTACCCGGACTCGAAGGAGTCGTCGCGTTCGAGACGGAGATCGCCGAACCCGACAAGGAGGGCGGCGCACTCCGGTACCGGGGCGTCGACATCGAGGACCTGGTCGGGCACGTCTCGTTCGGCAACGTCTGGGGACTCCTCGTCGACGGCGCATTCAACCCCGGCCTGCCGCCCGCCGAGCCGTTCCCGATCCCCGTGCACTCCGGCGACATCCGCGTCGACGTCCAGTCCGCGCTCGCCATGCTCGCCCCCGTGTGGGGCCTGAAACCGTTGCTGGACATCGACTCCGCCCAGGCCCGGGCGGACCTCGCCCGAGCCGCCGTCATGGCCCTCTCCTACGTCGCCCAGTCCGCCCGCGGCCAGGGCCTGCCCATGGTCCCGCAGCGGGAGATCGACAAGGCCCAGTCCGTCGTAGAGCGCTTCATGATCCGCTGGCGCGGCGAGCCCGACCCCAAGCACGTCGCGGCCGTGGACGCCTACTGGACGTCCGCCGCCGAGCACGGCATGAACGCGTCCACCTTCACGGCCCGCGTCATCGCCTCGACCGGCGCGGACGTCGCGGCCGCCCTCTCCGGCGCCGTAGGAGCCATGTCCGGCCCGCTGCACGGCGGAGCCCCCTCCCGCGTGCTCGGCATGATCGAGGAGATCGAGCGCACCGGCGACGCCGAGGCGTACGTCAAGCAGGCCCTCGACAAGGGCGAACGCCTCATGGGCTTCGGCCACCGCGTCTACCGCGCCGAAGACCCCCGCGCCCGCGTCCTGCGCCGCACCGCCCGCGAACTCGGCGCCCCCCGCTTCGAGATCGCCGAAGCCCTGGAGAAGGCGGCCCTCGCGGAACTCCACGCCCGCCGCCCGGACCGCGTCCTCGCCACCAACGTCGAGTTCTGGGCCGCCATCGTCCTCGACTTCGCCGAGGTCCCGGCCCACATGTTCACCTCGATGTTCACCTGCGCCCGCACGGCGGGCTGGTCGGCCCACATCCTCGAACAGAAGCGCACCGGCCGCCTCGTCCGGCCGTCCGCCCGCTACATCGGCCCCGGCTCCCGCAACCCGCAGGAGATCGAGGGCTACGGGGACATCGCCCACTGAGCCCTGCCGCGCATCACGCGGGGCTGAGCGGCTCCGCGTGATGCCGCTCGGCGTCCAGGGGAAGTCCGTGAACGCAGACGACCCGCGAGCTCGGGTCCCTCCGCCTGACGGCGAAGAAGCCGGCCGGACGTACCGGCGAGCTCGCGGGTCGGGTGACTGCCTGGGATTGGGCCGGCTGCGCGCGTCTTTCACGCACTGGTCCGGCACCGCACTCGGTGTGGTGACGGGCCGCTAGCCCGCAGCCACCTCACGCGTCCGGTTCTTGTACATCTGCCGAACCACCTCCCTTCTCGTGTAGCCCACACACTAAGAACGGCTCGGCGCGCGATCAACCTGTTTTTAGAATGAATCGGTTCGAGGTGCATGTGCGGAGGGGGAGTGGCAGTCGTGGCTGGTTTGCGGATCGAGCCGGTGGACGGGGACCGCATGCTCGACCAGTGGCGGCACGTGCACAACGTGATCGTGCCGCCCGCTGCCATGGGGATCGACGAGGTACGGGAGCGCAGCGGGCGTTATCGGCTGGAGAACGCGTATCTCGGTGACGTTCTCGTCGGCTGTTCGACCGTGCGGCCGCCCGAGGGCGAGGAGGGCGTGGCGACCGTCATCGCGCGTGTGCTGCCCGAGTACCGGGGTCGGGGGTTTGGGGCGGCGTTGTATGAGAAGGGGCTCGGGTACGCACACGTGCTGGGCGCTCGGGTGATCGAGACGTGTGTGCTGGCGGTCAATGAGGACGGGCTGCGGTTTGCCGAGGTGCGTGGGTTCGTGGAGGTCGATCGGTATGTGCTGGAGGGCGAGACCGACCTGTGGGTGGATCTGAGGCTCGCGCCGTTCGCGCCGTAGTTCGGCGGCGCACCCGGATTTCCGGCACGCAACGATTCCTTCAATCTTGTGGGAACCCGGTGTGTGCTGCGTCACGTTCCAGTTAGATGATTGTCAGTGAGCGAACCGACGTGCCGTAAGTGCGGACGCGGCAGCCTGCAGGGGGTCCAGGTGAGTGCTTCCCGGCGTAGTGGGACCACCGACGAGATCGGGCCGGACGAGCCCGAGCGGGACGGTCCGGAGGGTTCGGACGGCTCGGACCTGCTGGCCGCGCTGCTCGACGGCATGGACGCGGCGTTGTGCGCCTTCGACGCGGACGGGGTGGTGACCCACTGGAACCGCGAGGCCGAGCGGATTCTCGGGTGGACCGCGGCCGAGGCCGTCGGGCGGCACGGGTTCGCCGGGTGGGCGGTGCGCAGTGCCGACGCCGAGGAGGTGGAGGGGCGGCTGCTGTCCGCCATGCACGCTCCGGGGCGGCAGGTGCACGAGTTCGCGCTGCTGACCAAGGACGGCGGGCGGGTGCTCGTACGGACGCAGTCGGCGGCCGTGCGCGGGCCGGACGGGAAGCCGGCCGGGCTCTACTGCGCCTTCAGCGAGGTGCACGCGCAGATCGATCTGGAGCGGTCCATCGCGCTGAGCGAGGCGTTGTTCGAGGACGCGAGCTGGGGTGTCGTGCTCGTCGACGCCGATCTGCGGCCCGCCGTCGTCAACGCGCATGCGGCGCGGGCGCTGGGCATCGGGCGTACGTCCGTGCTGGGGCGGCCTCTCGGGGATCTGCTCGCCCAGGGTGTCGAGGAGTTGGAGAGTGCGCTCGCGCATGTGCTGGCCGAGGGTGCGCCGCCCGCGCCCGCCGAGATCTGGGTGAGCGTGCGCACGCCGGACGGCGACCAGCGGCGCTGCTGGCGCTGTGGGTTCGTCCGGCTGGCCTCGCCGCTTGCGGAGGAGCCGGTGCCGCTCGGCGTGGGCTGGCTGTTCCAGGACGTGACCGAGTCCAAGCAGGGCGAGCAGGAGGCGTCGCTGCTGCGGTTCCGTACGAACCAGTTGCACCGTGCCGCCCGCGCCGCCGGCGAGTGCGAGGACCCGCGGGAGGCGGCCGCCGTCCATCTGGACTTCGCGCTGGCCGGGTTCGCCGACCATGCGTTGATCGACCGGGTGGCCGGCGGCGCGGTGGAGGACGGGGCGGCGACGGACTCCGTACGGCTGGTGCGGGTCGCGGCGACGCCTTCAGGGGCGCCGGGGCCGAGCCTGCTCACGGGGCAGGCGGGGTTGCCGGTGCGGTACGCGGAGGGACACCCGGCGTTGCAGTGTGTGGAGCGGGTCGGCTCGGTGCGGGCGAGTGTGGGGGCCGTGCGGGCCGAGGATGCGCAGGAATGGGCTCGGGCTCGGCAGTGGCCCGCGGACGCGGTGCACGCGCTGTGTGCGGTGCTGCGGAGTCGGGGGCGGACGTTCGGGGTCGTCACGTTTCTGCGGGGGGCGGGGCGGAGTCAGTTCGAGCGGGGCGATGCGGTGTACGCGGAGGATGTCGCGGTTCGGATCGGGTCCGCGTTGGACTTGGCCGAGGTGCTGGAGCGGGAGTAGAGCGCGGCGGACGGGTGGCTTGAGGCGGCAGCACCGGGGTGCGCCGCATCGGCCGTGGATTGGCGTGCCAAGCCCCGCGTCTGCGGCACGCTCCGCCGAACAGCACACCTAGTGCCGGTAGAAGATCCGCTCCCCGTACTCCTCGAACACCCGCCCGTTCCACTCGTGCCCTCCGTCCACGTTCCCCGAGCGCAGCAGCGGCGGCTCGATGCCCCGGTCGGCCAGGTTTCCCGCTGCCGTGGCCATGACCGCCTGGAGGAGGGCCGACGTGACGACCGTGGAGGCGGGGGCGAAGGGGGCCGGGATGGTGTCGTGGGTGAGTTCCGCGTCGCCGATGGCGATCTTCGAGTCGAGGACGATGTCGCAGTGGTCCTTGAGGTACGTGCCGGAGAGGTGGCGGGACGTCGTCTCCGAGGCGTACGCCACCGATGTCACGCCGATGACCTTCAGGCCCAGGGCGCGGGCGCTCATGGCCATCTCGACGGGGAGTGCGTTGCGTCCGGAGAGGGAGATGATCACGAGGGCGTCGCCCGCGCGGACCGGTGAGGAGTCGAGGACGGCGCTCGCGAGGCCGTCGACGCGCTCCAGGGCCGAGCCGAGCGTGGCGGGCATGACGTCGACACCGAGGGCGCCGGGGACGGCCAGCAGGTTCATCAGGGCGAGGCCGCCGGCGCGGTAGACGACGTCCTGCGCGGCGAGGGAGGAGTGACCGGCGCCGAAGGCGAAGAGCCGGCCGCCGGAGGCGACGGTGTCGGCGAGGAGCACGCCGGCCGCCTCGATGTTGCCGGCCTCCTCGTCCCGGACCCGCTGCAGCAGGCCGATCGCGGCGTCGAAGAACTGACCGGCCGGCGTGCTGTCGCTCATGCGGGCCCCTTCGGAGCGTCGGGAGTCTGTGTCGCGGATCACGGTGCGGTCTGGACCAGTGGGATGTCAATACGGCCGATGAGAACCGCTCTGTAACCCGTCGGTTTCAACGGCGCGGCACGCTTGTCAGTGGTATCCGGCAGAATTGGTGCCAGGGCCAGCGCACAAGCCGGGAAGCTGTCGTGCTTCCGGCAGATCTCATCAAGGGGCACGTATGTCCGGACTGATCGACACCACGGAGATGTATCTCCGCACCATCCTCGAGCTGGAGGAGGAAGGTGTGGTCCCCATGCGCGCCCGGATCGCCGAGCGGCTCGACCAGAGCGGGCCGACGGTCAGCCAGACGGTGGCGCGGATGGAGCGCGACGGCCTGGTGTCCGTCGCCAGCGACCGTCACCTGGAGCTCACGGACGAGGGCCGTCGGCTCGCCACGCGCGTGATGCGCAAGCACCGGCTCGCGGAGTGCCTGCTCGTCGACGTGATCGGTCTGGAGTGGGAGCAGGTGCACGCGGAGGCGTGTCGCTGGGAGCACGTGATGAGCGAGGCCGTCGAGCGGCGGGTGCTCGAGCTGCTGCGCCACCCCACCGAGTCGCCGTACGGCAATCCGATCCCGGGCCTGGAGGAGCTGGGCGAGAAGGACGGCGCCGACCCGTTCCTGGACGAGGGCATGGTGTCGCTCGCCGATCTCGACCCGGGCATCGAGGGCAAGACGGTCGTCGTGCGCCGGATCGGCGAGCCGATCCAGACGGACGCGCAGCTGATGTACACGCTGCGCCGGGCGGGCGTGCAGCCCGGCTCGGTGGTGAGCGTGACGGAGTCGGCGGGCGGGGTGCTCGTGGGCAGCGGCGGCGAGGCGGCGGAGCTGGAGGCGGTTGTGGCCTCCCACGTGTTCGTGGCCAAGCGCTGAGCGGTTGCGTGGCCCGGCGCCGAGCGGTTTCGTGGCCCTGCGCCGAGCGGTTCGGCGGTGCGACCGGCCCTGACGACCACCGTCTCAACTTCCGTGACTGGTGGGGCAGTTGTGGTCTTCCGGCGGTGTCCCGGCGGTCTCCCGGCGATCTCGTCGAATCCAAGATTCACTGTGCCGAATCGCAGCGCTCGGACGCTTCCCGTGCGAGGCTGTCGCGTGAGGCATATGACCTGAGGGGCTCTTGGCCGCGGTCCGGCAGTGATGCCGTGTCCGGCCGGGGAGGGGGCGGGATGATGTGCCGCAGACGTGTGGAAGGCCCCGGCGCCTTGCGGCGCCGGGGCCTGTCCTCCCCTGTGCTGACCCGGAGCCCCGAGCTCTCAGGGTCATCCCCTTCGGACCGATATCCCCGAGCGGTCCGCCTCCCGTTGAAGATCTCCCCTCGGCGGCGGGGATCATTCCTTGAGGGTGGTCACTCGAACGAGGGGTCTTGTCGGTGAGAACGGCATTTTCGAATAGGCATTCGATAGTCTGCGGGTGACGCAACACGGCGAACCTGCGCTTCAGGGGTGTGGGGCAGGCGCGACAGACACGGCAGGCAGGACGCGGTTCACAGACCCCGCCGACTGGAGCGGGAGCGAGCGGTCCGAGCGGAGCTAGGGGGGTGCCAGGAACCAATGGCGCGACGCATCGACGTGACCGGGGCGGGCGGCGTACGCCTCGCCGCCTGGGAGTTCGGTGATCCTCCCAAGACGGACCCGGCGAAGGATCTACCGAAGCAGGCCGCACCGACGCAGGCCGTACCGAAGCAGGCCGCACAAGACCGGACCGCGGACCGGCCCGAGCCCGCGCAGTCCGGCCCAGGGGAGCCCGAGCGGGCCCCCGGCGTGCTGTTACTGCACGGACTGATGGGCCGCGCCTCGCACTGGGCGTCCACCGCCCGCTGGCTCTCCGAGCGGCACCGTGCCGTCGCCCTCGACCAGCGAGGCCACGGCCAGAGCGACAAGCCCCCACGGGCGTCCTACACGCGTGGGGCGTACGTCGAGGACGCCGAGGCCGCCCTCGAACAGCTCGGGCTCGGACCGGCCGTCCTCATCGGACACGCCATGGGCGCCCTGACCGCCTGGCAGCTCGCCGCCAAGCGCCCCGACCTGGTCCACGGGGTGATCATCTGCGACATGCGGGCCTCCGCGCTCGGCGCCGCCTCGCAGCGCGAGTGGGAGGACTGGTTCAAGGCCTGGCCCGTCCCCTTCGCCACGCTCGCCGACGTCCGCAAGTGGTTCGGCGAGGACGATCCCTGGGTGGAGCGCCCGAACCCGTCCCGAGGCGAGTTCTACGCCGAGGTCATGCACGAGTCCTCCGACGGCTGGCGTCCCGTCTTCGAGCCGGAGCAGATGCTCGAGTCCCGCGAGACCTGGGTGTACGACGCCCACTGGGAGGAGCTCGCCCAGGTGCAGTGCCCCGCCCTGGTCGTCCGCGGTCTGGACGGCGAGCTGGGCCGTGCCGAGGCCCAGGAGATGGTCCGCGTGCTGCCCCGCGGCGAGTACGCGGAGGTCGCCGACGCCGGCCACCTCGTGCACTACGACCAACCGGATGCCTGGCGGGGCGCGGTCGAGCCGTTCCTGGACACGGTCCTCACGGACCGCACGGGCTGACACCGCCCCGGGTCCCCGGCCCAGGGTCTCCGCCCCAGGTCCCCGGCCCAGGGTCTCCGCCCCAGGTCCCCGGCCCAGATCTCCACCCCGGGCCCCCCGGCCAGGCACGCCGTCCCAGGTCTCCTCCCCGGGAAGCTCACCCCTTGCTGACCGCCGTAAGGATCTCCGGGAGTTGCCGAGCCGTGCGCGGGGCCGCCATGCGCAGCCCCGCCACCGTGATCGCCGCCCCGTAGGCCGCCCCCACCGGCAGCAGCAGCCAGCTCCACTCGTCGCCGCCCTCGCTGACGTTCAGCCAGATCGTCCCGGCGATGACGGGGGCGCACAGCAGGGCCGACGCGACCATGCCGCCCAGGATGGCCATGAAGGCGAGCCCGGACTGCCCGGGGGCCACGTTCTTGTAGCCCTCCTGCGGGATGGAGTACGGGAAGCGCGCGGACGTCCACGCGCCGGTCGCCAGCATCGCCCCGAGCAGCGCGAAGGACAGCCCGAGCACCTCGGGCAGCTTCGGCCAGTCGTCGAGCAGGGCCGTGGTCACGACGGTCACGAGGGTGGCGTACGGCAGGGTGATCACCAGCAGGGCCAGTGCGCGGGCGCGCAGCTCGACGTAGGCGTCCCGGGTCGAGGAGATCGTCATCGCGACCATCCAGAACGCGGAGGTGTCCTGGCCGAACTGGTTGTACATCTGCACGCCGAGCATCCCGGCGGCGAAGCAGGCGAAGTAGATCGAGCCGCTGCCCTGCAACGCGTTGAACACCGGCACGATCAGGCCGATGGCGAGGGACGTCACCCAGGCCGCCTTGGTCTTGGGGTCGCGCCACACGTAGCGCAGGCTGCGCTCCATGACCGTGCCGGTGCGGCCGGCGGGCAGCAGCCGGGACAGGCCGGTCGAGGTCCGTTCGCGGGCGGTGGAGTCGGCGGCCTGGAGCGTGGAGCCGTCCGGCGCGGTCATCAGCGCGGTCAGATGCCGTGACCACACGAGGAGCAGCGCCACCAGGGCCGCCGCGGTCAGGGCGAGTTGGAGGAGGGCCACGCCGTACGACCCCTCGCTCGCGGAGTCCGCCGCCCCGACAGCCGAGGCGGGCGGCACCCACTTCAGCACGTCGGCGGGCCCGTCCAGCTGGCCGAGACCACCGGCCCCCAGCCGCTGCGCACCGAAGTTGACGACCTGCGCCCCGATCGCGATGACCAGTCCGCTCAGCACCGCGAGATCCCGGCCCTTGCGGCTGGTCAGCAACCGGAGGTTGGCGGCGGCCACGGCCCGCGCGAGCGCCACGCACACCAGCAGCGCGAGGGCGGCGCCGACGACTCCGACGGCGTACGCCACACCCCCGTGCGCGACCGACACGACGGAACCGGCCAGCATGCACAGCGTGAACAGCGGGCCGATGCCGACCAGAGAGGCCGCGAGCAGTGCCCGCACCAGCGGGCGGGGCCGCAGCGGGAGCATGACCAGGCGGGTGGGGTCGAGGGTCTCGTCGCCGCCGGGGAAGAACAGCGGCATCACCGCCCAGCCCGCAGCCAGCACCGCGACCAGCAGCACGACCACGGACGCGGCGTGTTCGTGTCCGCGCAGTGCGATCAGGCCGATCAGCTGCAACGCGGAGAAGAGCAGTACGGCGACGGCGGAGGCGATGTAGGCGGCCCGCCGGCCACCGGACTGCCGTAGTCCGTTGCGCAACAGGGACAGCTTCAGCCGGACGACGACGGGGGTGATGGAGGCCGTCATGGTGCTCATCGGGTCGTCCCGCCGCCCAGCCAGTCGAGGTGGGAGCCGGTGTCGCGGCCGTGCGCGCCGACGAGTTCGAGGAACGCCCGCTGCAGGGTGGGCGCGTCGCCGCGGACCTGGGCGAGCGTGCCCTGGGCGCGGATGCGGCCCGCGGCCATCACCGCGACCCAGTCGCACAGGGACTCGACGAGTTCCATGACGTGGGAGGAGAAGACGACGGTGGCGCCGGAGGCGGTGTACCGCTCCAGCACGCCCCGGATGGTCTGCGCGGACACCGGGTCGACGCCCTCGAACGGCTCGTCGAGGAACAGCACTTCGGGGTTGTGGAGGAGCGCGGCCGCGAGCCCGATCTTCTTGCGCATACCGGTCGAGTAGTCGACGACGAGCTTGTGCTGCGCGCCCGCCAGGTCGAGGACGTCGAGGAGCTGGGCGACCCGTTTGTCGACCTCGGCCCCGGGCAGTCCGCGCAATCGCCCGGAGTAGGCGAGCAGTTCGCGCCCCGACAGCCGCTCGAACAGCCTCAGCCCCTCCGGCAGTACCCCGATCCGCGCCTTCACCTCCACCGGGTCCCGCCACACGTCGTGCCCGACGACCTCGACGGACCCCTGGTCGGGCCGCAGCAGTCCGGTGATCATGGAGAGCGTGGTGGTCTTGCCGGCCCCGTTCGGCCCGACGAGGCCGATGAACTTGCCGGCGGGCAGATCAAGATCGATCCCGGCAACGGCAACCTGCTGCCCGAAGCGCTTCCAGAGCCCACGTACCCGTACGGCGGCTGCACCCGCTACTGCTCCCGACGTCATGGGTGAACCCTACGGTGGGACAACGCCGCCCAGGGGTGCGGGACTGTGCCTCCGCGAACTACCGATCCCGCCCACACGCATAGGCCAGCGGCGAGATCAACTCCTCCGCGTCGGGAAGCCAGCGGTTGGCGGGGGTGGGCCGGCAGGCCCACTGCACGGCCCCCCGTGTCCCGAACCGACTGGGCGGCGCCGCCACGTACGCCCCTTCGCCGAGCGCCGTCAGATCGAGCAAGGACGGTGACCAGCCGAGCTTCCGTACGAGTTCGGGCATCTTCACGCAAGCACCGGGCAGCACGAAGAACTGCATCCGCCGGTCAGGAGTGAGGGTGACCGGGCCCAGCGTCAGCTCCATCCGCTCCATCCGCGCCAGCGCGAGAAAACCCGCGGTCTCCGGCACGTCGATCGCGTCGAACGTACGCCCCGTCGGCAACAGGATCGAAGCGCTCGGCTGTTTCTGCCACATCCGGCGGGCAACGGTCGCACTGCCGGTCGCCTGCGTCTCCCAGTCCGCACGCGCCGGGTGCGCGCCGGGTGCGGCGCACACGGCGTCGCCGCACGAGCAGCGCTGCACCCCGTCGACGGCTTCCAGCCAGGTGCCGGGGAAGACGTCCCAGTGGCGCTCCTCGGCGTAGCGTACGGCTGCATCCAGCAGCGATTCCCCGCGCTGCTTCGGAATCTGAGCGGCTTCGGTGCCCGCGATCGTCTCTTCCACGCTGAACACAACTCCCGCGTCCACCTCGGGTTACGGGCGTAGCGCGCGCGGGGGAGGAGCATCGATTCCGCATTTGGGGCGCATGGATGCACGTGTGGGGGCGCGCAGGAGGAGGCGAAGCGTGAGTTGGGTAGCCAGGTATGGGGGCGGCATCCGCCTTTACCCCGGCAATCCTCGCATGCCTCGCATTTTCGCTGTGTCGGCGGGGCATTGATCTTCACGGCCGGATCTTTTCGGTGGAAGACACGTCAACTCGGTGCGTGGGCAGGCACCGCAGCCACAGGGGGTACGCCATGGCCGCAAGGCCTCTCGTCGCGCGGCAGCCGAACGAACGGCTGCAGGCGCTCATCCAGGAAGCGGGTTGCTCCAACGCGGGGCTCGCCCGCCGGGTCAACATGTGCGGCGCCGAGCACGGTCTCGACCTGCGGTACGACAAGACGTCCGTGGCGCGCTGGCTGCGCGGACAGCAGCCACGCGGCCGCGCCCCGGCGATCATCGCGGAGGCGCTCGGCCGCAAACTCGGCCGTACGGTCACGATCGACGAGATCGGCATGGCCAACGGCAAGAACCTCGCCTCGGGCGTCGGCCTCCAGTTCTCGCCGACGGTGCTGGGAGCCATCGAGCAGGTGTGTGAGCTGTGGCGCAGTGACGTGGGCCGCCGGGACTTCCTGTCCGGCTCCTCCGTGGCCGCGTCCGCGCTGGTCGAACCGAGCCGGGACTGGCTGATCTCCTCGCCCGACTCGCAGGTGGCCCGTGCGGCGGGGCCGCGGGTGGGGCAGTCCGACGTGGCGGCGGTCCGCGCGATGACCCAGGCACTGTGCGACCTGGACCACCAGTACGGCAGCGGGCACGTACGCCCGGTCGTCGTGCACTACCTCAACAGTGTCGTGTCCGGGCTGCTGGCGGGCTCCTACCGTGAGGCGGTCGGCCGCGACCTGTTCGCCGCGGTGGCCCGACTGACGGAACTCGCGGGCTACATGGCCGTCGACACCGGTCAACCCGGCCTCGCCCAGCGCTACTACATCCAGGCCCTGCGGCTCGCGCAGGCGGCGGGCGACCGCGGCTACGGCGGGTACGTCCTCGCCGCCTCCATGAGCCACCTCGCCGCACAGCTCGGAAACCCGCGTGAGATCGCGCAGTTGGCGCGGGCGGCGCAGGAGGGCGCGCGCGGGCGCGTCACTCCGCGTGCGGAGTCGATGTTCCATGCGGCGGAGGCGCGAGGGCACGCGTTGATGGGCGACGCGCGGTCGGCCCAGGTGGCGTCCGGGCGTGCGGTGAGCGCGCTGGAGCAGGCGGACCCGTCCGCGGGGGACGACCCGGCGTGGATCGCGCACTTCGACGAGGCCTATCTCGCCGACGAGTTGGCGCACTGCCACCGGGACCTGGGGCAGGCCGAGGCGGCGGCGCGGTGCGCGCAGGAGTCGCTGGACGGGCACCCCGAGTCGCGGGCCCGGCGCAGGGCCATCGGCTATGTGCTGCTGGCCTCCGCGCAGGTGCAGCAGCGCGAGGTGGAACAGGCCTGCAACACCGGCCTGAAAGCGGTGGAGTTGCTGGAGACGCTCCGCTCCAACCGGGGTGCCGAGTACCTGGACGACTTCCAGCAACGCCTGGAGCCGTACCGGGACGAGCCGGTGGTAAGGGAGTTCGGCGCCCGCCTCGACCTTCAGGCGGCGGCGTGAAAGCCCGGGCCAAGAGAGCGTGAACGGCAGGAAAACGACGGCGCCGGAGGCGGAAGGAGGCCATGTAGAGCGGATGGGGGACCGGTTCTGTCACCGCGCGCATGGTGATCTGTTACTGCGGTCACAGGGACGCAGGTCACGTCATGAGCTGCGTGGCACCCGGCTCAGGGGACCCGGTAGCGTGAGCCGACGATTCCGAAGTTCCCCCATTCGTAGGAGTCCCGGTGACGCAGAGTGGACAGGGCGAGGAGCCCTCGCCGCGCGAGGCGCGCGAAGGCATCGTGCTGCCCTCCGACGGCGGGGAGCCCCTGCTGCCGGGAATGACGGGCGCCTACGGCGGAAACGGCGAATACGGCGGCGGTCAGGGCGGCTACGGCGGTCAGAGCGGCTACGACAGCCAGGGCGGCTATGACAGCCAGGGCGGCTATGGCGGTCCGCAGGCCGGTGCCGGTCACCACGCGCCGACGCCCGGCTCGCCGTCCGGCCCGGCATCCGGCCCGGCCGGCGGCCAGGCATGGGGCACGCCGTGGGGCCCCGACCAGCACCAGGCCCCGGCCCCGCCGCCGGGCCAGGGCTGGCCGAGCACGCCCGACCAGTCGTGGGGCACCCCCGACCCGTCCTGGGGCACGCCGGGCGGCAACCTGCCGCCGGAGGGAACACAGACGTACGGCCCCGACGCGTACGGCTCTCCCGCACCGCCCCCAGGCCGGTACGGCTCGGCGGGCGCCGACGCCTACGGCTCTCCGGTCGCCGGGCACGACAGCGGCCAGGGCGCTTCCCTGCCGCCCGCCGACGCCTACGGCTCCCCTGCCGCCGGAGCGCCTCTCCCGCCCGCCCAGGGCGCCTCCTTGCCGCCCGACGGCCCCTACGGCGCTCCCGGCGCCGGCGCGGGGCAGGGCGGCGCCCCGAACGCCGCCCTCCCGGCCCAGGGGCACGGCGGCCGGAACACGCCCCCGCCGCCCGTGGTGCACGGCGGTGGCGGTCACGCCGCCCCCCTGCCGCCCGTCGACGAGGGCGCCACCCAGTACATACCGCCCGTCGCGCCCGCCGCCGACGAGGGGGCGACGCAGTACATCCCGCCGGTGGGGCCCGGGGCGTTGCCGCCCGAGGTGCATGCCGAGTCGCCCGGTGAGTCGACGCAGTTCCTGGGCCGGCCCCCGCAGGGCGGCCCACGGGCCGCAGGAGCAGGGCCTCAGTCCCCTCCAGGGGCGATGCCCGCCGCCGGACCGATGCCCGCCGCAGGGCCGCTGCCGCCCGCGTCCGGTCCCGACGCCGAGGCCACCCAGTACATTCCGCCCGTGCCCGGGCAGGCGGGCGGGGACCGGCAGCCGCCCGCCGAGTTCGACAACCTCTTCCGCAGCGGCCCGGGCGGCGCGGCCCCGGCCGGGGCGACACAGCAGCTGCCGCGTTTCGAGCAGCCCGGCGCCCAGCCGCCGTACGGGCAGTCCGCGCAGCCGCCGTACGCCGGCCCGCCCCAGGCCCATGCGTACGACGACGATGACGGCGGCAGGCGAGGCGGCCGTGCCGGCTCCAGGGTTCCGCTGATCGCCGCCGTCGGGATCGGCATCGCCGTCCTCGGTATCGGCGCGGGCGCGCTGCTCGCCGGTGGTGGCGGCGACGACCAGGGCGACAAGAACCAGACCGTGTCCGCGACCGCCCCCGCGACCGATGGATCGGCCTCGCCGTCGGCGGACCCGGTCGAGGAGCAGGCCGTCGCGCTGGACAAGTTGCTGGCGGACAGCGGTGACAGCCGTTCCTCGGTGATCAGCGCGGTGGCCAATGTGAAGTCCTGCAAGAACCTCGGCCAGGCGGCCAAGGACCTGCGGGCCGCGGCCCAGCAGCGCACCGACCTGGTCACCCGGCTCTCCGGCCTCACGGTCGACCAGCTGCCCGACCATGCCGCGCTGACCGACGCCCTCACCAAGGCGTGGAAGGCGTCCGCGGCGGCCGACACCCACTATGCGGCGTGGGCCGACCAGACGGCCGGCAAGAAGGGCTGCAGGAAGGGGCAGGCGCGCACCACCGCCCAGACCCAGGCCGGCAACCGGGCGAGCGGCACCGCCAGCACCGAGAAGACCAAGGCCGCCCAGCTGTGGAACGCGATCGCGAAGCAGTACGGCCTGACGGAGCGCCAGCCGACCCAGCTGTGACCCGGACCCGCGGCTGAGGGGCCTGCCCGGCCCGGGCCCCTCAGCCCAGGTTCGCGTTCTTCAGCGTGCTCGTCACGTCGGTGAAGCCCTTCTTCGCCGACACCAGCCGCCCGCCCCGCACGACTTGCAGGGTCACGTCGGTGTTGACCAGGCGAGGGAAGCCGACGGAGGCGAGTTCGGCCTGGAACTCCCAGCGGAGCGTCGGCGTCAGACCGCCCGTCGAGACCTTGAGCCCGTCGTCCAGGGCCCGGCGCACGGAGTCGGCGCTCACCTCTCCGTCGCCCAGGGACTCGACGGCCGCCTTGAACACCGTGTAGGCGATCCAGGTCGTCTGCACCCCGGCGTCCGCGGGGTCGATCCGGTTGTCGCCGAAGGCCTTCTCGCTGATGACCTTCTTCATCGCGTCCCAGCGGGCGTCGGTCTCCACCGGGTACCAGCCGGTGATGTAAGACCCCTCGTACGGCCCGGAGCGCCCGCCGGAGGCGTCGATCACCGTCTGGTCGACGCTGCCGAGGACGGTGCCGGTGCGTACCTCCGGGTATTCCTCGCGGGCGCGGCGGAAGGAGTCCATGAAGGTGCCGGTGCGGTCGCCGATCGAGGGGACGACGCACCCCTTCTTCACCGAGTCGCCGGTGGTGTTCTTCAGTGCCGCCTCCGACTGCTCCGAGTACTCGGTGGCGTCCTCCGCGGCCCGCAGGTCCGCCGCGGTCGCGTGCCCGCCCGCCGTCAGGCCGGAGTCGAGCAGCACGGGCAGTTCGTCGCCGGCGATGGTGTCGGGCCGTACGAGGGCCACGGGGCCGCAGCTCGGGGCGAGGGCCTTGCCGAGGCCGGCCAGGAGGGTGGGGGCGCCGCCGTTGACGGGGTAGGAGAGCGGGCTGGTGAACTCGTCGGTGGTGACGCCGTAGCCGCCTATGTAGGGGATGCCCGAGCCCTCAAGGGGCGGGAAGAAGGAGTCGCTGTACTGGCTGTAGGAGCCGACGACCGCGACGACGCCCTCCTTGACCGCGCGCCGGGCGCACTTCGCCGCGGCCACGCTGTCGTTGTGGTCGTTGCAGGTCAGTACGGTGAGCTTGCGGCCGTTGATACCGCCCTGGGCGTTGATCCAGCGGGCGTACGCCTGGGCGAAGGCGGGCATGCCGGGTTTGTTGGTCGCACCGGTGTCCTGCGGGGCCCAGGTCATCACCTTGATCGGGTCGTCCCCGGAGCCCCCCGTGGCACCGGGAACGACCCCGCAACCGGCCGTCAGTGACGCGAACGCCACCAGTGCCCCCGCGGCGAGAGCCGTGGCTCTGGCGGGCCGGTTGAAAGGGGGGAGGAAGGTACTGCGGATGCGTCGCCTGCCGGTCATGGACACACACGCTTTCGTCACACCGCTAACCCGGGAGTGACCCTTGGTTATGACGTGGTGACGTGCGGGTGAACAGCGGGGGGCCGGTGAGGCGCCTGAGGCGAGGAACGTACGATCGATGACCGTGCAAGGTTCGGAGAACTCTTCCCGTCACGGCCGTCGCTCGTCCACCATGGGCGGCATGCCACAGAACGACATGCCGTGGTGGCGCTGGCGCAGCAATGTGCGCTCCGCGCTGCACATGCTCTCCGATCCGGTGTTCCAGCAGAACGTCTGGCTGGCCGGTGTCGACGGGTACGGGGACGTCACCGACGCCGTCTACCGCCTGGTCGAGGACACCTGGCTGGACAACTGGTCCGCCGAGAAGTACGTCGGCACGATCTTCCGGGACTCCCAGGAGGCGGCCCTCGTCGACACCGCCGTCCTGCGCGTGCTGCGGATCATGCACCAGGTCGGGCCGGACGCCCCGGTCTCCGTGTACGTCGACCACCAGGGGTGGCCGGACGCGGTCCGTGCGGCGCGTGACGCGCACGTACGGCTGGCGGTGGCCGACGGGGAGGACCCGGACGCGCCGCCGAGCACGCTCGAGGTGCTGCGGATCCTGACGCGGTCTGCGTAGCGAGACGGCAGGACGGCCCGGGCGCCGGATATGGGACCCTGTCCTGCATGAACGCCCAGTCCACCCGAGCCGCCGCTCCCGCCGACCAGTACGTCCTCACCCTCTCCTGCCCCGACAAGCAGGGCATCGTGCACGCCGTGTCGAGCTACCTCTTCATGACCGGCTGCAACATCGAGGACAGTCAGCAGTTCGGCGACCACGACACGGGACTGTTCTTCATGCGGGTCCACTTCTCGGCGGAGGCGCCGGTGACCGTGGACAAGCTGCGGGCCAGCTTCGCGGCGATCGGTGACGCCTTCCACATGGACTGGCAGATCAACCGGGCCGACGACAAGATGCGCATCGTGCTGATGGTCAGCAAGTTCGGGCACTGCCTGAACGACCTGCTCTTCCGCGCCCGGATCGGCGCGCTGCCGGTGGAGATCGCCGCCGTGGTGTCCAACCACACGGACTTCGCCGAGCTCGTGAGGTCTTACGACATCCCCTTCCACCACATCCCGGTGACGAAGGACACGAAGGCGGAGGCCGAGGCGCGGCTCCTCGATCTGGTGCGCGAGGAGAACGTCGAGCTGGTCGTCCTCGCCCGCTACATGCAGGTGCTCTCCGACGACCTGTGCAAGCAGCTCAGCGGCCGCATCATCAACATCCACCACTCCTTCCTGCCGAGCTTCAAGGGCGCGAAGCCGTACCACCAGGCGCACGCCCGCGGTGTGAAGCTGATCGGTGCCACCGCGCACTACGTGACCGCCGACCTCGACGAGGGCCCGATCATCGAGCAGGAGGTCGAGCGCGTCGGCCACGACGTGACGCCGGACCAGCTCGTCGCGATCGGCCGTGACGTGGAGTGCCAGGCGCTGGCGCGCGCGGTGAAGTGGCATGCGGAGCGGCGGATCCTGCTGAACGGGCGCCGGACGGTCGTGTTCGCCTGACGGCTGAGGGCCTCACATCCGGCTCAGTGACGCCGCCGCGAACAGCACGTCCTTGATCGCCTCCCGGTCCCCCAGCTGCCCCGCGGCAGCCTCCTGCGGGGACACGTGGCCCGCCGCCAGTCGGCAGAACTCCACGCCGTCCAGGGCGACATGGGCGACCTCGTGCTCGGCGGAACCCACCGCGCCGGGGGAGTCCAGGGGGATCAGCCACTCGCCGCCGCCGTGGCCCTCGATCTCCAGGCGCAGGCTGCGGCCGGGCTCGCCGACCGGGACCAGGTGCCGGCCGGGGGCCGGTGCGGCCAGCCCGGTCCGGCGTCGTACCGCCAGTGCGGCGGGCAGCATGCGGGCCGCGAGGTCGATCATGCGGTTGAGATGGCGCGGCGAGGGCGGGCCGTACGGGTAGTCCACCGCCTCGGCGATGTCCTCCGCGTGCACCCAGCACTCGAAGGCGCGGTCCAGCATCGCGTCGTGCAGCGGCAGTTCGAAGGCGCCGTACGGGACGGCCAGCCGGCCGGGGCCGCCGCCGGTGAAGGACACCGTGCGCACCAGGTCGTGGCTCTGCTCCCGCCAGGGCACACGGACCTTCCGGGTCGGCGGGAAGTGCGAGGCCCGCCAGTACGCCTCGGTCCGCGCGGTGGGTGTCGGCGCGTCGGCGGTGACCTCGCCCAGCGGGTCGTCGAGGCCGAGGGCGATCGCGACCAGCCCGTCGACGGTGAGCAGGTGCGCGATGACCCCGGCGACCGTCGTACGACGGCTCGTCGCCTCGTCGGCCTCGAACCAGCGCAGCCGCACGGGCGTGTGCCACTCGGCGTCGCCTATGTCCTGGAGCAGGGCGTCCAGGCGAGCCGTCTCGGCGTCGTACGGTGTCGCCCAGTCGGGCACCGGAATGCGGGGCGGGCGCCGGTCGAGGCAGCCCTCCAGGACGCGGGTGCGCAGGCCGGGGTCCAGGTCGAGGCTCTCCGGGCGCTGCAGCAGGCCGACCGCCTCGCGCAGGCGCAGGGCCTCGTCCGCGCAGTTTCCGCAGTCCCCGAGGTGGTCCTCGACGGCCAGCGTCTCCTCCGGCGAGCAGGCGGCGAGCGCCCACGCCCCGAGGAGCGCCTTCAGGACGGCGTGCTCCAGGATGAGCGGCGGGGCGGGCGGGGGCGGCTCCTGCAGCGCGGGCAGTGGCCGGTCGCCGTCCTCGACGGAGGCGCGGGGCATGGGGATGAGGGGTGGCAGGCCGGGGCCGGGGTCGGGGGTGTGGCCGTTGCCGGGGCCGGCGGGGCCGCCGTGCCCGCCCTGGTCGTGGCTCAGGTCGGCGCCCATGTCGTCGTCGGGCTTGTGGGAGCCGTCGTACCCCTCCTGGCCTTCCTGTCCTGTCCCTCCCTCGTCGTCGCCGTGCTCGCCGAACGCCTCGAAGCGGCCCGTCCCGCTCATGCCGCACCCCCGTATCCGGGTGGTGCCCCGGGTGCTCCGGCGTCGTGGGCGGTGGAGAGCAGTTGCAGGCCGAGGCGGAGCCGGCGGCGGGCCTCGTCCTCGGTGACGCCGAGGTCGGCGGCGGTCTGGCGGTAGTCGCGGCGCTGGAAGTAGGCGAGCTCCAGGGCGGCCCGCAGGGGCACGGGCATGGACTGGACGATGTAGTCGGCGCGGGCGGCGACCGAGGCGTGGCGGACCTTGCGCTCCAGGTCCTCGGTGGTGCCGTGGCCCTCCCGGGTCAGGGCGGCGGTCTCGGTGGCGCGCAGCCGCTGCACGGCGAGGCGGTGGGTCAGGGCGGCGACCCAGGAGCGCAGGGGGCCCTGTTTGGGGTCGTAGGTGTCGGGGTGCTCCCAGACATGGGCGAAGACCTCGCGGGTGATGCCGTCGGCGGCGCGTTCGTCGCCGAGGACGCGATGGGCGAGGCCGTGCACGAGCGAGGCGAAGCGGTCGTAGAGCTCACCGAGGGCGGCCGCCTCACCGCGTGCGAGCCGCTGCTGCATCTTGCGGTCCCAGCGGGGCGGTGCGTCCTTCTTCGCCATGCGGCCCCCTCAGCCTGCCCGTGTCCCGGCTCGTGTCCCTGTCAAGCCTGCGCCCACCGTCTCCTCGAATGTAGTCGGCACCTCCGAAACCGCACGCCCCTTTGTTCCAATGCGCGCCCCCCGGGGCCGCGAGGTGGTAGTGGATCTCGACGGGCACTGTCCTCGAAGACGGCGCCTACCCGAACCCCGCCCGATCAGACCCGATCGAACAGGATCGAATACGGCGGAAACCAGCCTCTTTTGATTTGCTGCCGTTTCTGGGCCTGTGTTTCAGGGAACGGCCGCTGGGCAGCCGCGCTGCAAGGAAGCGTAGGGATGGCTTCCGTTTGCTTTCCGGCGAGCGAAGGGCATGGTGGTGGCGTTCAATGTGACCGGCGGTGGGCAGGGCGAGTGGGCCGTGCTCCAGGTGTCGGGCGAGCTGGACCTGGTGACGTCGCCGGTGCTGCGTCAGCGGGTGCACGACGTGGTCGCCGAGGGCGGCCACAGCATCGTCCTCGACCTCTCCGAAGTCTTCTTCTGCGACTCCAGCGGCGTGGGCGTTCTCATAGCCTCCCGCCGCCTCATCCGCTCCTGTCAGGGCAGGCTCCGCCTGATCCTCCCGGCCAAGGGCGCGGAGGACGGCTCCCACGTCAACAGAGTGCTCGGCGCGCTGGGCGTCCGTCGGCTCTTCGACGTCCATCCGGATCTCGACTCGGCCGTGACCGAAGAGGCCGGCCCCCTGTCGGCCTGAGGCCCGGGGCTGTCGCTCTGCCACACCGTTGTCCCGAAATCCCCCCGGTCTTGGCACAAGCGTCACTTTCCCGCGCCCGGAGGGCCTTCCGCGTCATACGCTCCGTGCGGAGGCGGAGGGCCTCGCACCCCGACGTCACGTAAGGCGGCACGAAGAGACATGGTCAGCAGCGAGTACGAGCGCCGGATCGCGGCCCGGTTCGCCACCTTCGACCAGGACGGCAACGGCTACATCGACCGCGAGGACTTCAACGTGGCGGCCAAGGCGCTGCTCACGGAGTTCGGCACGGCGGCCCGGTCCGACAAGGGACAGGCCCTGTATCTCGGTGCCGAGGCGTTCTGGCAGGGCATGGCCGGTATAGCGGACCGGGACGGCGACCAGCGCATCACCCGGGAGGAGTTCGTGGGCGGTGCGGTCAAGCGCCTGCGTGACAACCCCGAGGGCTTCGCCGAGATCGCCCGCCCCTTCCTGCACGCGGCGCTCGCGGTAGCCGACCCGGACGGGGACGGCGCGGCCACCGTCGAGGACACCGCGCGCGTGCTCGGGATCCTGGGCGTTCCCCAGGACATCGCCCGGGCCGCCGCGACCGCGCTCGACACGGACGCCGACGGCAAGGTCGGCGAGACCGAGATCGTGACCGCCTTCGCGCGTTACTTCACCGTCCCCGAGTGACCTGAGAAACGCTCCCTGAGCTTGTACTTGAGCACCTTCCGCAGCGTCTCGCCCCGCGGAAGGGCGTCCACCACCTCCAGCCGCTCCGGCAGCTTGTGCGTCGACAGTCCTTCCGCGCGCAGGTACGACGTCACCGCGTCCAGGGTCAACTCCTGGGCCCCGGAGGCCCCGGAGGCCCCGGAGGCCCCGGAGGCACCGGAGGCCCCGGAGGCCCCGGAGGCACCGGACGGCTGTTCCGCCGCCTCGACCACGGCACAGACCAGCTCTCCGCGCTCCGCGTCCGGCAGCCCGATCACCGCCACGTCCCCGACGCCCGGATGACGGTGCAGCAGGTCCTCGATCTCCTTCGCCGAGATGTTCTCGCCCTTGCGGATGATGACGTCCTTGAGCCGGCCGGTGAGGACGAGATGGCCGGTGTCCGTCAGACGTCCGAGGTCCCCGGTACGCAGGAACCCCTCCTCGTCGAAGGCTTCCGCCGTCTGGGACGGATCCAGGTATCCCCGGCACACGGCCTCCCCCTTCAGCCGCACCTCGCCGTCCACGATCCGTATCTCCATCTCCTCGGGCGGCCGCCCCTCCGTCGTCGCGAGGTTGTCCACCGAGTCGTCCGGCGCCCCCATCGTGATCATCGGCACCTCGGTCATGCCGTACCCGTGGGTCAGCTGCACCCCCATCTCCCGTACGACGGCGTGGTACACCTCCGGCGGCTTGGGAGCCCCGCCGCCCGCGAGCAGCCGCAGGGAGGGAATGACCGGGACGCCCGGCTGCTTGCGCTGCTCCGCGAGGAACATCGAGTAGAAGGCGGTCGATCCGCCCGCCATCGTCACCCCGTGCCTGCGGTACCCCTCCAGCGCGTCCGGCAGCGCGAACTGCTCGAACATCACCGCCGGGAAGCCGTACAGCAGCAGCATCACCATGTAGTCGGGGCCGCCGATGTGGGCGTACGGGAAGGCGATCGAGCCGATGTCGGATGCGGAGGGCCGTAGCGCGTGCGCGAGGCAGGAGCCGCCCGCGATCAGCGAACGGTCCGTGTGCAGTACGCCCTTGGGGGACGAGGTCGTGCCCGAGGTCCAGTAGATCCAGCGGACCGAGGTGCCCTCGGCGGGCGGCGGAGGCAGCACGCTCGGGGCGCCGTCGGGCAGGCGGTCGTACGCCTCGATGATCCCCTTCGCGCCGAGCCGCCGTGCCATCTCCGTGTGGTCGTAGCCGCGCCACTCGCCCGGCACCGCGAAGTACTCCGCCTTCGACTCGCGCAGCGCGAAGGCGACCTCGCGGTCCCGGTAGAACGGGATGACCGGGGTCTGTACGGCGCCCAGACGGGCCAGCGCGAAGGACAGCAGAGCCGTCTCGATACGGGTGGGCAGCTGCCAGGCGACGACCGTGCCGGGGCGTACGCCGAGGTCGTGCAGGCCCGCCGCGACCCGCTCGGCACGATTGCGCAGCTCTCCGAAGCTCAGCGCACGGTCGTCCTGGAGGAGGACCGGGCGGTCGGGGGTGAGGTCGGCGCGGCGGGAGACCAGGTCCCAGAGGGTGCGGGATGCGCCGAGCGCACGGGCGGTGTCGTTCACAACGGCCCCCTGTGTAGCTGACGGGTAGTCAGATGGTGGGCAGAGCGTAGGGCTCGGTGCCTTGTCGGTCCAGGGGTGCGGGGCTAGCCTTCCCCGCAGTCACGTCTGATGGTTCGTCAGATCCGGGGAGGCCGCCGGTGGATCTCGCCCACTCGCCCGAAGAGCAGGAGTTCCGGACGCGGTTGAGGGAGTGGCTGGCGAAGGCGCTGCCCACACTGCCGCCGAAGCCGTCGCCCGACGACTGGCCCGGACGACGCGCCTACGACCTCGGCTGGCAGCGCATGCTCCACGACGCCGGGTACGCCGGCCTCCACTGGCCCGTCGACGCGGGCGGCCGGGGCGCCACCCCGACCCAGCATCTGATCTTCCTGGAGGAGACCGAGAAGGCCGGCGCGCCCTACGTGGGCGCCAACTTCGTGGGGCTGCTGCACGCCGGGCCGACGATCGCCGCCGAGGGGACGCCCGGGCAGCGGGCGCGCTGGCTGCCGCCCGTGCTGCGCGGCGAGGAGGTCTGGTGCCAGGGCTTCAGCGAACCGGACGCCGGAAGCGACCTCGCGGCGCTGCGCACGCGCGCGTGCCGGGACGGCGACGACTACGTGGTGACCGGTTCCAAGATCTGGACCTCGCACGCCGAAGTCGCCGACTGGTGCGAGCTGTTGGTGCGGACCGACCCGCACGCGCCGAAGCACCGGGGCATCACCTGGCTCGCCCTGCCGATGGACTCCCCGGGGATCACCGTACGGCCGCTCAGGACCCTCGCCGGGTCCGCCGAGTTCGCCGAGGTGTTCCTGGACGAGGTGCGGGTGCCCGTCGCGAACCGGGTCGGCGACGAGAACGACGGCTGGCGTGTGACCATGGTGACGCTGTCCTTCGAGCGCGGCACGGCCTTCGTGGGCGAGGTGGTCGCCTGCCGCCGCGTGCTGGGCGAACTCGCCCGTACGGCCCGGAAGAACGGCAGCTGGGACGACCCGGTGCTCCGGCGGCGGCTGGGCCGGCTGAACGCCGAGTTCCGCGCCCTGTGGCGGCTGACGCAGTGGAACGTGAGCGAGGCGGAGGCGAGCGGCGGCGTACCCGGCGTGGGGGCCTCGGTCTTCAAGCTGCGGTACTCGCAGGCCCGCCAGGAGCTGTACGACGCCGCCGCCGACGTCCTCGGCCCCGACCGTCTCGACCTGGACCGGCCGTGGACCCTCGACAGGCTCTCGTCCCTGTCGTACACCATCGCGGCCGGGACCTCGCAGATCCAGCGGAACATCGTGGCCGAGCGGATCCTCGGGCTGCCGAAGGGGCGATGACGTGCGTTTCCGACTGACCGAGGACCAGCGGGCCCTGCGGGACGGCGTACGGCAGCTGCTGGCGCGCCGTTTCGACCGCGAGGCGCTGCGGGCGGCCGTGGCGGCGCCGGGACTGGACCGCGCGCTGTGGCGGGAGCTCGGCGCGGCGGGGTTCTTCGCGCTGCGGCTGCCGGAGGCCGACGGCGGCGTCGGACTCGGGCTTGCCGAAGCGGTGTTGGCCTTCGAGGAGGCGGGGCGGGTGCTGCTGCCCGGACCGCTGGTGGCCACGCATCTCGCGGCGGGGAGCGTGCCGGGGGCGGCGGCCGGGGACGTGGTCGTGACCGCCGTCGACGGGGGGCTGGTGGAGTGGCTGGCCGAGGCGGACGTCGTACAGGGGGAGGTGTCCGGTGCCGTACCGCTGCGGTCGGTGGATCCGCTGACGCCGCTGCACCGGGTGGCCGCCGTGACCTCCCCGGACCCCGTCGCCGTACTCCTCACCGCCGCCGAGCAGCTGGGCACCGCCACGCGCGCGTGCGAGCTGGCCGTGCAACACGCCCGGACGCGTGAGCAGTTCGGGCAGCCGATCGGGGCCTTCCAGGCGGTCAAACACCTGTGTGCCGAGATGCTGGTACGGGCGGAGGTGGCCCGGGCCGCGGTGTACGCGGCGGCCGTCACGGCCGACCCGCTGGACATCGCGGCGGCCCGGCTGCTCGCCGACGAGGCCGCCGTGCGCGGCACCCGGGACTGTCTCCAGGTGCACGGCGGGATGGGCTTCACCTGGGAGAGCGAGGTGCACCTGCATCTGAAGCGGGCCTGGGTGCGGGCTCAACGTGGTGGAGCGAACACGGAGAGTGAGGAGGCTCTCGCGGCCGATCTGGTGGACTGAGAGCCGGAGACCAGGGGTGGGCTGGGCTATCTCCGAGGCGGCCCGGACGAGTGTCGCGGATTGTGGCATACCGGAATCACGGAGCGTTGATATCGGGTTGTGTCCTAGGTGTGACTCGTCACGTCCCGGAGTCGGAGTGTCGCTCCGGTACCTTGTGTGAGATGCGAATGGTTCCGAGCACGAGCCATGCCGGTGTTGCCTTCGGGGCGGCTCCGGATCCGGCGGTGCGCGCCGCTGTTCGCAGGGCAGAAAGGCCGTCGGCCTCTGCTTGTTCGACTTCCCACGACGAGCGTCGCACAGTATGCCGCACGGGTACTCCTTCGCGCTGGAATATGCCCGAAGCGCTTGTTGGAGTGACTGTACGTCAACCATGCTGTCTCATACGGGATTCACGTTCCGTGACCCTGGCTCTGGCCATTGTTCTGGCCATGCAAAAAATGGCTACGATCGTGGCCCTCGTGAGGCGCGAGGCTATGTGTCCGCCGGTTCGGATGGTGTGAGCGGTGCAGGTGCTTCAAGTGCAGCTGGAGATCCGACCCGACCCCGCTGAGGTGGGGCGAGCCCGGAAGTGGGCCCGCTCGCGCCTCGCCGTGTCCGGCATAGAGGACGACGAACCGCTCGCCGAGACTCTGATCCTGCTCGTCTCCGAGCTGGTCACCAACGCCGTGGTGCACACCGGCTGTCCGGCCGTGCTGCGGCTGTCCCTGCCGCCCGTGGAGGCCGAGTCGGCCACGGTGCGCCTGGAGGTGGCCGACCGCAGCGGGTGCGCCCCCGTACCGCGATGCGTGGACGGCGAGGAGACGGGTGGCCGGGGCCTCGCCCTCGTCGACGGACTCGCCGACCGCTGGGGCTGGAGCCCCGAAGGTGTCGGCAAGCGCATCTGGTGCGAACTGGACCGGTGTGCAGGGCCCCAGGAGGGTGCCACGACCTACGGTGGCGGCGCTTCGGCGTATGAGGGGCTGGCGTTCGAAGCGGTGTGACCGGCGCACGGTGGACCGGAGTCGGGTGAAAACGCCGGCGGCCCGGTGCGCGGTCGCGGGAAGCGCTGTCATCTCCTCGTGGGCGGCGAATCCGTGCGCCGGGACGTGCTTCCGTGCGCGCCCGCGACAATCAGGGTGTAAGTGATAAATCCCCGAACGGGTGTTGACGCCACGTGACCATTTGATCACGATTGTGGTCAGCGATTCACCGCGAGGGGACGACGAGGGTTTCGGTGACGGGAGCCCTCGGCGAGTGTGGGTCGTGATTCGGCGTCGGTTCCCTCAGGGCCAGAGGAGCCGATGGGGATCCCCCTCCGCTCGTGCGGAGCGAGAGTGGGGGAGGGTACGCCGGAGTCGGATGGCGGTGCGCGGTGCCGTGCTCGGGGCGAGCGGGGCGCGCCGCCTTCCGACGGTCCTCCCGGGTTCAGAGAATCGCGACGGGTGCCACCGGAGTTCCCGTCGCGCCCGTGAAGGGTTCGGGCATCGCCGACAGCAGGAATGTGTACCGGCTTTCTTCTCCACAGGCTGTGGACAACTTTTCGAGATTCCAGTTCTGACCCTGGAGCATCCCCATCTCCACGAGGTCGAGCGCGTGCACGGGCAGCCACAGATCCTCGATCTCGGGCGGAAATATCTCAAAGGTGAGGGTGTCGTTCGCGACCGCGGCGACATCGCGCGCGTGGAACCACTCCGGGGTGCGGATCGACAGGCCGGGTGACGGATGGCCGTACGCCTGCTTGTCGCCCGCGAGATACACCTGGACCTGGCCGGTCCGTACGAGCACGATGTCACCGGCACGCACGCGCGTACCGGCGAGTTCCTCGGCGGCCTCCAGATCCTCGGGGGTGACGACGTGCGAACCGTCCAGCCGGTCCTTGTTGCGGGCTCGGGCCACGTCGAGCAGCACCCCGCGCGAGACGATGTGCCGCGCCTTGTCGATGCCGCTGAACTCCGCGCCGCCGTGCGGGGTGATGGTGTCGGCCGGGCGGCCGTTGTAGAGCCGGCCCGAGTGCGAGACGTGGGTGAGCGCGTCCCAGTGGGTGGCCGCCTGCAGGCCCATGGTCACGGCGTCGTCGCTGCACGCCACCGTGCCCGGGCCGAAGATCTCCTGGTTGATCTGCACCATGGCGTGCAGGGGGTTGACCCGGCCCGGCATCAGCCCGGTCTGCACGCCGTCCTGCTGGAGGGGGAGCGCGAGAGGCACCCGGCGCCCGCTCCGCACGCAGGTCGCGGCCTCGCGGACGACCTCGTCGGTGATCAGGTTGAGCGTGCCGATCTCGTCGTCCGCCCCCCAACGGCCCCAGTTGTTCACGCGCTTGGCGATGTCGTGGAACTCGGCCGGCAGCGACATCCGGTCCTCCCCGGGGCTTGTCTCCGACTGTCTGACGGGTCATAAAATCTAACGGTCCGTCAGAAACCGCGGGAAGGGGCCGGCGTGGGGAACTTCTTGGCAGGCAGGGTGATCGCCGTGACGGGCGCCGGGCGGGGGATCGGCCGGGCGGTGGCGCTGGGCGCCGCGGCCGAGGGGGCGCGGGTCGTCGTCAACGACTACGGCGTCTCGATGGACGGCGGTTCTCCGACGAGCGAGGTCGCCGAGGCCGTGGTCAAGGAGATAACGGCGGCGGGCGGCGACGCGGTCGCCGTGGCCGACGACATCTCGACGATGGCGGGCGGACAGCGGGTCGTCGACGTGGCGCTGTCGTCGTACGGACGGATCGACGGGGTGGTGTGCGTCGCCGGGATCCTGCGCGAGCGGATGCTGTTCAACATGTCCGAGGAGGAGTGGGACCCGGTACTGGCGACCCACCTCAAGGGCACCTTCACCGTGTTCCGGGCGGCGTCGGCGGTGATGCGGAAACAGCGGGCCGGGACCTTGATCGGGTTCACCAGCGGCAACCACCAGGGCTCGGTGTCCCAGGCCAACTACAGCGCGGCGAAGGGCGGGATCATCTCGCTGGTGCGAAGCGCCGCGCTGGGCCTGCACAAGTACGGGGTGACCGCCAACGCGGTGGCGCCCGTGGCCCGTACGCGGATGTCGGCGAACGTTCCCATGGAGCTGGCGGAGATCGGCGAGCCGGAGGACGTGGCCGCGCTGGTCGTCTACCTGCTGTCACAGAAGGCTCGGGAGCAGGGGATCACGGGGCAGGTGTACACGATCGCCGGGCCGAAGATCGCGGTGTGGGCCCAGCCCAGGGAGTTGCGGGCCGCGTATGCGGAGGGGGCGGCGTGGACGCCGGAGCGGATTGCGGAGTTCCTGCCGGGGACCGTGGGGGTGGATCCGATGCCGATGCTTTCGCGGGTGGCGGGGATGGAGAGGGCGGCGCGGGATGGGTCTCGGCCGAACGCCTAGCAGCGCGGCAGGTTCCGGCGAATCAAGGCTGCGGGTCGTCTGGGGGCTGCTCGCGCCCACGCGGCGGAGCCGCATGTCGACGCAGCCCCGCGCCCCCCGGGTTTCCGGCTTCGCCCGGTCTTGAGAGGAGAGCCCTGTGGACTTTGGATTCAGCGGCGACGACGAGGCGTTCCGGGCCGAGGTGAGGGAGTGGCTCGCGGCGCACGCCGGGGGTGCCGAGGACCGTCGTACCTGGGAACGCACCCTCGGCAAAGCCGGGTGGATCGGTCTCGGCTGGTCCGAGGGCGGGTACGGCAACCGGACCGCCACCCTCACCCAGCAGGTCGCCTGGGCCGAGGAGTACGCCCGCTCGGCCGCGCCCCCGCGCTCCGGCCACATCGGCGAGAACCTGCTCGCCCCCACCCTCCTCGCTCACGGCACCGACGAGCAGCGGTCCCGCTTCCTGCCTCCGGTCGCGGCAGGGGAGGAGCTGTGGTGTCAGGGATACAGCGAGCCCGGCGCGGGCTCGGACCTGGCCGGGGTGAGTACGAAGGCCGAACGGACGCCGGACGGGGCATACCGGATCACCGGCCAGAAGATCTGGACGTCCCTCGCCCACGAGGCGGACTGGTGCTTCGTGCTCGCCCGCACGGAACCGGGATCCAGGCGCCACCACGGGCTCACCTTCCTCCTCGTCCCCATGGACCAGCCCGGCCGGATCGAGGTGCGGCCCATCCGGCAGCTGACGGGCACGAGCGATTTCAACGAGGTCTTCTTCGACGGGGCACACGCGCGCGCGGAGCACGTCGTCGGGGGCGAGGGCAGCGGCTGGCGGGTCGCGATGAGCCTGCTCGGCTTCGAGCGGGGGGTTTCGACGCTCGCCCAACAGGTGGGGTTCGCCGAGGAGTTGGGGACAGTTGTGCGGACGGCCGTCGAGACCGGTGCGGTGCGTGATCCCGTCGTACGGGAACGGCTCGTGCGGCAGTGGGCCGAGCTGCGCGTGATGCGCTGGAACGCCCTGCGCACGCTGGGGAGTTCGGGTGACGCGGGTGCGCCCAGTGTGGCCAAGGTGCTGTGGAGCGGCTGGCATCAGCGGCTCGGGGAGCTGGCGATGCTGGTGCGGGGCGCGGCCGGGACGGTCGGGTCGGCGCGGTGGTCGGCCTCGGCGCCGTACGAACTCGACGTGTTCCAGCACCTGTTCCTGTTCTCCCGGGCCGACACGATCTACGGCGGCTCGGACCAGATCCAGCGCACGATCATCGCCGAGCGCGTGCTCGGTCTGCCGAGAGAACCCAAGGGCTGACAGGGGGCTGCGTGATGCGAGGCGTGGTGTTCGACGGGACGCGGATCGAGGTCGTGGACGATCTCGACGTACGGGATCCGGGGCCCGGGGAGGTCCTGGTCGCGATCTCGGCTGCGGGGTTGTGCCACAGCGATCTGTCCGTGGTGGACGGGACCATACCCTTCCCCGTTCCTGTGGTGCTCGGACACGAGGGGGCGGGGGTGGTGGAGGCCGTCGGGGCCGGTGTCACGCATGTGGCGCCCGGGGACCACGTGGCCCTGTCCACGCTCGCCAACTGCGGTGCGTGCGCGCAGTGCGACCGGGGGCGGCCGACGATGTGCCGGAAGGCGATCGGGCGGCCGGGGCAGCCGTTCACGCGGGGCGGGCGGCCCGTGTTCCAGTTCGCGTCCAACTCCGCCTTCGCGGAACGGACCGTGGTGAAGGCCGTGCAGGCGGTGCGCATCCCGAAGGACATCCCGTCACCGTCCGCCGCGCTCATCGGATGCGGGGTGCTGACCGGGGTGGGAGCCGTGCTCAACCGGGCCAGGGTGGACCGCGGGGACAGCGTGCTGGTGATCGGCACCGGCGGGATCGGGCTGAACGTCCTCCAGGGCGCGCGGATCGCGGGCGCGCTGCGGATCGTCGCCGTGGACGCGAACCCGGCGAAGGAGGCGGTGGCCCGGCGGTTCGGCGCCACCCACTTCCTGACCTCGACGGAGGGGGTGCGGGACATCCTGCCGACCGGGGCGGACCACGCCTTCGAGTGCGTCGGCCGCATCGAGCTGATCCGGGAGGCGATCGACCTGCTCGACCGGCGCGGGCAGGCGGTCCTGCTCGGTGTCCCGCCGGCGACCGCCGAGGCGTCCTTCCTCGTCTCGTCGATGTACCTGGACAAGTCGATCCTGGGCTGCCGGTACGGGTCCTCGCGACCGCAGCGGGACATCGCGCTGTACGCCGAGCTGTACCGGGAGGGGCGGCTGCTCCTGGACGAGCTGGTGACGCAGACGTATCCGGTGGAGGACTTCGAGAAGGCGGCGGGGGACGCGGAGGCGGGGCGGGTGGCGCGGGGGGTGCTGACTTTCTGAGGGGAGCGCTGACTCTCCGGGCTTGTCCGGGGACTCACGAAGGAGCAGGAATAGGGGCCTGCAAAGGGGTTGTCAGTGGCGGCCTCTGGCGTCACGGCGGTCCTGGCCGGCGTGGGCGTGACCCTGGTGCTGACGGCGGTCGGCCGGTGGGGTGAGGTGCGCCGCGGCGGCCTTTCACCGCAGGGTGCCGACACCGCCGTAACCCTTGGACTCGCCGATTCCGGTCCCGCCGTTTCCGGCCCGGAAGGTGCGGCGATACGCGGTGGGGGTGACGCCGAGAGCCGTCTGTAGGTGCTGCCGCATCGACTGGGCCGTGCCGAAGCCCGCGTCCCGGGCCACCTGGTCGACGGACAGGTCGGTGGACTCCAGGAGGTGCCGGGCCCGTTCCACGCGCTGCTGGGTGAGCCACTGGCCGGGGCTGACGCCGACCTCCTCGCGGAAGCGGCGCGTGAACGTCCGTACGGACATGGCCTCCTGCTCGGCCATGTCCCGCAGCTGGATCGGCTCGTGGAGGCGGCCCAGCGCCCAGGCGCGGGCGGCGGTCGTGGTCGCGAGCTGCGGGTCGGGCACGGGGCGGTGGATGTACTGCGCCTGTCCGCCGTCGCGATGCGGCGGTACGACCGTACGGCGGGCCACCTCGTTGGCGATCGCCGTGCCGTGGTCGCGGCGCACCATGTGCAGGCACAGGTCGATGCCGGCCGCGACGCCGGCCGAGGTCAGGACGTCGCCGTCGTCGATGAACAGGACGTCCGCGTCGACCTTGATCCGCGGGAAGAGGCGCTGGAGGCGTTCGGCGTCCGCCCAGTGCGTGGTGGCGGGGCGGCCGTCGAGGAGACCGGCGGCAGCCAGGACGTAGACGCCGGTGCAGATGGAGGCGAGCCGGGTGCCGGGGCGGATGTGCGCGAGCGCGGCGGCCAGTTCGTCGGTGAGCACGCCCTGCTCGAAGACCGGGCCGAGCTCGTACGACGCCGGGACGATCACGGTGTCGGCGGTGGCCAGGGCTTGTGGGCCGTGCGGGACGTGGATGGCGAAGTCGGCGTCGGTCTCGACCGGGCCGGGCGGGCGGATCGAGCAGGTGATCACCTCGTACAGGTGCCGCCGCTCGGCGTCCTTGGGGCGGCCGAAGATGCGGTGCGGGATGCCCAGCTCGAAGGGGAGCAGGCCGTCGAGGGCGAGCACGACGACGCGGTGGGGGTGGAAATCCGGCTCACGGCTCATGGCCCGATCCTAACGAATGCTGTCTTTCGGGCCACTCGTTCGGCGGGCCGCCGGAACGGAAGCTCTATGACGTGACCCAGACAACCGAAGCCGCAGTAGAGGCCCCCCGCGCCGGAAAGAAGCCGACCCGCATCCACCGTGCCTGGTTCGTCGCCGCCGTCACCTTCGTGACGATCATCGGCGCCGCCGCCTTCCGTTCCCTGCCCGGGCTGCTCATCGACCCGCTGAACCAGGAGTTCCACTGGTCGCGCGGCACGATCGGCGCGGCGGTCTCCGTCAACCTCGCGCTGTACGGGCTCACCGCGCCCTTCGCGGCCGCGCTGATGGACCGCTTCGGCATCCGCCGGGTCGTCGCCGTGGCCCTGACGGTGATCGCGGTCGGATCCGGCCTGACCGTGTGGATGACTGCGGCCTGGCAGCTGCTGCTGTGCTGGGGTCTGCTGGTCGGCCTCGGCTCCGGCTCGATGGCGCTGGCCTTCGCCGCCACGGTCACCAACCGCTGGTTCACCGAACGGCGCGGCCTGGTCACCGGCATCCTCACCGCCGCCTCGGCCTCCGGCCAGCTGATCTTCCTGCCGGTGCTGTCCTGGATGGTCGAGGCGCACTCCTGGCGCCCGGCGGCCGTCACGGTGGCGTTGGCCGCCCTCGCGGTCGTCCCCTTCGTGTGGCTGCTGCTGCGCGACCACCCGGCCGACGTGGGTCTGAAGCCGTACGGCGCGCAGGAGTTCGTACCGAAGCCGCCCCCGGTGACCGGTGCCGCGCGCAGGGCCGTGACCGTCCTCTTCAAGGCGGCCCGCACCGGCCCCTTCTGGCTGCTGGCCGGCACCTTCGCGATCTGCGGTGCCTCCACCAACGGCCTGATCCAGACCCACTTCGTGCCCGCCGCCCACGACGAGCACATGCCCGTCACGGCGGCGGCCTCGCTGCTCGCGGTCATCGGCGTGTTCGACGTGGTCGGCACGATCGCCTCCGGCTGGTTCACCGACCGCTTCGACCCGCGCCGGCTGCTGGCGGTGTACTACGCGCTGAGGGGCATCTCGCTGCTCTTCCTCCCGATGCTGCTGGCCCCGTCGGTCCACCCGCCGATGATCTTCTTCATCGTCTTCTACGGCCTCGACTGGGTCGCCACCGTCCCGCCCACCGTGGCCCTGTGCCGCGAGCAGTACGGCGACGACAGCGCGATCGTCTTCGGCTGGGTCCTCGCCTCCCACCAGGTCGGCGCCGCGCTCGTCGCCTTCCTCGGGGGCGTCGTCCGTGACGTCTTCGGCGAGTACGACATGGTCTGGTACGCCTCGGGCGCGCTGTGCGCGGCGGCGGCGCTGATGGCGCTGGTGATCCGGCGGCGGCCGGCGCCCGCGGCGGCGCTCGCCCTGTCCTGACGTCGCTCTGCCTCGACGTGGCTCTGCCTCGACGTGGCTCTGCCTCGACGTAGCCCTGCACTGACGTAGCCCTGCACTGACTGCCACGGACGTCAGCGCACGGGCGCGGGCGTGCGCCGGTGACAACGTACGGCGGCTGGGGCTCACGGAGACGGTCGGGATCACCGGCCCCGCGCTGTATCCCGACGGGCGGGCCGATCTGGTCGTGTGCAACCCGCCCTGGATTCCCGCCCGGCCCGCCTCCGACCTGGACCTCGGTGTCCACGACGCGGGCGGCGGCATGCTGGACGGCTTCCTCGCCTCCCTCGCCGGCCGCCTGGAACCGGGGGGCGAGGGCTGGCTGATCCTGTCCGACCTGGCCGAACGCCTCGGGCTGCGCACCCGGGCCGACCTGCTCGCCGCGATCGAGGCGGCGGGCCTGCGGGTGCGGGACCGGCTCGACACCCGGCCGCGTCACCCGCGCACCCGTGACACCGACGATCCCCTGCATGCCGTACGGGCGGCGGAGGTGACGTCACTTTGGCGGCTGGGGGTGGGTGAGGGGCCGTCAGGCGGCGGCTGAGGCTGCGTGGAGCCGTCGTGTCACCGGGACGGCCGGTCGTCGCCCCGGTGGTCGCCCCGGTGCTCGCCCTGGTCGTCGCCCCCGTGGTCACCCCGGCGGGGGGTCGTCGAGCCCGGCGAATCGGCCGCGGTGGAAGAGCAGCGGGCCGTCCGAGGCGGCGTCGCCCGTGCCGAGCGCCTCCACCCGGCCCACCACGATCAGATGGTCGCCGCCCGTGTGCACCGCGTGGATCGCACAGTCGACCCACGCCAGGGCGCCGGTCAGACGTGGGGAGCCGGTGACGGGTGCCGCGTCGAACCGGACGCCGGTGAACTTGTCCGCGCCGCTCACCGCGAAGGCGCGGCACAGGTCGCCCTGGCCCGCGCTCAGGACGTTGACGCAGAAGACGCCGGCGCGGGCGATACGGGGCCAGGTGGTGGACGTACGGCCGACCATGAAGGCGACGAGGGGCGGGTCGAGGGAGAGGGAGGAGAAGGACTGGCAGGCGAAGCCGGCGGGGCCGGCCTCGATGTCGGCGGCGGGTGCGGTGACAACGGTGACGCCGGTCGCGAAGTTCCCCAGCACGCGCCGGAACTCGGCCGGGTCGACCGGCAGTCGTTCGTCCTCGCGGACACACCGCAGCTCGGGGCGCGGCAAGGCCTCGACGGGGTCGGGGCGGGGCCCGGACCTGAGGTAGCGGACGGCTGCGGCGGCCATTCCTGCGTGTCCCATCACATCCACCATTGAAGCTGACGGTGCGTCAGATAGGAAGGGTCAGCGGCCCTTGTACTCGGGGTTTCGCCGCTCCACGAAGCTCCGCACCCCCTCCCGCGCATCCGCCGTCGTCATGTTGATCTCCTGTGCGGCGGCCTCCGCGGCGAAGGCGGTCGTGCGGTCGCCGTCCAGGGAGGCGTTGACCAGCTGTTTGGTGAGGGAGAGGGCGCGGGTGGGGCCGGTGGCCAGGCGTTCGGCCCACTCGCGGGCCGTCTTGTCCAACTCCCCGTCCGGAACGACCCGGTTGACCAGGCCGAGCCGTTCCGCGTCCGGCGCGGTCAGCGCGTCGCCGAAGAACATCAGCTCCTTCGCGCGCTGCGGGCCGAGCAGGCGGGGGAGGAGATACGCGCCGCCTCCGTCGGGGACGAGCCCGCGTCGTACGAACACCTCGATGAACCTGGCGGACTCCGCGGCGAGTACGAGGTCGCAGGCGAACGCGAGATGAGCGCCGAGGCCGGCGGCCGTGCCGTTCACGGCGGCGATCACCGGCTTCTCGCAGTCGAGGACGGCGGCGACGAGGCGCTGGGCGCCGAGGCGGATCGTGCGGGCCACGTCACCGGCGACGCGGTCGTCCGCCGGCGGTCCGCCGCGCAGATCCGCGCCCGCGCAGAAGCCACGGCCGGTTCCGGTGATCACGACCGCCCGTACGTCCGGGTCGACGGAGGCGTCCGACAACAGCCGGATGATGCGTTCGCGCTGGTCAGGGGTGATGGCGTTGAGGGCCTCGGGACGGTTGAGCGTGATGCGGCAGACCTGATTGTCAGTGGCGTGCTGTACCAATGACTCAATGGATTTTTGGGGCTCTTGGGGGGAAACAGGCATGCTCATCTCAGATGCGTTCATTTCAGCCGCACACCACCAGCGCGTCCAGCGCCACCGCCCCTTGCCCCTGTGGCAGCACCATCAGCGGGTTGATGTCGAGTTCCGCGAGATGGTCCCCGAGTTCCAGCGCCATGCGCTGCACGCGCAGGACCACTTCGACGAGCGCGTCGAGGTCTGCCGGGGGGCGCCCCCGGACCCCGTCGAGGAGGGCCCGCCCCCGGAGTTCGTCGCACATGTCCCGCGCCTGCTTCTCGCCGAAGGGCGGCACGCGTACGGCCACGTCCCGCAGCACCTCGACGAGCACCCCGCCGAGCCCGACGGTCACGGTCGGCCCGAAGAGCTGGTCGTGCGTGAGGCCGACGACCATCTCGACGCCCCGCTCGACCATCTGGCAGACGAGCACACCGTCCAGGGAGACGTCTTCGTAGCGGGCGATGTCCGTCAACTCCCGGTAGGCGTCCCGGACCTGGCTGGCCGAGGTCAGCCCGATCTTCACCAGGCCGAGTTCGGTCTTGTGGGCGATCCGCGCGCCGGACGCCTTCATCACCACCGGGTAGCCCACCAGCCCGGCCGCGCGCACGGCCGCCGCCGCGCTGGTCACCAACTGCTCGCGCGGTACGCGGATTCCGTATGCCCGCAGCAGCTGTTTCGCCGCGTGCTCGCTCAGCTGCTGTCCTGGTCGCATCAGCTCGCGCGCCTTGCGGAAGGAGGGCGAGGCGGTGCGGGGCGCCGAGTCGAAGGGGGAGCGGTAGCCGGTCACGAAGCGGTGGTGGTCGAGGTGGGCGCGGACGGCGGTGAGGCAGTTGGCGACCGTGCGGAAGGTGGCCACCCGGGAGGAGTCGAGGAGGACCTCGCGATACGCCGGCTCGGTGCCGACCGGCGATCCCCACACCACGCACACCAGCTTGTCCGTCCGCTCGGCCGCGTCCACCAGGTCCTGGACGAGCCTGTCGCTGAGTGGCGGGAAGGGCCCGGTGATCGGGCAGATCAGGACGCCCACCTCCGGGTCGTCGAGGATCGCGTCGATGATCTTCCGGCCGCGCCAGTCGCCCACCGGGTGGCCGCCGTTGTCGACGGGGTTGGCCACGTTCAGGTACTCGGGTATCCACTGATGGAGCTCGGCCTGCCTGGCGTCCGACAGTTCCGGCAGCCGCAGTCCCGCCTCGGTCGCCAGGTCGGCGACGTGCGCTCCCGTGCCGCCCGAGATCGAATACACGACGACGCCGTCGGCGCGGGGCGGCCGGGCCCGGGCCAACAGGGCGGCGGTGTCCTGCAGTTCGTCGAGACCGTCGACGCGGATCACGCCGTACTGCCGCATCGCCGCGTCCACCACCGTGTCCGCGCCGGTCAGCTTGCCGGTGTGTGAGGCGGCCGTGCGGGCGCCGGTCTCGGTGCGGCCCACCTTGACCGCCACGACCGGCACTCCGCGCCGGGCGGCCCGGTCGGCGGCGAGCAGGAAGGAGCGGCCGTCCTTCAGCCCTTCCACGTAGCAGGCGATGGCACCGACCTCGGGCTGCTCGGCGAAGTAGGAGAGGAAGTCGGCGGTCTCCAGATCGGCCTCGTTGCCGGTGGGCGCCCAGTGGGACAGCCGGATGCCGAGCTCCTGGAGGGCGAAAACCGGGCGGCCCTGGTGGCCGGACTGGGTGATCAGGGCGATCGCCGGCCCGTCGAGGTCGTCGCGGAAGTGCTCGAAGGCGTTGAGGTTGGTGTTGGGGCCCAGGAGCCGTATCCCGGACCGGCCGACGGCAGCCGCGAGGCGGGCCTGCGCGGCGGCGCCCTCCTCGCCGGTCTCCGCGAACCCGGAGGCGAAGACGACCGCGAACTTCACCTTGGCCTCGGCGAGTTCCTCGATCACGGGAAGGGGGTCGGCGACCAGCAGCACGGCGAGGTCGACCTGCGCGGGCAGGTCGGCGACGGAGGGGGAGCAGGGGATGCCGAAGACGGCCGGGCGGGTGGGGTGCACGGGATGCAGTCGGGCCCCGACGCGCTCGGACCAGGCGAGCAGTTGGCGGGTGACGCCGGTGTTGGGCCGGCCCTCCGCGTCCGAGGCGCCGATCACCGCGACGGATTCGGGGCGGAAGAAGCGGTCCAGATCGGGTACGGCTGAGTACAACGGCCGTCCGCTGACGTCGAGATCGTCGACCTCGGCGGGCCGGCCGTGGACGGCGGGTCCGGGTTGCTCGCCACAGGCGATGACCCGGGCTCCGCGGGAGTCGGTGGTGAGGGTGCCGTGGGTTGATCCAAGCATCGGTCCGCCCGCTCCTGTGTGACAGCCAAGTAACTGACGCTGTGTCAGATTACAGAACTGACGGGACGTCAGGAACGGTCCTGCACGCAAAGGATGCCGGGCGGACCGGCGGAGAACTCATGGAGAAGGGCTCCTACAGCGCCGCCAGTACCTCCCTCGCCACCCGCTCGCCCGACCGCACGGCTCCGTCCATGAAGCCCATCCAGTAGGTGGAGGTCTCCGTTCCGGCCCAGTGGATCCCGCCCACCGGCTCGCGCAGGGCCGGGCCGTACTGGGTCAGGACGCCGGGCGCGGCGATGGAGACGGGGCCGCCGCGGGTGTAGGCCTCGTTGTTCCAGCGTTGCAGGACGAAGGAGGAAGGGGAGGCGGCTTTCTCGCCGAAGTACGTCACGTAGTCCTTCAGCACGGCCGCCCTGACCGCCGCCTCGCCGGCCGTGTCCAGCGCCCGCATCTCGTCGGCCTCGATGAAGCCCATCAGCGCGCCGTACGAGGCGTCGGGCGGGGAGTTGTCGAAGGTCGAGCTGACCACTCCGGTGTCGCTGACGACCTGGCCGTTGAGGCCGTCGGCACGCCAGAAGGGGGTGTCGTAGACGGCGATCGCCTTGCCGACCGAGGCCATCGGCAGGCGCTGGGTGAGCTGGTCGCGGCCGGCGGGGAGGAGGGGGTCGTACGAGATGCGGGCGGCGAGGGGCGGGGGCAGGGCGACGACGACGCGGTCGGCGGTGACCGTCGTACCGTCCGCGGTCACCACGTATCGGCTGCCGGACCGCGCGATGGAGCGGACCGGGGCGCTCAGCACCAGCCGGTCGCCCAGCGTGGCGGCGAGCTTGATCGGCACCAGCTGGGAGCCGCCGACGAAGCGCAGTTCCTGGGCGCCGTTCGCGGTCTCGGTGAGGCGTTCCAGGGTGCCGGGGTTCGACGCGTTGCCGGCGGCGGCGATGTAGAACACGACGAACAGGAGGGAGAGCTCACGAGGTTCGGCCGAGAAGATCGATGTGCAGGCCACGTCGAGGAGGAACTTGGCGGACGGGACGACGGCGTTGGCGCGCAGCCAGGTCTCGAAGGTCTGCCGGTCCCACTCCTCGGCCTTCGCGGCGGTCCAGGGCGCGTCGACCGGTATCTGCTTCGCCATGTCGTCCAGCGAGGCCTGCACGATCGCCGCGTTGGCGAGACCGGCCGCGTCGACGGGCGGGACGGAGCCGAGCAGTCCGTCGGTGGCGTAGGCCGTGTTCCTGCCGTCCTTGTGGAGGAGGTTCTTGCCGGTGTTGTAGGTGGGGAAGGTCGCCACGCCCAGGGAGTCGGCGAGCGCCTTGATGCGGTCCTGGGTGGGGCCGATGAACTCGCCGCCGCCTTCGGTGACTCGGCCGTTGCCCAGCGGCAGGTTGACCACCCGGCCGCCGACGCGGTCGCGGGCCTCCAGGACGGCCACCGTCCGTCCGGCCGCGACCAGGTCACGGGCCGCGGTGAGCCCGGCGAGGCCGCCGCCGACGACGGCGACGTCCACATCCCGGGTTGCCGCGGACGCCGTGCCGGCGGCGGTGGTGGTGAGGGTGACCGCACCGGCGGCCGCGGCGGCGCCGCCCAGCAGGGTGCGGCGGGAGAGCTTTCTTTCACGTGCCACGTGCATCCTCCGTCGTAGCGAGAGGTGGGTGGAGCCGGAAAGTGAGCAGGGCTCACATTCTGGTCACGTGCGTGGCGTGAAACAGCGCTCCCGGTGCGTACTCGCGTCGCATCTGACCCAAACGCAACAGGAGCTGTACGTAAGCGAGTTGACGTCTTCTACGTCACTGGGAGACGGGACACCTGCCGCGACCCGTCCTTGGCGACCGCCTTCGCGATCTTCTCCGCGTCGATGGCCAGTTCGCGGAACATGCCGCTGATGGGGTTGGTGAAGCCGCTGAAGAAGAGGCCGGGGGCATTGTCGGGGCAGCGGGCGCCGTGCACGACCGGCCTGCCGCGGGCGTCCAGCACGTCGAGGTGGCCGACCAGGCCCTCCAGGGCGCGGGCGTAACCGGTGGCCGCGATCACCGCGTCCGGCTCGACGCGGGTGCCGTCGGCGAGGACGACCTTGCCGTCGTCGAAGCCCTCGACGGCGGCCACGACCTCGACCGTGCCCTTGCGGACCGCGTCGATCAGGCCGACGTCCTGCACCGGGATCGAGCCCTCGTTGACGCGGGTGTAGAGGCCGGTGTCGGGGCGGGGCAGTCCGTGCGCGGAGAGGTCGGGCACGCTGAGCTTGGCCATCGGCCCCGCGAGCCGGTCGACGAGGGACACCGGCAGGCGCCGTACGAGCACGCCCGTGTACTGGGCGGCCCAGCCGGCCGTCGAGCGGCGGACGATGTGCGGGACGGTGCGGACGGACAGCCGTACCCGCGAGGCGCCGCCCTCCACCAGGTCGACGGCGATCTCGGCGCCGGTGTTGCCGACCCCGACGACGAGGACGTCACGGCCGGCGTAGGGCTCGGGATTGCGGTACTCGCCGGCGTGCAGGAGCTCGCCGGTGTACGTGTCGCGCCCCGGCCAGTCGGGCACGTGGGGCGTGTGGTTGTAGCCGGTGGCGACGATCACCGCGGCGCCGGTCAGCTCCCGGCCGCCGGTGGCGTGCAGCAGCCAGCCGGTGCCGTCGGGGGAGCGCTCGATCCGGGAGACCTCGACGCCGGTGACGATCTCCAGCTCGTGGTACTCGGCGTACTTCTCCAGGTACCGCACCACGTCGTCCCGGGAGACCCAGCGCCCGAACCGGCGCGGCATCGCCAGCCCCGGCAGGCCCGAGAGGCGGCGGGTGGTGTGCAGGTGCAGCCGGTCGTAGTGGCGCCGCCAGGACGCCCCGACGCGGTCGGACTTCTCCAGCACGACGGCACGCAGGCCCTGGGCGCGCAGCGCGTACGCGGCGGCGAGTCCGCCCGGTCCGCCGCCGATGACGTACACGGGGCGGTCTGTGTGGTTCGGCTCCGCGGGGCTCGCGGAGGCGGGGGAGGGCGCTGTGGAGTCGGCCATGTGCGCGAGCGTAATCACACCCTGGGTTGATGGGTCTCGGTCAAGACCGGAATTGGTTGCGGATTGATCACGGCTGTAGGAGGAGTGGGTGGGACCTGTGACGTAGGGCGCCTGGTTGTGGTGACGGGGTGCGATACCGGCATCGGAGACCGACACCGCATACCGGCAAGGGACACGACAAGCGGTACCGGCCAGCGGGACCCACAAGCGGTACGGGCAAGCGGTACCGGCACCGGAAAGGCCACGGCGCCGAGCCCGCATGGTGCGGAGGGGCTCGGCGCCGTGGGGCGGCGGCCGGAGTCTTGACGGGAAACCTGGGCCGCGGTCGGGGGGAGAGGGGTCCGGGGCTACTTCTTCTTGTAGCCCGTCACCTTGGCGATCCACTGGATGAAGTCGCCCGGGTCGGTGTTCGCGCCGTGGCCCTGGTCCCAGTAGTAGAGGTGGTTGACGTCGTCGCCGAGTCCGGCCGCGGCGGCGGCGATGTTGGCGGACACGGTCAGCGAGGTGTCGCTGTCCTCCGTGCCGAGGCGAATCCACCAGTGCTTGGAGCGACCGGGGTTCTTCTGCCCGAGGTGGTACATCGGGTTCATCAGGTTCAGCATCTCGGGTATGTCGCTGTCGAGACGCTTGGCGGTGAGGCCGGTGGTGTCGTTCTTCAGGCCGTACGCCGTGAAGTGGCGGGTCTCGGTGGTGCCCTTGCCGAACTCGTTGTTCTCGCCCGTCGACAGGTCGAAGGCGTCGAAGGCCGGGGTGGTCTTCTTGCGGGCACCGACGTGGGTGAGGAAGTCGGCCCAGGTGAAGGTGGCCTTGCCGCCGGACCAGGTGATGAAGGTGTTTGCGGCGAGGTAGGTCTCGCGGTCTGAGTCCGACAGGCTCTTCAAGTACGTGGTCGCCGACGGCTCCAGGTACTGCTTGACCAGGTACTCGTCGTAGTTGCGGGCCGTGAGGGTGCCGAACCCGTTCAGGCCGCGCAGCTTCAGGGTGGCCTGGTACTCGGCGAACTGGGACCGCAGCTCCTTGGAGACCGTCTGGTCGACCTGCTCGCCGGTGCTGAGGTCGTTGGTGCCCCAGTTCCACTCGTAGGCGCCGTCGGCGTGCTCCAGGTCGGTGATCGGGCACCAGGCACCGGTCGCGAAGATGGCGTCGGAGGCGTCGGCCGCTCCGAGTTCCTTGAGGTACTTGGCGTAGATCTTGCTGTCGCCGGAGGCGCCGAGCAGCGACGACAGGGCGCCGCCTGCGCTGGTGCCCGCGGAGACGATCCGGTCGGTGTTGCCGGGGATGCGGCCCTTGTTGAAGCGGACGTACCGGACTGCGGCCTTGAGGTCGACGATGGCGGCCGGAGCGGTGCCGTAGTACTCGCCGTCGGCGTTCTTCAGGGTGCGGCCGCGGGCGCCGGGCTCGACGACGACGTATCCGGCGGCCAGCGCCAGGAGCTGGTTGGTGGACAGGGCGCCGCCCGTGCCGTTGGTGTTGCCATTGGCGTTGGAGGCCGAGGGGCTGGGCGCGGCGCTGCCGGAAGGCGCGCCACTGGGCATGCCGCCGCCCCCGGACATGCCCCCGCCGCCGATGCCGGTGGCGTCCGCCACGGAGGACGGCATGTACCCGCCGACGGAGTTGGCGAACAGGATGGGCGCGTCGCTCGCGTCCACGGCCTCGCCGTCGATCTTGACCGGGACGCTGACGTTCAGGCTCTGGTAGTCCTCGTCCACCGGGTTGGCGACGTAGGTGATGGCCTTCCAGAAGTGGTAGACCACCTCCTTGTCGTCGCCGTCGGTGTCGGTGACCGTCGTCGTCAGCTCGGTGTAGCCGTCGGGGTCGAAGGCCAGGGCGTCCGAGGAGGACGAGCTGTCGGCCCCGTCGGCGGCCTGGGCGCTGAGCGCGATCCCGCCGACCGCGGCGACCCCGGCGGTGGCGCCGATCGCCATGACTACGTTCCTGCGCTTCACTGCCCTGTGCTTCACGATCTGGACTCCTCGGCCGCATTCGGTGCTTGCGTCAGCGAACGTATTCAAGCGCCAACAATATTGCCAACAATTCCGGCCGATTCATCGAGGACCCACAGCTTCTTGGCGAGTGCACAGGTTCCTCTCATGTGACGCGGGGTTCCCGGAGGTCGGTATCTGACGTACCGTCAGATCCATGGACACGATCTGGCTCACCGGTGCGCAGTGGCTGGCCGTGCTGCGCATAGGGCTCGGGCTGTGGTGGCTGGAGAGCTGGCGGCACAAGGACAAGAAGACCTGGTTCGAGGGCGCCGGGATCGCCTGGGCCGCGGACGTGGCGGCCAAGCATCGCTGGAACGCGGTGCGCAGCGGCTTCGACGTCGTCGTCACGCCGTACCCGAGGACCATGGCGTACGTCGTCGTGTACGCGGAACTCGCCCTCGGCCTCGGCCTGGTCCTCGGGTTCCTGACCCCGGTCGCCCTGGTCGGCGGGCTGCTGCTCAACCTGCTCTACCTCGTGCTGATGATCCACGACTGGGCCGAGCAGGGGCAGAACTCGATGATGGCGCTGATCTCGGTGGGGGCGTTGTTCGGGATGTCCTGGCAGACGTGGTCGCTGGACAGCGCGCTGGGTCTCTTCCCGTGAGTGCGCGCTTCGACCTCCCCGAGGCGGACGCCTTCACCCGGACGTACTGGGACGCTGCGGCGCAGGGGCGGCTGCTGATCCGGCGCTGCGGGGCGTGCGGGCGGCCCCACCACTACCCGCGCGAGTTCTGCCCGCACTGCTGGAGCGAGGACGTGAGCTGGGAGCCGGCGAGCGGTCGGGCCGCGCTCTACACCTGGTCCGTCGTCCACCGCAACGACCTGCCGCCCTTCGCCGGGCGCACTCCGTACGTCGCCGCGGTCGTCGACCTCGCCGAGGGGCCGCGGATGATGACGGAGGTCGTGGAGTGCGGGGAAGACCGGCTGCGGGCCGGGATGGAGCTGGAGGTCGCCTTCCGGGAAGGGATGCCGGTGTTCCGGCCGCCCGGGTGAGGCCGGAACGGCTTCGGTCGGCGAGGCCGAGCGGCTTCAATGGCCTGATGAGCCACGTCGACGACCAGCACCTCGCCCGTCCCCTCCCCGATCTGCACGCCCCCGGCATACGCCTGCGGCCCTGGGACCCCAGGTCCGACGCCGACGTCGCGACCTGGCTGCGCGGCACGACGGAACCGGAGTTCCGGCGCTGGAACACACCGCTCAGGCCGGTCACCGACCTCGTGGGCGCCCGCGAGTCGCTGCGCTCCAAGGCCGTTCAGGCGGTGGAGGGAACCTCGGCGTCGTACTGCGTGACGGACGCCGACACCGGTACGACCCTGGGCCACGTCGGCGTCAACGGGATCGACCACGTCCTGCGCCTCGCCCGCGTCGGCTACTGGGTCCTCCCCGAGGCCCGCGGCCGCCACGTCGCCACCCGCGCCCTCGCCCTCGCCGCCCACTGGGCCTTCACCGGCCTCGGCCTCCACCGCCTCGAACTCGGCCACGCCCTCGGCCACGACGCCTCCTGCCGGGTCGCCGAGCGATGCGGGTTCCGCTACGAGGGCACGCTGCGGGGCGCGATGTTCGAGGCGGGCCGCCACGACGCCTTCCGGGACCTGCACCTGCATGCGCGACTGGCGACGGACCCGGAGCCAGAGGTGTAGCCCTCGGTCGGTTACCGGCACAGGCCCGTCAGGGCCAGAGCAGTTCCCTCGCCCAGGCATCCGCTCCACGCAGGTAACGGAGCCGCACGTGCCGCCGTCGCGCGTCCCCCTGGAAGAACTCCACCTCGTCCGGCCGGAGGCGGTACAGGGTCCACGTCGGGACCGGGGCGTCGGGATCCTGCTGCGCCCGGTCCCAGGCGGCCTCCGAGACGCGGGCCAGTTCGTCGAGGGAGTCGAGGGGCTCGCTCTGCCGCCCGGTGAGGGCGGCCGCCAGCGCGCCCGTCGAGCGGGCATGCAGATCAGCCTGCCCTTCCGCGGACGCCGCGGCCGTGACCGGTCCCCGGACCCGCACCTGACGGCCCAGGACCGGCCAGTAGAAGCCGAGGGCGGCGTACGGGCGGGCGGTCAGCTGTCGGCCCTTGCGGCTGGAGACATGGCTTGCGAAGGACCAGCCGTCCGCGTCGGCGCCGTGCAGCATCACGGTCCGTACGTCCGGCCGGCCCTCTTCGTCCGACGTCGCGAGGGACATGGTGTGCGGCTCGCTCTGCCCGGCGGCCACCGCCTCGGCGAACCACGTGGTGAAGAGGGGCAGGGGGGCGTCGGGGGCGGAGGCCGGGTCGAAGGGCGGCAGCGCGGTGACCTCCGGGTCCCACACCCGCAGTGACCTCAGCAGCTCGTGAAGATCGGTTCCCATGCCCCGATTGTCACGTGCCCCGCGCCTCAGACCGTACCGAGGTCCGACGACACCCACCGTTCGGGCCGCATCCGGATCACGACCTGCTCGCCGTGCTCCTTCCAGGCGGTGTCGACGTACCCGTCCACCTTGTCGGCCGGGAGGTAGCGCGCGGAGATCTCCCGGAGCTGCTCGATGGTGGCGGGGGCCGTGTCGACGACCGGTCCCTCGACCGACACGTACCGAATGGTGGGTTCGAGCCGGTCGATCATCAGCGTGAACCGGCCCGCCGCGCCGATCAGTTCGTTCTTGCGGGAGTCCAGGCCCGTCATGATCCACACGGTGCCGTCGGACTCGTACTGGTACCAGATCGGCACGGTCAGCGGGGCGCGCCCCGCTCCCGCGTCGACCGCGAGTGCGGCGACATGCGGCTCGGCCAGGAACTTCTCACGCTCTTCGCGGGTCAGGGCCATACGGTCTCCTCCAGCGGCTCGGACGTCAGCCGGGTGTCCGGCGGAACTGCGCCATCAGTACGCCGTGCAGCTGCTCCGCGTCCACGAACTCACCGACCTCCCGTGCACCACAACACCGGCGGAGGAGGTCGGTGTTCCCCTCCGGCGGCGGTACGCCGACGTAGATGCCATTGATGAGTACGGAGGAAGGCCGCAATCTGGTCCTCGTCGAGTCTCAGGGAGGCAGTACGTTGATCTCCAAGCCGGAGCAGGTCAACGGGCCGACGAGTGACCGCGTGCGGCTGATACCGGACGATCCCTTTCCCGAGGTCGGCGATCCGCGCGCGGTCGTTCCGCAGCCCGGTCATGGCTCTCGCCCGGATCGAACAGCCGTTCACCGGAGGGTGGATGTCGGTGGCCCGGACCGGATGGCATGCCGTGTTCGTCGACGACGACCTCGGTCCGGGCCTCATTTCCCTCCACGAGATCAGCAGACGCGAGCGCAGGGTGCAGCGTCGCGCCTTCCCCACGGGTCGGGTGGTCTGGGACTTCGACGTGGGATCGGAGGTGACCGGGTTGGACGCCGACTCGGGGTTCCTCCACGTCGTGACGGCCCGACGGGAACTGATCACTCTGAACGCGCAGGACGGAACGGTGATCCAGAGGAAGCACATCGTCTTCGGCCATCCCCCCTACACCCCGCTGTGTGTGACCGTCGCCCCGAACGGAGACGTACTGGTCGGAACCGCCGAGGGCCGGATCCTGGTGCTGCCGCCGCAGGAGTAGCCGCTCGTTCCTCGCCCCTCAGTCCCTCGCCCCTCAGTCCCTTGCCGTTCAGCCCCTCGTCCCTCAGCCCTCAGCCCCTCAGTCCCGCCCCAGCACCACCGTCCCCGAGGAACAGAACCAGCCCCCCGTCCCTGAGGCCACCCCCAGTCGAGGCAACTGCCCACGGGAGTCCCGCACTTGCCGCGCGCTCCCCTCCCCCCGCAACTGCCGCACCGCCTCCACCAGCAGGAACAGCCCCCGCATTCCGGGATGCTGGGCCGACAGCCCGCCTCCGTCCGTGTTCACCGGCAGCTCCCCGCCCTCGACCTTCAGCCGCCCCTTCTCCACGAACGCCCCGCCCTCGCCCTTCCCGCAGAATCCGAGGTCCTCCAGCGTCACCAACGTCATGTAGGTGAAGGCGTCGTAGATCTCGGCGAAGTCGATCTCGTCGGGCCGGACTCCCGCCCGTTCGAAAGCGATCCGTCCGCTCACCGCCGCCGGGGACACCGTGAAGTCGGGCCACTCGGACATCGCGGAGTGCGAGACGTGCTCGCCGGTGCCGAGGATCCACACCGGCCGGGTACGGCAGTCGGGTACGTACTCCTCGGCCGCGAGCAGCACCGCCGCCCCGCCGTCGGACCGTAGGCAGCAGTGGAGTTTGGTGAAGGGGTCCGCGATCACCGGGCCGGACAGGACGTCGTCGACCGTGATGGGGTCGCGGAACATCGCCTCGGGGTTCAGGGCGGCGTTGGCGCGTGCCTGGACCGCCACCTCCGCCAACTGCTCGATCCTCGTGCCGTGTTCGATCATGTGACGGCGGGCCGCCATGGCGTACTTGGCGATCAGCGTGTGGCCGTATTGCACCTCGAACTGGAGCGGGCCACGGGACCCGAAGGAGAGGTTCCCGGTCCTGCGTCCCGCCTTGATGTCCGCGCGGGCCGTCGAGCCGTAGACCAGCAACACCGCGTTCGCGTGACCGGCGGCGATCGCGTCCGCCGCGTGCGCCGCCATGACCTCCCACGTCGAGCCGCCCACCGACGTCGAGTCGACCCAGGTGGGACGCAGGCCCAGGTACTCGGCGACCTCCACGGGGGCGAGGGTCCCGGTGCCGGCCGAGGCGAAGCCGTCGACCACCTCCCTGCCGAGCCCCGCGTCGGAGAGGGCGCGGCGGGCCGCCTGGGCGTGCAGGGTGTACGGGGTCGCGTCGTCCACGCGGCCGCAGTCGGAGAGGGAGACGCCGACGATCGCGACTTTCCGGGAGCCGGTCCTCATGAATCTGACGGTACATCAGATACGGCTCCGCGCGGCAGGTGTCACAGGGCTGGGCATCCCGCCCGCGCCGCCCTAATATGACGGACCGTCAGATCTGGAGATCGGGGGCGCCCATGGACGCCGGCTTCACCGCCGAGCAGGACGAGATCCGCCGTACCCTCCGGGAGTTGCTGCGCAAGCGCTGTGGGCCCGCCGAGCTGCGGGCCGCCGTCGACACCCCGGCCGGACACGACCCCGCCCTGTGGACCGCCCTCGCCGAGCACCTCGGGCTGCCCGGGCTCGCCCTCCCCGAGACGTACGGCGGTGTCGGCTGCTCGGTGACCGAGCTCGCCCTCGCCTGCGAGGAGACGGGCCGCTTCCTCGCCCCCTCGCCCCTGCTCGCCACCGCCGCCCTCGTCGCCCCGCTCCTGCTCGCCCTCGGCACGGACGCCCAGCGGGCCGAGCTGCTCCCGCGGATCGCCGACGGCTCCCTCACCGCCGCCCTCGCCGTCCCCGGCACCCACCTCGCCACCGCCCTCGCCCTCACCGGCGACAACGCCGGCGACTGGGCGGGCGGCGGCCGGGCGGGGGGCGTACAGGCCAGGCGGGCGGGGGACGGCTGGCGGCTGTACGGACAGGCCGACCAGGTGCTCGACGGGCACAGCGCGCGGCTGCTGCTGGTCGCCGCGCACGCGGGCGGGTTCGCGCGCTCACGGACGCTGCTCTTCCTCGTGCGCGGGGACGCGGACGGGCTCGTGCGGATACGGCAGACCGCCCTCGACGCGACCCGGCCGCAGGCGCGCGTCCAGCTGCGCGACGTGGAAGCCGAGTTGCTGGGCGACGAGGGGGCGGACGTGCTCGCCGCTCTCGCCGCCCTCGGCGACGGTGCCGCCGCCGTCCTTGCGGGCGAGGCCGTCGGGGCCGCCGACCAGGTGCTGGGGCTGACCGTCGAGTACGTGCGGCAGCGCGAGCAGTTCGGGCGGCCGATCGGGTCCTTCCAGGCGGTGAAGCACCGGCTGGCCGAGGTGTACGTACAGGTGCAGGCGGCGCGCTCGGCGGCGTACTACGCGGCCTGGGCCGCCGCGCACGGAGACGGGGTCGGCGCTCTGGCCCTCGCACAGGCGCTGGAGGCCCTGCGCTCAGCCGCCGCCGAGGGGATCCAGCTGCACGGCGGCATCGGTTTCACCTGGGAGCACGAGGCGCACCTGTACTTCAAGCGCGCCTGTGGCGACGAGCTGCTCTTCGGGCCGGTGCACCGGCTACGGGCACACGCCGCCGGCGAGGCACAACTTTTCGAGAGCACGGAGGTGACGGTGTGATCGGCGAGCGAGTGGTCCAGAAGGTGTCGTCGACGCGGGGTTTCGCCAAGGTCGCACCCCATGTCATCCCCGCGCTCGACCGTGCCGTGCACCGGCTGACCCGCGGAAGGTTCCTGCTCAGCGCCCAGCTCCTGCCGGGCGTGATCCTCACCTCGACCGGGGCGAGAAGCGGCCTGGCCCGGCGTACGCCGCTGGCCTGCATGCCGGAGGCGGGCGGCGGGAGCTGGATCCTGATCGGCTCCAACTTCGGCCGGACCGGCCACCCCGCCTGGACCGCCAACCTCCTCGCCCACCCGGACGCCACGGTCAGCTGGAAGGGGCAGGACGTCCCCGTCACGGCCCGGCTGCTGGCAGGGGAGGAACGGGCGGCTGCCTGGAAGGCGGTGCTGGCGTTCTGGCCGCCGTACGCGACGTACCAGGCGCGGGTGGAGCGCGAGATACGGCTCTTCAGGATCGTACGAAGCTGAGCTCGGAGGGATGCACCCGAGGGACGCATCGGAGGAAAGGCTCTGAGGGATGCCTCGGAGGAAAGCCTCGGAGGGATGCTCGGAGGGATGCCTCGGAGGTGAGTCTCAGAGCGTCGCCAGCCGCTGGACCAGCAGAAACGCGCCGATCCCCAGCATCGCCGCCCCAGAGGTCCGGGTGACCGCGCGGGCCGCCGCCGGGCGGGCGCCGAGGACCGCGCGGGCCGCGAGGCCGACCGTCAGGTAGACGGCGGCGCAGCACGCCATGTGGAGCAGGCCGAGTACGGCGGTCTGCGCGGCCACGGGCAGGTGCGCGCCGCCGGTGACCAGGAACTGCGGCAGGACGGAGAGGTAGAGCAGCAGCCCCTTGGGGTTGAGGCCGCTGATCGTGGCGCCGCGCAGGAAGACGCGGGCGGTGGTCGTCTCCCCGACGGGGGCCGCCGCTCCCGGGGTGCCCGGCCGGCGCAGCACCCCCCACCCCAGCCACACCAGATACGCGGCCCCGGCCGCCGTCAGCGCGGTGAGCAGCCCCTGTGAGCGCGCCACCAGCACCGCCGTCCCGGCCACCGCCAGCACCGTGTGCAGGGCGTACCCGGCGACCAGGCCTGCGACCGCCGCCACCGGCGACCTGTCCCTGAGGCCCGCCGAGATCGCGTACGCCCAGTCGGCGCCCGGCACGCACACCAGCAGCAGGTCGACGGCGAGGAAGGAGATGAGGGTTCCCGAGTCCATGGTGGGGACATTAGGCGCGATTGGCGCGAAAGTGTTCCCGAAGTTTGCCCATGATCCGCGTTATGGAGGAAGAATCTTCTCCATGGACGACGTGGACCGGAAAATTCTTGCCGAGCTGCAACAGGATGGGCGGTTGACCGTGACCGAGCTGGCCGCGCGGGTGCGGCTGAGCGTCTCGCCGTGTCACCGGCGGCTGCGCGAGCTGGAGCGGTCGGGGGCGATCAGCGGCTACCGGGCCGTCGTGGACCCGACGGCCGTCGGGCTGACCTTCGAGGCGCTGGTCTTCGTGTCGATGCGGCAGGAGGACCGGGACACGGTCGCCGAGTTCGAGAGGGCGATCGGCGAGGTCGAGCATGTGCTGGAGGCGCAGCGGCTGTTCGGGGAGCCCGACTATCTGCTGCGGGTGGCCACCGCCGATCTCGCCGCCTTCCAGCGGCTGTACGACGAGCGGCTCGCCACGCTGCCGGGCGTGCAGCGGCTGACGTCCACGCTGGTGATGAAGCACGTGGTGAAGGACCGGCCGTTGCCGGCATAGCGGCAGGCGGTGGTTCACACGGGTGAACCACCGCCTGTCAGACAGGACTTGGAGCCGGAATTACCTGGCCAAATGTCTGGTCGATTACTTGGTCGGCTTCTTGCCGGTCACGCCCAGGTGTACCAACAGCGCGAGGTTCGGCTTGAGTTCAGCCTGCTTCACGCCCCACGTCTGGAACCCCTTCTGGTGCGAGGCGACGGCCGCGAGCATCGCGACGATCGAACCCGCCACCGCCGCGGGGTTCACGTCCTTGTCGACCCTGCCCTTGGACTGCAGTTCGGCCACCGCGTCGGACAGGGAATTGTTCACGGAGTTCAGGATCTTCATACGGAGCTTGTAGAACCGCTTGTCGCCCTCGGCGGCCCCGAGGTCGACGACCCTGAGGATCGCGTCGTTGCGGCGCCAGAACTCCAGGAAGCCGTCGACGAGTTCCTGGGCGGTCTGCCAGCCGGCCTTGCCGACCCAGGAGCGGCCGGCGACCAACTCGGTCAACTCGGCGCCCTCGGCGGCCATTTGCTCGGCGATCTCCAGGACGGCGCCTTCGACGTCCGGAAAGTACTGGTAGAAGGTCGCGGGTGAAGTCCCCGCCTTCCGGGCGACATCGATGACTTTGACGTCCCGGTAAGGGGAGGAGCTGAGCATCTCGCTGAGGCAGTCGAGCAGCTTCTGCCGGGTCGCCTGCCCACGCCGACCGGCCACGCGGCCGTCGACGGTACGCACTTGTCCTGTCATGCCGTCAGCTTACCGAGGGGTGATCGGAGCGCGATTCGGCCGACTGCAAATGGGGTGCACGGGCAGGACGGGGCGGGTGTGCCTGGTCTGCGGGGTGCGGGAGACGCCGTTACTTTGGCGGCATGGCCGAAAACAGGGCATCCGGGTACGGAGAGGACGTCTACGGAGAGGGCGTCCCCTGCTGGGTGGACGCACAGCTCCCCGACGTCGAGGCGGGCAAGCGGTTCTACGGTGAACTCTTCGGGTGGACCTTCGAGGAGTCGTACGGCGGCTCCACACGAGCCCTGCGGGACGGCGAGCCCGTCGCGGCGCTCGACCGCAAGGCGGACGGCCGGCTGCCCACCGTCTGGACGGTCTACTTCGCCACCCCGGACGTCGAAGGACTCGCCGACCGGGTCTGGGCGGCCGGCGGGCAGGTCGTCACCGCACCCCTGCCGGTCGGCGACCTGGGCACGGCCGCGCTGGTCACCGACCCGGAGGGCGCCGTCTTCGGCCTCTGGGAACCGGGCACGCACCGCGGCTTCGGCAGGCGGCACGAGCCGGGCACCTTCGTCTGGGCCGAGCTGTACACCCGGGACACCGAGACCGCCAACACCTTCTACGGCGGCCTCTTCCACGACGCCCTCTTCGGGCCGGACGCCCACCCCGACTTCGGCCGCGCGCCCGTCTCCGACGTCTTCCCCAGTGAGATGCCGTCCCACTTCCTCGTCCACTTCGGTGTGGCGGACTGCGCGGCCGCCCTCGGGACGGTGAACCGGCTGGGCGGACGCGTCCAGGCACCGCCCTTCGAGACTTCGTACGGGCGGGTGGCCGTGGTCACCGACAATCAGGGGGCGTCATTCGCGCTGCTGGAGCGCTAGCCGAAGCGCCGGGCACATTGCCGAAGCGGGGGAGCGCACCGCCGACGCGATGGGGGATGCTGCTTTGATGTGAGACACCCCATTTGTTTCCGGGTTCGCAACCAGCGCCCCGGCCAGGAAGAATCGGGGTGCGTGCCGCCAGGGCGGTGCGGTGGTGAGACGCTGCACGGGGTCGCGTACATATGTGGAATGACGTGACCCGTACGGGGAGGTGGCAGGCAAGTGGTGGATCAGCTGACGCAGCACGATCCGCGGCGCATCGGGCCGTTCGAGGTGCTGGGACGGCTGGGTGCCGGCGGCATGGGGCTGGTCTATCTCGCGCGCTCGGCTTCCGGCCGGCGCGTGGCGATCAAGACGGTCCGTACGGAGCTCGCCGAGGACCAGCTCTTCCGCGTCCGCTTCACGCGCGAGGTGGAGGCGGCCCGGGCGGTGTCCGGCTTCTACACGGCGGCCGTGGTCGACGCCGATCCGCGGGCGGCGGTGCCGTGGCTGGCCACCGCTTACGTTCCCGCGCCCTCGCTCGAGGAGATAGTGAACGAGTGCGGGCCGATGCCGGCCCAGGCGGTGCGCTGGCTGGCGGCGGGTGTCGCGGAGGCGCTGCAGTCGATCCACGGCGCCGGGCTGGTGCACCGTGACCTGAAGCCCTCGAACGTGCTGGTGGTCGAGGACGGCCCGAGGGTCATCGACTTCGGTATCGCGTCCGGCGTATCGAACACACGTTTGACGATGACGAACGTCGCCGTGGGCACCCCCGCCTACATGTCCCCCGAGCAGGCGAAGGACTCCCGCAGCGTCACGGGCGCCAGTGACGTCTTCTCGCTCGGCTCCATGCTGGTCTTCGCCGCCACCGGCCACCCGCCCTTCCACGGCGCCAACCCCGTCGAGACCGTCTTCATGCTGCTCCGTGAGGGCCCGGACCTCGAAGGCCTCCCGGACGAACTGCGCCCTCTCATCGAGTCCTGTATGCAGATGGAGGCCACGGCCCGGCCCAACCCGGCCGACCTCCAGTCCCAGCTGGCGCCTCACCTGTTCGGCTCAGGGTCGGACGACAGCGGCACGGCGTCGGCGTGGCTGCCCGAGCGGGCGGTGGGCCTGATCGAGGCGCGTCGCGGCGGACGGCCGCCGGTGAAGCAGACACAGAGCGGCGGACGAAGCGGAGGCGGCCGGGTCGCTCCCGTCCCGCCCCCGCCGTCCCGCGACCCCGTGGTCCCGTCTCCCGTGTCGCCGGTCTCCGTCGGTGCCCCCGACACCGGCCCCGTGCGCCTCGCCGGCGCCCAGGTGCCCATCGGGCCCGGCCCGCGCGTCGCCGACGCCCGCGCCGCAGCCGTCAAGGCGCCCCCTCCGGAGGCCGGCCTGGTCGCCTCCTGGTCCAAACCCCGCCCCGGCGTCAACGGCACAGACCCTGCCGTAGGCCCTGCCGTACCGTCCGCGCCTCCCGCGCCCGCCGAGACCGCGGCCGGCTGGCGCCCCTGGCGCTTCCGCATGTCGAACGACGTCTGGGGCACCCCCTCCGTCGCCGGCGACCTCGTCTACGTCACCTCCTTCGAGGTCCACGCCCTGGATGTGGCGACCGGCCGCCGGCGCTTCAAGACGCGGGACGTGGCCTGGTCGATGGCGGTCGCGGACGGCCGTATCCACGCCTCCGACGGACCCACCCTGTTCGCCCTCGACGCCCGTGAGGGCGGCGACCTGTGGCGGCTGTCCACGGACGCCTGGGTGTACTCCCTCAAGGCCGACCGGGGCACCGTGATCACCGGGACGCGCGGCGGCGGCGTCCAGGCCTGGGAGGCCTCCGGCGGCCAGAAGCTGTGGGAGCTCACCGGCTGCCAGACCGACTTCGAGTCTCCGGAGGCCGGGCCCACCCTGCACGAGGGCACGGTCTACCTCTGGCACGACGCCCGCCTGCGCGCCCTGGACGCCCGCACCGGCGACGAGCGCTGGTCGTACCCCATCGGCGACGCGGCCTCCTGCGGCGGCGTACCGGTCCGGGTGGCCCAGGCGCACGACGGCCACGTCTACGTCTGCGCGGGCACCCGGGTCCTCGCGCTCGACGCGGCGAGCGGCCACGTCCGCTGGCACTTCGAGGCCCCGGCCGTCTTCCTCTGCCCGCCCACCTTCGTCCCCGGCCCCGCGGTCACCGGCGGCGGCGTGTACCTCGCCGACTACCTCGGCACGGTCTACGCCCTCGACGCCACCGACGGCCGCGACCGCTGGCGCATCGCCACCGAGGCCCGGTCCTCCGTCGACTCGGTGCTGGTGGCCGGCGGTCACGTCCACGTGGGCAGCGGCAAGGGGCTCTACACCCTCGACGCGGTCACCGGCACGCCCAAGTGGCGCTTCCAGGCGGGCGGCGACATCGTCGGCGCCCCGGCGGTGGCGGAGGGCCGTATCCACTTCGGCTCGACGGACCATCTGCTCTACACGCTCAAGGCCGACGACGGCCGCCTTCGCTGGAAGCTCGCGACGGGCGGCGAGATCACCGGCTCCCCGGTCGTGAAGGACGGGGTCGTGTACGCGTGCAGCAAGGACCGGTGCGTGTACGCGCTGGACGCGGAGAAAGGCACGGGGACGGCGAGGACCACCTGACGCGGATGGCGGGACGGCCGTCGTACGGGTGCACGGAAGAGGTGACGCCGGGTACGCGACCATCGCCACGCCGTGACATGGCCGTGACAGGCGTTCCATAGAGTGACGGCATGCATCTACGGGGGCGCAGGCTCAAGTTCACAGCGGTGGCGGTACTGGTGGTGCTGTCGCTCACGGGATTCTCTTCGGGGCGGCACGGTCACGGCCGCAAGAGTGACGGCGGCAGCGGAGGCGGCTGCAGCAGCTCCAGCCAGAACCACGACAGTTCGTCGTCGACGTCCGGCGGCAGCAGGTACCGCGACTACGACGACGATGACGACTACGGCGACACCGGAAGCTCCTCCGGCAGTTCGTCCGCGAGCACCTCCACGCCCCTGAAGGACGCCAGGGTCAAGCTGGTGAGCTGCGCGACGGAGGACAACGCGTACGCCACGGTCAAGGTCAGCAACCCGAACTCCCAGGGCGCCTACTTCACCGTCACCGTCAGGTTCGTCGATGCCGGTTCCGAGCAGCTGGACGCACAGAGCGTGGACGAGTTCGTCGCCGCGAACGACGCGGCGACGGTGCAGGTGCCACTGGAAAATCCGGGTCTGGCGGCCCAGGTCGACCACTGCGACCCGGACTTGTACGCTCCGGCCGGCTGACGGCGCTCAACGCAACCGGAACTTCCCGCCCCGCCGTCCGGCGAACAGCTCCGCCTGCCGCTCGGCGGGCAGGTTCCCCAGCGAGATGAGATGCGGCGCCTGCGCGAACCCCTGTGCACGCGCCGCCTCCTTCGCCGCCCACAGCGCACGGACCGTCCCCTGGACGGCCTCGGCCGGATACCCGGCGATGACGGCGGCGCAGGCGGTCGCCGCCTGCAACGCCCCACCCGACTCGGTCAGTTCGGAGACGAGCCCGATGTCATGGGCCCGTTGCGCGGAGATCCGCTCGGCCGTGCCCATCAGCATCATCCGCGCGACCTCCCCGTGCGGCATCCGCTGCGCCATCAGCACCGACTCGTACGCGCTGACCATGCCGTACGTGGTGTGCGGATCGAAGAAGACGGCCGTCGGGTCCGCCACCAGGAAGTCGCTCTCGCCGAGCAGGTAGAAGGCCCCGCCGCAGGCCATCCCCCGCACGGCCGCGATGACGGGTTTCCACAGGTCGTTGGACTTGGGGCCGATGTACAGCAGCGGATCGTCCTGCATGTACGGCGAGTCCGGCTGCGGCACGACCACGTCCCGGTCGAGTCCGGTGGAGAACGCCCGCTCCCCGGAGCCGGTGAGGACGACGGCCCGCACGGAGTCGTCGAACCTCAACTCCCGCCATCTCGACCGGAGTTCGTCGGCCATGGCGAGGTCGATGGCATTGAGCCTGGCGGGCCGGTCGAGGGTGACGACGGCGACGCCGGTGTCCTTGTCGGTGTCGACGCGCACGCTCACGGCCGCTCCGGGAGCCATTGGGGGAGCCCGGTCGCCTCGTCGTAGGCGAAGCGCACCTTGGCGCCGATGCGAATGCCGTGCGGATCAAGGGAGTCGAGAGGCGCGCCGGGCTCGCTGACCAGGTTGCCGACGAGCCGTATGCGGGGCGCCTCGGCGAGCTCGACGACGACGACGTTGTACGGCGCCAGCGCCGCGTAGTCCGGCAGCAGCGGCGGGTGCGGAACGACGTACGACCAGATGCGCCCCTGCCCTGACAGCGCCCGCCATTCGCTCGCGAAGGACCGGCAGTGCGGACAGCACGGGCGGGGCGGGAAGCGGAGCTCGCCGCAGTCGGCGCAGGCCTGGACGCGCAGCTCGCCCTGGGCGGCGTACTGCCAGAAGGGGGCGCCGTCGGGGTCGGTCGCGGGGGTCAGCACGGGTCAACTCCTCAGCAGCAGGGCGGAGGTGGGGACACCCTCACCTGCGGTGACGAGACAGGTGGCGGCGCCCGGGACCTGTGCCGTACTGGTCCCGCGGAGCTGCTTCACGCCTTCGGTGATGAGGTTGAAGCCATGGACGTACGCCTCGCTGAGCCCGCCGCCCCCGGTGTTGACGGGCAGCCGCCCGCCGATCTCCAGCGCACCTCCCTCGGTGAAGGCACCCCCCTCCCCCCTCCCGCAGAAGCCGTAGCCCTCCAGGGAGAGCGGGACGAGGGGCGTGAAGGCGTCGTAGATCTGGGCGACGTCGACGTCCTGGGGCGCGAAGTCGGCGTGTTTCCACAGGTGCCGGGCGGCGGTCCAGGCGGGGCCGGTGAGGGGGTCGTCGTTCCAGTAGTTGACCATGCCGTGGTGCTGGGCGGGGAGGCCTTGGGCGGCGGAGTGGACGTACACGGGTCTGCGCCGGCAGTCCCGGGCCCGCTCCCTGCCGACGAGCACGCAGGCCAACGCCCCGTCCGTCTCCAGGCAGTTGTCGAAGAGGCAGAGGGGCTCGCTGATCCAGCGGGACGTCATGTACATCTCGCGGGTGAGGGGGCGGTCGTACATGATCGCGGCGGGGTTCTGGTTGGCCCGGTTGCGGCAGGCGAGGGCGACGTTGAAGAGGTGATCGCGGGTGGCGCCGTACTCGTGCATGTAACGGCGGGCCAGCATGGCTATCTCGTCCACGGGCCTCAGGAGACCGAAGGGCCGCGTCCACTGGGCGGGGGTGGGGAGCTGGACGGTGGTGTTCTTCCAGGGCCGGGGCCCGGACCCCCGCTTCCGGGACCTCCATGCGACGCCGACGGTGGCCTGTCCCGTGGCGATGGCGGCGGCGAGATGGGCGACGGTGGCACAGGAGCCGCCGCCGCCGTACCCGATCTTGCTGAAGAAGGTGAGGTCACCGAAGCCGACGGCCTTCGCGAGCTCGACCTCGTCGGTCTCCTCCATCGTGTACGAGGCCAGGGCGTCGACCTCGCCGGGCGCGATCCCGGCGTCGTCCAGAGCGGCGAGAACGGCGCGGCAGGCGAGGGTCTTCTCGTCCTCGGGGAGGTGTTTCGCGAAGGGGGTCTGACCGACGCCGACGATGGCGGTGGCGTCCTTGATTCCTGCTGCTCCGGCCATGTCGGGCGTTACCTCCGCACGCTCACTGGGCGGCTGACAGGTCGTCAGACTACAGCTAATCTGACGGGTAGTCAGCTAGTGAGACTGGAGGCCCGCCATGCGCGGTGACTTGGAGTGGGGCAGCATTCCGGGGCTGGTCGGGTCGGCGGCCGAACGGTACGCGGACGTCGAGGCCGTGGTGGACGGCCGTACCCGGATCTCGTACGGCGAGCTGGGCGCCCGCGTGGAACGCGCGGCGGCGGCGTGCATCGCGAACGGGGTCTCGCCCGGCGACCGGGTCGGGATCTGGGCCCCGAACACCGTCGACTGGATCGTCTCCGCCCTGGGCGCGGTCTCGGCGGGCGCGGTGCTGGTGCCGTTGAACACACGCTTCAAGGGCACGGAAGCGGCGGACGTACTGCAACGCAGCGGCGCACGAATGCTGTTCGTGACCGGGACGTTCCTGGGGACCTCGTACGTGGCGTCGCTGCGGCGGGCGGCGGGAGAGGGGGCGGGTTCCGGCCCGCTGCCGGGGCTGCCGGCACTGGAACAGGTGGTCGTCCTGTCCGACGACGCACCGGCCGACTTCCGCACCTGGAAGGACTTCCTGGCGAGCGGGGACGCGGTGGGGGATGCGGAGGTACGGGCCCGGGCCTCGGCGATCCCCGGCTCGGCGCCCTCGGACATCGTCTACACCTCCGGGACGACGGGCCGGCCCAAGGGCGCGGTGATCAGCCACGCGCAGACACTGCGGGCGTACGAGGTGTGGAGCGACCTGGCCGGGCTCCGGCAGGGCGACCGCTATCTGATCGTGAACCCCTTCTTCCACACCTTCGGCTACAAGGCGGGCGTCGTGGCCTGCCTGATGCGGGGCGCGACGATGATCCCGCAACCGGTCTTCAACGTCGACACGGTGCTGGCCAACATCGCGGCGGAACGGGTGTCGGTGCTGCCGGGCCCGCCGACCCTGCACCAGTCGTTGCTGGACCACCCGGCCAGGGAGGCCCACGACCTCTCCGCCCTGCGGCTGGTGGTGACCGGTGCGGCGGTGGTGCCGCTACGGCTGGTCGAGCGCCTGCGCGGGGAACTGGGCGTGGACACGGTCCTGACGGCCTACGGCCTCTCCGAGGCGAGCGGCATCGTCACCATGTGCCGCCGCGGCGACGACCCGTCGGTGATCGCATCGACGTCGGGGCGGACGATACCGGGGGCGCAGGTGCGGGTCGTGGACGCCGACGGCCGGGCCGTGGGGCCCGGCGTCCCCGGCGAGGTCCTGGTCCGCGGCTTCAACGTCATGCGGGGCTACTACGAGGACGAGGCGGCGACGGCGGAAGTGGTGGGGCCGGACGGCTGGCTGCGGACGGGGGACGTGGGCGTGCTGGACGGGGCGGGCAACCTGCGCATCACGGACCGCCTGAAGGACATGTTCATCGTCGGCGGCTTCAACGCCTACCCGGCGGAGATAGAGCAGTTGCTGGGCCTGCACCCGGACGTGGCCGACGTTGCGGTGATCGGCGTACCGGATCCCCGACTGGGCGAGGTCGGCAAGGCGTACGTGGTCCGCCGACCGGGTTCCGTGACGACGGCCGACGACCTGATCGCCTGGGCGCGTCGGGAAATGGCGAACTACAAGGTGCCGAGGTCGGTGGAGTTCCTGGGCGAGCTGCCCCGGAACGCCGGGGGGAAGGTGGTCAAGGGGGAGTTGCGGGGGCGGTCGGGGCCGGCGGGCGAGGCCGGTCGGCGGTGGGGGAGCTGATGTGAACGCCTTTGCGGCGGGTGGCCGTTGGGCCGCTCGCCGCTCGGCAGGGTCGTGCTGCCGCGGGACCTTGCCGACGAGGCGACATGCACATGGGGCCGAGCTCGCGCTCGGCCCCGTCGTGCCGTCCACACCTCGGCCGCGGCGGCTCCCCCTCCGCGCCGCCGCGGCCGGTCCCCGTCTTCGAGGTGGTTCGGTCAGGCCGGTTCGTCCGTGGCGTGGATGTTGTCCGTGCCCGCCTCGGCGGTCTCGTCGTCCGCCTTGAGCGGCTTCGCGGTGGTGAGCGGCTCGCTCGTCGCGTGGATGTTCTCCGTGCCGACGGTCGTCTCGTCCTCGGTGCCCGTGGCGTGGATGTTGTCGGTGCTGTTGTCGTCGCTCATGATCACTGCCTCCCCTGACAGTTCGGGTGCCCTGAATCGATCACCTGTCCGGCGGCTCCCCCGAGGGCCGCCGGACAGGCGTTGTGACCGCTCACCGTAGTGCAACGGCCCAGGTCGCCCCGTCTGCCCCCCGACGCGACGGAACGACAAGACGAGAGTGCCGGGCGGCGATAAACGAACGATGAACGTGTGGCGCCTCACGCCACCGCGAGCGGATTGAGGAGGCTGCGGACCGCCTCGGCCTCGGGGGCACCCAGCGCCTCGAACACCTCCAAGGCGTCACGCCAGCAGACCTGGGCCCGGCCGAGGTGTCCGATGCCGCTCAGCGCGTGGCCGAGGACGACGAGCACGTTGGCCCGGCGCCAGTCACCGCCGATGCCGCGCAGCACGGTGAGGGCCGTCTCGGCGTTCGAGGCGGCCTGTGCCGGACGCCGGTCGGCGAGGTCGACCTCGGCCAGCCGGAACAGGGACATGCCCTCCCACAGCCGCTGGCGGCTGTCCCGGAACACCGTCAGGGCCTCTTGCAGCCGGGAGGCAGCTTCGGGCAGCGTGCCGTGCTGGGTGAGGGCGAGGCCGAGGGCGTAGCGGCCGTTGGCGCCCTTGAGCGCGTGCCCCATGGCGTCGTACATCTGCGTGCCCTGCCGCGCCAGGGACACCGCACTCTCGGTCCGGCCGGTGGCGAGGTGGATACGGGAGAGGTTGCACAGGGCGCTCGCCTCGCCGGGGCGGTCGTCGCAGGCGCGGAAGCCCTCGATCGCGTGGGCGAGATGGGCGGCGCCGTCGTCGTTGCGGTTCTGGTAGAGCGCGATCACACCGAGGATGTTGGACGACCAGCAGCTGGCCAGCGGATCGTGGGACGCGGCGGTCAGTTCGCGGGCTCGGGCGGCCTCCTCGTCGGCCAGGTCGAACCGGCCCGTGACGCTGTGCGCGTAGGCCAGGGTGATCAGGGCCCGCGCCTCCGCGCGCGGATCCTCGGCTTCCTGCGCCGCCTCGCGCAGTGCCGAGGCGACCCCTTCGTACGCCTTGGAGTTGGTGCCCGACTCGGCCAGGTCCACGGCGGCCCACAGCACGTCGACCGCTTGCCTGAGGAGGCCCGACCCCGCGGACTGGCGTACGCACGCCAGCAGCGACACCGCCTCCGCGTACAGCCAGTCCTGCGCCCGGTGCCGGTCCGCGAAGGCCAGCCCCGGGTACTCCGGCGTCGCCAGGTGATCCACCAGCCGGTCTCCTGGGCGCTCCAGCGCGTAGACCCCCGCCGCCGTCGCCAGGTAGAAGTCCAGCAACCGGGTCATCGCCGCCTCGCGCTCACTCGGCGGCCACTCGTCCCTCTCCGCACAAGCACGCGCGTAGAGCCGGACCAGGTCGTGGTACCGGTAGCGGCCGGGCGCCGCCGACTCCAGGAGTGACGTGTCCACCAAGGACTCCAACAAGTCCTCGGTCTCCTCCACCGGCAGGTCCAGCACCGCCGCGGCCGCCGCCAGCGAGATGTCCGGTCCGTCCGCCAACCCCAGCAGCCGGAACGCCCGGGCCTGCGCCGGCTCCAGTGCCCCGTACCCGAGTTCGAAGGTCGCCTTCACCGCCAAGTCGCCGGCCTGCAACTCGTCCAGGCGCCGCCGCTCGTCCGCCAGCTTCGCCGCCAGGACCGAGACGGTCCACGTCCGCCGAGCCGCCAACCGGGACGCGGCGATGCGGATCGCCAACGGCAGGAAGCCGCAGGCCGCCACCACGTCCAGGGCGGCCTCGCGCTCGGAGCGCACGCGTTCGTCGCCGACGATCCGTGTGAACAGCTGCAGGGCCTCGTCCGGGGACATCACGTCCAGGTCCACCAGGTGGGCTCCGGCCAGGTCCACCATGCGTACGCGGGAGGTGATCAGTGCCGCGCAGCCCTCCGTGCCGGGGAGCAGGGGGCGTACCTGCGCGGCGTCCCGGGCGTTGTCCAGCAGCACCAGCACCCGGCGGCCGTCCAGTACCGAGCGGTACAGCGCCGCCCGTTCCTCCAGGGAGTCGGGGATGGCGGAATCGGCGGTGCCCAGAGCCCGTAGGAAGGAGCCCAGTACCGTCTCCGGCTCCGCCGCCCTCGCGCCGGCCCCCTGGAGATCGACGTACAGCTGGCCGTCGGGGAAGGCGCTCCGCGCCTGGTGGGCCACGTGGACCGCGAGTGTCGTCTTGCCCACGCCGCCGATTCCGGCCAGGGCGGACACGGCCATGACCCGGCCCTCCGCCGACGCCAGTACGTCGCCGAGCTCCGACACGAACGCGGACCGGCCCGTGAAGTCGGGGACCGTGGCGGGGAGTTGGGCGGGGCGCACCGGCGTGGCGGACGGCTCGGCCTTCGGGGCCGACGGTTCCGCCAGGCCCGGGTCCGCCTGCAGGATGCGGTGCTGCAGCTCCTTCAACCCCGGACGGGGGTCGACGCCCAGCTCGTCGGCCAGCAGACGGCGCGTGTCGGCGTAGACCGCCAGGGCCTCCGCCTGGCGTCCGCTGCGGTACAGCGCGAGCATGAGGAGTTCGCGCAGGCGCTCGCGCAGCGGGTGTGCCGCCGTCAGGGCCGTCAGCTCCGAGACCGCCTCTGCGTGGCAGCCCTGCTCCAGGTCCATGTCCAGGCGGGACTCCAGCAGTTGGAGGCGCCACTCCTCCAACCGGACCCGTTGGGCCTCCGCGTACGGACCCGGCACCCCCGCCAGCGCCTCCCCGTCCCAGAGGGCCAGGGCCCGGCCCAGTGCGTCCCGGGCGTGGCACAGGTCTCCGGCCGAACGGGCCTTCTCCGCCTCCGCCGCCAGGTCCTGGACGACGGACAGGTCCAGGGCGCCGTCGCGCAGGCCGCGGATCGCGTAGCCGCCGGACTCGCTGACCAGGACGCCGGGGTCCAGCACCTTGCGGAGCCGGGAGGCGTACGTCCGCAGCGCCGCCAGTGCCTGCGAGGGCGGCTCCTCGCCCCACAGGGCGTCGATCAGCTCGGCGGCGGTGGCCGTACGGCCCTCGCGGAGCAGCAGGGCGGCCAGGAGAGCGCGTTGCTGGGGGGAACCGGTGCTCAGCGACTCCTCGCCGCGCCATGCCCGCACCGGCCCGAGCACACCGAAGCGCAGCGCCACGGCCACCGCTTCGGCCCCGGGCCCGCCGGATCCCGGCGCCAGGACGGTCTCTCCGACACCGACCCCGACCCCGACCCCGACCCCGACTCCGACCCCACCGGCCCTCGGCGCTACGGCAGACCCTTCGGCCCCGACCCCATCGCCCCCCGGCGCCGCGGCGGACGCTTCGGAACCGGCCCCGTCGGACCCCGGCGCCACGATCGCCTGCTCAGCTGCGCGCGCGCCCGTTCCCGGCACCACCGTCTCCTCCTCGGAGAACCCGGGACGCCGCCTCTGCTCCGGTACGCGCGGTACCTCCGGCACTCGCGGTACACCGTCCATCGCCGTCGTCCCCCTAGATGTCCTGAGCCACCCCGCCAGTTTGCCTTGTTCACGGCAGATGCGTCAGCTGTGGAGGGCGCGATCACAGGTAGGCGCGCGGGATATCACAAGGTCCTCACGCCCTCTTCGCACAGTTCCGCCCAGGAACCCTCACGACCGGGCCCCTCCGTCATAGCTGACGGGTCGTCAGATCGGCGCTACCGTGCCCCCATGGAGACCAACTCGGCGCTCTCGGCGCTCCCACTGATCATCTCCGTCGACGACCACACCGTTGAGCCGCCGACCGTCTGGCAGGACCGGCTCCCGAAGAAGTACCTCGACACCGGCCCCCGCACGGTCCGCGCCCCCCTCAAGGAAATGACCTTCCTCGGCGGCCGCTTCAAGCCCGTCATGGGCCGGCCCGGCGACGACGGACCGGTCGGCGACTGGTGGATCTACGAGGATCTGCACCGCCCCCTCACCCGCCTCGACACCGCGGTCGGCTACAGCAGGGACGAGATCAAGCTGGAGGTCATCACCTACGAACAGATGCGGCCGGGCTCGTACGACGTCCCCGCCCGCCTCGCCGACATGGACGTCAACCACGTCCAGTCCGCCGTCTGCTTCCCGACCTTCCCCCGCTTCTGCGGCCAGACCTTCACGGAGGCGAAGGACCACGAGCTCGGTCTCCTCTGCGTCCAGGCCTACAACGACTGGATGGTGGAGGAGTGGTGCGGACCGGAGGCGCACGGGCGCCTCATACCGCTCACCCTCATCCCCCTCTGGGACGCCGAACTGGCAGCCGCGGAAGTCCGCCGCAACGCCGCCCGCGGCGTCCGTGCCGTCGCCTTCTCCGAGATACCCCCGCATCTCGGGCTGCCGTCCGTCCACACCGACGACTGGGACCCCTTCCTCGCCGCCTGCGACGAGACCGGCACGGTCGTCGCCATGCACATCGGCTCCAGCAGCCGGATGCCGTCGACCTCGGCCGACGCCCCGCCCGCCGTCGGCTCCACCATCACCTTCGCCAACTGCTGTTTCTCGATGGTGGACTGGCTGATGAGCGGCAAGTTCGAGCGCTTCCCCGACCTCAAGGTCATGTACGCGGAGGGGCAGATCGGCTGGATCCCCTACATCCTGGAGCGCGCCGACGTCGTCTGGGAGGAGAACCGCGGCTGGGGCGGTGTCGCCGACAAGGTCCACCGGCCGCCGTCCGAACTGTTCGCCGAGCACGTCTACGGCTGCTTCTTCGACGACGCCTTCGGGCTGCGGAACCTGGATGCCATCGGGGTCGGCAACGTCCTCTACGAGACCGACTACCCCCACTCCGACTCCACCTGGCCGAAGTCGCGCGAGGTCGGCGAGGCACAGATGGGGCACCTGGACGCGGAGGTCGTGGAGCGGATCGTCCGGGGGAACGCCATCGAGCTGCTCGGGCTCACACCGGACGGGCTGTGGGGCGGCCCCAGGTGATCCGGTACGGCATCCAGCTCCCCGTCCAGTCCCAGAGCACCCTCTACGCCGAACCCTGGGAGGCGGTCGCCGGACCCGGCGACCTCCTCGCCATCGCCCGTACCGCCGACCGTGCCGGCTTCGACTACGTCGCCTGCTGCGACCACGTCGCCATCCCGCGCCGGCTCGCGTCCGCGATGAGCACGGTCTGGTACGACCCCGTGGCCACGCTCGCCTTCCTGGCCGCCGCCACCGAGCGCGTGCGGCTGCTCAGCCATGTCGCCGTCGTCGGACTGAGGCACCCGCTCCTCACCGCCAAGCAGTACGCCACCCTCGACCACCTCTCCGGCGGCCGGCTGATCCTCGGCGTCGGCGCCGGGCACGTACGCGAGGAGTTCGAGGCGCTGGGGGTGGATTTCGAGCGGCGGGGGGCCGTGCTCGACGAGGTCGTCGATGCGCTGCGGGTAGCCCTCGGAAGGGACGAATTCCCCGAGCATCACGGCAAGTTGTACGACTTCGAAGGGCTCGGTCAGCAGCCGCGGCCCGCACAGGACCGCGTCCCCCTCTGGGTCGGCGGCTCCTCGCCCGCCGCCGTGCGCCGGGCCGCGCTGAAGGGCGACGGCTGGTTGCCGCAGGGTGACCCGCGCGAGCGTCTGCCGGACCAGATCGCGCGGCTCGGGCGGCTGCGCGAGGAGGCGGGCCTCACCGGCCCGTTCACCGTCGGGGCGATCACCGAGCCGCTGTACGCCGGTGAGCCGGGGTGGGAGGTGGGGCGCCGGACCCTCACCGGCCGCCCGGAGGCCCTCGCCGAGTCGCTGCGGGCGTATCGGGCGATGGGCGTGCGCCAGATCCAGGTGCGGTTCCGCAGCCGGAGCCGTGCCGAACTCACCGATCAGATGGCGGTGTTCGGGGAGGAGGTTGCCCCGCTGCTCTGAGCGGGGCGGAGGATCGGTGCTCCGGGCGCGGCGGAGGATCGGCGGCGGGGCAGCCTGTCTGACAGCCTGACCCCATTTCTTGAATCCTTGAACATGTCCACGTCGAGTCACGTACGTAAGGGCGTACGGACGTGAAGCTCCGGCGGAAGGACACCTGACGTGCGATCCTCCCAGCGACTCTCCGTCGCCCTCGCCTGCGCCGAGGCCGAATGGCCGCACACCGACTGGCCGGCCCAGGACGACCCCTATGTGCGCCGGGTGGTGCACCTGCGCCGGTCGCTGGACGTACCGGAGGCCGTGGACGCCGTGGTCCTGCGCTGCGACGACCCGTCGAAGGCCCTGGCCGGCCTGCTCCGCGCGATGGGCGCCAGGACTCTGCCGACGGTCGTCGTCACTCCCCGCCGGGACACCGAGACGATCGTCGAGGTGTTCCGGCGCGGGGCGGGCTGTCTGGTCGAGGACGACTACTGCTCCCAGATGCTGTCCTCCGCGGTCATGGCCGCCACGGTCGGGCACACCTACCTCTCCCCGTCGGCGTGCGCCGCGCTGCGGGAAGGGGCCCAGCGGATGTCGCGGGCCGGGGGCGCGATGGAGAGGCTGCGGGCCAAGCTCTCCCCGCGCGAGCAGCAGATCATGGAACTGCTGTCGACCGGCCTGGGCGCCCAGGAGATCGGGCGGAAGTTACGGCTGAGCGAGAAGACCGTCCGCAACAACCTCAGCAACATCTACGCCAAGCTGGATGCCAGGGGAAGCACGGACGCGGTGCTGAGATGGTTGGGGGCCACGCCCGTGCTTCATGCCTGAGAACGTTCTCGCGATGCCGTATCCACGGCGCTGCGGATACGGAGGGGCGGCTACGGTGCCGGAATCTCCGACAACGGTATTTCGACGTCGGTGACGTTCTCGCCGCCCTCACCGAATCCGGGCTCGGTGCGGAGGCTCTTCGTGCTGTTGAGGATCCCGTCGGCCTCCGGTGTTCCGCACTTCACATTGCGCAGCCAAAGACGGCCGTCCGGGGTTCCGTTGCTGAGCAGTTGCGGATAGAAGGCGTGGATGGTGGTGGCTCCCTCGCTCGGGGAGAAGAACACCGTCTGGCCGTCCTGTGCCTCCTTGTAGGTGGCCTTGAGGAATCCGCTGACGTCGGTGCGCTTGTGGGACCACATGAAGAAGCCGATGTTGTCTGCCTGCACCGCGTCGCTTCGGGAGAACGTGAACGAGCTCGTGGTGTCGTCGCGCTTGATATTGATTTCCGACGTACTGAACTTCCCGCCGATCTCGAAGAACGAGTTGCCCAACTTCGTTTCGCCGTCCACGGTGAATCCGTCTTCCAGCTGAATGACCCTGGTCACCGCCGCGCTCACGCTGAAGGACTTCGTTGCCTCGGCCGTCGATCCACAGTTGTCGCTCACGGCGGAAACCCGCTCGTTGGGCCCGAAACTGTCCCGCTTGACCTGGACGTCGACGAATTGGCAGTTCTCCAGCTTGTCCGAGTCCGTGCGGCAGTCGGTGGCCGCCTCGTCGGGGGTGGCCGCACCCGCGCTGTTCATCAGCGGGACGGCCACCGCGAGGGCGGCGACCGGTGCCAGGACGAGGGTGATGCGCTTCTTCTTGCTCCGGTGGCTTCCGCCGCGGCCGGTGCCTGTCATGGTGAGTCTCCTGTACAGGGTGTGCTGGGTGGGGGGAAATGAGGCGTTCAGGGTGTGCGGAGCGCGTCTCAGCAGTCGGTCAGGACCGGTTTGGAGACGCCGTCGGCAACTCCGGGCGCGCCGGCGGCACCCGCCAGGACGACGGGGCCCTCGACGACGTCCTCCGCCTCGAAGATCTGCTCGGGTGTGGCGTTGGTGGTCGTGGTCGCCTCGCGGGCGTCGATCTTCACCCGCCAGACTCCGGTCATGCGCTGCAACTTCGGCGTGAACTCGACGTGGAGCACCTTGCCGACGGGGACTTGCCTTTCCTCCGAGTCGCTGGCGGTCGCCGACTTGATGGTCATGTCCAGCGTTCCCGTGTGCTTCACCCAGGAGCCGCTGAGGAATCCGAAGAGACCGCCTCCGCCGCCCTGCTGGGTCACGGAGTACTTGCCCTGGCCCTGCGCCACCGCCGTCGACCATTCGGTGGTGACCGTCGCGGGACCGGTGGCGTTCGGCTCACAGTTCGGGAAGTCGACCGTCACCTTTTCCGTGGGCCCGTTGAGGGCCTCGAACTTCGTCTCGACGAACTCGCAGGAGTCGGACAGGAAACTGTCACTGAAGCTGCTGTCCAATGACTGCTGCTCGCCGTTGATCACCCGGGACTGGTCGCACATCTGCATGATCTCTTCGGGTGTCTTGTCGTCGGCGGCGTTCGCCGAGGGCAGCAGCGCGATGATGGCCCCGCCGGTCGCGAGCGCGGCTCCGACGGCTATGAGCCGGACCTTCTTGTTCGTCCTGCTCCTCCTGGCCATGGTGAGCTCCCTCCTTGGGATTCATAGGGATTCCTTTAGGTTCCTTTGCCTTTCCGTTGAGGATTATTGGGGCCCCTCGGGCGGTCCCGACAGGGTCAAATATCCCTACTCTCCGGTCACTTGAGATTTGCTTTCGCGACGGCGGACTCCCGCATCTGACGATTCGTCAGATCTGGCGGTACGCTGCTGAGCTCCATCGATGTGAAGGGGGTTCCGCATGGGCAAGCTCGACGGACGCGTCGTCCTGATCACCGGCGCGGCGCGCGGGCAGGGGGAGCAGGAGGCCCGGCTCTTCAGGGAGGAAGGGGCCGAGGTCGTGGTCGCCGACGTCCTCGAAGACCAGGGCCGGGCCCTCGCCGAGGAGCTGGGCGCGCTGTACGTCCGCCTCGACGTCCGTGAGGAGGCCGACTGGCGCGGGGCCGTGGCCGCCGCCCGGGACACGTACGGCCGGGTCGACGGCCTCGTCAACAACGCCGGCGTCCTGCGCTTCAACACCCTCGTCGACACGCCCCTCGACGAGTTCATGGACGTCGTCCGGGTCAACCAGGTCGGCTGCTTCCTCGGCATCAAGAGTGTCGCGCCCGCGATGGCGGACGGGGGGACGGTGGTCAACACCGCTTCGTACACCGGGGTGACCGGGATGGCGGCGGTGGGCGCGTACGCGGCGACCAAGCACGCGATCGTCGGCCTCACCCGGGTCGCCGCCCTGGAGCTGGCCCCCCGCCGGATACGCGTCAACGCCGTGTGCCCGGGGGCCATCGACACCGCGATGTCCAACCCGGCCCGGATGGACCCGGAAGCGGACGTCGAGGAGATGTCGAAGGCCATCGACGGGCTGTACCGCAAACTCGTGCCGCTGGGCCGGATCGGGCGGCCGGAGGAGGTGGCCCGGCTCGCGCTCTTCCTCACCTCCGACGACTCCTCCTACATCACCGGACAGCCGTTCGTGATCGACGGGGGGTGGCTGGCGGGAGTCGCCGTCATCTGACTATTCGTCAGCTATTGACGGTGCATGGCTGCGGTGCCACAGTCGGCGAACAGCTGAATCTGACGGTACGTCAGAAACTCTGGACTGGGGATGGTGAACCTCCTTGGAATTCGGGCTCTTTGTACAGGGATACGTGGGCAAGCGCGCCGAGACCGACCCGCTGGCCGAGCACAAGGCGCTGATGGAGGAGACCGAGTACGTCATCCAGGCGGACAAGTCCGGGTTCAAGTACGCCTGGGCGTCCGAGCACCACTTCCTGGAGGAGTACTCGCACCTCTCCGCCAGCGACGTCTTCCTCGGCTACCTCGCACACGCCACCGAGCGGATCCACCTCGGCTCCGGGATCTTCAACCCGCTGGCCCAGGTCAACCATCCCGTGAAGGTCGCCGAGAAGGTCGCCATGCTCGACCATCTCACCGAGAACCGCTTCGAGTTCGGCAGCGGACGCGGAGCCGGCTCGCACGAGATCCTCGGCTTCCTTCCGGGCATCACCGACATGAACCACACGAAGGAGATCTGGGAAGAGACCATCGCCGAGTTCCCCAAGATGTGGCTCCAGGACGAGTACGTGGGCTTCCAGGGCAAGCACTGGCAGCTCCCGCCGAGGAAGGTGCTCCCGAAGCCGTACGGGAAGTCCCATCCGGCGATGTGGTACGCCGCCGGGTCGCCGCCCTCGTACGCCATGGCCGCCCGCAAGGGCCTCGGAGTGCTCGGCTTCAGCGTGCAGAAGGTCTCCGACATGGAGTGGGTCCTCGAGCAGTACAAGAGCGCGATCGTGGACGCCGAGCCGATCGGGGACTTCGTCAACGACAACGTGATGGTGACGACCACCGCGATCTGTGCGCCCACGCACGCCGAGGCGATCGAGATCGCGGTCAACGGCGGGCTGCACTATCTGCCGTCGCTGGTGTTCCGGTACCACGACACCTTCCCGCGGCCCGAGGGCTTTCCCGTGTGGCCGGAGACGTTGCCGGAGTACACCGCGGAGTTCGTCGAGGTCCTCATCGAGGAGGAGTTGTTGATCTGCGGGGATCCGGACGAGGTGTCCCGGCAGTGCAAGCGGTGGGAGCAGGCGGGGGCCGACCAGTTGAGCTTCGGGTTGCCGGTCGGGGTGCCGAAGGAGGAGACGTTGCAGACGATCCGGCTGATCGGGGAGCACGTGATTCCGAAGATCGACACGGATCCGGTGCATCGGACGTCGCGGTTCCGGGCTGCCTCTTGATCGCCGTCGCGGGGTGCGGGTCCGTTGTGGCTGGTCGCGCAGTTCCCCGCGCCCCTAGGCAGGTGCACCGGGCCGGAGTTCGAGGAGGCAGCCCCCATGCTTGATCACGTCATCAAGGGCGCGACCGTTGTGGACGGAACCGGCGCGCCCTCGTACACCGCCGACGTCGGCGTCCGCGACGGCCGTATCGCCGCCCTCGGTACTGTCACCGAGGAAGCCCGTACCGTCGAGGACGCCTCCGGGCTCGTTCTCGCGCCCGGGTTCGTCGACCCGCACACCCACTACGACGCCCAGCTCTTCTGGGATCCGTACGCCACCCCGTCCCTGAACCACGGGGTGACCACGGTCGCGGCCGGCAACTGCGGTTTCACCCTGGCACCGCTGAACCCGGCCCGTCCTCAGGACGCCGACTACACCCGCCGCATGATGTCCAAGGTCGAGGGCATGTCGCTGGTCGCGCTGGAGGAGGGGGCGCCCTGGAGCTGGCGGGGTTTCGGGGAGTACCTGGACGCGCTGGAGGGGCGGATCGCCGTCAACGCCGGCTTCATGGTGGGGCATTGCGCGCTGCGGCGGTACGTGATGGGGCCGGACGCGATCGGCGGACAGCCGAGCGAGGAGCAACTGGGCGAGATGCTCGCGCTCTTCCACGAGGCCATGGACGCCGGGGCCTGGGGCTTCTCCACCACCCAGTCGTCCACCCACTCCGACGGCGACGGCAAGCCGGTCGCCTCCCGGCACGCCCTGCCCGCCGAGCTGCTGGCGCTCTCCCGGGCCGTCGGTGAGCACGAGGGCACCCAGATCGAGGCGATCGTCGCGGGCTGTCTCGACCAGTTCAGCGACGCGGAGATCGACCTGCTCGTCGAGATGAGCGCGGCGGCCGGACGCCCCCTGAACTGGAACGTCCTCACGGTCGACGCGTCCGTCCCCGAGCGGGTGCCCAGGCAGCTCCTCGCGAGCGAGCAGGCCCGGAAGGCGGGCGGCCGGGTCGTCGCGCTCACCATGCCGATCCTCACGCCGATGAACATGTCCCTGGGCACCTTCTGCGCCCTGAACCTCATCCCGGGCTGGGGCCCGGTCCTCGCCCTCCCCGTCCCCGAGCGCATCGAGCGACTGCGCGACCCGTCCGTCCGGGCCGAGATGCTGGAGCGCGCCGGGTCCAAGGAGGCGGGCGTCTTCCGGCGGCTGACGAACTTCGGCCGATACGTCATCGGCGACACGTACAGCGAGGCGAACCGGGGTCTGAGCGGGCGGGTGGTGCAGGACATCGCGGCCGAGCGGGGCCAGGACCCCTTCCACTGCCTCGTCGAGATCTGCGCCGCCGACGAGCTGCGTACGGTCCTGTGGCCCATGCCCACCGACAACGACCCGGCGTCCTGGGCCCTGCGCGCCGAGACCTGGCAGCACGAGGACGTCCTGCTCGGCGGGTCGGACGCGGGCGCGCATCTGGACCGGATGTGCGGGGCGCCGTACACGACCCGCTTCATCGGGGACTGCCTGCGCGGGCGGAGGCTGGTCGGGCTGGAGCAGGCCGTGAAGATGCTGACGGACGATCCGGCGCAGCTCTTCGGGCTCCGTGAGCGCGGCCGGATACGGGAGGGCTTCCATGCGGACCTCGTCCTCTTCGACCCGGAACGGATCGACGCGGGCAAGGCCACCCTGGTGCACGACCTGCCGGGTGACAGCCCCCGGCTGGACTCCAAGGCCCTCGGGATACGGGCCGTGTGGGTCAACGGGGTCGAGGCGATCCGGGACGACGTGGTGAGCGGGGCGGTGCCCGGGAAGGTGCTGCGCTCGGGGCGGGACACCCGGACGGTGGCGACCAAGTGACCGAGGGACAGCGGCTGTTCGTCGGCGGTGTGTGGGTAGAGCCGGACGGCGGTCACTACGAGGTCGTCGACCCGGCGACCGAGGAGACCGTCGGCCGGGCGCCGGAGGCCTCGCGGGATCAGGTGCTCGCGGCCTGTGCCGCGGCCCGCGAGGCCTTCGGGCCGTGGTCGCGTACGACGCCGGAGGAACGGGCGGCGATTCTGGAGCGGGCCGCGGGGATCATCGGGGCCCGCCTGGAGTCGTATGCCGAGCTCGCCCGGGCGGAGACCGGGGCGACCACGGCGACGGCCCGGCGGATGCAGGTCGGGGTGGCGGCCGCCCGTTTCCGGCGGTACGCGCGCGTCGAGCCCGCCGAGTGGGCGATCCCGCCGCAGATCAACGAGGCCGGACCGATGGGGCGGGCGGCGGTGATGGGCGCGCTGGCCGTACGTCAGCCGGTCGGGGTCGTCACCTGCATCACCTCGTACAACAACCCCTGGGCGAACCCGGCGGGGAAGGTCGCCCCGGCGCTCGCGATGGGCAACACGGTCGTGGTGAAGCCGGCCCCGCAGGACCCCCTCTCCGTCTACCGGATGGCGGAGGCGCTGGAGGCGGCCGGGGTGCCGCGCGGAGTCGTGAACGTCGTCTCGGGCCGGTCGGCGGAGGTGGGGGAGGCGGCCGTCTCGTCCCCCGACGTCGACATGGTCAGCTTCACCGGCTCCACAACGGTCGGACAGCGCATCGCGTCCGTCTGCGGGCGGGACATGAAACGGCAGTTGATGGAGCTGGGCGGGAAGGGGGCGGCGGTCGTCTTCGACGACGCTGACGTCGGTTCGGCGGTGGCCGGGATCGGGACGACCTTCTCCTTCTACAGCGGGCAGATCTGCACGGCGCCGACGCGGGTGCTCGCGCAGCGCGGTGTGTACGACCGTCTCGTCGAGCAACTGGCTGCTTACGCGGGCCGGTTGAAGGTGGGAGACCCGCGGGAGCCGGACACGGTGGTCGGGCCGGTGATCTCGGCGGCCCACCGGGACCGGGTGGAGTCGTACGTCGAACTCGGCCGCAAGGAGGGCGCGGTGGTGGTGACGGGCGGCGAACGGCCGTCGGTGTCCGGCAAGGGGTTCTACGTGGCCCCCGCCCTCCTCGCGGACTGCACCAACGACATGCGTGTGGCCCGCGAGGAGATCTTCGGTCCGGTCGTGTCGGTCGTCCCCTTCGAGGAAGAGGAGGAGGGGGTGGAACTGGCCAACGACACCGAGTACGGGCTCATCGACTACGTCTGGTCGGCGGACGTCGCCCGCGCCTTCCGGGTGGCTCGGCAGTTGAGGGCCGGCGGGGTCGGCGTGAACACCGTGGGCCGCAACATGGAGGCGCCGTTCGGGGGGTTCAAGAAGAGCGGCGTGGGCCGCGACGTGGGCTCGTACGCCCTGCACGCGTACAGCGAGGTGCAGGCGATCGTGTGGCCGGGGTGAGCTCCTACCGGGTGCTCACGGGATCCTGACCTCGTACACGCCGTCGGCGACGTCCGCGGCCGTCGGCTTCACCGTCACGCCGCCGAGGGACTGCGACCAGCGACCCGTCTGCTCGATGTAGGTGCTGCACTTGCCGGTCTCCCAGGCGGAGACGCCGTATGTGGTGCCCGGGGTGATCTTGTAGTCGGTGGTGAACCTGATCCGGCCGTCGCCGCCGCTGGGATTGGAGGCGGTCAGGCAGGTGACGGTCTTTCCGTCGTCGATGCGGAGGCTGCCGAACCAGACGACGGAGGTGCCCTCGCCCCGGGCGGTCATGGGGACGTCGGCGGCGAGGACGGCGGTGGCGGCGGTGGCGGCGGCCGGTTCCGCGGTCGCGGCGGGGGCCGCCGCGAGGGTGGTGGCTCCGGCGACAGCGACGAGGGCGGACAAGGCGGTTGAGCGAGATCGCAGGGTTCGCATGGATCGCAGGGTTCGCATGGTTCCTCCAAATCTGAACAACTGGATGGAGCCAGTGTTACCCCCGGTACGCCTGGTGAAGATCCCGTTTTTCGGCCATCTTCGGGACCGAACCGAACTCCCTCGACCTGACCTCAGGTGCCCAGATCCACCCGCACCGTCAGCAGTCCCGTCCCCAGCAGCCGCACTCCCGCGCTGTTGAGGCGCGGCAGGCTGCGCAGGCGGGCGACCGGGTCGTCGTCGGGCAGGAGGTGGGCCGTCCCGTCGTGCCACCGCCCCCGGATCCGCACCCGTACCCGCGGATCGGCCTTGATGTTGCGGACGTACTGGGAACGCTCGCCGAACTCCGAGACCAGCCAGAAGGAGTCCCCGACGCGGCGTCCGCCCACCGGGGTCCGGCGGGGCAGGCCGGAGGTGCGGCCCGTGGTCTCCAGGACCGTCTGGAGAGGGAGGCGGCGCAGTACCGGATTGCCGACGCGGCGCTGGAAGGCCGTGGTGGCGCGGAACCTGAGATCGGCTGGGCGTGACATCGGCGCTGGGCCTCCTGTGGCGCAAGGGACGGCGGGATCGTTCTGACGGCTGCTTCAATGGTCCCCGACGCCGCGGGATTCGAGGACGGTGGCTGCGGATGAGGGTCGTGACCTGGAACCTGTGGTGGCGCTTCGGCCCCTGGGAAGCGCGGCAGAAGGCGATTCTCGAGGTGCTGCGGGACCTGCGCCCCGACGTCGTCGGCCTGCAGGAGGTGTGGGCCGCGGGCGGGGAGAACCAGGCCGAGTGGCTCGCCGAAGAGCTGGGTCTGCACTGGGCGTGGGCGCCGTCCCCGTCCCCCGAACGCTGGCGGCGCCGCATCGGGGACCCCACGGTCGACATCGGCAACGCGGTCCTGACCCGCTGGCCGGTGGTCGACCAGGAGGTACTGGAACTGCCCGCCCCGGCCGACCTCGCCGACGGCCGCACGGCCCTGTACGCCCGCCTGGCCACCCCCGCCTACGACATCCCGTTCTTCACCACTCACCTCACCTCGGCCCTGCACGCCTCGGCGGTGCGCTGCCGCCAGGTCACCGCGCTCGCGGAAATGGTCGCCCGGCACCGGGGCGGCACCCCGTTCCCGCCCGTCGTCACCGGGGACTTCAACGCCTGGCCGGACTCGGACGCGGTCCGCCGGTTCGGCGGCTACAAGACCGAGCCGGTCGTACCCGGCCAGGTCCTCTACGACGCCTGGGAGTACGCCGACCCGGCCGCCCCCGCCGCCACCTGGACCCCTGAGAACCCCTACGCGGCACGGGTGCTGGAGCCCGCCGTCCGCATCGACTACATCCACGTGGGCCCGCCCGGCCCGGTCGGCGAGGGCCACGTCCGGCATGTGCGGCGGGCGGGCGACGGGCCGGTGGACGGGGTGTGGGCTTCGGACCATGCGGCGGTGGTGGCCGACCTGGCGGCGGACGAGATCGGCGCCTGACCCGTCCCCGCGCCTGCGCGGGGACGAAGTGGGAGCCCTGTGTGCGGCGTGTGGTCCGCCGGTGTACGGGTCTCTGCGTCGTGTTAGCGTCTCGCGGTTGTGATCACGTGCAATACCCCGCCCGGCAGGCCGCGTTGACGGCACCGCCGGTGCGGGGACGGGGACCGGGGGAACGGGGTGGCGATGGGCGGGTTCGGGTGGCTTCCGGACATCATGACCGACCGCCGTAAGTGGTTGGCCGCGTTGAGTCAGAGCATGCCGAAGGCGAAGAGCAAGAACGAGCTGCTGGATCTGATCGACCAGGCGCTCGCGGTGGCCGCGCCGGAGGGCGATCCGGCGACGCTGGAGACGCTGGGCCGGACCTATCGCGATCAGCTCGATGAGGTCGGCGACCTGTACAAGCGCGTCGACAAGGTGGCACGCAAGGGACTGCCGGAGGTCTGGGTCGGCGATACGAGCGTGCTGGCCCAGGACGCGGTGGGCGCGGCGTCGCGTTCGGTGTCGGAGATGGCGGACGCGTTCCAGGGCGGCGCCAGGGCGCTGCTCGCGCTGTCCGACGCGGTCAAGGACGCTCAGCAGCAGGACGCCGCCGGCCGCAGGACGCTGAACGACGCCAGGGGCGGACTCGGCGGCCGGGACGGCTACTTGGACGGCCTGATCGAGACCGACGAGGAGAAGCAGGCTCTGGCGGCGGCCCGCTCCGTCGCCGCGGCCGGTGCCGATCTGATGCACAAGGCCGCCGTCGCCGCCCATGACGCCGCCGGTGTCGCCGCCCGGGACCTGAACAAGTGGGCCGCGGAGGCGCGTACGGGGAAGATGGACACCGACGAGCTGTCCGCGGTCGACAGGCTGATGCTGGCCGACGCCAGTGGCGTGAAGGGCGAGGCCGAGTACAACGAGATCCTCACCGCGAACGAACTGGAGCGTTCCGGCCGGGCCATGGAGAACCTCTCGCCCGCCGAACGCGCCCGCATGGAAAAGCTGATGGCCGACGCCTCGTCCCCGCAGGAGAAGGCGTACCTGATGAAGGCCCTCGCCGCGGGACACGGCGTCGGCGAGGTCGAGACCTTCGCCGGCAAGATCCACGGCAAGGACCCGGCGTGGCTGCAGGAGCACCTCTCGCCGATCACCACGCAGGGCGACAGCCTGGACGACCAGGGGACGAAGTACAACGGCTCCAACGTCAACACCGACCGCCAGGACTTCGACTCCCAGGGCTGGACCCAGGGCGGCGACGGCCAGGAGGGCACCTGCGTGGCCTCGTCCACCGTCACCGCGCGCGCCATGGTCGACCCCCTCTACGCCCTCGAACTCACCGGCGGACCCAGCGGACAGGAGGACGACCCCGACGCCTTCCGGCAGCGCCTGGTGGACGAACAGCACCGGGTGCACACCGAAGGCGACGGCGGCGCCAACTGGAACAGCATGGGCCTCGACGGCAAGACCGAAGTCCTCAACAAGGAGGTCAGCCCGGACACGGGCAGCGCCTACGAGCTCCAGGAGGTCCGCACCGCCGACGCCCGGCGCGACGCCCTGCCGGAGATCGAGAAGGCGGTGGCGGAGGGCAAGCCGGTACCCATCGGCGTCGAGGGACACGACGACAACGGCAAGCGGTCGGGCCACGCCATGATGATCATCGGCCAGGAGGGCGACATGCTCCAGATCTACAACCCCTGGGGCACCACCACCTGGGTCAGCGAGGACGACTTCGTCAACGGCGGCATGGCGAAGGCCAGCAACGACGGCCTGCCCAACGCCTACGCCGTCCACCTACCGCAGGACTGAACCGACCATGAACACACGCGCACTGCTCGTCGGCCCGGCCGCCCTGGCCGGTCTGCTCACCCTCACCCTCACCGGCTGCGGCGAGTCCGGCGGGCCCGACGCCCCCACCGCCACGGCCTCCGCCCCGACCGCCACGGCCTCCGCCTCCGCCGGCGAGTCCGGCGCCCCCGCCACCGAGTACGGCCCGCAGGACCGGGCCATCACGGTGGCGGCGGGGGAGAGGTTCTCCCTCACCCTCCCGGCCAGCCCGAACCTGGGCCAGGACTGGTACCTCACCGAACCCGAGCCGGACGCGGACGTGTTGAAGTACCGCGGCAAGCGGGAGGACTACGAGGACAGCGAACTCGATGGCGCCTCCGGCGGCACGCAGTCCTTCGACTTCACCGCGCTCGGCAAGGGCACGGCCACGGTCCGGCTGCTGTGGTGCCCGATGAACACCTGCGGCGGCCCCACCGACACGGCGAGCCCGTACGCCGGCGACAGCGGTTCGGCGTCCGCGTCCGCCTCCCCGTTCCCCACCGCCACCGGAACACCGGGCCCCGAGGCCGCCTTCCACGTCTTCGAGGTCACGGTCCGATGAGGTGCCGTGGCCGGGTGGCTCGCGCGGCGCGGGGATGCTGTGGGAGCCGTGTGCGCGGCGTGTGATTCCCCGGCGTGTGCATCTCCGTGCCGTGTTAACGTCCCGCGGGCATGATCATGTTCAATGCCCCGCACGGGAAGCCGGGTTGACGGATTCGGTACCGCGGGGACGGAAAACGGGGGAACGGGGCCGGCGATGTCAGGATTCTTGCGGCGGATCAACGAGTCCGCGAGCGAGCGTGCCGAGCGGCTGGCGGGGCTGAGCGACCGCATGCTGAAGGCCGGGAGCAAGAACGATCTGCTGGACCTGATCGACCTGGCGTTCGCGGAGCCCCCGCCGGAGGGTGATCCGGGGATGCTGGAATCGCTGGGTATGCGGTACCGCGACCAGCTCGACGAGGCGATGGCCCTGCACGAGCGGGTGAACAGGGTGGCCCGCAAAGGGCTGCCGGAGGTCTGGGTCGGCGACACGAGTGTCCTCGCCTCGGACGCGGTGAGTGCCGCGGCGCGGGCCGTGTCGGACATGGCGGAGGCGTTCGAGGGCGGTTCCAGGGCGCTGATCGTCCTGGCCGACGCGATCACCGAGGCCCAGAGCCAGGACAGCGAGGGCCGGGGAAAGCTGAAGCAGGCGCTGTCGGAGATGGGCAGCGACCGCGAGGGCTTCTTCGACGAACTGCGCGAGAACGACGAGGAGCAGTGGGACCGGCTGAACGCCGCCCACGACGCCTCCTACGGCGTCGGTCTGATGCGCAAGGCCGTTCTCGCCGCCGGCGAGGCCTGCCGCGTCGCGGCCCGGGACCTGAACAAGTGGGCCACCGAGGCCCGTGCCGGGAAGATGGACACCGACGAGCTGTCCCCGGTCGACCGGCTCATGCTCGCCGACACCAGCAATGTGAAGGGCGAGGCCGAGTACAACGAGATCCTCTCCGCGGCCGAGCTGGAGCGTTCGGGCCGGGCCATGGAGAACCTCCCGCCGGCCGACCGGGCCCGGATGGAACTCCTCATGGCGAACACCTCCTCCCCGCAGGAGAAGGCGTATCTCATGAAGGCCCTCGCCGCGGGCCGCAGCGTCGACGAGATCGACGAGTTCGCCTTCAAGATCCAGGGCAAGGACCCGGCGTGGCTGCAACGGCACCTGTCGCCGATCACCACCAAGGGCGACAGCCTGAACGACGAGGGGACGAACCCCGACGGGTCCAACGTCAACATCGACGACCAGACGTTCGACGGCCAGAAATGGGTCCAGGGCGGCGACGGCTCGGAGGGCACCTGTGTGGCCTCGTCCACCGTCACCGCGCGCGCCATGGTCGACCCCCTCTACGCCCTCGAACTCACCGGCGGACCCAGCGGACAGGAGGACGACCCCGGCGCCTTCCGGCAGCGCCTGGTGGAGGAACAGCATCGGCTGCACACCGAAGGCGACGGCGGCGCCAACTGGGGCGGCATGGGCCCCGAGGGGCAGGAACGCATCGCCGACGACGCCATCGGCGGCGCCACCGGCGACGACTACCAGCGCCGCGACATGAACAGCGCCGACGAACGCAGGCAGGTCCTGACCGATGTCGAGAAGGCGGTCTCGGAGGGGAAGCCGGTCCCGGTCGACGTCAGGAGCGACGACGGCGCCCACGCGATGACCATCATCGGCCAGGAGGGCGACATGCTGCAGATCTACAACCCCTGGGGCACCACCACCTGGGTCAGCGAGGACGACTTCATCAACGGCAACATGGGCAAGGCGTCGAACGGCGAACTCGACGACGCCTACAGCGTCTACGTGCCGCAGTAGAGCGGTCGTCGACGACGGCCTTGAGGATGGTGTGGGAGGCGAGTGCGGGGCGTGTGATGCGCGGACAGCCGCGCCACCGTCGCGTGTTAGCCTCCCGCCGACGTGATCAACGGGGGATACGGGGGAATGACGATGACCGCTGCACAGGACTCCACGTCGGCACGGGACTTCTCCGTGCAGAAGAGTGGGCTCACCGGCCAGGCGAAAGAGCTGAACGGCGCGGGCGACGACGCGGGGAAGATCCGCACCGCGATCGACTCCAGGGCCTGCTACGCGACGGACGCGCTGGGCGGCGCCGTCTCCGCGGAGGCGATCAACTCCTACATCGCGGCCTGGACGGCGGAGGCCCGCACGATCGAGGACGCGCTGCACGAGCTCGCCGACAAGCTGCACCTCGCCAAGGGGGCGTACTCCGGCAGCGACAGCCTCGTCGAGACCCGGGTCAGCAGCGTGGACGTGGCCGACAGCGAGATGACCACGATGCCGACCTTCGGCGAGCGGCCCTCGGTGCTGTCCCAGTACTGAGGGGCAAGGAAGCGAACAGTGAACCCGACGATGCGTACGGCGTCCACCTCCCGGAGCAGGGCGGTGGTCACCGCGGTCGCGCTCCTCGCGCTCGTCACGGGCTGCGCAGCGGGCACCGACGAGTCCGCCAAGTCCACCGAGCCCAGCAGCCACCCCACCCAGGACCGCAGCATCTCCGCCGCGGTCGGCGAGCGTTTCACGCTCACCGTCGAGGAGAACGCCTCCACCCGCGAGCACTGGTACCTGGGCGACCCCGAGCCCGACACCTCGGTGGTCCGCGGCCAGGGCGAGAAGAGCGGGTCGGACTCCGGCGACGAGCCGGTGCCGGGCGCGGGCAGCGACCTCACCTTCACCTTCGAGGCCACCGGCAAGGGCAGCACCGAGATCGTGCTGATGCACTGCACGTTCAAGACCACCTGCGAGGGTGACGACAGCAGTGCGGCCTCCCCGGAGCCTGCCGCGTCGCCGTCCGCGTCCGCCACCCCGTCCGAGCCCGAGCGGGTCACCTACACCGTCACCGTCAGCTGAGCCGAGGCCCGCGATGAACACGACCTCCGACCACCCGTCCTACACCGACGACGAACTGGCCGAGTTCGACGTCAACGTGCTCCTGCGCTACGGCCTCACCGCCGCGCCCGGCCATCGCCGCACCGCCCTCTTCGGCGACGGCGCCGCGGCCGCCGCCGTGATCCTCGACCGCCTCGGCACCCAGCCGCGCTCGGTGGCCTTCCTCGCCGAGGTGGTCCGGGCCGGGGGCGTGGCGTACGCCGCGGAGCTGCCCGAGCCGTTGCCGCGCCCCGAGGCGGCAGCGGTCGTGCGCGACTGGCTGGAGGCCGCCACGCAGCTTGCGGGCGGTGCCCCCGCCGACGAGGCGGCGGCCCGCTGGCTGGGCGCCGTCGCGACGATCATCGAGCTGAAGTACCTGACGAGGGCGCGCGCCGCGGGGAACTGACGTCGGCCTACGAGCGCCCCAGGAAGATCGGGTTCGTGAACGCCGCCAACGCCCCCGGCAGCGGCCCCGCCGCCGCTTCGTGCCGCAGCTCCGCCCGGACGTACGCCGCGTAGGCGGGGGTCGTACGCCACTCGACGACCCCCGAACCGGTCACCGGCAGCGGTGCGCCGGTGAACAGGACGCCCTGGTCGGTGACGAGGCGGGCCGTGCAGCGTGGGGCGCCGGTCACCTCCAGGCGGACGGTGACGGGGGTGTCGCGGTCGACCTCCAACCGCTCGCCGATGCCCGCGTGTGCGCCGCGGCCGCCCGATGCCGTGAAGGCGAGGGACACGTTCTTCGACTCGGCGACGTACGAACGCCCCGCCCGGATGCCCTCCTGGATCGCCTCGCGGGTCAGGTCGTCGGCCAGGACCACCGTCTGCGGCAGGCCGATCACGTCCGGATCGCGGTGGGCGTCGCTGTTGCCCATCGCCGGGATCCAGTCCCGGCCGCCGCCCCGCACGGACGCCACCAGCATGCCGTCCCAGTCGGCCAGGCCGACCTCGTCGTCGGGCGTGTACGGCCCGTTCCACACCTCGACCGCGTCCGCCTCGCCGAAGCCGAACTTCCAGTTGCAGCCGATGCAGGTGGCGTGCGGATGGGCCGGGACGACCAGGCCGCCGGCGCGGCGGATCTGCCGTGCGAAGCGGCCGAAGCGGTTGTCGCGGGCCCGGTAGCGCCAGTCGACGAACGTGCCGGGTTCCGTGCCGAGGGCCACCACGTGGCCGTTCCTCGTCGTGACCTCCTCGCCCAGCATGATCAGCAGGTCGTCGCCCGCCTCGGGCGCCCAATGGGCGTGTGCCGCGTGCGTGTTGTGTTCCGAGGAGTTGATGAAGTCCAGGCCCGCCGCCCGCGCCAGCGCGGCGATCTCCGCGGGGGTGCGGCGGCCGTCGGAGTACCAGGAGTGCAGATGGCAGTCCCCGCGGTACCAGTCGCGACCCCGGCCCTTCGCCCGCGAGGGCGGGTAGGCCGGCCGGACGGCCGCTCCCGCTGCGCCGTAGGTCAGCGTGATCGTGATCTCGTACGACAGTCCCTGCGGGGACACCGTGTACGGCCCGAGTGCGATGTGCCAGGTGCCCTCCCGCACCGGGCCCGGCAGGTAGCCCGGCGTCGCGTCGTCGGCGCGGAGGAAGAACTCGGTCCGTGCCCCGCCGGACCAGCCCCGGAAGCCCTTCCCGCCCAGCTCGGTGCCGCGCTCGTCGAAGATGCCGATGTCGAGGGCGTTGCCCGCGGTGCCGGCCGGGACGGACGGGCGGTCGTAGCCGTACGCGACCCTGATCTCCCGTACGCCGGCGGGGACTTCGACCGGTACGTACACGAAGTCGGGGGAGCCGGTGGGCAGGGTGCCGCGGACCGTCCTCGTCTCCTGGTCCCCGTCGGCCGCCCCGGCCGCTGAAGCGAAGCTCACGCTTCCCAACGTAAGCGCGGCGGCGGCTCCCGTCACGAACAGTGCGCGTCTTCCGATGCTGTGGTCGACGTTGTTGTCGTTGGCGTCACACATGCCTCAACCGTGCCGGACGCGTGTGAACTGCCGTGGAAAGACAGCGGAATTGGCGCCCCTCGACATAACGGCCGAAAAGATGCCGACCAGTCGGTATGGACAGATGGGTGCGGAGCCGGTACAGATGAGCCATGCGTATCTCCGTGACGGTCTTTCTCACCGACGAGACGATCACCCCGACCCGGCTCGCCCGTGAGCTGGAGCAGCGCGGGTTCGCCGGGCTGTACCTGCCCGAGCACACGCACATCCCCGTCGAGCGGACCTCCCCGTACCCGGCGGGCGGTGACCTGCCGCCCGAGTACGGCCGCACCCTCGACCCCTTCGTCGCGCTCGGCCAGGCCGCGGCCGTGACCGAGCGGCTCGGCCTCGGCACCGGCATCACGCTGGTCGCCCAGCACGACCCGGTCGACCTCGCCAAGCAGATCGCGACCGTCGACCACCTCTCCGGCGGCCGGTTCACCCTCGGCCTCGGCTTCGGCTGGAACGTCGAGGAGGCCGCCGACCACGGCGTCGAGTGGCGCACCCGGCGCGAACTGGTCCGGGACCGGATGGCGCTGATGCGGGCGCTGTGGAGCGAGGAGCCGAGGGCGTACGAGGGGGAGTTCGGGAGCGTCCGGGCGAGCTTCGCGTATCCCAAACCCGTACAGAAGCCGCGCGGTCCGGTGATCGGTCCGCGCACGCTGGTCGGCGGGGCGGCCGGGCCGAAACTGTTCGCGCACATCTGCGAGTACGCCGACGGGTGGCTGCCGATCGGCGGCCGCGGCCTGTCGGAGTCACTGCCCGTGCTGCGCGCCGCCTGGGCGGAGGCGGGCCGCGACCCGGCGGCCCTCCAGGTCGTCCCGTACGCCGTCCACCCCTCGCCGGGCAAGCTCGCGCACTACGCCGAGCTGGGCATCGAGGAGGTCGTGGTGCAGCTGCCGCCGGCGGGAGAGGCGGAGGTGCTCAGGGTGCTGGACGACTGTGCCCGTTATCTCCCCTCCGCCAGTGACACCGTGTAACGCCCGGCGGGCGGGGGCGAATCTGGCGGCTCCTGCCTGCACTGATCACGTCGCTCGTATGCTCGACGGATGACGACTTCCGCGACCTCCGGAACCGGCCCCACCGAGAACTCCATGCGTCGCGCCCTCAAACGCGCCCGGGACGGCGTCGCCCTCGACGCCGCCGAGGCCGCAGTGCTGCTCCAGGCCCGCGGTGAGGCCCTGGAGGACCTCACCGCGTCCGCCGCCCGGGTGCGGGACGCGGGCCTGGAGACGGCGGGCCGCCCCGGTGTCATCACGTACTCGAAGAGCGTCTTCATCCCTCTCACCCGGCTGTGCCGGGACAAGTGCCACTACTGCACCTTCGTCACCGTCCCCGGCAAGCTGCGCCGCGCCGGGCACGGGATGTTCATGTCCCCGGACGAGGTCCTCGACATCGCCCGCAAGGGCGCGGCCCTCGGCTGCAAGGAAGCCCTGATCACCCTCGGCGACAAGCCCGAGGAGCGCTGGCCCGAGGCGCGCGAGTGGCTCGACGCGCACGGCTACGACGACACCATCGCGTACGTCCGCGCCGTCTCCATCCGCATCCTGGAGGAGACGGGCCTGCTCCCGCACCTGAACCCGGGCGTGCTGACCTGGACGGACTTCCAGCGCCTCAAGCCGGTCGCCCCGTCCATGGGCATGATGCTGGAGACGACCGCGACCCGGCTCTGGTCCGAGCCCGGCGGCCCGCACCACGGCTCCCCCGACAAGGAGCCGGCGGTGCGGCTGCGGGTCCTGGAGGACGCGGGCCGCTCGTCGGTCCCCTTCACGTCCGGCATCCTCATCGGGATCGGCGAGACGTACGAGGAGCGCGCCGAGTCCCTGTTCGCACTGCGGCGCGTGTCCCGGTCGTACCACGGCATACAGGAACTGATCATCCAGAACTTCCGCGCCAAGCCGGACACCGCGATGCGCGGCATGCCGGACGCGGAACTGGACGCGCTGGTGGCGACGGTGGCGGTGGCCCGGCACATCATGGGCCCGGCGGCCTGTCTCCAGGCCCCGCCGAACCTCGTGGACTCCGAGTACGAGCGCCTGATCCGCGCCGGTATCGACGACTGGGGCGGGGTGTCCCCGCTGACGATCGACCACGTCAACCCGGAGCGCCCGTGGCCGCAGATCGAGGAGCTGGCCGAAAGGTCGGCCGCCGTCGGGTTCGAACTGCGGGAACGACTCTGCGTGTACCCCGAGTTCGTCCAGCGCGGCGAACCGTGGCTGGACCCGCGGCTGCGTCCGCACGTACGGGCGCTGGCGGACCCGGAGACGGGCCTGGCACGACCGGACGCCGTCGTCGAGGGCCACCCGTGGCAGGAGCCGGAGGAGGTCTTCGCCGCTTTTGGCCGTACGGATCTCCATGTGTCGATCGACACCGAGGGCCGCACGTCCGACCGCCGCGACGACTTCGACGAGGTGTACGGCGACTGGGGCGCCCTGCGCGAGGCGGCCGCCCCCGGCATGGTGCCGGAGCGCATCGACACGGACGTACGACAGGCGCTGGCGACGGCGGCCGACGACCCGACCCGGCTCACCGATGAGGAGGCCCTCGCCCTGCTGCACGCGGACGGCCCGGCGCTGGACGCCCTGTGCCGCATCGCGGACGACGTCCGCAGGTCGACGGTCGGCGACGACGTCACGTACATCGTCACGCGGAACATCAACTTCACCAACGTCTGCTACACCGGCTGCCGCTTCTGCGCCTTCGCCCAGCGCCGCACGGACGCCGACGCGTACACGCTGTCCCTGGACCAGGTCGCCGACCGCGCCCAACAGGCCTGGGACGTGGGCGCGGTGGAGGTCTGCATGCAGGGCGGCATCCACCCCGACCTGCCCGGGACCGCGTACTTCGACATCGCGCGCGCGGTGAAGTCCCGCGTCCCCGGGATGCACGTGCACGCCTTCTCCCCGATGGAGGTCGTCAACGGCGCGACCAGGACGGGCCTTTCGATCCGCGAGTGGCTGACGGCCGCGAAGGAGGCGGGCCTCGACTCCATCCCCGGCACGGCCGCCGAGATCCTCGACGACGAGGTCCGCTGGATCCTCACCAAGGGCAAGCTGCCGACGGCGACCTGGATCGAGGTGGTCGCCACGGCGCACGAGCTGGGCATCCGGTCGAGCTCGACGATGATGTACGGCCACGTGGACCAGCCGAGGCACTGGCTGGGGCACTTGAGGACGCTGGCCGGCATCCAGCAACGCACCGGCGGCTTCACGGAGTTCGTCACCCTCCCGTTCATCCACACCAACGCGCCGGTGTACCTGGCGGGCATCGCCCGCCCGGGCCCGTCGATGCGGGACAACAGGGCGGTGACGGCGATGGCACGTCTCCTGCTCCACCCGCACATCCCCAACATCCAGACCAGCTGGGTGAAGCTGGGCGCCGAGGGCGCGGCCGAGATGCTCCGCTCCGGGGCGAACGACCTCGGCGGCACCCTCATGGAGGAGACCATCTCCCGCATGGCGGGCTCCTCCTACGGCTCGTACAAGTCCGTCAAGGACCTGATCGAGGTGGCGGAGGCGGCCGGACGCCCGGCCAGGCCGCGGACCACGCTGTACGGCGAGGTGTCCGAGGAACGGCAGCGGGCGGCGGCGGTGTCGGACGGACATCTTCCGGAATTGTTGCCGGTGTTGGACTGACCCGCGCCCCGACCAGACGGTAGAAAGGGCCGGTTGGTGCCTTTATCCGACGGCGAGGGGGACGATGGGTGAGCGATTCGACGGTGGGCGGGCTGCGGGACGACGATCTGCCGGTGGTGTTCCGCTCCTCGGACACCGCGTCGCTGACCGGCCAGCGGCGCTACATCGGGGGTACGAAGTGGCGGCTGGTGCTGGCGGTGGCCGCCGCGGCGTGCGGGGTGCTGAACCACCGGGCGGCGTTCCTCGCCCTGGTCGCGGTCTTCGTCGCGACGATACTGGTGGAGGTCTGGCTGCTGGCGGAGCGGCCGGAGGAGGCCTGGTACGACGGCCGGGCGCTGGCCGAGTCGACGAAGACGCTCGCCTGGCGGTATGCGGTGGGCGGCGCCCCGTTCCCGGCCGGGCTGGCGCAGGGCGAGGCCCAACTCCGCTTCCTGGAGCGCTTGCGGGAGTTGATCAGGGAGGCCCCCGCCACGAGCCTCGCCCCGATGGGGTCGGCCGCGGTCACGGACGCCATGAACGACCTGCGCGGCCGGGACTTCGCCGCCCGGAAGCAGGCGTACATCCGGTATCGCGTCGAGGACCAGCTGCAGTGGTACACGAACAAGGCGAAGGCCAACGTCGTGCGGGCGCGGCGCTGGCGGCTGCTGCTCATCGGGGTGGAGGGGCTCGGTCTGACGGCGGCGGTGCTACGGCTCACCGGTGTGCTGGACTTCGACCTCGCCGGCGTCCTCGCGGCCGTGCTGGGCGCCGGCTCGGCGTGGTTCGCGGTCCGGCAGTACGAGACGCTGGGCCGCGCCTACACCTTCGCCGCCACCGAGCTGAGCGTCGTCCACGACCGGCTGAACCAGGCCGACGACGCCTCCTGGACCCAGGAGGTCGCGGACGCGGAGGAGGCGATCAGCAGGGAGCACACGATGTGGCGGGCGTCGCGGGGGGCGGGGTGAGGCGGGAGGCCGCCGGGAGCCGGGGCCGGTGGGCTCGCAGTACGATGATCGGGCCCCGATGCGCGGGGTCCCGTAGCTGAGGAGATGCGTGCCCGTGCCTGCCCGACGGCTTCCCTCGTGGGTCTGGGTGACCGGCCTGACGGCGGGCGCGGTGGCGGCGGTCTCCGTCCTGTCCGTACAGGCGGACAAGGGGCCGCAGCCGACCGCCACGGCCGCCAGACCCAGTGCGTCGCCGGCCGCGCAGCCCACGCCCACGAAGTCCGCGGCGCCGGCCGTGGTGCCGGACGGCTCCGGCACCGGGCGGCGCATCGTCTACTCCCTCGGGCAGAAGCGGGTCTGGCTGGTCGACGCGAGCGACGCGTCCCGCCGTACGTTCGCGGTCTGGCCGGGGACGGTCGATCCCGCCGAGGGCACCTACACGGTCGGGACCCGCACGGACGCGACGACCGGCTCGGACGGCGTGCAGATCGAGCACATCGTCTACTTCGCCACCGCGTCCGGCGTCAACGTCGCCTTCTCCAGCGCCGTGGACGGCTCCTCGCCGCCCCCGCCGGCCGAGGGCGTCCGGACGGGCGGCATCCGCATGAAGACGGCCGACGGGGACGCGCTGTGGACGTTCGGGGAGGCGGGGACGACGGTCGTGGTGGTCAGCTAGCGGACCGTGCGCCCGCTTCTTTGGACGGCAGATTGACCACCAGCAGCACGATCCCGCTGAACACGAACGCCCGGGTCGCCGCGTCCAGCCCGTTCCAGTCCCCGGACTGCCACATCGCGAACCACTCACCGCCGATCGCGATGAACCCGGCACCGAACAGCAGCATGACCATGAGCAGACCGTAGGTCGCGATCCGCCGGGCGCCGGCGTGGTCCCGCCGCGCCCACAGCCACGTCCCGTAGAGGAGGACGAGCGCGGCGACCGTCTCCCACACGATGATCGCGACGTACGCCGCGTCCTGAAGTCCCTTGCTGGTAATGGCTCTCCACATCAGGTCGTCGTCCTTGAACGTCGTATCCATGGCGAGCACGTGCTGCACGAACTGCTGATTCGTCCCGAAGTCGGTGATGTTCCCGAAGGCGACGAGCGCCATGTAGAGGGCGACGGTGGCGGTGAGGAGGGTGGCGGTGAGGGACAGGGCGCTGCGTGAGGTTGTTGTGGCCATGGCGGCCATCTTCCCCGCCCGACGTGGTGCCCCGGTACGGATTGAGCCAGACCGGTTCCGGACGGCATTTCGCGGGCAGGGACGCCCAACGAGGCTTGTTCCAAGAGGACTTGAGCAGGCAGCCGACGGGCGGGCTGCGCGGTGAACGAGTCCGGATGCCCGAGCCTCTGTCAGACTTCGGCAGGACCGGCTACGGGGGTGGTGCGGATGAGGCCGACGCGGCCTTCGATGCAGGAGCTGATCCGGCTGCGCCGGCGCGCCGGGTTTGTGGGTCGGGGTGACGAGCGGGCCGCGTTCAGGAGGAACCTCGACCTCGGGCCGGAGGACGAGCGGCATCGGTTCCTGTTCCACGTGCACGGCAACGCCGGGGTCGGGAAGACCTTCCTGGTACGGGAGTTGGAACACCTCGCGCGTGAACGCGGCGCGCTTACGGCGTACGTCGACGAGGCCGCCGGGAGTGTGCCGGAGGCCATGGCTGTGGTCGGTCACCACTTCGCCGAGCAGGGACGGCGGTTCAAGGAGCTGGACCGCATGCTCACCGCGCACCGGGAGCGACGGCACGAGGCGGAGGCGGCGGCGGTCGCCTCACTCGAACCGGAGCCGGAAGGGCCGTCGACGGGGAGCATGGCGATGGCGCGGGCCGGGTTGGTGGGGCTGGGAATGGTGCCGGGGGTCGGAGCCTTCGCCGGTGCGCTCGACCCCGCCCAGCTCGCCCAGCGGGCAGACCGGTTGCGGGCCGGCGTCAGCGCACGCCTGCGCAGCCAGGAGGACGTACAGCTGGTGCTGTCCCCGGAGCGCGTCCTCACGCCGGTTCTGCTCACCGAGCTGACTGATGCCGCGTCCGCCGTGCCATGGGTCGTCCTGTTCTTCGACACGTACGAGCGGACGGGGCCGCTTCTCGACGGGTGGCTGCACGACATCATGACGACGGATCGGTACGGCACCCTGCCCGCCAACGTCGTTGTGGTCACCGCCGGCCAGCGCCCCTTCGACACAGCCCGCTGGGGTGCCTTCGCGGACTTCATGACGGACGTACCGCTGGGGCCGTTCACGGAGGAGGAGGCGAGGGGCCTCCTCGCCGGCAAAGGGGTCGTGGCCGGGCCGGTCGTCGACGAAGTACTGAGGCTCACCGGCGGCTTGCCCGTGCTCGTCTCGACCCTGGCCGAGCAGCGCCCGGCCGACCCGGAGGACATCGGCGACCCCAGCGCCACGGCCGTGGACCGCTTCCTGAAGTGGGAGCAGGATCCGATGCGCAGGGCCGCCGCATTGGCCTGCGCGCTGCCCCGGATGCTGGACGCGGACGTGTTCCGGGCCGCGGTCGAGTGTCCGGAAGGCGAGTTCGACGGGTTGTACGAGTGGCTGAAGAGAATGCCGTTCGTCAGCGAACGCGGGAACCGGATGCAGTACCACGACCTCGTCCGGGCGCCGATGCTGCGGTTGCAGCGCGGCCAGTCCCCCAGGGGGTGGGCGGAGCAGCACGGACGGATCACGGAGACCTTCGCGAGGTGGCGGCAGGAGGCCGAAACGGGCCTGGAACCAGGAGAGTTCTGGAAGGAGGAGGACTGGCGGGAACTGAGGCTGGCGGAGTCGTACCACTCGCTGTGCGCGATGCCCCGTGCCGCTCTGCCCATGGTCCTGACGGACGTCGTCACCGCGTGCGACCACGGGGAGGACGTCCTGCGGCGGTGGGTGCGACTGCTCGCCGAGGCGGGAGAGGACGCGGATGCGGAGACCGTACGGACATGGGGGAGCGAACTGTCGGAGGTGCTTGCCCAGGGCGGGGTGGCCGAAGCGCTCCGGCTGCTGCTGAGCCGCGCCCGCGGTGACGAGCCGTGGCGGGCGACCGCATGGGCGGCGAGGGGCGACGCGCTCGCGCGGGGCGGCGACCGCGAGCGGGCGCTGGAGCAGTACGACCGGGCCCTCGCGCTCGATCCCCACCTCGTGCGGGCCTACCGGGGCAAGGTCCTGAGCCGGAGCGCGCTCGGCGACTACCGGGGCGCCCTAGGCGACCTTCGCCGGGTTCTCGAGCTGGAGCCCGACAACCCGTATAACGTCTTCCTGCGCGGCGAGCACCAGCGGATCCTGGGTCGCTACGGCGAGGCTATCCAGGACCTGGACCGAGGGATCGGGCTCGACCCGAACCAGGAATTCGCCTGGGCCTCCCGGGGCGCCGCGCGCCTGAGCCGTGGTGAGCTCGACGAGGCCCTCGCCGATCTGAACCGCGCGCTCGAACTCAAGCCGGACTATGCGTGGGCGCTCGCCCGCCGGGCCCGCCTGTGGCGCGCCCGCGGGGACCGTGCCCGGCAACTGGCCGATCTCGACCGGGCGCTCGGCCTGCAACCCGACTGGGCCTGGGGCCGCTGTGAGCGCGGCGACGCGCTCCGCACGGCCGGCCGTGACGAGGACGCTCTCACCGATTACGACCGGGCCCTGGCCCTGGACCCCGTCTACGCGTCGGCGTACGCGAGTCGCGGTGCCTCCCGGTCCAACCTCGGCCGCTACGAGGAGGCGCTCGCCGACCTCGACCGTGCTCTGGAGCTCAACTCCTCGTACGTGTGGGCGCTGGAACGGCGGGCGGCCGTGTACCGACGGCTGGGCGCCGACGACCGGGCGGAGGCCGACGCCGCCCGCGCGGCCCGCCTGTCCGCCCCCTGGCCCGGTGAGCACGACAACGCCGCCAACTAGGGCCTGTCCGGCTGCGGCGGCCGGTTGCGACGGAGATGTCCCAGGCATGGACCGCCAGGTCGAGCGCGCCGAACGCGTCGGTGGAACCGGTCAGCGCCGCTTCCAGCAGCTCGGCGGGGGTGCCGTCGAGGGTGCCGGAGGGAGCGGAACGGGTCGTACGACGGCCCGGGCCACAGCGGTCGGCGTCGGCGTCGTGACCATGTCCGACCACATTGGACCACTCATGTCACACCCGGCATACCGATTCGCCCCCTGAACCCGTCGTCTCCGTTCGATTACAGTGCTGTGCTGTCGTACGTCTGGACGGTGTGCCGTGGGAGGTCTTGGTGGGTGCGACAGCCGGGGCCGTCTGGGGGCGTGCCGAGCAGCAGGATTTTCGGGGGCGGGTGCGGGGGACCCTGCTCGGGGTGGCCGTCGGGGACGCGCTGGGCGCGCCCGTGGACGGCCTCGGGCTGGACGAGATCCGGGAGACGTACGGGGCGGAGGGGCTGGTCGATCTCGGGTTCGGGTACGGGCGGCGCGGTGCGGTCAGTCACCTCACGCAGCTCACGTTGTTCACCGTGGACGGGCTGATACGCGCCCAGGTGCGCCGCGACACCGGCGCCTGGCATCCGCCCACCGACGTGCACCGGGCGTATCTGCGCTGGTTCGCCACCCAGCGCGACTGGGGGCCCGACGAGCGGCGTAAGGACGACGGGTGGCTCGCTCGGGAGGAGTGGCTGTACGCCCGGCGGGATCCCACCCGGTCCCTGCTCCTCGGGCTCGGCGACGACATCATGGGGACGCTCGACGCGCCCAAGAACGCCGGTGAGGCCGGTCCGGAGGCCGCAGCGCGGTCCGCGCCGTTCGGGCTGCTGGTGGGGTGGGAGCCGCAGCTCGTCGTACAGCTTGCCGTGGAGTGCGCGGCGCAGACTCACGGGCACCCCACCGCCTGTCTGGCGGCCGGCGCGTACGCCGTGATCGTGCACTCGCTGGCCCGCAGCGAGAGTCTCGACGGTGCCGTACAGCGGGCGCTCGCGCTGCTTGCCGCCAGAGCCGGCCACCAGCCCGTGTCCGACGGGTTGCAGCACGCGCTGGGCGCCGTACGGCAGGGGATGCCCACTCCGGCGAGGGTGGAGGAGCTCCTCGGGGACGGTACGGCGGAGGGGCTGCTGTCCGCCGCCGTGTACTGCGCGCTCGTGGGGGAGGACGTACGGCACGGTCTGTGCCTCTCGGTCAACCATGACGGGCCCTCCGCCGCCGCGGGCGCGCTCACCGGCGGTCTCCTCGGCGCCCTGCACGGCGAGACGGCCCTCCCGCCGGCCTGGCTGGCCGAGCTGGAGGGCCGTCCCACGTTGCTGGAACTGGCGGACGACTTCGCGATGGAGATGACCCAGGGGCCCGCACTGCACGGGCCCGCGGGAGCCTCGCCGGGGTGGCTGACCAGATATCCGAGGGCCTGAGGCCGGCCGATACTCCAGGCAGTCCGTTTCCAGCCAGCCGTTCACCGGTCAGTCGTTCACCGGTCAGTCGTTCACGGGTCAGTCGGTCACCGGTCAGTCCTTCGTCGGTCAGTCCTTCGTCGGTCAGTCCTTCGTCGGTCAGTCCTTCACCGGCGCCCGCACCGCGTCCTCCACCCCACCGGCCGGTGTCGGAATCGCCGCCGCGGCAGCTCCGTCCCCGTCCGTGTTGATCGTCTCGATGATCGCGAGGCGTTCCGGGGTGTCCTCCGGCTTGAGGAAGCCGATGAGGATGTAGAGGACCAGGGAGACGGCGAGCGGGATCGACACCTGGTACTGGAGCGGGACGCCGCCGTCGACGTTCCAGTCGATCGGGTAGTTGACCAGCCAGAAGGCGAACAGGCCCATGGACCAGCTGGTGAGCGCGGCCGTGGGGCCGGAGCGGCGGAACGGGCGGAGCAGGCCGAGCATCATCGGGATGGCCATCGGGCCCATCAGACCGGCGACCCACTTGATGACGACCGTGATGATGTCCTTGAAGGCGGGGGAGTTGACCTGCGTGGCCGCCGCCATCGACAGGCCGAGGAAGACGACGGTGGCGATACGGGCCGCGATCAGCCCCGTCCGCTGGGTCCAGGCCCGGGCCCGCGCCGAGATGACCGGCGCGCAGTCGCGGGTGAAGACGGCGGCGATCGCGTTGGCGTCGGAGGAGCACATGGCCATGGTGTGCGAGAAGAAGCCGACGATGACCAGGCCCAACAGACCGTGCGGCAGGAGCTGTTCGGTCATCAGGCCGTAGGAGTCGGAGCCGTCCGGCTTCTGCGACTCCACCAGCAGCGGCGACATCCACATGGGGTAGAACAGGACCAGGGGCCACACCAGCCAGAGGATCGCCGACAGCCTCGCCGAGCGCTCGGCCTCGCGGGGACCGGCCGTGGCCATGTAGCGCTGGGCCTGGTTGAGCATGCCGCCGTTGTACTCGAAGAGCTTGATGAAGAGGAAGGCCAGCAGGAACACCGCGCCGTAGTCGGCGACCAGCGGCTCCTCGTGGCCCTGAAGTGCCGGCTGGTCCCACGCGTCGAGGAACCCGATGCCCCGGTCGCCGAGTTCCAGCACCACGGCGACGAACATCGCGACACCGGCGAGGAGTTGGATGACGAACTGGCCCAGCTCGGTCAGCGCGTCCGCCCACAGGCCGCCGATCGTGCAGTAGATCGCCGTGATGGTGCCGGTGATGAGGATGCCCTGGTTCAGGGAGATGCCGGTGAAGACGGACAGCAGGGTCGCGATCGCGGCCCACTTCGCGCCGACGTCCACGATCTTCAGCAGCATGCCGGACCAGGCCAGCGCCTGCTGGGTCTTGAGGTCGTAACGGTTCTTCAGGTACTCCAGCGGGGAGGCCACATGGAGTCGTGAACGCAACCGGTTGATCCGCGGGGCGAACAGCTTCGAGCCGATGGCGATGCCGAGTGCGATCGGGAAGGACCAGGTCACGAAGGACGTCACGCCGTAGGTGTAGGCGATGCCCGCGTACCCGGTGAACATCACCGCGCTGTAGCCCGACATGTGGTGGGAGATGCCGGACAGCCACCACGGCATCCTGCCGCCGGCCGTGAAGAAGTCGCTCACGTTGTCCACCCGCTTGTGCGACCAGACGCCGATTGCGACCATCACGCCGAAGTAGCCGATGAGCACGGCCCAGTCGAGACTGTTCATGTGCCCCCTTCCAGGGTCCGTGGCCAGGGTCAGGCATGTGAACTCTGGGTTCGGTGGCATGCCCGCGGCAAGCAAGCGGAAGGTCAAGAGCACGTAAAATTGTTCTGAGAGGTGTTCTGGGTTTACGTATATGAACCCCAGGTTGGCTGAAAAGGATCAGGTCAGCGCATCAGCTCCCCCGCGTTGACCAGCAGCGACTGCCCAGTGATCGCCCGCGCCCGGTCCGAGGCCAGGAACACCGCCGCGTCCGCCACGTCCGCGTCCGAGGCGAGGTCGGGCAGCGCCATCCGGCCGCTCAGCCGCTCCAGCACCTCGGCCTCCGGCACGCCCTCCGTCTGCGCGGTGAACTGTACGTACGCCCGCACCGGCGGGCCCCACATCCAGCCCGGCAGCACCGTGTTGACACGGATGCGGTACGGCCCGAGCTCCCGCGCCAGCGAGTACATCGCGCTGGTCAGCGCCCCCTTGGACGCCGCGTACGCCGCCTGCCGTACCTGCGACGGAGCCGCCACCGCCGACTGCGTACCGATGAACACCACCGAACCCCCGCACGCCTTCAGGGCCGGCAGGCATGCCCGCGTCATCCGCAGAGCCCCCAGCAGGTTCACGTCGATGACGGACTGCCAGGTGGCGAAGTCGGCGTCTTCCAGCCCGCCGAAGTGACTGTCCCAGGCCGCCACCTGGACGACCGCGTCGATCCGCCCGAACCGCTCCAGCCCCAGCCGGGCCAGCGCCCCGCACTGTGCCTCGTCCGTGATGTCCGTCGCCCGGTACGCCGTGTGCGCCCCGTCCGGATCGATCTCGGCCGCGCTCTTGGCGAGGTTGGTCTCCGTCCGCGCGCCCAGCACCGCGTTCCCGCCGTCCCGTACGACGGCCGCCGCGACCTGATGGCCGAGCCCGGCCCCGACCCCCGACACGACGACGGTCTTGCCCGAGAGCAGTGACATCGATGGCCTCCCCGACTCTGGCGGTTTATCTGACGGAGCGTCAGAGTATGGGCGACCGCAGGAGGACGGAAGGGAAGGGCCCATGTCCGAAGACACCCACAGCGAGACGTACGCCGACCTGGCCGCCGTAGGACCGTACGGAGTCCGCCTCGGCCACGCGCTGATCACCATGGTCGAACCGCACCCGGGCCACGAGTACGCCTACAACCGCTGGTACGAGGACGACCACTACTACGCCGGCGCGATGGCCATGCCCTGGATGTACGCCGGCCGCCGCTGGGTGGCGACCCGCGACCTCCAACTCCTGCGCCGCCCCGAAAAGTCGGCGATCGCCGAGCCGGTCACCGCCGGCTGCTACCTCTCGACGTACTGGATCACCGACGGCCGCTACGACGACCACATGCGCTGGACCGTCGCCATCAACAAGCGCCTGAACCGCGACGGCCGCGTCTACCGGGACCGTACGCACGTCTTCACCGCGTTCCAGGACCACGAGGCGACCGTCTACCGGGACGGAGCGGCGGGGCCGAGGGACTTCCACGCCCTCGACCATCCCTACGCCGGCCTCGTCCTCCAGGTCGTCGACGCCGAGTCGGCCGAGCAGCGTGCGGAGTTGCTGGAGTGGCTGGTCTCCCGCCACCTCCCGAAGCGGGTGGCGCCCAAGGGAAACGGCACGGCCCCGTCGGCGCTGGTTACCGTCTTCCGGCCGACCCCGCTGCCCGGCGACCGCATGTCGTACGTCAAGCAGGTCGAGGGTGTCGACACCCGCCTGACCCTGCTGTGGTTCCTGGAGACGGATCCCAGGGAGTGCTGGGAGCCCTGCTTCGGCGGGCTGGAGGAGGCGGTGGGGGAGTCGGGGCTGGGGCGGGTGGAGCTGCTGGCGCCGTTCATCCCGACGATCCCCGGCACGGACACGTACGTGGACCGATTGCGCTGACTCCCCCTGCGAGGGTCACTTCAGCTCGTCCGGGCACGGAGTGCCCCGCGGCAACGTGTAGGGCGCCGCCAGCCGGTACGTCCCCGCCTTCGGGGCGATCAGCATGGTCCACCTGTCGCCCTCCGCGTCCTCCTCCGTCTCCATCAGGCAGCCGTTGACGTTGTCGTACGTCTTCGGGGTGTCGTCGGACCGGTTCTTCGACGCCTCCGTCTCCTGCGGCGGCTTCAGCTTGTTGCCCTCGGCGTCGACGATGCTCAGCCACGGCGAGTAGGGGATGCGGATGAGGATCCGGCCCGCCTTCTTCACCCGCATGGTCATCTCGCCCTGCGCGGCCCGGTCGACGACGGCGTCCGGTTCGGCGAGCGGGGCCGGGTCGGTCACCCGGAACAACTGCCAGTTGGCGTCGCCCCAGATCTGCTTCAGATACGGCATGCCCCGCTGCACCAGCTGCCGCTCACGCTCGCCGCCGTCGCCGTCCGGCTCGTCCTTCGGCAGCACCACGAAGTGCACGGCCCAGCGCCCCAGCCACTCGTGGTAGTTCGCCGAGTTGAGCGTGTCGTCGTAGAAGAGGGGGTTGCGCTCCATGTCGGCCTGGCGGTTCCAGCCGCGGGCCAGGTTGACGTACGGCGCGAGGGCGGAGGCCTCGCGGTGCGAGCGGGCCGGTACGACCTCCACGCGGCCCTTCTCGGCGCCGACCTCCTGGAGTTCGTTGACGAGCGGCGCCAGCTCGCGCGCCCAGGACGCCGTCGGGGTCGTATGGATGACGTCGTCGACCGACTTGAAGCCGATCCACGCGGTGAAGCCGGCGAAGGCCACCACGATCGCGTACCACTTGCGGGTGCGCGGCACGGTGAACGGCAGCGCGGCCGCCAGCGCCACCCCCGCGAAGAGCATCGCCAGGCGCGAGATGTTCGAGCCGATCTGCGAGCTGACCAGCCACACCAGGACGATCGAGAGGGCGTAGACCCCCGCCGTGATCCGGACCGTCTTCCACTCGCGCGGGACGAGGAAGAGCACGAAGAGGGCGTACGCCAGCGGCAGTATCACCGAGCCGATCTTCATCGGCTGGGTGCCGGCGAACGGGAACAGCCAGGCGGACACCGCGACGACCGCCGAGGGCGCGATACCCAGCGCCCAGGCGCCCGGCCGGCGCTTCTGCAGGAACAGCGCCGCCGCCACCAGCCCCACGAACAGGCCCGCCACCGGCGACGCCATGGTCGCGAGCGCGGCCAGCGGGGCCGCGCACAGCGCCTTCGCCCACCGTTTGTAGCGCCAGCGGTACGGCCAGCAGAACACGACGGCGACCGCGCCCAGCGCGAACATCGTGCCGAGCCCGAACGTCACCCGGCCCGACGCCGCGTTGCACAGGAACGCGAAGACGCCCGCCAGCGAGGCCCACAGCGGGTTCTTCACCGAGCGGCTGCGGATGAGGACCATCGTCAGCAGCCCGGCCGAGACCGTCCCCGCGATCATCATCGTCGTACGGACCCCGAGGACCGACATCAGATACGGCGACACCACGCTGTACGACACCGGGTGCATCCCGCCGTACCAGGCGAGGTTGTACGCCGAGTCCGGATGCCGGCCGACGAACTCCGCCCACGCGTCCTGCGCCGCGAGGTCGCCGCCACTGTTGGCGAACGTGAAGAACCAGACGATGTGCAGCACGCCGGCGATGGCGGTGACGGAGAGTACGGGGTGTCGCAGGAGGCGCTCGCGGAGGGCGAGGAAGGCGGTCCTGAACCTGGATCTCACCGAGGGGCTTCTACGGCCGTTCTGGTGATCCTCGGTGTCCGGTGCGGGCACGCGTATTCGCGGGCCGGTTCCCGGGCCCGGATCGGTGTCGTCGGCGCGTGTCGGCTCCGCTGTGGCCACCTGAAGGCACTCCCCGTGGTGTCCCGTCTTCTGTTCTCGGCCGCGTCCCGTGAGCGACCTGCCCGATTCGCGACGCTAGCACGCACCCCGCCGACCGGAACCTGGGCGGGCTCCGATCGGCGGGGTGTGCGGTGCACTTATGGGCCCGGATCAGCCGAGACGCGTCAGCTTGTCCGGGTAGCCCGGCTCGACGAGGTCCTTCTGCAGGGCGACCGGGACCTTGACCGCGCCGCTCGCGCCGTCACCGACGGTGAGCGAGCCGACCTTGGTGCCGGCCTTCGCGGAGTGCGGTACGTCATCGGGGGCGAAGGACAGCTTCACCTTGAAGCCGGCCCAGCCGACCGCGGTGACGTCCTTGGTGACGACGACCGGGGTCTGCCCGCCGAGCCCGTCGTCCACGTACCCGACGACATCGCCCTTCTTCAGGATCTTCGCCGAGGTCATCTCGTCCTGGGCGGCCAGCATCGCGGTCCTGCTGACGTCGTTGACGGTCTGGATGATCGGCGCCTTGTGCTGGCCGAGGATCGCGCCCACGAGGGTGACGGTCTCGCCGCCGACCTCCTTGCGGGCCGCGAAGAGGAGGTTGCCGCCGGCGGCGGTCGTCGTGCCCGTCTTGATGCCGATGGCACCGTTGTAGGGGACGAGATAGTTGTAGTTGTACCACTTCTGCCCGGACGGATCGATCCACTGGCCCATGGAGGTGATCTCCATCAGGGCGGGCATCTTCACCAGCTCGTTGCCGAGCTTCACCTGGTCCTCGGCGGTGGAGACGGTGGTCTCCTTCAGGCCCGAGGCGTCGGTGTACGTGGTGTTCTTCATCCCGAGGTCCTTGGCGGCGTCGTTCATCTTCTTGATGAAGGCCGCCTCGGTGTCCGCGTCCCAACGGGCCAGCAGGCGCGCGACGTTGTTCGCGGACGGGATCATGATGGCCGTGATGGCCTGCCGCAGGGTGAGGTTGTCACCCTCCTTGACGGTGTTGAGGGTGGACTCGCCGTCCTTGTCGTAGCCGCCCTCCTTCTCGGCGGTGGCGTCGACGGGGATGTTCGGCCCCTCGGCGCCCGACTTCAGCGGGTGGTCCTTCAGCACGATGTACGCGGTCATGGCCTTGGCGACCGACCCGATGGCGACCGGCGTCTGCTTGCCGAAGTCGCCCATCGTGCCGATGCCGTTGACGTCCATCCAGCCCTGGCCCTCGCTCGGCCAGGGCAGATCGGCCTTGCTGCCCTCGAAGGTGTACGACTCCTCGGCGGTCAGCGTCAACGCGGGGGCCGGCAGCGGGCGTACGGCCTGCACGATCGCAAACACGACCGCGAGCAGCAGCACCAGCGGGGTCCAGATCTTGACCCGCCGCACGATCGTCCGGACCGGCGTCTCCGGAGGCGGCGGCGTGTTCGTCAGCTCCGCCAGCAGATCCAGCGGCGGCCTCGGCGGCAACGGCTGCTGAGTCGTCCGCTCCGGACCGGCCTGGGGGACGGAGGACGGGGCGTCCGCGGGGGGCTTGGCCTTCGGTGCCGGCGTCGCCTGCGGCAGCGCGGTGGTGGCGTCGGCCGGCTTCGGCTTGCGTGTCGCCGGGTCGTCCAGCGGCTTGAGCGCGACGAACTTGCTGGTCCGCTCGGCGGGGGACTCGGGCTCGGAACCGCCCTCGGCCTTGTCGCCCTCGGCCTCGGGGGCGTCCTTGGGCGCCTTGGCGGCATCGCCCAGCTTCAGCATCGTCGTCGGCTGATCCACGGGGGGCGCCGAGGGCCGTGGTGCCTTGAAGACGGCGGTGGGCTGGTCCACGGGGGGCTTGGCGTCGCGGGTCGCCTCGTCGGCCGCGGCGGGGGCGTCGGAAGCCTTCGCGTCTGCAGAGGCGGTCGGCTTGGGGGTGTCGGTGCCGGTGCCGGTGCCGGCCTCGGCCTCGGCCTCGGCCTCGGCGTCCGCGTCGGCATCCGCCTCCGGCGCCGACTCGACGGCGCCGGTGTCCGGGTCGTCCTCGGTGCGGGCGTCGGCGTCGGCGTCGGCGTCCGTGCCGTGGTCGGTGCGCTCGGCCGCGGGGACGTCTGCGTCCGTATCCGCGTCAGAAGCCTGGTCGGCGTCGGTGTTCGCTTCCGCGTCGGCCTCGGAACCGTCCTGCGCAGGCTCCCGGTCCTCGGCGCCTGCGGTGTCCTCGGCGTCCCCGGCTTCCGTCTTCTCCTCGTCCGCCTTCTCGTCCGCCGAGGCCACCCACGCGGCCACGGCGTCACGCAGTCGGGCGTTACCCGTCGTACCGGACTCGCCTCGGTCGTCGGGCTCGTCGACCGCGCCGGAAGCGGCCTCGGTGTCGGTGCCCTCGGCCTGAGTGTCGCCGGCGCCGGCCTCCGGCTCGGCGACGTCTTGCGCGCCCTGTCCCGTGTGGGACTTCGTCGCCCCGGCCGGGGACTCCGCGGCATCCTGCCCGGTCTTCGAGTCGGCGGAGGCAGCCTCCGGCTTCCCGGCGTCCTGCGCGCCCTCCTCGGCCGTCCGGGCCTCCACGTCGCCCTGTACGGCCTCCGCGGCCTTCTCGGCGTCGGAATCCCCGGCCTGCGGCTCGACGGCGCCCTGCGCCCCCTCCTCGGCCTCCGTGGCGCCCTTTCCGGCGTCAGCCTCCGGCTCCCCGGCGTCCGGAGCGGACTCCTCGGCCTCCGTGGCGGCCTTTCCGGCCTCCGGCTTTCCGGTCTCCGGCTTTCCGGCGTCGGCCTCCGGCTCCCCGGCGTCCGGAGCGGTTCCGTCGGTGTCCTTCGCCTTCCCGGCGTCCGGAGCGGACTCCTGGGCGCTCCCCGCCTCCGCGGCGTCAGGAGCGGCCTCATCGGCCCTCTCCGGCTCCGCGGCGAGCTCCCGTACCGAGAACACCCGGGTGGCCGTGTCGACGCCGCCACGGGCCGTGGAGGAGGCGCCGGCGGATTCCCGGGCCACCGCGAGGCGCGGGTCGCGCTTCTCGGGAGGCTCGGGGGACTCCGTCCTGGCCTCGGGAACCGGGCCCGCGCTCCCCGACGTCGGTTCTGCCGACGACTCGCGCTGCTTCGACCTGTCGGGGGACTCGCCCGCCACCGATGCCTCCTCCATGCGCCGCACACCACCCGTGTCCGTGCGCCTATCGAACCGTGAACCGCCGCTCGGAACACCGCTCCCCCGCAGTGTCCGAACCATGTACCAGTGTCCTGTGTGTGGGCTTGCCCGAGACGGTAGACGAGAACGACATACCTACCGGTTCCCTTACAAACAGGTCACGCACCCTCGACAGACCAATGTGAGAGGGGTCACCCTGTCATTCATCCACGCGGGGAGGCATGGATGGGCAGGAGCCGCAGAACACTTCCGGAGGAGCTTCTGCTGCTGGCGTTGGACCCGGCCACGGGTACCACTGCACAGCCGCAGTCGCTCGACCTTGGTCTGGCCGGAGCACAGCTAGTGGAGCTGGCGCTGGCCGGACGGATAGCCCCAGACGGGGATCGTATCGCCGTGGTGTCCCCACGGCCGACTGGAGACCCAACACTGGACTGCGCGTTGGAGTTGCTGCGAAGGCGTGGCGCTCCCGTGCGTGCCGTCCACTGGATTGGCGGGCCGCGTCTCGGGCTCCGCCAGACCTACCTCTCGCATCTGGAGCGGTGCGGCATGGTGCATGCCGTGGCGGGCCAGATGTGCGGAGTGCTGCCGACGACTCGCTACCAGGCGAGTCAGACCGAGATCAGCCGGGAGATCAGAGCCCGACTGGACTCCGCGATCCGTACCGGCGTACCGCCGGACCCGCGGACCGCGGCGCTCGCCGCACTGGCGCACGCGGTCGGCCTCGGCAAGCACCTGTATCCGGGGAACGAGGGACGCTCGTCCCGATCCCGGCTGCGGGACCTGATCAGGCACGACCCCATGGGCGGCCTCGTGGCGCACGCCGTGATGGACGTCCAGAACGGCGCGGCTGCCCAGCCGCGTCGCAACCCGGCACCGGCCGGCCGCCAGGCCGCCCCCGGAGCCAGGCCCGCACCGGAACCCGCCCGCGGCGTTCCGATGCAACCGCGCCGAGGATCGATGGCGCGCGTCGTGGCCCACTGAGCCGCAGTCCCACGACAGCAGGGCACCACAGCTGCACGACCCGCACCACCATGCGCCGCACCGCAGTCCCCAAGACCGGTACGGGAGCCGCTGGTCCGCGCGGGGCGACGGAACCGTACGTCCGGACGACGACTCGGTTCCGCCGCCCCGCGCGTGCGTGTGTGTTGGGGCCTGCGCATATCCACTGTTTCCCAGCGGTAGAAAGCACCTTGGTGGCAGTCTGCTCAACAGCAGATACGCAAAGTGGCAATTTTGAGGCACGCAGCCGGAGGTGCACGTCCCGTGGCGTCCAATGTCAATCCCACCGTCAGGCGGCGCCGGCTGGGCCAGGAGCTGCGTCGGCTCCGTGAGCTCAAGGGCATGACGGCCGAGGAGGTCGCCGAGCGACTGCTGGTGTCGCAGTCGAAGATCAGCCGGCTGGAGAACGGCCGGCGCAGCATCAGCCAGCGAGATGTCCGCGATCTGTGCGGGGTGTACGAGGTCGAGGACCAGCGCATCGTGGAATCGCTGATGCAGATGGCCAAGGACTCGCGCCAGCAGGGCTGGTGGCATGCCTTCGGGGACATCCCGTACAGCGTGTACATCGGCCTGGAGACCGATGCCGAGTCGCTCCGGGTCTACGAACCCCAGATCATCACCGGACTGTTGCAGACCCGCGCGTATGCCGAGGCCATCATCAGGGGCGGCTCGCCGGAGACTTCGGACACGGAGATCGACAAGCGCGTGCAGGTCCGGATGCGGCGGCAGGATCGTATCGCCGCCGAAGGGGAGCCGCTGCGGCTGTGGGTCGTGCTGGACGAGGCGTCGCTGCGCCGGGTCGTCGGGAGCCGGCCGGTGATGCGCGAACAGCTGGAGCACCTCGCGGAGATGTCCCAGCGGCCGCACATCACCGTGCAGGTCCTGCCGTTCGAGGTCGGCGCGCACCCCGGCATCAACGGCCAGTACTCCATCCTGGAGTTCGCCGACGCGGCCGACTCGAGCGTGGTGTACATCGAGGGCGTGACCAGCGACCTGTACCTGGAGAAGGCCCACGATGTGCAGAAGTACACGGTGATGTACGAGCACTTGAGGGCGCAGGCGCTGAACGTCGACCAGTCGACCCGGCTCATCGAGGACGTGGCCAAGGAGTACGCCCGCTGAGCCCTCGCGGCGCCCCGCGGGGATGCCCCCGCGGGCGAAAGGCCGGATGCTACACCCCGGCCCGGCCTCACTGGAAGAATCCCCTGGAATATGCCATCCGGAAGAGTGAACGACTGCTCCAGAAGGGGATGTGAGCGAGTAGCGTCGATCACGCCAACGATCAGCAAAGGTTGGCGGAAACCGAACTGCGCAACTGGCTTACGGAGCAAACATGGCAATTCTTCAGGGCGCCACGGACTCGTGGACGAAGTCCTCGTACTCCAACAACAACGGCGCCTGTGTCGAGGTCAAGTCGCCCACCGTCGCGGCGCTGGACGTCCGCGACTCCAAGGTCACCGACGGGCCGACCCTGGCCTTCCCCACCGAGGCGTGGAACACGTTCGTGGCCTCGGTCAAGGCGTGAGGAGAGGGTCTTTCTGATCCTCGTCCCCAACCGGGAGCACGACCGACAACTGCACAAGCACCACCGAAAGAGCCCTCTCGACCAGATCGCCGTCCTCGCCGAGGGGGCTCGGCTTGTGCCCGGACGTGGAAGTCAGCGCACCGGGAACGCCACGTCGCACACCGGGTCCTCGGCGCCCGCCGCGTCCCAGTCCGCGAAGTAGACCTCCCGGCACGGCCCGTCGTACTCCAGACCCTCCCGCTTCATCCACGCCTCCACCGCCTCGAACGCGGCCAGGATCTGCGGATGGGCCACCTGCGCCTTGGAGATCCGCGTGTAGGCGAGCCGCCGGGCCGGCTCCACCCGGACCGTGAACTGCCGCCCCCGCCCCTGCTTTTCGGCCCACGCCCGCGCCGCCGCCTCGTCGGCGACCGGCACGCACGACTCGGCCGGGCCGTCGCTCTCCATCGACACCTCGGAGTGGTAGACGACGAACGGCGCCGCCGTCACGCCCCCGCACTCCCGGGACGCCTCCTCAAGCCGCCCCAGCGACGCGCCGATCCAGGTCGGCAGCTCGTCGGCCAGCGTGTGCCGGGTCTCGGTGATCACCACCTGCGCCGGTACGTCCACGGTCTCGACCTCGAACTTCCCGTACATCTCGGAACTCCTCCCCGACAGCCGTCCACGGAGGTACTCGACGAGCGTCCGCTGTCCGGCCACCCGCGCCTCGACGTCCGCCCAGTAAGCGGTGAGCCGGTCGGCGCTCTCGGTTCCGTCCGTCTCGACCACCTCGGCGATCCTCGCCAGCGGCATGTCGAGTTGGCGCAGCATCGCCACGAGCCGGGCGCGTTCCACCTGGCCCGCGCGGTAGTAGCGGTAGCCGCTGACCTCGTCGACGCGCGCCGGAGCCAGCAGTCCGAGCCGGTCGTACAGCCGCAGGGCCTTGGCCGACAGCCGGGCCCGCGCGGCGAACGCACCGATGGTGAGCAGGTCCTCGTCCACTCGGTCATCCTCCGTCACCGGGCGGCTCTTCCACCCGGTGACAAGGACGTTCGACCCTGCCCCAGGGACAAGGTCAACCGGCCAGCTGTGCCTCTATGGCGGCCACCACCTCGGCCGCCTCCGGCTCGGTCTGCGGCGAGAAGCGGGCGACGACCTCGCCGTCCCGGCCGATGAGGAACTTCTCGAAGTTCCAGCGGATGTCCCCGCTGTGCCCCTCGGCGTCGGCGAAGCCGACCAGGCGGTCGTACAGCGGGTGCCGGTCCTCCCCGTTGACCTCGACCTTCTCGGTCATCGGGAAGCTCACGCCGTATGTCGCCGAGCAGAACTCGGCGATCTCCTCGGCGCTGCCGGGCTCCTGCCCGAGGAACTGGTTGCAGGGCACACCGAGCACGGTGAGGCCACGCTCCGCGTACTGGCCGTGCAGCCGCTCCAGGCCGGTGTACTGCGGGGTCAGCCCGCACTTGGAGGCCACGTTCACCACGAGCACGGCCCGGCCGGCGTACTGGGCGAGGTCCGCGGAGCCGCCCTGGAGGGCACCGATCTCGACATCGAGGGGGGAAACACCGTTGCTGTCTACATTCGTCATGAGCGGATGCTAGCCGGGTGCGCGGCGGCTGAGCCTGTGGGCGGTACGGCTGCCGATCGGGTGGGAGGGTCCCACCCGATCCATACCTATCCATTACGACCGCCACCCTTGACAGTCTGCGTACTGTTTCGCGACTTTTGATCCTTGGGGCAGGACGCGGCAACGCGTCGTGGGGGACAACAGGGGGGCGGTCGCCCGTGCGAGCCATGAGCAGGACCGAGGCGGACATCACGATCCACAGACCCGAGGAGCTGAGCGCCGAGCTCCGCGGGGCCTGGCACCGGGCGATGGACGAGTCGCCCGACTACGCGAACCCGTTCCTGGCCCCGGAGTTCGCGGCCGGGGTCGGCATGCACCGCGGCGGCGCGGCCCGGGTGGCCGTCCTGCACGAGCACGGGGAGCCGGTCGGCTTCCTCCCGTACGAGCGGGGCGCCTTCGGGGTCGGCCGGGCCATCGGTCTCGGCCTCTCCGACTGCCAGGCCCTCGTGCACCGCCCCGGCGTCACCTGGGACGCCCAGGAACTGCTGCGCGCCTGCGGGCTGTCCGTCCTCGAGTTCGACCACCTCGTCGAGGAGCAGAAGCCCTTCGGCGACTACGTGACGGGCCTGTTCGCCTCACCGGTCATCGACCTCAAGGACGGCGGCGACAGCGGCTACCCGGAGTGGCTGCGCGCCGCGTACCCGGGGCTGGCCAAGACGACGCTGAAGAAGGAACGCCGGCTGACCCGCAACGTGGGCGAGATGCGGTTCGTCTACGACGAGCGCGACCCGCGGATGCTGCGCCGGCTCATGGAGTGGAAGTCCGCCCAGTACCGCCGCACGGGCCGGATGGACCGGTTCGCGCGCCCGTGGATCGTGGACCTGGTGGACCACCTCTTCCACGTCCGCGAGGAGCACTTCACCGGCGTGCTGTCCGTGGTGTACGCCGGGGACCGGCCGGTGGCCGCGCACTTCGGCCCGAGGTCGCGCACCGTGTTCGCGGCCTGGTTCACCGCGTACGACCCCGACTTCCACTACTACTCGCCCGGCCTGATCATGCACCTGCGGATGGCGGAGGCGGCGGGCCGGGACGGCGTGCGGCTCATGGACATGGGGCGCGGCGACAAGGAGTACAAGGACTGGCTCAAGACCCGTGAACTACGTGTGGGCGAAGGGTTCGCCACCCGGCCCCACCCGGTGGCGGCGGCCCACCGGCTGTGGCGCAGACCGGTACGCGGCCTGCGCAACACGGTCCTGGCCCATCCCAGGCTGCGGGAACCGGCCGACCGCCTGCTGAAGACGGTCGGCACCCTGCGTACGTCGGCCCGCCCGGCGACGGCCAGAACGGCCCCGCGCACCCACTGATCGGACCCTCTTCTTCCCGCCCCCACCGCGCCCCGCGACGGCGAGGGGTGGTCTTCAGTGACGCTTCGGCGACTTCTCGGCGTTCCTCCACGGTCCACGACGGACCTGGTCCTCCACGGACCCTTCGACGGAAGAGGTGACGATGCCGTACGGATCGCGGCTCGCCGCGACGATGACACGGCGACTCGGACGGGAATGCGTCTACACGCCCTCGGCGCGGCTGGCCCTGTACCTGGCACTGCGGCGCTGGTGCCGGCCGGGCGGCCGGGTGCTGATGTCCCCGGTGAACGACGACGTGATCCTCTTCGTCGTCCTGGCGGCCGGGCTGCGCCCGGTACAGGCCCCGGTGTCGGCCTGGGACGGCAACATCGACCCGGCGGCCGTACCGGAGTCCACGTGGCGGAACGTGGACGCGGTCCTGACCACCAACCTGTACGGGATACCGGACCGGGTCGTCGAACTGCGCTCGCGCTGCGAGGAGTTGGGCATCCCGCTAATCGAGGACGCCGCCCACGCGATCGGCACGCACGTGGACGGACAGCCGATCGGGACGTTCGGCAGGGCGGCGGCCTTCAGCCTCTCCAAGCACGTGGCGGCGATGGCGGGCGGCTTCCTGGCGGTGGAGGACGCCCGCACCCGGCGCGAGCTGGAGCTCCTGCGCGACGACCTGCTCGAACCGACCCGCCTGAGCGCCGACCTGGCCGCGACCCTGCGCCCACTGGCGCGCTCGGCCGTCCGCACCCTCCACCTGGTCCGCCCGGCATGGCGGACGATGCAGCGCCTGGGCCTCCTCGAACGCGACGCCTTCCGCATGGCCCTGCACGCCCCGCGCCTGTCCGCCTGCGCACGTCGGGCGCCGAGCCTGACCGCGTACGAACCATGGGTCCGCGTCGACCTGCACGACTTCCGCACCCGCCACGGGGCCCTGGTCCGCGGCCAGTTGGCCCTGCGCATGTCCGGCCTCGACACCGACCTCACCCACCGCAGGGCCGGTGTCACCCTCCTCTCGGGCACGGCCTGGGCCTCCCCGGCCCTCCGCGACCGAGCCGCCCACAACGGCCCGTACCCCCTCTTCCGCGCCCCCCTCCTGGTCGACAACCGCGACGCCCTCGTGGAACGTCTCGTGAACCACGGCATCGTCTGCGGCTACATCTACGACCCCCCGCTCGACGACTACGCCGGCGCCGAGTTCGTGGACCCGTCCTGCGACCCGGCCCCCGCCCGCTGGTTCGCCTCCCACGTCCTGCCGGCGGACCCGCTCCTCGCCCACCGGATCATCAGCGCCCTCACCAGGGAACGAGCGACGACGGCCCGTCCGCCGGCGCAGGCCCCGATCCCCGACACGAGGAGGCCGCCGACACCGCTGGGGCAGTGAGACGACCGGCGTCGCCCTACTCGCCGTCCTCGCAGTCCCAGAACCCCGCGATCGCCATGGCGTGCTCCTGGGCGTAGGGCTCGGCCCCGGGGACGGCGAGGGCGGCCACGAACTGCTCCTGTGCCTCGGGTGCGTCGCCTGCCGCGAGGCGGGCGGGCCCCGGCCGGCAGCGGATGCCCATCTCCAGGCGGTTGCAGATGGGTTCGGTGAGCGGGGACAGCAACTGGTGCTGTCTGAGGGCCTGGTGCTGGAGGTCGATGGCGGCGTCCACGTCCCCCTCGCCCAGCTCGGCCGGCTTCGCCGAGCGCCGCCGCGTACCCGACGACGTCGACGAGCTCGCCGCCCGCCGCGTACAGCCAACTCTCCGCGGCCTTGAAGTCCTTGAAGGGCGTCTCGGCGGGCTGCGGTCCGGTGGGGAAGGCTTCGGGTCCCCGGTCGCCGGTGATCCGGCCCGCGTCCAGACAGAGGCGGAGCGCGGCCGTGCGGGCGGCGGCGGCCTCGGCGGGCACGGCTTCCGCGAGCCGTCGCGCGTGCACCCGTACCAGGTCGTGGAACCGGTAGCGGCCCGGCCGGTGCTGCTGCGGCAGACTCGCGTCGACCAGGACCTCCAGGATCCGCTCGGTGTCGCGGTCCGGCAGGCCGAGCATGGCCGCCGAGGCCGGCAGGCCGAACTCGACCGTCCACGCCACGCCCAGGGCGCGGAAACCGCGCTGCTGCTCGGGCGCCTGCCGTGAGCGGTTCCTCGGCGCGCTCACCGACGAGACGGGCGCGAGTGGGACGGGCGCGAGTGGGACGGGTGCGGGCGTGGAGTGGTGTGGGGCGTTGTGGCGCTAGGCAACTCCGGCGTGTCGTGGCACGATTTTGCACGTGACCAGCAGACCCGCCGCGGCGCAGCATCTGGACGACCTCGCGCGGCTGCGCCGGGTCCGTGACCGGATCGACCGGGAGTACGCGCAGCCGCTGGACGTCGAGGCGCTCGCCCGGGGCGCGCACATG
>NZ_LGDG01000002.1 GCF_001279775.1 Streptomyces sp. MMG1533 | reverse complement strand
CACGGAGCTGGTCGGCGTGCCGCCCAGCGTCTATCGGCGCGAGGCGGCGAGCGCGACGGCGGGGATGCCGTCCTGTGTGGCGAAACAGGTGACCAGACCGATCAGGAATCGAGAAGCGCCGACCGCGGGCCGCGCCTAGCGTGACTGCCATGAGCATCACCATTCACGCGAGCTTCCTCCCGCACGACGACCCGGAGGCCGCCCTGGCCTTCTACCGCGACACCCTCGGCTTCGAGGTCCGCAACGACGTCGGGTACCAGGGGATGCGCTGGATCACGGTCGGACCCGTGGACCAGCCCGGCACGTCCGTCGTCCTGCAACCGTCGGCCGCCGACCCCGGCGTCACCGAGGACGAGCGCCGCACCATCACCGAGATGATGGCCAAGGGCACTTATGCCGGCCTTCTCCTGGGCACCACCGACCTCGACGGCACGTTCGAGCGGATGCAGGCCGCCGACAGCGCCGAGGTCGTCCAGGAGCCGACCAACCAGCCGTACGGGGTTCGCGACTGCGCCTTCCGCGATCCCGCGGGCAACCTGATCCGCATCCAGGAGCTGCCCTGAGCCGTTCGGCGAGCGCGCCGGACGTACCGCTCGAAGCTTGGTCGGATCGAGCCAGGCGATGCCGGCGGAGCCGCGAAGGCGGCCCCGCGCAACAGATGGAGACACGATGAGCATGGCCAAGAGGACGGACGCGCAGTCGCCTGCGTCGCATGTTGCCGACAGCCACGATCTGATCCGCGTGCACGGCGCGCGCGTGAACAATCTCAAGGACGTCAGCATCGAGATCCCCAAGCGCCGGCTGACGGTTTTCACCGGTGTCTCCGGCTCGGGCAAGAGCTCACTGGTGTTCAGCACGATCGCCGCGGAGTCGCAGCGGATGATCAACGAGACCTACAGCACCTTCGTGCAGGGCTTCATGCCGACGCTCGCGCGGCCCGAGGTCGACGTACTCGAAGGGCTGACCACCGCGATCATCGTCGACCAGCAGCGGCTGGGTGCCGACCCCCGCTCCACGGTCGGCACCGTCACCGACGCCAACGCGATGCTGCGCATCCTCTTCAGCCGGCTCGGGAAGCCGCACATCGGCTCGCCGCAGGCGTTCTCCTTCAACGTCGCCTCGATCAGCGGAGCCGGTGCGGTCACCGTGGAGCGGGCCGGACGGAGTGTGAAGGAGCGTCGCGAGTTCAGCATCACCGGCGGCATGTGTCCGCGCTGCGAAGGCCGCGGCACGGTCTCCGACATCGACCTCACCCAGCTCTACGACGACTCCAAGTCGCTCGCCGAGGGCGCGTTCACCATCCCCGGCTGGAAGTCGGACAGCTTCTGGACGGTGCGGGTCTACGCCGAGTCGGGCCTCCTCGACCCGGACAAGCCGATCCGCAAGTTCACCAAGAAGGAGATGCAGGACTTCCTCTACCGGGAGCCGACCAAGGTGAAGGTCGAGGGCGTGAACCTCACCTACGAAGGGCTGATCCCGAAGATCCAGAAGTCGTTCCTCTCCAAGGACCGGGAGGCGATGCAGCCGCACATCCGGGCGTTCGTGGACCGGGCGGTCACCTTCACCGCCTGCCCCGAGTGCGACGGCACCCGGCTGAGCGAGGGGGCCCGGTCGTCGCGGATCGGCGGGACCAGCATCGCCGACGCGTGCGCGATGCAGATCAGCGACCTGGCCGAGTGGGTCCGGGGGCTCGACGAGCCGTCGGTCGCGCCGCTGCTCGCCAAGCTGCTGCACACCCTCGACTCGTTCGTCGAGATCGGGCTGGGCTACCTCGCCCTCGAGCGGCCCTCGGGCACGCTGTCGGGCGGCGAGGCACAGCGCGTCAAGATGATCCGCCACCTCGGCTCCGCGCTCACCGACGTGACGTACGTCTTCGACGAGCCCACCATCGGCCTGCACCCGCACGACATCCAGCGGATGAACGAGCTGCTGCTGCGGCTGCGCGACAAGGGCAACACGGTGCTCGTCGTCGAGCACAAGCCGGAGGCGATCGCGATCGCCGACCACGTCGTCGACCTCGGCCCCGGCGCCGGCACGGCGGGCGGCACCGTCTGCTTCGAGGGCACCGTCGAGGGGCTGCGCTCCGGCGGCACCATCACCGGCCGCCATTTCGACGACCGGGCCACCCTCAAGGAGACGGTACGGACGCCCAAGGGCACGCTGGAGATCCGCGGCGCCACCCGGCACAACCTCCAGGACGTCGACGTCGACATCCCGCTCGGGGTGCTGTGCGTGGTCACCGGCGTCGCCGGCTCCGGCAAGAGCTCGCTCGTGCACGGGTCGATCCCCGGCGGGGCGGGTGTGGTGTCGGTCGACCAGGGCGCGATCAAGGGCTCGCGACGGAGCAACCCGGCGACGTACACGGGACTGCTCGACCCGATCCGCAAGGCGTTCGCGAAGACCAACGGCGTCAAGCCGGCGCTGTTCAGCGCCAACTCCGAGGGCGCCTGCCCCACCTGCAACGGCGCCGGCGTCATCTACACCGACCTGGCGATGATGGCCGGCGTCGCCACCACCTGCGAGGAGTGCGAGGGGAAGCGGTTCCAGGCATCGGTGCTCGAATACCACCTCGGCGGCCGCGACATCAGCGAGGTGCTCGCGATGTCGGTGACCGAGGCCGAGGAGTTCTTCGGTTCAGGCGAGGCGCGCACGCCTGCCGCGCACGCCGTCCTCGGCCGGCTCGCCGACGTCGGGCTCGGCTACCTCAGCCTCGGCCAGCCGCTCACCACGCTCTCCGGCGGCGAACGGCAGCGGCTCAAGCTGGCCACCCACATGGCCGAGAAGGGCGGCGTCTACGTGCTCGACGAGCCGACCACCGGCCTCCATCTCGCCGACGTCGAGCAGTTGCTGGGCCTGCTCGACCGGCTCGTCGACTCCGGCAAGTCGGTCATCGTCGTCGAGCACCACCAGGCGGTCATGGCACACGCCGACTGGATCATCGACCTCGGCCCCGGCGCCGGCCACGACGGCGGCCGGATCGTCTTCGAGGGCACCCCGGCCGACCTCGTCACCGCCCGCTCCACCCTCACCGGCGACCACCTCGCGGCCTACGTCGGCACCTGACGGGGCTGCACCACTTGCCCTTCACGCCGGGCGGGAGCCGTGGGCCGAGCCCTGCCGACTCGCCGGGCGGCGTCTCACCGGGGGCTGTCGGGAACGCGGCGATCCCCTCCGCGCTGTGACAGCCACCGGGCGACCGCCTCCGAGATCGGCTGCCCGGCCTCCAGCTCGACGAAGCCGAACTGGCCACCCTGGTTGCACTCCAGGAACCACCAGAGGCCGTCCTCGTCCTCGGCGAAGTCGAAGGCGGCGTACGCGAGTCCGGCCAGACCGAGGTACGTGTGGACCGACTTGCCGATGCGTTCGGGCACCGGGACCGCTTCCCACGTGTGTTCGGTGTCGCCGAAGCGCCCGTCGATCTGGCCCGGCGCGGCCGCCTTCCGGGCGGCGAACAGCCGGGTGCCGACGCACGTGAGCCGGATGTCGGCACGCTTGGGTATGTACCGCTGCAACAGCGTGGGCCCGCCCGCGACGGCCGAGAAGTCCGCCTCGGGGCCGATCAGCGTGGTGGGGAGGGCCAGCGCCGGATCACCGGGCGGCGGACCCGAGGCGGACTTCACCACGACGTCCCGGTGTTCCCCGACGAACTGCCGTGCCACGCGCGGGGCGGTGGTGAAGACGGTCGGCGGCACGGCGAAGTCGCTGAGGTGGGCGATCCTCAACTGCCAGGGCTTCAGGCGTGCCTGCTCGGCGTTGCGCGGATGGTTCATCCACCGGGTGGGGGCCGAGTAGAGCACCCCGTACAGCGCCTGACGGGTCTCGGCGGTCAGCCACGGCGAGGGGTGCTCCGCATGTGCGGCAGGTTCGCCGGGTCTGCGCACCCACACGGAGCGCAGGCCGCGCATGCCGAGCACATGCCCGTTCACCGACAGGTGGCCGTCGAAGTCGCCGTCGGTGTAGTCGAAGGACAGCGCCGCCCGGCCCGGCAGGTCGGCGGGGTCCAGCCGCATCACGGGTGCTCCCATGTCGTGCAGCTTCGCCACCACCATGTCGGCGGTCACGTCTTCCTCCGACGTGAGGATCAACACGGTCATACGGTGCGGACCGTCAGTCGTCGAAGTGCGTCTGGGAGCCGGCTGTGGAGGTCGTCGTGCCGGCCGCCAGGAGAAGGACCGGGTCACTGACGGCCGGGCGGCCGTCGGGAAGCAGGTTCAGCTGACGCGACTCGTTGAATCGGTACTGCATCACCACGGTCGGACGCTGTTTGGGCAAGACGTAGTTGAGGGTGAACGGTCGCATTCGAGCCTCCATGATCACGGATTGCGCATTTGCAGTCACTATCGACACATCACGCGGAAAGTCATCACATCGCTCCACATCTCCTTCGAATCATCCGCACCATCTCCATCAACAGTCACAGCGAATCGCGGCTCGCAACTGTCACAGAAGCGAAGGCCGTGCAGGTGGGCGCCGCACCCTGCACGGCCGCGGCACGCGCCCTGCGGACGGCCGGTCAGCCCTTCTCCTCGAGGCTCACCGGCCGGTCGTTCCTCAGCTCGGTGAAGAGCCTCCTCGCCTTCGCCGTGTCCCACTTCACGGCACTGCCCTTGGACGTGCTGAAGCCGAGGTCGGACACGGGGACGTTGAGCTGCTTGCCGTGGCCGCCCGAGACGCTGCTCATCGCCCGGAACAGCGACACGAGGGTCGGCAGCTCCATGCCCTTGTCCACGACGAGGGTGTCCAGCCCCGCGCTCAGGGCGGGGTAGGTCCGGAACGGATCGAGTGCGGTGCCCGGTGCGGCTGCCTTGCGGGCGAGGGCGGAGAGGAACTTCCGCTGGTTCCTGGAGCGCCCCAGGTCCCCCTGCGCCTCCTGGTGCCTCTGGCGGACGAACGCCAGGGCCTCGGTGCCGTTCAGGTTGTGGCAGCCCTTCGCCAGGTTCTCTCCCGACTTCGGGTCCTTGATGTCCCGGTCCAGGCACATCTCCACACCGCCGACCGCGTCCACGACGCCGACGAACCCCGCGAAGCCGATCTCCGCGTAATGGTCGATCCGGACGCCGGTGTTCAGCTCGATGGTTCGGATGAGCAGTCGGGGCCCGCCCAGGGAGTAGGCCGCGTTCAGCTTGTTCTTCGACGGCCGGTAGTGCTTGCCGGTGTCCGGATCGACGTACGGCGGCAGGGTCAGCCAGGAGTCGCGCGGCAGGCTCACCATCGTGGTGCCGTGGGCGCCGGTGTGCAGGAGCATCATCGAGTCGGTGCGGCCGCCGCCGGCCGAGCCGGTGTGCAGATCCTTCCTGGCCTGCTCGGACAGTCCGTCACGGCTGTCGGAGCCCACGATGAGGTACGTGGTCCCCTTCCCCTGCGGCGGACGGTCCGTGACGCTGCCCAGGTCGACCGCCCTGGCGAGCCTGAAGTCGGCCCAGGCGTAGGTGCCCGCGCCGGTGAGGAGCAGTGCGCAGAGCAGGACTGCGAGCAGGCGGGCGATCCGCCGACGCCGGCTGGGACGCACCCAGGGGGGTCTGACACTGCGGCTGTGGCCACCGCCGCCGCCGTGGTGCCGGGTGTGGCCGCCGCCGCCGCCGACGCCGCTGTCCGGCTCGGCGGTGTGGCCGACGTACGGTTCCGCGATGCGGCCGGTGTACGGGCCGGTGTACGGCTCGGCGGTGTGGCCGCCGTACCGCCCGGTGGGCGCCTGAGGGGGAGCGCTGCTCCGGTGCCACACCTGCCCCGTGATCACGCGATGCCTCTGTGTCTCCCCGTCGGCGTGCTGCCGGCCGGTGCCGGACCACGTGTCCTGCCGGTCACTCATGGGCTCGACCACCCCTCATCCCCTCGATGACAGTTGTCCTGCGGCGACCGGTTGTCTGAGCTGCTCGGTGGCAGCAGTGCCGGACCGGTGCATGCGCTGCCACTTCAGCCGGGTGCCGAGCAGCAGGGCGACCACGGACTGGATGACGACCAGGTACATCAACTGCCGGTAGACGAACAGTTGCAGCGGCATCGACCACAGGGTCCGCAAGCGCTCGCCGTCGAGCCGCAACGCGTAAGCGGCGCAGATCAGCTGGACGGTGAGGAAGCCGAACCACACGCCGGCCGACCGCATGGGGTCGAGGAAGAGCGCCCCGTACACCGCGAAGAGGTCGACGACCGGAGCGAGCAGCGGCAGGGCCACCTGGAAGAGGGCCAGATAGGTCAGCCCGCGGCGGGCGAAGCGTCCGGCCGGGCCCAGTTCGACGACGGCTCCCCGGTGCTTCCACATCGCCTGGAGCGTGCCGTAGCACCACCGGTAGCGCTGCCGCCACAACTGCCCGAGTGAGGTGGGTACTTCGGTCCAGGCGACGGCCGACTCCTCGTAGACCACCCGCCAGCCGGCCCGCCACAGCGCCATCGTGAGGTCGGTGTCCTCGGCGAGGGTGTCCTCGCTGACCCCGCCGACGCCCATGAGCGCGTCCCGGCGGAAGGCACCGATGGCGCCGGGGACCGTCGGCATGCACTCCAGCACCTCGAACATCCGCCGGTCGAGGTTGAAGCCGAAGACGTACTCCAGGTGCTGCCATCTGCCAAGGAGCCCGCGCCGGTTGCCCACCTTGGTGTTGCCGCTGACCGCGCCGACGGCCGGATGCGCGAGGGGCTGGATGAGCCGGTGGAGGGCGTCGGCCTCGAAGACCGTGTCCGCGTCGACCATCACCACGACGTCGTAGGACGCGTTGGCCAGACCGGTGTTGAGCGCCGCCGCCTTGCCCGCGTTGGGCTGCCGGATCACCCGCACCCGGGGGTCGTTGATCCAGGTGGCGAGGTCCGCCGTCTGATCCGTCGAGCCGTCGTCGATCACGATGACCTCGAGGTGCCGATGGGTGGAGGCGAGCAGCGAATGGACGGTGGACTCGATGCCGGCCTCTTCGTTGTAGGCCGGAACGAGCACCGTCACGGGCGCGTTGACCTCCCGCAGCCGGGGCGCGCCGGTACGCAGGCGGGTGAGGCGCCGGACATGGGTGCGGGCGAAGACGGTCAGCAGCACCAGCCGCATGACGCCCAGCGCTCCGGCCACGGCCAGCACCCAGAGCATGGCGTGCGTGAACGCGTGACCGGCGGTCACGGCCCAGTTCAGCACCCTGCCCTGCCACCGCTCGCGCGTGGACACCCGGGTGTCGGCAGCGGGTATCCCGACCGCGTCCGTCACGGTGGTGAACCGCTCGGCGTGCGGGTTGCCGAGGAGCTTCCTGGTCTCCTGGTACGCCAGTTCCGTCTGACTGAACTGCCGGACCAGGCCGTGCGCCGGATCACGGTCCGGCCGGTTGGCGGCGACCAGGACGTAGCCGTCCGCGGCGGCGCTCCGGGCCGCCTTCCACTCGGCGCCGCACAACGTGTCCACCTGGGTGGTCAGCGGCATCCGCAGCAGGTTGGTGCGGATGCCCGCCGAGCCCGCGAGGGTCTGCTGGGTGAGCGTCAGTTCCATCGCCGAGCGGACGCTCGACGAGGAGCCGAGGTCGGCTCCCGTGTACGTGTTCGAGCCGATCTCGTGGCCCTCGTCGAGGATCCGCCGGATCAGGTCCGGATGGCGGGCCGCCTGGGCGCCGAACACGAAGAAGGTGGCGTGCGCATGATGCTCGCGCAGCAGGTCGAGCAGGCGCGGGGTCCACACGGGATCGGGTCCGCCGTCGTAGGTGAGCGCCACGGTGCGCGCGGGCACCGCGGCGGACGACACGTCGTCCCCGCTGATACGGCGCAGGACGGGGCCGCTCTCGTCCACGGCGGCCGGCACGGGCCTGGTGCACGGGCGCCGCGTCTTGGCGGCGTCCACCTCGTGGGTGGTCCACCCCTCGAAGAGCAGGGCGATGAAGATCACGGGAAGGGTCAGGGCGAGCAGCCGCCAGTGTCCGCGGGGGTCACGGGAACGGGCGTGCCGGCGTCGGGACGAGCGACTCACGCCACCGTCCCCGGAGTGACGTTGTTCACAGAGAAATCGACGGCTGTCCGGCGGGGGTCCGCGACCGCCGTGACCGCTCCGGGCCCGGTGCGGTCCGGCGACAGGAGGGCACCGACGGGGACGGCCGCCGCGGTGCCGGGCCGCGCCGGCACCTGTGCGGGTCTGCCGGTGCGGCCTCGCCGAACAGCCGCCGTCCTGCGTATCCCCGCCCTGCGCACAAGGCTCTGCCCAGGTCCGTACCCGAGGCCACGAAGAGCGCACGTCGGCCCGCACGTCGGCCCGCACGTATCGGCGGAGGGCGTCGGTCCGGCAGTACGGACCGAATGTGCGGCCGTACGCCGCACGGTCTTCACATGCTGGGCGAATGCGTTGGCATCCAATGAACGGTGAGGAGTTTTCTGCTGGTTTGTGTTCCGGCCGAGCTCTTGCATGGGCGGCGAGTGTAGCCACAGCCGATACCGCGGGTGTGTCCGAAACGGACCGGGCGGCCACCGCACCGCAGCGACTGTGACGCTGAGCCCGGTCGGTGCGCTGGACTGGGTAGGTGCGGGGAAGTGTGTCCTCACGCGCCTCTCGCGCCCCTGTTTCCGGAGCGGATCTTCCGGAGCCGCATCCTCCCTGCACCGATGGTTTTCAGCCATCCGTCCGGTGTACGGTGCCGGGTCACCGAGGCAAACAGAGGGAAGAACACCCTTGACGACGATCCAGCACAGCCGGGCGGGAAGACGGCAGGCCATGCGTCGGATCCGGCCCCGGCGTTCGCCCGCGGCGCCCCTGCTGGTGCTCTTCTGGGCGGGTATGGCCGCCGTGCTGTGGCTGTGGTGGCACAACACCCCCGCCGTCGCCGCGACCACCGCCGACCGGCTGGTGAACGCGGGCCGGATCACCGGGCTGCTCGCCGGCTATGCGATCGCCCTGGTGATCGCCCAGATGGCGCGCGTCCCGGCCCTCGAACGCCGGGTCGGATCCGACCGCGTGGTGCGCTGGCACGCCAGGAGCGGCCGCTACGCCCTGTCGCTCACCCTCGCCCACGTCGTGCTGATCCTGTACGGATACGCGCTGCAGGCGGACACCGGCATCGTGGCGCAGACGGTCTTGGTCGTCACCGACTACCCGAGGATGATCGAAGCGGCCGTCGGCACGCTGTTGCTGCTCCTGGTGGGCTTCGTGTCCGCCGGTGCCGTACGCCGCCGTATGCGCTACGAGCTCTGGTACTACCTGCACCTGCTCACCTATGCCGCGGTCTACCTCGCCTTCTGGCACCAACTCGCCACGGGAGTCGAGTTCGTCGGCGACGCCACCGCCCGTACGGCCTGGTACGCCCTGTACGTCACGGTCGGCGCCCTGCTGCTGTGGTACCGCGTGCTCACCCCGGTGCGGCTCAACCTCCGGCACCGCATGCGGGTCGAATCGGTCGTGCAGGAGGCGCCCGGTGTGGTGTCCGTGCTGATCCGAGGCCGGCGGCTGCACCGTCTGGGCGCCGAGGCGGGGCAGTTCTTCCGCTGGCGGTTCCTCACCAAGGGGCTGCGGTGGAGCGCCAACCCGTACTCGCTGTCGGCGCCACCCCGCCCCGACCTGCTGCGGATCACCGTCAAGGCCGTCGGCGAGCACAGCGCGGCGCTGGCCGGGCTGGCGCCGGGCACGCGCGTGTGGGCGGAGGGCCCGTACGGGGCGATGACCGCCGCTCGCCGCAGCCGCGGCAAGGTGCTGCTGCTCGCGGGCGGCGCCGGTATCACGCCGCTGCGGGCCCTGTTCGAGACGCTGCCCGGCGCGCCCGGTGACCTGACCCTGCTCTACCGGGCCCGCACGCCCGAGGAACTCGCGCTGCGGGACGAACTGGAGGCGATCGCGGACGAACGGGGGGCGCAACTGCTGTACGCGGTGAACAGCCCGGACGGCAGGCGACCGGCGATCACCGCGAAGATGTTGCGCAGGATCCTGCCGGACATCGCCCGGCACGACGTGTACCTGTGCGGGCCGTCGGGGCTGGCCGAGGAGTCGTACGCCGCACTCCGCGAGGCAGGTGTCCCGCACCGCCGCATCCACCACGAGTCCTTCGAGTTCTGAGGAAGGCCTGTGACGACCAGCACTCCTGATGCGCTGAGGATCCCGTGAGGAAGAAACACCCGTTCCGCCACGCGCTGCTGGCCACGGTCGGCACCGTCTCCGGCATCGTGCTGCTGCTCGCTCTCAAGCCGACCACGGACCCGTCGCTCGCCCGGCCGGCCACCTCCGCGCCCGCGATCACGTCGGACGCCGCCGCGTCCCCCTCCCCCTCGGCGTCTTTGCACTCCCCGTCCGTGTCGGCCTCGCCGTCGAAGACGCCGGAGAGGAAGCGCACCCCGTCCTCCTCCCCGAGCGCGTCACCGTCGCACCCCGTGGCAGCCGCCCCCACGAAGACCAGCAGCGCCCCGTCTGCCCCGGACACCACCTCGGCCGCACCCACCACCCGCTCCGTCACCGGCGTCACGGCCCAGACGAAGTACGGTCCGGTCCAGGTGCGGATCACCCTCACCGGGGGCAGGATCACCGGCGCGAACGCTGTGCAGTACCCCGAGGAGACGGCGCGGAGCGAGAACATCTCCTCCACGGCCGTCCCCAAGCTCAACCAGGAGACCCTGGAGGCACAGAGCGCGGACATCGACACGGTGTCCGGCGCCACGTACACCAGCGCGGGCTACAAGCAGTCCCTGCAGAGCGCCCTCGACCGGGCCTGAACCCGGTCGCCGCAACCGATCCGGACCGCTACGCGCCAGGAGCCCGGTACTGGATGTGCTCGGCCGTGCTCAGGGCCTTCATCGTGTCACCGACGGTCAGGAGAACCGTCGTCTCGAACGAGCTGAGCGCGCCGCCCCCGCTGATCGCCAGCGCGACCGCGGCCATGGACACGTTGTCCGGAGCCTCCCACAGGTTGTAGCCGTCGTGCGTGCCGAAGGCGTACCAGAAGCCGTGGAGCTTCCCGCCGACGGACTCGATGTACGACTGAGCGGCCTGTGCGCGGTCCTCCGGGTGGTCGATCAGCCGCGCCCAAGTCTCCGGCGTGTAGCTGAACCGCGATAGATAGAGCGGCATCATGTCTCCCTTTCGGTCCCTCAAGGGATGCCCCCGCGGGCGGGAAACGCGCCGCCCGCGGCCCACATGTCCCCCGAACGGCCGGGACGGCGCACGACGAAGGTTCACTCCGCGTCGGCGACGACGGAACCGACGCGTTCGGCCAGAGTCGGGTCGCGGCGGACCAGGAGCGTCGCGTAGCCGATGGCGGCGAGCAAGGTGGCCAGTGCCGCGTAGGGGAACCAGCTGTACGGCGCGGGCTGTCCGGGCTTGGCGAGGTAGTAGAGCGGAACCAGGATGGCCAGGGCGCCGATCGCGGGCAGCACCAGGTGCCGGACCGTGCGGAACTCCTGCGGACGGTACCGGCGGTAGTACAGCGGCAGGGCGATGTTGGACGCGAGGTAGACCAGCAGGATCAGGATGGCGCCCAGGCTCGAGGACTCGGTGAAGAAGACCACGGGGTTCATCGAGCCGCCGTCCGACCCGAGCAGATGACCCAGGCCCCACCCGCAGATGATCAGCAGCGCGGTGGCGGTGAAGGTGACGATCGCGTTGGTCGGCGTACGGCGGGTGGGGTGCACGTAGCCGAAGAAGGAGGGGAGCAGCCCCTCGCGGCCGGCGTTGAACACCAGGCGGGCCTGGGAGTTGATGCCCGCGATCAGTACCCCGAGGGTGGAGGTCAGGCCCCCGACGTAGGCGAGGAACGCCAGCGCTCCGAGCGTGTGATGGGCGACGTCGACGAAGGGGATGCGGGCGGCGCCGAGCTTTGCGACGTCGTAGTCGAAGCCGGTCACCGTGGCGTAGGAGAAGAGGATGTAGCTGACCGTCATGATCGCGACGGAGAAGAACACGGCGCGGCCGACGTTGCGCCGCGGGTTCTCCGTCTCCTCCGCCAGCGCCGCCGAGTTCTCCCAGCCGATGAACAGGTACACGGCCAGCGGGAAGCCTGCCGCCAGACCGCTGAAGCCGTGGCTGATGTGGCCGGGCAGGAACGGGTCCACGGAGAGGTGGCCGCGGTGTTCGACGATCGCCGCGACCGAGACCACGACCAGCACCAGCATCTCCACGCCGAAGAAGTAGCCGGCCCACTTGGTGGAGACCACCACCCCGCGCAGCATCAGCACCACCGCGACGCCGGTCAGCAGCAGCGTCCAGATGATCCACGGCAGGTCGACGCCGGTGTAGTGGTGCAGGGTGATCTGTACGAACCCGCCCGAGATCGCGATGACGGAGGCCATCGCGATGATGTAGCCGAGTCCGGCCAGCAGGGCCGTGGTCACCGCGCTGACCGGCCCGAACGTCTTGCCGACGAAGGTGATGAAGCTGCCCGCCGAGGGGTGGGCCCGGGAGAACTGGGCGAGCGTGTTGCCAAGGAGCGCGACCGCGACACCCGCGGCGGTGATGGTGAGCGGGGACGCGATACCCGCGGTGGTGCCGAGGAAGGCGAAGCCGAAGAAGAAGCTCATGGCCGGGCCGACGTTGGCCATCGTGGCGGCGGCGATGTCCGCCATGCCGAGAACGCCGGCGCGCAGGCGCTGGGGCGTGCCGCCCACGGGGCCCGACGTCGACGACGGGCCGACGGCTCCGGGGTCCGACATGGCGGCAGCTCCTTATGCGGTGTGGCGTCGCAAGGGGTGAGTGAGCGGGGTGTCGGCACTCGGGGTGCGCGAGGGGGCGTCAGTCCGAGTGGGCGGGCTGGTGCGTCCGGTGGTGTGCCTTCACTGCCCGCACGGCCGGGTCCATCGCGCCACGGCCCAGTTCGGCGAGTATGTCGGCGTGGCAGCGGTTGCGCGCCCGTACGACCGCGGGCGTAGGAGCGGGCAGCAGCAGGCACAGCCGACCGAGCAGGTCGGCGGCGAACTCGCGGATTCCGGCGCCGCCGAGTGCCTCCGCGAGGTCGAGATGGAACCGCGTCTCCAGTTCGAGCAGTCGGGCCGGGTCGTCGGTCACGTCCATCTCGTCGACCAGTGTCCGCAGCCCATCGAGGTGATCGGCCGGGACCTCGCCCGCACTGTGCGCCACGAGGCCGCACTCGAGCAGCAGGTGGAAGGCGTCCAGCGAGGCCGCCTCGTCGGCGTCGTGCATGAGAGCGACGACCGCGTCCCAGCCCGGTGCGACGAAGGTCCCGCCCGCCCGGCCGCGTCGGCGGTCGAGCAAGCCGTCCTGGCACATCCCCTCCAGCGCGCGGCGGACGGTGATCTCACTGATCCCCAGCTCCTCGGCGAGGACGCCGGCGTCCGGCAGCCGGTCTCCCGGTGACACGGACTTCAGGCGCACCCGCAATGCGATCCGTGACCGGACGAGTTCCGATCCCGTCTGACCCCCGCCGGGAAGGACCCGGGCGTCCAGCAACCCGGCGACCGACCCCGGCCGCGCCGGCCCTGGCTGGCTGTAGGGCCCGAACTTGCCCGCTGGATTCACCACGACGCCACCCTAACGGCCTGCTGAGCGGGGTCACGGGCCGCGGCGACACCGTCCGCACCGGTGGTTCTCGCGACCTTGCCGCGGTGTTGTGTGCATGAGGGCTCCCACGGGGGCCGGAACACGGGGGACGACGCGGCAGCCCTACGGAGCAGCAGTTCCGCGCTGCACGAAAAATAGAGCACGGTGAACATTTAAACAAGCCTTGTTCTTTTGGATCGTAGTGAACTAATTTCCCGTCCCACGGCACTCGTCCCCCGTCGGTGCAGCCGCGCGGTCACCACCGCCCCGGCTCGCCGACGTATGTCCTCGTCCGCCCTCCCTCCATGGATGTCGAGATGACCACACGTCCCCCGCTCCCCACCGATGATCCGTCGACCACCTCTGGCGCCACTCCCGGCACCGAAAGCACCGCCCCGGCAGGATCCTCCGGCCTGCAAGCCGGACTGAAGAACCGTCACCTGTCGATGATCGCCATCGGCGGTGTCATCGGCGCCGGCCTGTTCGTCGGCTCCGGCTCCGGCATCGCCGCCGCGGGCCCCGGCATCCTCATCTCCTACGGGCTCGTCGGAGTCCTCGTCGTCCTCGTCATGCGCATGCTCGGCGAAATGGCCGCGGCGAACCCCACGTCCGGCTCGTTCTCCGCCTACGCGGATCGTGCGCTGGGCCGCTGGGCCGGATTCACGATCGGCTGGCTGTACTGGTTCTTCTGGGTCGTGGTGCTCGCGGTCGAGGCGACCGCCGGAGCCAAGATCCTGGCCGGCTGGATCCCGGCGGTCCCGCAATGGGGCTGGGCCCTGATCGTCATGATCGTCCTCACCGCCACCAACCTGGTCTCGGTCAGCTCCTACGGCGAGTTCGAGTTCTGGTTCGCCGGCATCAAGGTCGTCGCCATCGGCGCGTTCATCGTGATCGGCGCCCTCGCGATCTTCGGCCTGCTGCCCGGCTCGGACCACCCGACGACCGGCTTCTCCAACCTGACCGCGCACGGGGGATTCCTGCCGAACGGCCCCGGGGCCATCCTCACCGGCGTCCTGATGGTGGTCTTCTCCTTCATGGGCAGCGAGATCGTCACCCTGGCGGCCGGCGAGACGGCGGACCCGCAGGGCGCGGTCACGAAGGCCACCAACAGCGTGATCTGGCGGATCGCGGTGTTCTACCTGGGCTCGATCCTGATCGTGGTGTCGCTGCTGCGCTGGGACGACCCGGCCATCCTCAAGGACGGCTCCTACGTCGCCGCACTGAGCTCCATCGGCATCCCGCACGCGGCCCAGATCATGAACGCCATCGTGCTGACCTCCGTGCTGTCCTGTCTCAACTCCGGCCTGTACACCGCGTCGCGGATGGCGTTCTCCCTCGGCCGGCGCAGCGACGCCCCGGCCGCCTTCGGTCGCACGACGGGTCGCGGTGTACCGCGGTCGGCCATCCTGGCCTCGGTGGTCTTCGGCTTCGTCGCGGTCGCCTTCAACTACCTGTGGCCGGACACGGTCTTCCAGTTCCTGCTCAACTCCTCCGGTGCGATCGCCCTGTTCGTCTGGCTGGTCATCTGCTTCTCCCAGCTGCGGATGCGCAAGATCGTCCAGCGGGAGGCGCCCGAGAAGCTCGTCGTCAAGATGTGGCTCTACCCCTACCTCACCTGGGCCACCATCGCCCTGATCACGTTCGTCCTGGGCTACATGCTGACCGACACCGCCGAGGGCGGCGGCCGTGAGCAGGTGGTCCTGTCCACCCTGGTCGCCGTGGGCGTGGTGGCCGTCGCCCTGGTCCGCGAGCGGCTGGGCCGGAACAGGAAGCACAGCACCGTCACCCCCTCATAGGGGCGGCGGGCGGCCGGCCCGCAAGGCGTGAGCAGCCCGCAGCCGTGCCCCTCCGGCACGCAGTCAGTCCCGTCACGTCCCCCGGCGGTCGGTCCGCCGCCGGGGGGCGTGGCATCCATGGTCTGCCCGGCAGGGCACCCGCCGGCAGAGTCGGACAGCTGAAGCCCGAAGTGCTGCCGACCGTGCGGCGAGAGGCGGTGGCGGGGCGTTGAGCTGGGGCTTTCACGTTTCGATGAGTGGCCTCCCGGAGCCACGTGCCCTGTGCCCTCGTAGTCAGGTACGCGGCCGTTTCGGTGCGGCACTCTCTTCCGTGCCGCCCGTCGACCTGCGGGTGCGCGCGAGGAGAGTTACAAGTGAGAAAGGAGCCCAAGCGACGGATACGACGTTTTCGCCGCCCCGCGGTCTCTGCCGAGTCTCCCCAGCCCCGAAAGCCCGGGGGCAGGATGGGCGATGAATGGACATGGAGAATGCCGGCCCTCTCGGAAACGGCCTCGATCAGCTTCCGGATCAGGGCACCTCGGCCACGGCGGTAGTCGACGCGCGGGGGATCGTGACGGGGTGGAGTTCCGGCGCACAGCGGTTGCTCGGATACCCGTACGAGGACGTCGTAGGGCGTTCCGCGGCACGTCTGCTCGGCGGGAACGCCGACGTCATGGTGGATCTCTCCGCGGTTCTCGAGGGACGAGGCGGGTCGACCCCGCTGCGGCACCAGGACGGCCACCCCCTGGAAGCCGAGTTGCAGGCGTACGCGTCACTCGACCGCGAGGGCAACGCACAGTGGCTCATCGTGGCCACGTCGCCACCGCAGCCGCGTCCGCATCGGGGGCCACGTCCACACAAGGACGAGGCGACGACAGAGGAAGCCTTCGCGCAGTGCCACCTGCCTGTGATGATCTACGACGCCGAGTTGCGTGCCTTGCGGGGGAGCGCCGGCGCGGTCCGCGAACTGGGCCTCACGGAGGAGCAGATTCGCGGTCGGCGCGTCACCGACATCCTGCCTCCCCACATCTGCACCACGGTCGAAGAGGGCATGCGCCGGGTGTTCGCGACGGGAGAACCGGAGCGGTTCCAGGTGCACGGCCGGCCGCGGCGCGGAGCCCACGACAGATACTGGGCCGTATCGGTGTCCCCCCTGAGGAACCCGGCAGGACAGGTGCGACACGTGCAGCTCATCGCGCTCGACGTCACCGAACAGCACCGGGCCCGCGAGCGGCTCGTCCTGCTGAACGACGTCAGCGCGCAGGTGGGCAGCACCCTCGACGTGATGCGCACGGCCCAGGAGATGGCCGACGTGGCGGTGGGGCGGCTCGCCGACTTCATCAGCATCGACCTGCTGGACGGGCTGTTCCGCGGCGTCGAGCCCAGGCCGTCCCCCACAGGCTCCGTCGCGCTGCGCCGTGCCGCGCAGCGGTCCGTCCTGCCCGGCACCCCCGAGTCGGTGGTCCAGCCGGGCGAGGTGGACTACTACCCGGAATCCTCGCCCCCCGCCCGCTGCCTGAACACGGGCCGTTCGTCGCTGCACCGCACCCTGGACGAAGCCATCCGGAGCTGGCAGGCCGCCGACCCCGTGCGCGCGGGCAAGGTCCGCGACTTCGGGATGCATTCGATCATGGTCATCCCGCTGCGCGCCCGTGGCATCACGCTCGGCGTGGCCGTACTCGTCCGCCACCACCGCCGGGCCTCCTTCGACGAGGACGATCTGCTCCTCGCCGAGGAGATCGCCGCACGCGCTGCCGTGGCCGTGGACAACGCCCGGCGCTTCACCCGCGAGCGGACCACCGCCCTGGCCCTGCAACGAAGCCTGCTGCCACAGCGGCTCCCCGCCCATGAGGCCGCGGAGGTGGCCTACCGCTATCTCCCTGCCCGGTCCCGGGCAGGGCTGGGCGGCGACTGGTTCGATGTGATCCCGCTGTCGGGCGCCCGGGTCGCCCTGGTCGTCGGAGACGTGGTGGGCCACGGCCTGCGCGCCTCCGCCACCATGGGGCGGCTGCGGACCGCGGTACGCACGCTGGCGGACGTCGACCTTCCCCCCGAGGAGCTCCTCGTCCATCTCGACGACCTGATCACCCACCTCAGGGCGGAAGAGGACACGGCAACGGATCCCGAGCTCGAGATCGTCACCGATCTCGTCGCCACCTGTCTGTATCTGGTCTACGACCCCGTCTCGCGCCGCTGCGCCGCCGCCGGCGCGGGCCACCCCCCGCCCGCCGTGGTCACGCCCGACGGCAAGGCCGAGTTCATCGATCTTCCCGCCGGCCCGCCGCTGGGAGTGGGCGGGCTGCCTTTCGAGGCGGTCGAATGGGAAGTGCCCCGAGGCAGCCTCCTCGTGCTGTACACGGACGGCCTCGTCGAGGTCCCCGAGCACGACCTCGGCAGGGGCATGGCGCTGCTGCGCCGGTGCCTGGAGCGACCCGCTCACTCGCTGGAGGCCACCTGCGACGACCTGGTCCGGAGTCTGCTCCCCGCACAGCCGTCGGATGATGTCGCACTGCTCATCGCCCGCACCCGGGCCCTCGATGCGGGCCAGGTGGCCACCTGGGATCTGCCCTCCGACCCCGCCGCCGTGGCCGACGCCCGCGACAAGGTCGCCCGGTGTCTCGCGGACTGGGGACTGCACGAGGTGGTCTTCACCGCCGAGCTGGTGGTGAGCGAACTGGTCACCAACGCGATCCGGTACGGCACCCCTCCCGTTCAGCTGCGCCTGATCCGCGACACCGCGCTCATCTGCGAGGTCTCCGACGGCAGCAGCACCGCCCCGCACATGAGGCGAGCGCGGATGTTCGACGAGGGCGGGCGCGGCCTGCTGCTCGTCGCTCAGTTCGCCGAACGCTGGGGCACACGCCACCGGGCCGGAGGGAAGTCGATCTGGGCGGAGATCGGCGTTCAGGACGAGCGCTCATGACGGTGCCCGCGCCTCACCTGCTGGTCGGTGAATCCTATTTACTACCAGGAGATTTGAGAAGACAACCCGCTCGAACCATAACGTGCGGAGTGCGGCGCGGATGACATTAATTAAGAAACGCTCTACTCGTTTTCCCGACGCCAGGGTCACTCATTTGCCGCGCATCTGGAGGAGAGGGAACGGCGTTAGCGGTACATGACGAAAGCAAGGTCCCATGGCTTGCCTCACCGCGGCGCCTGGAAGGATGAGCTGCCTGCGACGCGCGATGTGGCAGCGGGGAAATACACTTACCTGCCTGGTGTGGCACGCTCGGCGCTTGAGCCGCGTGGCATCTTGCACGGGGACGGCGTGCGGGTCGAACTCCAGGTCACCGACTCACTGCTCCGCGAGTTCCTCGCGCTGCTGGAGACGGCCCAGGAGGAACTCAATCGGCGGTGGAACGACCAGGAAAAGTCCGGCTGTCACGCGGACCGCGCGTGACGGGGGCGAATTTCCGTGAATCACGACTATGTAGATCCCTCTGTGCCGCGTGAATGGTATTCCGACGCACACCCCTATGGCTCGGGCACCGGCTGGCACGGTAGTCCTGTCGACGCCGTGCACTCGGGGGCCCCGTTGGTACCCCCCGACTCGGGCTGGGACCCGGTTGAGGAACTTGCCTATCTCTTGCAGGAGGCTGTTCCGGCGGAGCAGGCTGCCGTGGTGCCGCAGCCTCGCAGCGAGTCGTCGTCCGGTGCCGACTTCACCGACCCGATGGAGAACCTGGCACAGATCACTGCTCAGTTGCCGCCCATCCGACGCTCTTCCGGCGGGCATCGGAAGAGTCGAGTCCAAAAAATCCGACTCAAGTGGTTGCAGACCGGCAGCTTCGTCATCGTCGCATTCGTTGCCGTCATCGTGGCGATGGTCAGTGTTTTCGGCGGCATGGTGGCCTACGAGCCTCTGCAGAACATCCCGGCCGGTACGAAGAGCGGGACGTTCCCTCAGTGGCCTCTTCTCGTGTACGGCCCCTGGATGGTGGCTTCTCTCTCCATCCTGCGAACTGCCTTGCATCAGCGCCGAGCTTTGCACTCATGGTTCATCGTTCTGCTGTTTTCCTCTGTCGCGGTAATGCTGTGCGTAGCTCAGGCCGACCGGACCTTCACCGGTATCGCCGGGGCCGCCCTGCCCGCCGTCGCGTCCCTGGCATGCTTCCAGCAACTCGTCCGACAAATCACCTTGACGATGCCACCGCGACAGAGGTCGCCCCGTCACCGCCAGTAGCGCCACGCGCACCGGTCGTGCATGACCGCTCGCGTTGATGCCGGAAGTGGATGCCGAAGGCCCCGGACCGTGATCGGTCCGGGGCCTTCGGCATGGCGGGACCAAGGTAATTTTCATCTTCTGTCACTTGTGCTGCCCGAGGCTGCACCCCGTCAGATGCCAGACGAGTCCGCCGGCGCAGGTCGCCGTCCCGGATCCGGCGCAGCCCATGCCGGAACCCGGACCGCGATCTCTCCGTCTTCCCACGTCGAGCGGGCTGCTCGTCGTGAGGGAGAAAGCGGCCCCGACCGGAAGGTGGTGGGAGAACCCCGCCCTGACCTTTAACCAAAAATATAGGAAATCGGCCGAAAATTGAGATACATACCAACGTGGGATTTTTCGCGAATAACGCGAATAAGACGCAGAACAACCTTCTCCGCGTGGCGTCAGCCACGGGCGGGACTCTGGGGCGTGGCGGGTGTCGCGGCCCTCGGATTCCTCGTCGCGCTGGAGATCGCCGCACGTCACTACGGCCTGGCGGGGCCGATGACCTGCCAGGTGCGAGAGCTGATATTCCCGCCCAAATCGGGCTTCCTGTTGTACGCCGGTATGGCCTTGATGATGGTGGTGCTCACCTGGCGCCAACGGTTCATCGCGTTCGGCGCCGCGATCGGTATCGACATCGCCTTCTTGGTGGTCCGGTGGGCGGTCGGCGCCAAGGTGACCGACGGCCACCCCTTCGGCAACGGTGCGTTGTGGGTGATTCTGGGCTGTGCGGTCATCGCTGTCACTCGCCGTACCGGCCGGGAACGCGCCCTGCTGCTGAAGGGCGTCGGGCTGGGTCTGCTGCTGGTGGCCGGCCGCAAGACCGGCGACACCTGGCTCCTCATCACCTCCAAGACGCGCCCGGTGGTGCTCGACCAGTACGTGGCGACCGCCGATCACGCGCTGGGCAACCCGTCGTGGCTGGTGGGCCGGATCGTCACGGCCACCGGCCCGATCGGCTTCAATTTTCTCGACATCGTCTACGGCCAACTCGCGGTGGCCGCGGTCGTCGTCGCGCTCTATCAACTGCGTAACGTGGCGGTCGAGCGCCGCTTCCCGAGCCATCATCTGGTGCGTACCTTTCTGGTGATCGGCCTCCTCGGGCCCGCCATCTACATGATCTACCCGGTGGTCGGACCGATCTTCGCCTACGGCACCGGCGCCGAGCACTGGGCGACGGTCAGCCTGTGGGCCAAGACGCCGCCCACCGAGCAATGGGCGGTGGCCAACCTCTGGCCGAGCACGCCGCCGCCGATCAATACCCCGCACCCCATGCCGTTCGACGAGATCACCCCACGGAACTGCATGCCCAGCCTGCACACGGCGTGGGCTACCGCGATCTTCATTCATTCCCGGAAGGGCCCACGAATTCTGCGATTCGCAGGAACGTTTTGGCTGATAGCTACGCTCACCGCAACGCTGGGATTCGGCTGGCACTACGGTGTGGATCTCATCGCCGGCGTGGTGTTCACGCTCACGATCGAGGCGGCTCTGCGCTCGCTCGACCGCGGCTGGGATCGATCGGGGATCCGGCTGGTCGCCTACGGCGCGACCGTCTTCGCTGCGCTCTTGGTGTCCTATCGCTGGCTGCCGTTGGAGATGGCCAGGCATCCGTGGGTGTCCGGACCACTTCTCGTGCTGGCGATGTCCTCAGTGGTCTACGGCTACGCAAGGACCGTCGCGCCGTGGGAGCCCAAGAGCGCATCGGCGCGGCAACGGCAACCGCAACCCGAACCGGTGTGAATCGTGTTGCACAGGTTGTGGGCTGCGCGAGCCGTCGTTGACGCCTGAATGGCTAGGCCGCGGTTTCCGTGATGAGGACGGCGGCGGTGACCGGGCCCGGGGTGTCGGTGGTGGCCGCGTCGGCTACGGCGTCGCGGACGGCGCGGGCGACTTCCAGCGGATGGTGTCCGAGGGCGATCGCGAGGTGGACCTCGATGTGTCGGCCGGGTGGATCGTCATGGTCCTCCACCTTGACCGGCCTGCTTCCCAGTACGGCGGCGAGGTGGGCGACGCCAGGAACGCCCGTCGCGACGTCCGCCAGCTCACCGGCGAGCCCCCGCATGGATCCTGTTCCGTTCGCCTGGGGCGAGCTTCGCGCGGCTGCAGGTTCCGGCGCGGGCTTCATGACCCTCTTTGAGGTTCTCGACCTGGCGACCGTCTCCGAGCCTTCATGGAGATCCGTTACCCGCAGGTCAGCTGTCACGGTGGCCAGGCCGAGCCGTTCAGTGGCCGTGCTGAGCAGTGCGCTCCTCAACTGGTCGGCGGTGTGGGGCAGCGGCTGCCCCAGGGATGCTGTGAAGGCGGCTTCGATCCTCAGCGGGCCGGGCGGCAGCGCGCTGGCCGGCGCACGGACGGCCGGCTCGGACACGGGCTCGAGCGGTGCCGACCCGATGCGCAGGGTCTCCAGCCGGACACCGGGAATCCCGGCGGCCGCGCGCCCGAGGGCCCGGACGGCCGCTTGCTCGGTGATCCACGTCCCGTCGTCGGGCCCGCCGAGCGGGAGCAGCCGGCCCAGGCCGAGCTGTTGCCGTACCGCCTGTGTCCACGCCTCGGTCTTCACCGCCTCTCACCCTCCTTCTTCCATGGCCCCTTCTTCCATGGCCGCGGTTCTCTGCCTGCCTGACCAGCCCGCCTCACGGCCTGCAACTGGGGCAAAAGGTATTAAAACGACTATAATCTGAACAATGAGCGCCATGTACGCCTCTTGAGGGAGGAATGTCCCGATGACTGAGAACACCGGCGTAAAGCACGGAGGTGGGCCCGGTTCTCGCGGCCGGACGACCGTCGCCGATGTGGTGGTGGAGAAGATCGCCGGAATGGCGGCACGGGACGTGCTGGGCGTCCATGCCCTGGGCAGCGGATTCGCGCGCTCGATGGGATCCATGCGGGAGCGGATGCCTGGCGCCGGCAGTGGGAAGTCCGTCACGCGCGGGGTCAGTGTCGAGGTCGGAGAGCGGCAGGCGGCCATCGATCTGGAGATCGTCGTCGAGTACGGCGTCTCGATCACGGACGTGGCCGGTGCGGTGCGGGAGAACGTGATCTCCGCAGTGGAGCGGATGGCGGGCCGGGAAGTCGTGGAAGTCAACATCATGGTCAGCGACGTGAAGCTGCCCGACGAGGAGGACGAAGGGGAAGAGCGGCAGCGGATCCAGTAGCCGGGAGGCAGCAGCCCGCTTGAGTGAAGGAGCGCGTGATGAGCAGGGCCGTGGTGGGCTTGATGGCCGGAATGGCGCTGGGTTTCGCCGCGTATTTCGGTGACTTCTGGGCTTTCCTGCTGGTGCTGGGGCTGGGCGTCGTCGGTCTCGTGGCCGGGCGGTTCGTGGAAGGCGATCTCGAACCGGGCGACTTCGTCCGCCGCCGAGACCGGCAGGGGCGGATCCGCGATGACCGGCGACGGGCTCGGGGAGACTGGCGGCAGTGACCGGTGAAGCCGATCGGCGTCCGGGCGTCCCCCGCGGGGAGCGCGGTGCGACCACCGTCGCCGACCGGGTCGTTGCGAAGATCGCCTCCCAGGTGGCGCGCGAGGCGCTGAGCCGGTTCACCGAGTCGGCCGGCCGCGTACCGCCCGACCGCCGGACGCCGCGCGTGACGACATCCGTGCGGCGGGCACCGGAGCGGAATACCGCAGGACGAGACGGCGAGTCCGACGCCGGACGGCAGGCGCTGCTCGGCGAGGCACGGCTGCGCATCACCGTCGAACTCGGCTATCCCTCCGACATCGGGACGCAGTGCGCCGCGGTGCGCCGGGACGTCACCGATCGGCTCAGGGCATTGGCCGGCATGGAGGTGTCCGACCTCGCGGTGTCGGTCGAGAGGCTGCACTCGGCGCATACGCGGCACACGGACCAGGAGAGGGTGAGATGAGCGCGAACACCTGGCGGAAGCCGACCGGTGACAGCGACCTTCCCTCCGATTCCGGACAGGCGGCTCCGTCCCCCGATGCCACCCGGGGTGCGGGCGCGGGCGCGACGGCGCCGATCGATGAATCAGGCCGGTCGGCGCGCCGTTTCTGGTCGGCGCGCCGGATTCCCGCGGCCTTGGTGGCCCTGCTGTCCGCCGCGGCCGTCGGACTGCTCCTGTACGACGTGGCCGCGGTGCGGGCAGGCCGGTCCGCGATGCGCTGGCGGCGGCGGCTCGCCGAGGAACTGGCCACACGGCCGCTGGACGACATCTGGGTGATCGTCGGGGCCGCGGTCGCGATGGCTCTCGGCCTGTGGCTTTTCCTGCTGGCGGTGACACCGGGTCTGCGCAGGCTGCTGCCCATGCGGCGGCCCACCGGTATCCCCGGGACGGAGCAGGTCCGCGCCGGGCTCGACCGCCGCGCGGCCGCCCTTGTTCTGCGCGACCGGGCCATGCAGGTGCCCGGTGTCCAGTCGACACGGGTCGATGTCGGCCGCCGGAAGGTCAAAGCCCGGGCATGGGCACATTTCCGCGATCTGGAGGAGGTCCGCACGGACCTGGACGCCACGCTGGGCGAAGCCGTGACGTTCTTGGGACTCGCCCGGCAACCCGCGCTGACCGTGCACGTCCGGCGCCCGAAGAAGGACTGAGGTGACCCCGATGCGCAAGACGGTGAACCGGGTGCTGCTGGGGCTTCTCGGCCTTGGGCTGTTCGCCCTGGGCGGCGGCGTACTGCTGGGCGGGCTGGATCTGCAACGCCACTGGGATTTCGGCATGCCGGGCTGGTGGCCCTTCCGTGGGCCGGACGATGTGGTGCTGGGCAGCGAGGGACGCACCCGGTGGCGGGAAGAAGACTGGTGGTGGCCGACCGTCATCGCGGTGCTCGCCGTACTGCTGGCCCTGCTCCTGTGGTGGCTCTTTGCGCAACGCCGACACCGCCTGGGCCAGGTCCTCGTCGACAGCGAAGACGGCGCGGGGGCCCGACTCAACGGCCGCACGCTGGAGGACGTCATCGAGGAAGAGGCGCAAGCCCTGGACGGGGTCTCGCGGGCTCGTGTACGGCTGACGGGCCGGCGTACCGCTCCCACCGCACATGTGCGGCTGCTGCTGGAGCCTCACGCCGATCCGGCGCGGACTCTGGGGCGACTGAGCCGGGAAACGCTCGCACACGCACGAGACTCGGCCGGCCTGGACCGCCTCCCGTCGAAGGTCCGGCTCCGGGAAGTCCGCCACCGCGCCCGGCGCGCCGCCTAGGATCGCCGGGCTCGGGTCTGCTGCACGGCTCTCCGTCTCTCCGACGCGGTCCCGCAGCCTGTCAGTCCTGTCATGGAACGCGGTCATGCAAAGCGCTCCTTGTCGGACACATCGCGCCAGTCGAGCGGAAAGCGCGAAGATCTTCCCGCATCATCCGAAATCCACCGCCCACGACAGCTGAATCCCGCTGTTCCCCCGCCGCCGCAACACCTTTCTGTAACCGTTCCAGTTCACCCCGTTGACACCCTGCACACGTCCCCCTACTGTCACGCCAACATTTGGAACATGTGTCGAGATTTCGAACATTTGAAGGCGATTGCCCTGTGTACCCCCGGAATCAGCCCGCCCGTGGCCGGAACGCCGTGTCGCGGCCTGGCGTGCGTGCAGGAGCACACCGGCAAAGGGATCACGAGAGTCTGCGAGCGCCGGATGCCGCGCCGCGGCGGGACGCCGAGGCGTCCGAGCGCCGACTCGAGCAACGTGCCGGGCCGACTGACCTCGACCATCTGAACGAGGTCCGCCGGTTGTCCACTCGCCTTCAAACCTGTACGCCAAGACTCCCGACGACCTCGGTGGCCACGTGCGGATCCACGAGGGCGTCGAGCTGATCCGCCCCGGCGTACCGCTCTGTCCGGAGTCCGGTCCGCCCAGGGCGCCCGGGGGTCCACCCGTACGGCACCCGTCTGCGGAGCCCGACCCTGGACACCGCCCGGGAGCGGATACGGCGCGTCCGACTCGCTCTCGACCTGTCTGCCGACTGCCCCGGCCCGCTCCACCGCTTCCCCATCGATGTCTGATACGCCGTCATCCCCTCAACGACGAGAAGAACAGGGAACGATCAACATGTTCAACCGAAGAGCGGCCCTTGCCTTCCTCGCCGGAGCCGGCTCCCTCGCCCTCACCTTGTCCGCCTGCGGCCAGAACAGCGCGAGCTCCGAGAGCAGCTCCGAGGGCGGTACCGTCGGCGTCGCCATGCCGACCCGGGCCTCCGAGCGCTGGCTCACCGACGGCAAGAGCGTCGTCGACGGCCTGAAGGACAAGGGGTACAAGACCAAGCTGGTCTACGGCGACGACGACCCGAAACGCCAGGTCTCACAGATCGAGAGCCTGGTCAAGCAGGGAGTCGATGCACTGATCATCGCGGCCATCGATGCCAAGTCGCTCAACAGCGTGCTCCAACAGGCCGCCGACAAGCACATTCCGGTGATCTCCTACGACCGGCTCATCCTCGGCACCAAGAACGTCGACTACTACGTCTCCTTCGACAACGAGATGGTCGGCCGGCAAGAGGCCCGCCACATCATCGAGAAGCTCGGCCTGGAGGACGGCAAGGGCCCGTTCAACATCGAGCTGTTCGCCGGCTCCCCCGACGACAACAACACCAAGTACTTCTACGACGGTTCGATGGCGCTCCTGCAGCCGTTCCTGGACAGCAAGCAGTTGGTCGTCCCGTCCGGCCAGACCGAGATGAACCAGATGACCACCCTGCGCTGGGACGGGCCCACCGCGGAAAAGCGCATGAGCGGCCTCCTCTCCAAGTGGTACGGCAGCAAGAAGGTCGACGCGGTCCTGTCGCCGTACGACGGCATCTCCAGGGGTGTCCTGGCTGCGCTGAAGTCGGACGGCTACGGCTCCGACGGCAAGCCCCTCCCGGTCGTCACCGGTCAGGACGCCGAGCTGGACTCGGTGAAGTCGATCATCGCGGGTGAGCAGTCGCAGACCGTCTACAAGGACATCCGCGCTCTCGGCGAGGCCGCCACGGAGATGGTCGACGACATTCTCCGCGACAGGGTGCCGAGGGTGGACAACAGAACCGATTACAACAACGGCGTCAAGGACGTACCCGTCTACTTGCTGCAGCCGGAGAGCGTCGACAAGAGCAACTACGATCTTCTGATCAGGGACGGCTACTACACCGCCGAAGAGCTCAAGTAGCGACACGGTCTCTGAGTCACACGCCTGCACGACGCCCGCCACGGCACTGCCACCCTCCTCCCGACGGCAGCTGGACGCGCACCCCACGTGGTGATCGAGATCCAGGGCCAGGCTGTTGGTCGTTCGGCACCCTGATCACTTCGCCCCGTCGGGTTGTTGCTCGGCGGGGGCGAAGTGAACGCGCCGCGAAGGCCGGGGCGCTGCTTCCTACGGGGCCTGGCCGTCACCTGGGCAAGTCCCCCTGCCGTTGCCCGGGCCGGACAGCGGGTCCTTTCCCCCGTCCGGGAACGGACGGCCCAGCGCCAGCCGTGCCACGCGCGGCCAGTCGGCCGCCGCCCCGCCCGCTCGAGGTGTACCGGGGCGACGGCGCGGCACGCGGACCAGGAGTGCCCCGGGCGCGCTGCGGCACACGACGGGTGACGGCAGGACGACGTGTTCTCCGTCGATGCCGACCGGGAGGGTGTCCGTGTCGGCTTCGACGACGACCACCCCGGCGTTCAGCCGGATGAGTCCCCCGGAGCGCGGACCGCGCACCAGGCGCGCCGCCTGGGCGGTGTTGCCGACCCGCACGCACACCACACCGAGGAGTCCCGAGTCCAGCCGCTTCCTGCGCCCTGGATGGGCCGCGTCGACGGCACGCCCGTAGGGATTGTTGCTGACGAGCAGCGCCTGCAGTCCATCGACGTAGGTCCGGTCGGCCCGCGTCCGCAGCCTGGGCGCGTCCTCGCCGGTGAGGAGGCCGGGGAGGGTTCGCAGGGTCGTGCGGGCTTTGGCGTCCCGGTACGCGGGGTCGGTGACGACGGACGCGTACGTGCCGAACGAGGCGTTGTTGACGAAGACCCGGTCCGCGGCGTACCCGAGGTCGATGCGGAGTTCGACGCCGTGGGTCAGGGCTTCCAGGGCGGCCGCCGGATCGTCACGGTCGAGGCCGAGATCGAGGGCGAAGTGGTTGCGGGTACCGGCGGGAATCACCACGAACGGCAGATCGTGGTGCGCCGCGACCTCGGCCACCAGCGCCTGGGTACCGTCGCCGCCCGCCACCGCCAGCAGATCGGCTCCCTCGGCGACGGCCTGCCGGGCCAGCCCGGCGACATCCTGGCCCGCGTCGAGCAGGGCCACCCGGCAGCCGGCGGCCCGGGCCTTCTCCACCAGGTCGAAACGACCCACCTTGCCGCCGCCGGAGCGCGGATTCATCAGGACCCAGGGGGCGTGCGGCGCCTCGGTGACGGCCTGCTCGGAGGCGGTGCGACCAGGTGCCGGGGCCGTGCGTGCCGCCGTGACGGCCAGCAGCCACAGGCCCAGGGACAGCAAGGCCGGTCCCAGCATGCCGAACGTGGCATACAGGGCGAGGACGGCGACCGGCGCGGTCACCGACAGGGCCGCCCCGAGGGCACGGAGCGCACCGGTGTGCGCCAGGGTCCACCACACACCGACGGCGGCGAGCGCCAGGCCGGCGAGGCCGGCCAGCGCCCACAGCACGCTCCGCAGACCGGCGGCGACGAGCGGCACCAGGATGCTGCCCAGCAGGGCGAGCACGGCGAGGCGAGCCCGTCCCGCACTGCCCTCGCGTACCGGAGTTGCGGTCCCCGCCTCGCCCGGCCCTCTCGTGTTCCCGCCGCCGCGGTGTGGTCCCACCTGTCGGCCTTTCTCTTTCCGCCTCACACCCTGTGCCGCGGGCGCTCCTCGGACACCGGACGCTCCTCGGACAGGTCGAAGAGGTTGTCGCGCGGAACCACGCACAGGGCCCAGATGATGAAGCCGGAGAGCGCGATCATCACGACCGACCACACCGGGTAGTACGGCAGGGAGAGGAAGTTGGCGATGATGACGAGTCCGGCGATGGCCACGCCGGCGACGCGCGCCCAGGTCGCGGTCTTGAGCAGCCCGATGCTGACGATCACGGCGACCGCGCCCAGAGCGAGGTGGACCCAGCCCCAGCCGGTCAGGTCGAACTCGAACACGTACTGGCGCGTCGTGACGAAGATGTCGTCCTCGGCGATCGCCATGATGCCCCGGAAGATGTCGAGCAGGCCGACAAGGAAGAGCATCACGGCCGCGAAGGCCGTCAGGCCGGTTGCCCATTCCTGCTTCGCCGTGTGTGCCGGCCGGGTGTGTGTCGCGGTCATCTTGCGCCTCGATTCATGGTGTGCGGATGCTCAGCGACCGGGAGTGCGGGCGGTGGAGCCGGCGGGCTCCGCCGAGCCGTGGCCGGCCAGGACCAGTTCCTTCGCCCTGCGGAACTCCTCGTCCGTGATGTCGCCGCGGGCGCGGATCTCGGACAGCTTGCCGAGTTCGTCGGCGCTGCTGGGCCGGCCCATGCCGCCCGCGGCCTCCTTGATGTGGGCGTCGAAGGCTTGCTGCTGTGCTCGGGCCTGCGCTATTTCCCGGCGGCCCATGTTCTTGCCGCGGGCGATCACGTAGACGAAGACGCCCAGGAAGGGCAGCAGGATGGTGAACACCAGCCAGCCGGCCTTCGCCCACCCGCTCAGCGCGTCATCGCGGAAGATGTCGACGACGACGCGGAAGAGCAGGACGAACCACATGATCCACAGGAAGAACAGGAGCATGCTCCAGAAGACGCTCAGCAAGGGGTAGTCGTACGCCAGGTACGTCTGCGCGCTCATGTCTCTTTCTCCGTCCCGGGCGCTTGCCCGGTCGCCGTTGCGTGCTGTCTTCAGCGTGGGCACTGCGAGGGCCGGATGGCCTCACCCGACGCGGGTGAGCCTGCGGGCGGCCCGGCACTCGATGGATGCGCTCCTGCGCGGCAGGGTCAGGGTCCGGCCCGCGTACGGCGGGGGACGGCGGCTGTCCGATACCAGTCGGAGGAGGCGACGTACTGGCCGAGGGCGAGGCCCGAGACGGCCACCAGGAACACGGCGATCAACCAGGACAGGAACGTGAAGACGGGCCCCAGCGGACCGAACTCCTGCAGGCTGCGCTCCATGACCGTGGGTGCGAACAGGCCGGCGGCCCAGCTCAGCACGACCGTGCCCGTGCCCGCCAGCAGCGCTCCCGGCAGCAGGTTCCGCCAGCCGATCCTGCCGCCCAGCAGCAGATGCTGGGACCACCACCACAGCAGCGTCGCCGACAACACGGACAGCACCCAACCGATCACCGCCCCGCCGCCGAACCCGCTGCGCAGCGGTGCCTGGACCAGGAGGACGCCCAGCCAGACGAGCAGCCAGAGCAGCCAGCGCCAGACCGCGGCCCGCACCGGAGTCCGGGGCAGGTGCCAGCACCGCTCGCAGACCGCCTGAAGCGCCCGGCTGAAGGCCGTGGCGGACACGAGAGTCACCACCACGCCCACGGCTCCGGCGGCGTCCCGTGGTGTGCCGGTGGCGGTGAAGGCACGGCGTACCTCGTCGAGCGTGTCACCACGTACCCCCAGAACCGCACGGAGGGAGTCGGCCAGCAGGTCCTGCACCTCTCGGGGGGCGAACGCCGCGATGGTCATCAGCAGCGGGAGCGCGGTGATGAAGGCCTGCGCGGCCAGCCGCACGGAGCCCTCCACGACGTTGAGCGCCGACAGGCGGGGTAGCAGCCGGGCCACCGGACCGGACCGCAGGCTCGCCAGGACCCGCTCCACCGCCGTGCGCCTGCGGGACGCCGGGGCGGCGCCGGGTTTTCTTGCCATGGCTCACGGTGCCGCCCCGCCGGGCTCGCGTTCCTGTCCGGTGCGCGATGCCGAACCACGCGACATGGTCATGGCTCCTCCTCGCGTGATCGAGCGGTCGTTTCCGGACGGCCGACGGGGCGGCGTGTGAGGGGGCGGTGTGCGAGGACCCGACCGCTCCAGGGTCACGCCCGTCACCCGGTGCCGGGGTCACCCATGACGGGTGATCCGCCGTGGCGCTGCGTCGCCCGCGCCGTGCTCATCGCCGTCGGCCGCGTCCCGCCGGTCACCACGCGAGGCCGCCCGGCACCGCACACCTCCCGGTCCCGTCACTCCGGCAGCTGCCGCATCTCCAGGACACGCAGTCCCAGTGACTGGCAGCGTGCCAGCAGCCCGTACAGGTGTGCTTCGTCCACGACGGGGCCGAACAGGACGGTCTGGCCGGACATCACCACGTGGCCCAGCTCCGGGAAGGCTTTGGCCAGCGTTTCCGACAGGTGTCCCTCGACTCGGATCTCGTAGCGCACGAGCTGTCCTCCCATGGACTGCCTGGGACAGGCGGACGGCACTCCTCCCTACGACCGTGCGCCTCCGCGCTTCTTCGGGCCTCACCCGGTGCAGGTGACCCGTGGCCTGGCGACGGACCCCACGGACCAACGCGTTCTCACGGACCCCACGGACCTACGCGTTCTCAATGCGTCAGAACGATCTTGAAAGAGATGATCAGCAGGCCGAGCAGCAGGTTGACCGACGCGGTGGTGGCCACAAGCCGCCGGGAGGCACCTGCACGGCGTGCCGCGGCCACGGACCAGCCGACCTGCCCGGCCACGGCGACGGAGAGGGCCAGCCAGAGGGCACCCTGCACGTCCAGGCCCAGGAGCGGGCTGACGGCCACCGCGGCGGCCGGCGGGAGAGCGGCCTTGACGATCGGCCACTCGTCACGGCACACCTGCAGCACCACCCGGCGGTCCGGAGCCTGCTGCGCCAGACGCGCCCCGAACAGCTGGGCATGCACGTGCGCGATCCAGAACACCACGCCGGTGAGCAACAGCAGCAGCACCAGCTCGGTGCGGGGGAACGAGCCCAGGGAGCCCGCGCCGATCACCACGGAGGCCGCGAGCATGGATCCGTAGACGCCGCCCGTGTAGTCCGCGTGGACCCGCCGTTCGGCACGGCGCTCCCCGCGGGCGGTGGTCGGGCCGGTCCTGGTCCTGGTCCGGGTCCTGGACACCGGTGACTCCCTCCGGACTCAGCGCTTCGACAGGTTTCACAGCAGCCGGAGGTCGCGCGCGCGGCGCACCGCGTCGCCTCGCCGGTTCACCGCCAGCTTCCGGTAGACGCTCTTGAGGTGGGTCTTCACCGTGTTCACCGAGACGTAGAGGTCGGCGGCGACCTCCTCCGTCGACATCATCCGGGCCAGCCGCTCCAGGACATCGCGCTCGCGTCCGCTCAGCTCCACCGCGACGAGCGGTGGGGGCAGCGACTCCGGCCGGGGTTGCTCACCCCGCGGCAGGCCGGGCGTGAGCCAGCCCGCTGCCAGCTCGTGGAGCTCAGGCGTGGCCAGGAAGGGCCGGATCCACGCTCCCGCATCGAGGAACGGACGTCGCAGCCGCTCCCGCCGAGCGTCGAGGAGCGCATGGGCCACGAGCTTGCGGGCGGTGGCGGTGTCTCCCGCACCCTCCGCGGCCTGAGCCCTCACCAGCGCTGCCCTCACGGTCACCGCCGGCCCGGGCCGGCCCCCGGTGCGGATGCTGTCGAGCAGGTCGATGGCCGCCCCGGCACGGCCTGCGGCGACCTGGATCGCCGCGGCCTCCACGGCACACGCCGGCTGGTCGCCGGACACGCCCTCGAGTACCTCGGCGGCTTCGTCCGGCCGTCCTTCGGCCAGGTGGGCGGCGGAGGCGAAGAGCGCTTCATAGCCTGCCACCCAGGGTGAGGCCACGGCGGCGACGACGGCCGGGTCCGCCGCCTCGACGGCGGCTCGTGCCTTGCCCCTGACCAACAGGAGGCGAGCCGTGGCGAGGGCTCGTCCCGCCGCCATCACCGGATCACGCGTTCCCGACGGGAGCCGGGCCGTCTCGTCGAGGAGGGCTTGGGCCCGGCCCAGCTCATGGCGGTCGACGGCCACGGCGGCCAGGACCAGCTGCCCGATGCCGGAGCCGGAAGGCTGGGGCAGGCCGACCCGCTCCGCCTCGGGCACCGCCGCCAGGGCCTTGCGCTCCGCCCGGCCGAGCCAGCCGTTCAGATAGTCGAGCAGGGCCAGGTGCTCCATCGAGTCCTCCCGGGGCAGCACGGTGGAGGCCCCGCCGGGAGCGCCGGCCGCCGCGGTCAGGGCGGCGCGCGCGTCCTCGAAACGCCCGGCCCACAGGCGGGCCGAGCCCAGATGGGTCAGCAGGAGAGCAGTGAGTTCGGGATGCTTGTCCAGGAGGTGTGCCGGGACCTCCTGCCGCAGTTCATCGGCCTTTTCGGCGGCCTTTTCGGCCCGTGGGGGACATCCGGTCAGTCGGGCGGCCAGTGCCTCGAGCAGTGCACAGCTCAGCCGGGCGGCCGCCCGGTCGGGCGCGTCGCCGGCCAGATGCTCCTCGGCGTGGCGCAGGCGGGCCAGTCCGTGGTCGAGGTCGTACCGGGACAGGTCGCGGGCCGCGCGCACGAGGTCCGCCGCGGGACTCCTGGCCTCGGGCCCCATGGGGGAGAACAACTCGGTCAAGTCACCTGAGCGCAGGCCGGTGAAGAGCTGTCCGATCGCCAGGTCGTCGACGAGGGCGCCGGCGGCGAAATCCCAGTCGCCCGCGGCGGCCCCATGGGCGAGTGTCTCGGGCACGAATCCGGAACGACTCAGCCACCGCGCGGCCCGCCGGTGGAGTTCCGGATCCAGGCCTGGCAGGCGCTCGCGCAGATGGGCCCGGAGTATCTCCCCGAACAGCGGGTGGAGCTGGTACCACGAGTGCCCGAGGTGCTCGACGAACGCGTTGTCGCGGTGCAGCCCGGCGAGAATGGGCCCGGCATCGGTCCGGAGGGTCAGCGCGTTGGCCAGATCGGGACAGAAGCGCTCCAGGACGCTGACACGCAGCAGGAGGCCCTGTGTCTCCTCCGGCTGTCCCTTGAGGACCTCGGCCAGCAGGAAGTCCGCGACCGTACTGCGGTCCGCCTCGAACTCCTTCAGGTAGAGCTCCGGGTCGGCGCTCTCCATAGCGGCCAGGGCGGACAGGCGCAAGCCGGCGGCCCAGCCCCGGGTGCGGTCCACCAGGGCGCCTGCGGCGTGGACCGGAAGGCTCAGACCGTGCAGCTCAAGGAGTGCGACGGCCTCCTCCGGTGTGAAGGCCAGCTCGGCGGCGCGGATCTCCGTCAGCTCGCCGGCCGCCCGGTAACGGTGCAGCGGCAGCAGCGGTTCGGTGCGGGTGACGAGGACGAGGTGCAGGCCCCGCCCGGCGTGGTGCAGGACGAACTCCAGCTGGTCCGTGACCTCCGGATCGGTCACGCGGTCGTACTCGTCGAGCACGAGGATCACGGGCCGATCGCGTTCGTTCAGCTCGGCGGCGAGCGTTGCCAGCAGCCTTTGGTCCACCCCGGTCGCGTCCGCGGGGACCCCGACCGCGTCGGATACCGGTGCACCGCAGGCGCGCAGTGCCTGAAGGACGTATGCCCAGAACACCCCGGGACGCCGGTCCCCCACTTCGACGGTGAGCCAGGCGACCGGCGGCCGCAGTCCGGCGGCCCAGTCCGCGGCGAGCAGGGTCTTGCCGGCCCCGGCCGCCCCGTTGACCAGTGTCAACGGCGTCCCGCGAGCCTGGTCGAGGTGGTCGACGAGCCGCTGCCTCCGCAGGAACGTGGCGGGCCTCGCCGGGAGGGCGAACCGGGTGCGCAGGAACGGGTCTCCCTGGGGATCGGCGCTCGGAACGGCAGGAACGGTCGGAACGGCAGGAACGGTCGGAACGGCCGGAACCGTCGGAACGGTCGGTCCTTGGGCGTTGTCGTAGGTCTCGTAGGTCTCTGAGGTCTCTGAGGTCTCGGCCACGGTGCTCACCACCCCTGTCCGCCAGGGTCACGTCACGGGCGGCGCTCCCTCCTCCAGCATCCCAGTCTCTCCGCCACGGCGCGCGGCGCACCGGGCCACTGGCCCGTTCACCAGCCCTTATGCTCCTGCCGCCGGGCCCACGGCGGTGTTCGTCACCCACAACACCCCGTCCCCACAAGGAGGGGCAGCCCTGCTGGTCGGCTCGAAGCCGAGTCGCCTCGCAGGGCGGGCCGGAAAGCACGGAGCACGTCTCCGCCCGGCTGGGTGATGCCGTAACCGCTGAGCCGAAGGCCCATACGCGTTCGGGTCGAGCCGGGTGTCCTTTCCCGGGTCAGGCTGCCGGCAGCTCCTCCGCGGGTAGCCGGCCCGCGCGCACCGCGTCGACCAGGGCCTGGTGGTCACGCTCGTTCTGGTCGGCGTATGCCTCCGCGAAGGTGGCGAGTGCGCGGTCGAACGAGTCGCCGCCGCCCAGGTATGCGGCGATCGCGATGCGGTCGCCGGACCGCGCGTGCGCACGAGCCAGCGTGACCCCGCACAGTTCGCCGAACGCCTCCATGTCCTTCGGCCGCATCCGCTCCGGCATGGCGATGCCCTTCCAGTCGCGCAGCTGGCGGACGTAGAAGTCGCGCTGCTTGCCGTCGATCCCGTCCACCCGCTCCCAGCCGAGGAAGATGTCGCTCGTGGCCTGCATCAGCCGCTGGCCCGAGACCACCCGCTCGCCCTGGTTGGGGTAGCGGCTGGTGCCGACGTGTGCGGCGAGCACGGAGGTGTCGGCTTCCTTGGCCTGGAGGAAGAGCGGGTCGCGGTCGTCCCGGCCGAGCAGGAGAAAGATCCAGCATCGGGTTCCGACGCTGCCGACGCCGACCACCTTGCGGGCGACGTCGGCCAGACGGTAGTCGGCCAGGAGCGTGCGCCGGTCGGAAGCGAGAGTGCGGCCGTACCGCTCGATCAGACCGCGGAACCGGCGCTCCAGCGCGCTGCGCTCGACGTCCGGCAGCAGGTCGCCGGCCGGGACGAGCAGCGGGGGATCCGCCGCGATCCTGGGCCGGCCGTCGACCGTCTCCGTGAGCTTGTCGAAAGCCTGGAGGCTGTCGCGCGTGCGGGCCTTGGCCATGGCGCGGGCCAGGTTCTTCTGACCGCGCTTCGTTCCGTGGAGTCGGCTTGCGACCAGGGACTCGAGGAGGTCCGCGTCGATCTTCGCGTACCAGACGTCGAGGTTGCCCGTGCCCGCGAAGCGGATCATCGCCTCGCGGTACGAACGGACCGTGGAGCTCACGATGCGGGCGCGTTCGGCGTCGTCGAAGCCGTTCGCCCGGCCCGCGATGACGAGACTCGCCGACAGCCGCTTGACGTCCCACTCCCAGGGCCCCGGCAGCGTCTCGTCGAAGTCGTTGATGTCGAACACCAACTGCCGCTCCGGCGAGGCGAGCAGACGGAAGTTCAGCAGGTGCGCGTCCCCGCACAGCTGGGCCGTGAGTCCCGAGGTCGGGCTGTCGGCCAGGTCGGACGCCATGATCGCGGCGGCGCCCCGGTAGAAGCGGAACGGGGACTCCACCATCCGGCCGTAGCGGATCGGGACGAGTTCGGGCACGCGTGCCGCGGACTGCGCCTCCAGGATCGTCAGCGGGTCCGGCCGGTCGGGAGACGGCCTGTACACGGCGTGACCCGACCGCGGCGAGCGGCGCCGCGCCTCCTTGCCGAGAGCCGCGCGATCCTCGGGCGTGGTGTGGGGCGCCGCGCGCATGGCCGTGGTCGCGTTCTGGGACATCACGGACGCTCCTGCCTGGTCCTGCGACCATGGGGACGCCCGGCACAGGGCACGTCGGACCCGTCGGGCCCCATCGGACCCGTCGGACCCGATGGACCCGACGGGCAGTTCCTTGGTCTTCTGTCCGATGCCGGCCGCGCGGGTCATCGATGCCGGGTGGGCGGCGGCTCTCAGCCCTGGGTTTCGATCTCGGCATCGGCGACGGCGATGGCGATGCCGAACGCCGTGGCGATGTTGCCCGCTGCCGTCATGACGCGGGCGGTGCCCACGATGGGTGCGATGGCGACCAGGACGTCCTGCAGTTGTTCGGCGGTCAGGCCGGTCTTGATGGCGGGGTCGATATGGGCCGCGTAGGAGATGGGAGGGGCGTCCGAGGCGGCGAGTGCCGCGATGCGCGTGAGGATGAGCATGTCCGGGGCCAGCCCGCATCGCTCGATCGAGTCGACCGTCATGGCGGCGAGGGTGTCCAGGACAGGGGTGTCGGATGCAGTGGACATGTCGTATGCCCTCCTGGTGAGTTTCGAGCCCGAGGGGGTGTGAGGCGGAAAGAACCGAGTTCCGCAGATGAGTTCCGCAAATGCGTTCCGCAAATGGGGGGTCTCCCCTCAACCGTAGAACCCATCCGGGCCTCGCGCACGGCGCGCCCAGGCCAGGGCGCAGCAGCACGGGCACCAGCAGGAGCAAGGGGTCACGACCGACGACCGCCGACGCGACCTGGTCCGCGATCTGCTGACGTGTCATGCCGGTTGTGGGGCGAAGGAATACAACTCGTCGGCTCCGGCATGTACGACGCCGTAGCTGCTCTCGGGCACCTCGTTCCAGGCACCCGGCAGATCACCGAGGGGTTCGGACACGATGAGGCGGGTCTCGTCGGACACTTCCTCCAGGAACGCCATATCGGGGTGCAGTTTGCGCAGGGTGTCCACGCGGGTGCTGTAGAACAACGACCGGGAAGCGCCCTGGCTCGAGTACCGGAAGGCCCATAGGCGTTCGCCGTCGGTCACGGCGATCGTCATCTGGACCGGGAACTCCACACCGTGGTCGCGGCCGCTGCGCTCCACCACTCCCACCATCCGGGCCACGGCACCCGGCGGGTCCTGGTCCAGGCCGAAGGTGACGGCCAGGTAGAACATCATCTCCGAGTCCGTCGTTCCTTCGATGTCGGAGAACAGCTCAGGGTCCACAAGCAGGGACAACTCGCGGCGTATGAGGTGGAAACCTGTGATGGCACCGTTGTGCATCCACATCCAACGGCCGTGCCGGAACGGGTGGCAATTCGTCTGCTGCACCGCCGTGCCGGTCGACGCCCGTATGTGGGCGAAGAACAACGGGGAGCGGACATGATCCGCGATCTCCCTCAGGTTGCGGTTGTTCCAGGCGGGGCCGATGTCCTTGAGCAAGGCTGGGGTGTCGATGCTTTCCTGCGCGTACCACCCGACGCCGAAACCGTCGCCGTTCGTCGTCTCGACACCCAGTTTGGAGTGGAGGCTCTGATCGATCAGCGAGTGGGCAGGTTTGTAGAGGATGGTGTCGAGCAGCAGGGGCGTTCCCGAGTAAGCGAGCCATCGGCACATGAGCCATCACCTGTGTTCCTACCTGCACCCGCGGGAGATACCTTGATGTCCCGCTCGCGGATTCCGGAGCCTTCAAGTCCGCTGATCGGGTGGCTCCTGTCCGGCTGATCCCATTTTCGCCTCCCTCGCCGCGCATCGCCATGCGGGCACGGATCGGACGGCCACGGGCACGGCGGGTCGGGGCATGACGAACAGGCTGGTTCGGTGTGGTCACGTCACCGCGGTCAGCGTCGCGTAGACCACGACATTGCCCTGGTAGCCAGTCTCTTCGGCGTATTCACCCCCACAGGTGATCACGCGTAGTTCGGGCCGGTCGGAACTGCCATAGACCTTCTCGTCCGGAAACGCCTCCTTGGCGTAGAGCTCCACGGCGTCGACCGTGAAGACTGCTGTTCGCCGGTCTGCCCGGGTGATCTCGATGGTGTCGCCCTTGGCCAGTGCCCCGAGCCGGTAGAAAACCCCGGGGCCTTGCTGCGTGTCGACATGTCCCGTCGTGACGGCTGTCCCCACTGAGCCGGGAGTCGTGCCGTCGCCGTACCACCCGGCAAAGGCCGGCATGTCTGCCGATGGTGGGCGCAGTGCCCCTGTCTCGTCGAGGGTCAGTTCCGTCATCGGGGCATTCACGCCGATGGCGGGGACCCGCAGCTGGACCGGATCAGACGGGGGCAGCGCCGACACGGAGGGGTAGTGGGCCGAGGCGGTGTTGCTGGGACCGGGCCGTGGGGAGGAGGAGAAGGACTGCACGGTCGAAGGTTGCGGAGGCTGTCCGCCCCGGAGCGCCGTGATCACCAGCATCAAGCCCGTCAGCAGGGTGCAGGCGAGAATCTTGGTGGAGGAGGTGAACAGGGGAGAAGGTTCGACGGGCTCGTCGCCGGGTGCCATCGCTCTGGCGCCTCCGCTTCGCGGCCGAAATGAGTGAAGACGGGGTGCGACCCGAGCCCCCGGACCGACACGGGCCGGGGGGCTGGGCCGATGGAGCAGAGCGTCAGGTGCGGGCACCGGCCGGGCGGCGGCGCATCTTGATCGCGCCTCCGGCGGCGGCTCCGGCGAGCAGCACCGCTCCTAGGGCAAGCTGTGTGCCCTTGTCGTCGGCCGCTCCGAACCCAGCATCGACCGCTCCGCTGGGGTTGCCGTTGCCGACCATGAACGTGCCCGTGACTTTGACTCGGGGCGGGCACTTCAGGGTGACGGTGTAACTACCGGGCTCGGTTCCGGTCGGCACCTGGAATTCGCCGGCCAGTACGCCCTGGCGGTCGCCTGGGAAGAGGTGGAACTTGCCTCCTGCCTCAGACTCGCCCTTCCCATAGGTCTCCGAGCCACAGGCTGTGGTGCTGACGCTGACGGTTGAGCCTGGGGCGGCGTGTCTCGTGCTGATGTGGATACCTGAATCACTGGCGGGGCCGCTCGCGGCTGCTGCGGCTGGGCTCGACAGTCCGACGGCACCGAGAACCAGACCGATGCCGGCGCCTGCACACTTGATACGCATGAAGTTCCTCCGAGGAAGCAGTGGCCGGCCGGGATGCGCGGCACCGTTGTTGTGCTTCGCTTATGAGAAGACCGACAGACCGTCAGATCTGCAACACGACATACGGACGGATGGGTCACCCGGCCACACCCGGCGACCGCACTCCTTTGATCATTTACACAGGTGAGCGGCCCTGAGGGCGAGATGGGAAGAATTCACCGCACAGGTGACGAAGGGTCAGCTCGTCCGGCCCCTTGGGTGATCTTGAAAAGCGCAGGGCGCCTGGGGCTGCCTCTGCCGTGGTTCATCCTCTTGCGCGGTGAGTCGCCGTGAAGAGGGTGGGTCGGTTGATTCCCGCTTTCATGTGTGCCGTCCGTGTTCCGCATGAATGCCTTCCTGACGAGACGTCAACTGCTCGTGCAGTGGGCTGGATGCGGTGCTGGTCAGGCGGCCCGACGGGTCATACCCAGGTCTGACCCTGCAGTTCAGTTCCTGGTCCGACGCCCCACGGGGACGGCGAAGGCATCGTCGTCGTCGGTATGACGAACCCGACGACGTCCATGGCCACCCCGGTCACACCGATCGGCGCCCGACTGCGTGGCGCGCTTTGCACTGGCCCGCCGTGGCCGTGGTGGCCGCACGGATCGGGGCGTGCAGCGCCGGTTGGGGACTGTGGGGCGGGGTGTTGGTCATGTTCGGACTGTTCGTCCGCGCCTTCCACGCCGGGGTGGACCATCTGGCCTTTCAGTGGCGCCTCTGTTGGCGAAGTGCATCTCGACTGGTCCCACTGTGATTGCCCGTATTGCTCATTCGGGTGCGCATGTTCTGCATGTTTCGGCGGTTATGCCGAGGATTGGCCTTGCGATGTGTTCCCTCATGAAGGTGAAAAGGCCATGCCGACGTATGTCACGTTGCTGAACTGGACCGATCAAGGGATCCGGAACTACAAGGACACCGCGAAGCGTGCCGAGGCCTTCGCCTCGGGGGTACAGAAGCTCGGGGCGAAGCTCCTGAACATCTACTGGACCGTCGGTCCGTACGACCTGGTGGCCGTTGTCGAAGCGCCCGACGACGAGATCGCCACCGCGGCGCTCCTGCAGCTCGGCGGAGTGGGCAACGTCCGTACCACGACCCTGCGGGCCTTTGGTCAAGAGGAGATGGACCGCATCATCGCCAAGGCCGCCGGCTGAGGCACGTCAGACCTGGCGACCAAGGGCCCCGAACCATGATCGGTCCGGGGCCTTCCTGCTGGTGCCTCCGGCAGGATTCGAACCTGCGAGCCCTGTCCAGCGGCGCGATCCGCTGCAGCCGGGGAACGCGACTTCGGGGCGCCCGGGCCTTCCAGAACTGCCGGCGTGCGCCGTCCCGGGCTCCCGCGGCGGCGAGATCCACACCCGCTTCACGTCCTGCGCTCGCAGATTCTCAACAGTCGCCGAAGTTCCGGGACCGCTGATGCGCGGGAGCGGGGCGGGCCGGGGCGGCGGCCCGCCGATCCGCGTCGTCAGCCGTGGTGCCACCCCGTCAAGGAGGCGAGCCCGTCCTCCAGGCCCTGGCGGAAATCGGACCGCCGTTTCTCCGGTATGTCGAGCAGCAACCGGTCCTCCAGCCTCTGCACCGCCGGCGCGCACGCCGCCAGCAGGTCCTCCCCCTCCCGCGTCAGCCGGGCCTCCATGACCCGCCGGTTTCCCGGGGCATGGGCGCGCTCGAGCAGCCCACGCTCCTCCAGCGCACGCACGATCTCGTGCATCGTCTGGGGTCTGACGAAGGAGCGGCGGGCCAACTGGGCGGAGGACAGCCTGCCTCGGTGCTGAAGCACGGTCAGGGCCGTGTACTGGAACGTCGTGAGCCCGTACGGCCGCAGGGCCTCGTCCATGAAGGAGCGGATGGCCAGTTCGAGTTGCTTGACGAGATAGATCGTCAGCGGGCCTTTGTGGCCCTCGGGGTCCGGATCGGGATCCGCACCCGGACCCGGAGTGGGGTCCCGATCGGCTGCCTCCGCCATCGTTCGCACCTCTTGGTCGGTCGTCGGGGAGGCCGGGCGAGGCCGTCGTCGAGGTCACCCGACCGGCGACTTCACCCGATAGCCGACAGGTAGTAGTTCCAGGTCACGTCGGCGAGCCACGGTACCCCACAGCCCATGGGGCATCCACAGCGTCATCCCGATGGCGAGGGTGCCGAGCCCGATCAGGTACCAGGTGCCTCCGGTGTCCCCGAACCAGTCCTGCACCAGGAAGAACACGATCGCTCCGATGATCGGTCCCTCGAAGGTGCCGAGGCCGCCGATGACCACCATGAAGATCATGTACGCGGACCAGTGGACCCCGAAGATGGAGTCCGGCTGCACCCGCAGGGTGCTCGCGAGGGTGAGTCCACCGGCCGCGGCACCGCCCACCGCCGCCAGGACGAAGACCAGCCGTTTCGCCGAGGTGACCCGTACCCCGACGGACGCCGCGCCCACCGGGTCGTCGCGGATCGCCTCCAGCGAAGCCCCCAGCCTGCTGCGCAGCAGCACGAACACGGCCAGCAGCAGCACGCTCATCAGCGCGAGGGCGAGCCAGTACACCTGGGCCTGCCGCACCGCCGGATCGGTGGCCGACAGATCGGTGAGCGAGCGGCCGGAACCGCCGCCCAGCGAAGGCGTGTTCACCACGACCAGCCGGAAGAACTCCGCGATCGCCCACATGCCGATGGCGAACTGCCCACCGGTGAGCCGGAACGCGAGCAGCGAGGTGGGTACGGCGACGGCACCCGCGAGCAGGGCTGCCAGGACGACCGCGAGAAAGGGGCTGACGCCTCGGTCGACGAAGAGGAAGACTCCGTACGCGCCTAGGCCGATGAAGCCCTGCTGGCCGACGGAGACCAGACCGGCGTAGCCCGCCAGCGCGTTCCACATGGCCGCGACGATGACGAGGACGAACAGGGCCGTCAGCTTCGCGGTCGCCTCGGGTGTGAAGACGAAGGGCGCGAACGCCAGGGCGAGCAGCAGGGCGGCCAGGGCACCGGACGCCGTACGGGAGACGGAGGTCCACCGGTGGATGGTGGCGGTGGCGGGGGTCGTCGGTGATGCGGTGGTCACCGGTGATGCGGTGGTCATGTGCGGCTCCTTCTCATGCCGAGCAGTCCCTGCGGACGGAAGGCCAGAACCGCGAGGAACACCGCGTGTCCGGCCACGATGGAGAAGCGCGGATCCACCTGCGCGCCGACCGTCTGGGCGACGCCGAGGACCATGCCCCCGACGAGCGTCCCCCACAGCGAACCGAGCCCTCCGATCACGACGACCTCGAAGGCGAACAGCAGCTGGGTCGGCCCCATGGACGGGCTGAACGACGACCGCATCGCGAAGAACGCTCCCGCCAGACCCGCGGTGGCGACGGCGATGGCGGCGGCCCAGGCGTACACCCGGCGGCTGTCGATCCCGACCAGCTCGGCGGTGTCCGCGTCGGCGGCGGTGGCGCGGATCGCCCGGCCGATGCCCGTACGGGCCAGCATCAGCTGGAGCCCGCCGAGCAGCGCGACCGCCACCGCCACGGTGAGCAGGCCGAGATACGGGATGCTCACCGACGACCCGAGCTGGAGACCGGACGTGGACAGCGAACCGACGTCCAGGGAGCGGGAGTCGGCGCTGAAGATCTCCAGCAGCACGTTCTGCAGCACGATCGCGAGGCCGAAGGTGGCCAGCATCGACGACATCTCGCCGGTGCGCAGCGCCCTGCTGAGGATGCCCCGCTGCAACGCCACTCCGACCAGGCCCATCACGGGCAGGACCAGCAGTACCGCGAAGAACGGGCTGATGCCGACGGCGGCTGCCACCACCGCGACCAGGAACGCGCCGAGGACCGCGAGGTCGCCGTGGCTCAGGTTGACGGTCCGCATGACGCCGAACATCAGGGAAAGGCCGCAGGCGAAGAGCGCGTAGACACCGCCGAGCATGACGCCCTGCACGATGGCGTTGATCCAGTTCATGCCGGCTCCTCCTGCACGATTGCGGCGGTGGCGCGGTCCGGGGCCGCAGCCCGGCTCAGCCCGAAGTACGCCTCGACGACCTGTTCGCGGGTGACCTCGTCGGCGGGTTCGTCCAGGACGACGCGGCCTTCGAGCATGCACAGCACGCGCCTGGCCACCCCCAGGGCGCGGCCGAGGTCCTGCTCCACCAGCAGCACGGTCGTTCCGCCGGAGAGGATGGTGCCGAGCGAGTCGTAGAGGGTGTCGACCACGATGGGCGCGAGGCCCAGCGAGACCTCGTCGAGCAGCAGCAGCCGGGGGTTGGTCATCAGCGCCCTGCCGATGGCCACGGCCTGCTGCTCGCCGCCCGAGAGGTTGCCGGCGCGCCGCTTCAGCAGCCCGTCGAGCAGCGGGAAGGCGGCCACGACGGCTGCCAGGTCCCACGGTCCGTGGCGCCGTACCCGGGACGCGACCAGCAGGTTCTCCTCCACGGTGAGGTCGGCGAAGAGCCGTCGCCCCTCGGGGACCAGCGCTATCCCGGCCGCGACACGGTCGTGGGCCTGCTGGGCCGTCACATTCACACCGTCCAGGCCGATACGGCCCTCGGCCGGCCGGTGTGCTCCGGCGACGGCACGCATCAGGGTGGACTTTCCGGCACCGTTGGCCCCGACCACCGCCACGACCTCGCCCTCGTCCACGGCGAAGGAGACTTCGCGGACGGCGTGCAGCAGACCGTGCCGTACTTCGAGATTCTCGACCGTCAGCAGACTCATGCCGCGCTCCCCAGGTAGGCCTCGACGACCCGGGGATCGGACATGACGGCGTCCGGTTCGCCCTCGGCCAGGACCCGGCCCTGCGCGAGACAGACCAGCCGGTCGATCACCCGCAGAAGCGCGTGGATGACGTGCTCGATCCAGACGATGGCGATGCCGTCGGCGCGCAACTGCTGGATGGTGGCGATCAGTTCGTCCGTCTCGGCGTCGGTGAGACCACCCGCGATCTCGTCCAGCAGCAGCACCTGCGGATCGGTCGCCAGCGCCCGCGCCATCTCCAGCCGCTTGCGCTCCAGCAGGGTGAGCGCGGCCGCGGGCCGGTTGGCCTGGCCGAGCATGCCGCAGCGCTCCAGCACACCGAGGGCGTGCTGCTGTGCGGCCCCACGCCGGTGCGATCCGCCCTGCACCGACGCGACCAGCACGTTCTCGTAGGCCGTCATGCCGGTGAAGGGGCGCGGCACCTGATGGGAGCGCCCGATGCCGCCGCGGCAGCGCCGGTCGACCTTCCAGCGGGTCACGTCCTGACCCTGGAAGGTGACACTGCCCTCGGAGGGTGCCTGGGCGCCGGAGAGGATGTCGAGCAGGGTCGTCTTTCCGGCGCCGTTCGGCCCGACGATGCCCAGGGCCTCGCCGGGGGAGAGGGCGATGTCGATGCCTTCGAGGACGACCAGGCTGCCGAAGCGTCGGTGAATGCCGTTCGCCGCGAGCACCGGCGGGGCCGGGGCCGCCGCCGAGGCGGCCTCCCCTGTCCCCACGGTGTCGGTCACCGGCTCAGCGGAGGGGCTCAAGTTCGCCTCCGAGCGGGATGTCGCCGAAGGCGCCGTTGTCGACGATGACCGGCTCGACGGCGAACTTGCTGCCCCCCGTGGCCTTGCGCCACTGCCCCATGACCAGCGGCTCCGTGGACACGTTCTTCACCGGCCCGGACGTGAAGTCCAGCGGCCCGGCGACGGTGGTGAGCTTGGCCTTGCCGAGGGCGGCAGCCAGTTCCCCCCGGTCCTTGGGGTCGGAGGTCGCCTTCAGCGCGTGGACCGCGACCTCGAAGAGCGCCATGTTGGACCCGATGACCTGGTTCCACTGCTTGCCCGTCGACTTCTCGTAGTCGTCGGCCAGTTGCCCGGCGGTCTGGTCGGTGAGGGTGGAGGTGTACGGGAACTGGGGCGACCACCAGAAGCCGGCGCTGAGGCCGTGTCCGAGCGAGCCGAGCGCCTCGACCTGGGAGGGGAGGAGACCGGTCTTGGCGATGGACGCGATGCGCGGCCGGTATCCCTGCTGCCGGGCCTGCTTCCAGAAAGTGGCGAAGTCGGGCGGCAGCGGGAAGGTGTTGAAGATCTCCGCGTCCGCCTTCTTGAACGCGGCGATCTGCGCCGAGTAGTCGTTCGTCCCGTCCTCGTACGCCCCGGGGTCGACGATCCTGAACCCGCTCTTCTTCAGCTGCGGCCCGAGCCCCTGCCGGATCGCCTTGCCGTCGGGGTCGTTGGGCCACATGACGCCGACCCGCCGGTTGGTCTCCACCCCGCCCTTCGTCCACAGGGAGGTGTACGCGGCATGGATCTCCGCGACGCCGATGAAGAAGTGGTAGGTGTACGTGAAGGGCTTCTCGGGGGTGGCCCCGCGGCCGAAGTACCAGGCCTCCCACGGCACGGCGGTCGACAGACAGGGGATCTTGGCCGCCTCGCACGCGTCGGCGACGGGGTTGACCGTCTCCGGGGTGGAGGTGACGAGCATCAGGTCGATCTTCTCGCTGTTGATCAGGTCGGCCGCGACCTGCGCGGCGGTCTGCGGATTCGACTGACTGTCGCGGTCGATGATCTCGACGGAGTACTTCTTGCCGCCGATCCGCAGCCCGTCCTTGAAGGTGGCGCGCAGCTTCTTCATCAGGAACGCGTTCGGCTCGCCGAAGCCCGCGGCCGGGCCCGTGCTGGGCGAGACGTAGCCGATCCGGAGCACCGCGTCGGTCTGTGCCGCGGACTCCTTGATGCCGCCGCAGGCGGTCAGCAGACCGCCTGCGGTGAACAGACCGGCGGCTCCGGCCGTCCCCCGAAGAATGGATCTTCGGGACAAATTGCCGTTCGCGGGTGTGCTGATGGGTGCGCTCATGAATGCCTCCGGGCACGTCGAGGGAGCGGAGCTGAGGGTGGTGAAGCTGCTGGGGAAGCCGGAACGGGCGGCTGAAGCCGCTGGGGGGAAGCCGGAGCCGGCAGCAGAAGAGGTGGCGGGTTCCTTCGCGTCCCGGTAGGGCCGAGCAGCATGCTCGATATCAGGAACCCTGATGATGCCCACGATGATGCATGCGCCGACGCCGGATGACAAGGGCGTTGCCGAGACGTATCGGGCGCCCTCTTCGACTGTCGCCCGCCCGGCGCCTCGGAGGGGGAGAGGTTGTCGCGACGCCCTTGACGCGGCCCGCTCGGCAGGCGTAGTCATTTCGCAGGTTTCCTGACATAGGGGCGGGCTGGACCGCGGTGCGCTCGCGCGCCGCTCACGCATTCGGCGGCCTTGGTGCCCAATGGCGGACCGTGCTGCGGCGCCGAAGGCTGATCTCCTCCCGTCCCGTGGATGTACCGGGGCAGGCGGCATCCTTCTGAGCCGACATGTCACTAACGCTGATGTTACTAACTGTGATGTTAGTGTCTGTGAGGGTGGCAGGTAGCGTTCTGGAAGGCGGCGGCATGGCAGATTTCGTGGGCAGGCGGAACGAGCTCGAGACGCTGGATCGCGAGCTGGGCAAGGTGACGGCCGGGGTCGGTGGGGAGCGGCCCGGGCGGTGCGTGATGCTTCGAGGGCGCCGCCGCGTGGGCAAGTCGCGGCTGGTGGAGCGGTTCGCCGAGAGGTCCGGTGTGCCGTTCCTCTTTTATGCCGCCACAGGGGCGTCGCCGGGGGCGGATCTGGAGCGGCTCAGCCAGGATGCGCGGTCATCCAGCCTTCCGCTGGCGAATCTGCTGTCCGCGGCCCGCCCGGCGAGTTGGGATGCCGCCTTCGATGTGCTGGCGGCGGCACTCCCGCACGATCGGGTGAGCGTGGTGGTCATGGACGAGGTGCCCTATTTGATGGATGCGGATGGCGCCTTCGAGGGCATGCTTCAGCGGGCCTGGGACCGAGTGCTGGAGACGAAGCCCGTGCTGCTGGTTCTCATCGGCTCCGACCTGTCGATGATGGAGGCACTGAACAGCTACGGACGCCCGTTCCACCAGCGCGGACGGGAGATGGTGCTGGGTCCGCTCAACCCGGCGGAGGTGGGCGGGATGCTCGGCCTCGATCCCGCCTCGGCCTTCGACGCGGCCTTGATCACCGGTGGGCTGCCGCTGATCTGTGCGGAGTGGCCGCACGGCGCCGGGATGTGGGAGTTCCTGCAGGCGGCACTCAGCGATCCGGTCTCGGCCCTGCTGGTGTCGGCGGAGCGCTCGCTCGCCGCGGAGTTCCCCCAGCAGGTCCAAGCCCGCACCGTCCTCGCGGCGATCGGCAGCGGTGAGCGGACGTTCTCCAACATTGCCCGCGCCGCCGGCGGGATCGGGGCGACCCCGCTGCAGCGGTCGCTGGGGATCCTGGCGGACAAGCGGGTGATCGCGGCGGAGCTTCCCGTGTCCACGCGGCCTTCGAAGGATCGTCGCTACAGGGTCGCTGATCCCTACCTCCGCTTCTGGCTGAAGCTCCTGGGTCCGGCGATGGAGGAGATCGAGCGGGGCCGGGGTGACCTGACGCTGCGGCGCATCCGCGAAAACTGGACCAGCTGGCGTGGCAGGGCCGTTGAACCCCTGGTGCGCGAGGCGCTGGCACGGCTGCTGCCCGACGCGAACCTCCCCGCCGCCCCCGCCATCGGCGGTTACTGGACCCGTACCAACGACGTGGAGATCGACGTCGTGGGCGCGGACCGCGCGCCGATCGCCAAGGAGCTGTTGTTCGTCGGCTCGGTGAAGTGGCTGGAGAACTCCCCGTTCGACCGGCACGACCTCGCGGCGCTGCACCGGCACCGCGCCGCGCTCACGCCTGCTCCCGTGCCTGTGATCGCGCTCTCGCGCAGCGGCACCGACTGCGCGGGGCTCGACGCCGCGTACGGCCCGGCGGAACTCCTCGCGGCGTGGTCCTCCTGAGCGCGCCGGGATACATGTCGGGCCGGAGGCGTACGGACTGCCGGCATTCGGGTCGGGTCAGGCCGGCCGGGCCGGGGACGACGGCCGCCGTTGACGAGCGCCGGTCGTCGGCCCTCGTACACGGGCCGAAGCGACGACTGCGGCGAGGTCGCCGCCGTGAGCCTCCGCCCCCGGCGGCGGCTGGAGAAGCCCATCACCCTGGTCGGCCGCCGCATCGAAGCCCAGACGCCGCGCGAACGCCTCCTCGCTGCGCGCCAGTGCACGACGCAGCCCCTACCGTAGATCCGCGTGACCCGCGGACGCGGTTGTCTTGCCGGCCTCGTTCGGGACCGGCGGCTTCCGGCTTGCCACGCCCCGATCTACGAGCGGCCGGCAATCGTCGCAGTGCGCCACATGAGCGATACGGCGCCTTGTGACATGGCCCGCCCAGGTGACGGCCCGCGGTCACAGACCATCACGCCGCCCAGGGGCAGTACGCATCAGCCAGGTCACCGTTCGGCTGACGTCCGAGAGCGAGACGATTCCGACGAGCCTGCCGTCATCCACGACCAGGACCCGGTGCTCGGCGCCCGGCTGCATGCGCGGCAGCTCACCCGCACCCTCGGCCTGTCTCCCGGCGAGGTCAGCGTCCAGGTCAGCGACGGCCGGGTGACACTCAGCGGCACGGTGCCACAGGAGAGCCTCATCCCCATCGCGGTACGCCTGTCCGAGAGCGTCGACGGTGTCGTCGACGTCACGAATCACCTCCGGCCCGCGCCCGACCTGGCACCTGACATCTGACATCTGGCACCTGGCACCTGACACCGCAGCCGGTGGGCCACGGCGCTGGCCCCCTTCCGTGCCGAGGGGCCGCCGGGTGTTCGAGGCCGGCTTCTACACGGACTGACGTCCGGATGTCACCTCGGTGAACGTCGAAGTGGTGGTCGGTCAGGGCACCGCCGTTCCACGGTAGCCCCGCCGAGGCGGGAGCCCGGGCAGCACTGTGGGCGGGGCCTGCGGCTGCGTTTCGGCGGGTTCCCTCCGCACCGGACGACCGGAGAGGGCCGCGACGACGTCGAACGCCGTCAGTACCCCGGCGAGACGCCCGTCTTCCCCCAGCACCGGGAGCGCGTCGACTTCGGTACAGCTCATGAGGTCGGCCGCATGGCGTACGGTCTGCTCCGCGTGGACGAGCGCCGGCCTGTGGCCGGGCAGGAGGTCGCCCACACGCAGGCCGGACAGCGAGGAGGCCGGTGCCGCACAGGCGACCGCCACGTCGGCCCTGTCCAGCAGGCCCGCACAGCGGCCGTCCGGACGTACGACCGGAAGATGACGGGAGCCGGACCGCTCCATCAACTCCCAGGCCACGAGCACGGTTTCGTCGACAGCGACCGTGACCACAGCGGTGCGCATCACGACGGCGACCGTCCGTGCCAGAACCTCCTGCTCATCGTGGACCGTCCTCGGCTGCTGCTCCATGGCCGTCTCCTTCCTCGTCCGCGGGCGTCGCCGTGGCGTTACGCGGGTGGTGAGCAGTTCGGCCCCAACCTCGGGCGAGGCCGTTCCCGGCGTGCGAAGAAGCGTGGCCCGCAGGTGGGCGCCCCCTTCCAGGATCAACGCCTTCGCCGCCATCGGCAGGATCGAACGCAGCGAGACGAGCCACGTCCGCCTCTGATCACCGCGCAGAGTCATCCGGACGAACCGATCGACGCGGCCCGCACCTGTTCAGCGGGCTCCAGGCCGCCCCGAAGCCGGACAGAACTCCTCACGAGCGAGCCGTTCGGACCAGGCGTCCGTCGAGTGGCCACTGCGGACCGAACGGGGGGAGGCTGGAAGCAGGCGATCCATGTTCCCGGTGGTCCGGTGTTCGCGGTATCCCGGCGTTCTCGGTGTTCCCGGCGTTCCCGGCGTTCCCGGGCAGAGGTCCTGATCGCCGAGAAGGCCGCGACTGCGCGGGCCGTCCAGCGGATGGGAGAAAACCCATGAGGGTCGGAGTACTGACCGGCGGCGGTGACTGCCCCGGCCTCAACGCCGTGATCCGCAGTGTCGTCCGCAAAGGTGTCGACGAATACGCCTTCGACTTCGTCGGGTTGAGGGACGGCTGGCTCGGCTTGCTCCAGGACGATGTCGTACCACTGGACATCGCCGGCGTGCGGGGGATCCTCCCTCGCGGCGGAACCATCCTCGGCTCCTCCCGTACCAACCCGTTCACACACGAGGACGGGTTGCGACGCGTACAGGACACCCTTGCCGCGCACGACGTGGACGCGCTCGTCGTGATCGGCGGCGAGGACACGCTCGGCGTGGCCACCGAACTGAGCCGTCAGGGAATTCCCCTGGTCGGCGTGCCGAAGACCATCGACAACGACGTCTCCGGCACTGACTACACCTTCGGCTTCGACACCGCGGTCGGCATCGCGACCGAGGCCATCGACCGCCTCCACACCACCGCCGAGTCGCACATGCGCGCCCTGGTGGTGGAGGTCATGGGGCGGCACTCCGGGTGGATCGCACTGCACGCCGGCGTCGCGGGCGGCGGCAACGTGATCCTCATCCCGGAGCGGCCCTTCGACATCGATCAGGTCTGTGAGCAGGTGAAGAACAGATTCAAGATCAACTACGCGCCGATCGTCGTGGTGGCCGAGGGGGCCGCCCCGAAAGAGGGCCAGGCGGTCCTCAAGGATCAGTCGCTGGACGAGTTCGGCCATGTGCGGCTGTCCGGCGTCGGCGAGTGGCTGGCTCGGGAGATCTCGGAGCGCACGGGCAAGGATGCCCGCACCACGGTGCTGGGGCACATCCAGCGCGGCGGCACCCCGAGCGCCTTCGACCGCTGGCTGGCCACGCGCTTCGGGCTGCACGCCATCGACGCGGTCAAGGACGGTGACTTCGGCGTCATGGTCGCCCTGCAGAGCACCCGGATCGTCCGCGTCCCCCTCGCCGACGCCACGGCGAAGACCAAGCTCGTCGATCCGTCGCTGTACGACGAGTTCGAGGTGTTCTTCGGCTGACCGGCCGCCACCCACCGGATCACTCCCGGCCCGCCACCCACCGGATCACTCCCGGCCCGCCGCCCACCGGATCGCTCCCCGGCCCGCGACCCGCCGTTCGGCCGTTCCGCCGCTCGGCCGTTCCGCCGTTTCCCCGACAGGCCTCTGGACGGCCGTCATCCGGTGTGCGGTACGACCGCCACCGGGCAGCGTGCGTGGTGCAGTACGGCGTGCGTGACCGGGCCCAGTCGGCCTTCGGCCGCCTGGGGATCGGTGCGGCGGCCCACGACAAGCAGGGCCGCTTCCCGGGACGCGTTCAAGAGTGCTCCCGCAGGCTGGAGCAACATGACATCGGTGCGGACCGTCACGCGGGGGTACTTCGCCTGCCAGACGCGCAGCGCGTCCGAGAGCCGCAGAACCTCCTGGTCCTCCCACGTGGCGCGGTCCTCCTCGGTCACCACGAGCGTCCGCGGAGACACCGCCTCCGCAGGAAACGCCCATGCCTGGACCACCCGCAGACCTGCTCCACGTGCCTCAGCGACAGAGAACGCGAAGTCCGCCGCCTCCCCGACCGGGCGATGCGCATCGAACCCCACCACCACCTGGGCAGCGACGCCTTCCGCGCGTATCCCCTCCCCGAAGGGGCTGGGCCGCTGGGGGACCAGGACGACAGGGCACGGGGCTGCTGCCGCCATCCGCAGCGCCACCGAGCCGACCGCGAGACCGTCGAAACCGCCCGTCCCCCGTGTGCCGACGACAAGAAGTCCGGCAGCGCGGGCCGCGGCGAGAAGAGCCGGGGTCGGGGCGTCGTCGGCCTGCTCGCCCTGCACCTCGACATCCGGGTAACGGTCGACCAGGTCGGTGACCATTCGCTCGAGCATGCGCGCACCCATGTGACGCAGCCGGTCCAGGGCCGGGCGGGGCACGACGGTGCCCGGAAGAGACGGAAAGGCATGGAACAGGCGCAGGGGAACGCCGCGCAACTCGGCCTCCCGCGCCGCCCAGTCGGCTGCCGTCGCACTGCGTTCGGACCCGTCGACACCCGCCAGCACAGGGTGACTCATCGTGTCCTCCTTCGCCGGGCCTGTACCTTCACGGACGGCACACCGCCCTGCCTCCCCTTCCACTGTTCCACGCCAGGAGCGCTCTGGCTCCCGGACCGGATGCGGGGCCCGCGACGGTCCTGGCGGGCCCCCATCGTCAGCGCGCAGGTGGGCAGCACCCTCTACGTGATGCGCACGGCCCAGGAGATGGCGGACGTGGTGGTGGGGGAGGGACGGGGCGGTACGCCTTGTGACCTGCGTGCCGACCGTTCTGATCTCTCGCCCCGACTGTGTCCGATGCTTGCCGGTGACGACCGTGGCCTACCGCTGGATCCGGCACGGCTGCGGCGCGCCCGGCTGTGATGCGAGCGGGGGAGCCGCGGAGGTCTGAACCTACGACGGTCGGGCGGTCTCGGAGCGGGCGCGTTCGTATTCGGTCCGGTCCAGGATCTCCCAGACTGCCTGGCCGATGGCGAGGACGCCGCGGGCCGGCAGGGGCACGTCACCGATCCGCGGATTCTCGGGCAGATGGACGGGGAGTCCGAGGTCGACGTCGTCGAGGGTGGCTCGTGAGTCATCCACGAAATACATCTGCTGTGGCATGAGCGTTCCGGTGTGGCCGCTTGGCATCAGGCCGGACATCTGCAGGTGCCCCATGCCCAGCGCGCGAGCCAAACGCTCCCGAGCCCGAATCAGAGGGCGAGGGCGCCAGGTGGCGAGCGGTAGCGCTGTGCTGATGCCGTTGAGGACATCGAGGAGCCGGGTCGAGGAGGCGGTGAGGGTCCAGTCCAGTGAAGGAGAATCCATCACGACCCGTAGGGAGGCCGGGCCTGTCCAAGTGAGGGTGATGTGGGCGTATCCCGTCCGGGCGCAGGCGGCGCCGTAGTACCTGGGGCATGCGGTGTCGAGTCGTGCCCCGTCGACGTGGATGGACCAATTGCCGCTCGGGTCGCGGTGCCACAGCGTGCGGTAGGGACTGAAGGAGTTCTCCGGAAAGACACGCAGTGCGAGGACGTGACCGGAGTCGAAGGGCAGACCGAACACGCCCCAGCCCTTGACGTACTCGTGATGGGGCCAGGGTGCCTGACCTCGTGTCGGCGGAATGTCCGACAGCCTGGAGGACAAGTCGAGCATCTTCATCACCTCGCGAGGTTGACCACCGATGCCCCGGCTCAAGCGTACGCCGGACATGGGTCAGAGCTCGTCGGCCGATTGGCAGGGCTGCCGGCCCGAACCGCAGGTCCGCGTGTTCGCGTACGTCCTCTCGGCTGCTTTCCGGGACCGGCACGATCACCAGGTGCCGGCTGCGGCCTGCCCGGCCTCGCCCCGCCGCACCACTCTCTCCCCGCACTCCCGCGCCTGGGGCCATGTCCAGGACGTAGCCGTCGGCTACGGCTACCGGCCTCTCCGCGCAGGTCTGTGGCTGATGGCTCTGCTCGTCTGCGGCGCACCGTTCTCCGGCCTGCATCCCCAGCCCCGCTCGAAGCTGACAAGGCACCGGATTTCAACGCCGTCCTCCGCTCCCTCGATCTACTGGTGCTGATCATCACGTTCGGGCAGGAAGGCGCCTTCGCGCCACGCGGCAGCGGGCAATGGCCGGCCTGTGGACTGGTCGCGGACGGATGGGTCCTGGCACACGGTCACGGCGGGCATATCCCGCGCGGTCAGCCGTCGGGGGCGGTGGCCAACTCGATCTCGGCCAGGGTCTTCCAGGGCCGTTGCGGCTTGATCAGCTCGGTCTTGTAGAGGCCGATCGTGGATTCCATCAGGGCGTTGTCGTATGCGTCGCCGACCGAGCCGATGGAGGCCGCGATGCCGTCGTGGGCCAGGTGCACCGAGGGACGAGGCAGCCGCGAGTCCGTCCGGCGCCAACCGGGACGGTCAGCTGGGTGATGCCCGAAAGCACCTGGCGACCCGGTGGATGGACCACCAGCGCGGCGCGCTGCACCACCTACCGCGACCCCGGTCAGAAGGCGTGAGACACATGGTCCGCGTACACACGTGCCGAGCGCGTCGACACGGCGACGTTCAACGACGCGCACGCCGACATCCGCGCCACTTTCGGCTGACGCACGCGCAGCCGACGTCGAACAGTCCCGACAAGGAGGTCGACGACTCCCACGGGCTCAAGGCGCAAAAGCCCTTCGAGGCCGCGGGATGCACGGATCCGCTGACCGGTCTCCGATGCGCCGTGGGCGCTGTTGTCTGCTGTCACACACGCCACAGGCCGCTGCCGGGCCTGTAATGCTCAGGAAACGCCGTAGACATCGGGACGGCGAGACGGCGGCATAGCCTCTGACTTGGGGTGGTTGTCGATGGGAGATGTTCTCGCGGTACAGCCCGGCCGTATACCGGCCGTTGGACTCGGCCCGATGCTGAACGCGGCCAGGCTCCGGCGTGGTTGGCGGTTACGCGAAGCCGCACGGCCGCTCGGCCTGTCCGCTTCCTACCTGCTCGATGTGGAAGCCGGACTGTGCCGGCCGTCGCGCGCGGTCGCCGAACTGCTCGCCGACGGGCTGCAGCTCAACGACACTGCGCGTGCCCAACTGTTCGCCTGCGGCGATGTCGCGGACCTCGGCCACCCCGCGGGCGCGCAGTCCGACGCAGAGGGCCAGGAGCCGCGCCGAGGCGCTGGGTTGACCCCGTTCGTTGCGGCGTCTTCGACAGGAGCCCCCACGCACGGGCCTCGCGCTGTGCTGGTTCGTGAGCGGTGGCCGACAGGTGATCTCGGCGGCGTGAGAGGCGACAGTGAGCGGACACGATGAGCCTGCGGAGCGAGGTTCGGCGGACGGGCATCCCGCCGATCGCTGGCAGCGGGTGCTGAGCCACCGTGAGTCCTTGCTGAAGGTGGCGCGACGGCGGTCCATGAATGTGGATGACGCCGAGGACGCGGTGCACGAAGCCATGGTCCGTGCGGCAGAAAGCGCCAACCTGGACGACGCCCGGCTGGGCGCTTGGCTGACATCGGTGACGATACGGCTGTGCGTCGACCGGTACCGGCAGATCAACCGCGAGGCCGAGGTGCACACCCGTTCGGCGCGCACCGCGGCCGGACCCGCCACGGTGGAGGACGCGGTGTGCGACCAGGCGGAGGCGAAGTGGCTTGCCGGCCGCAGCGCGGACCTTCCGATACGCCAGGCGGAGGTGCTGAGCCTGAGGGCGCAGGGCTTGGACCTCGAACAGATTTCGCAGCGAACCGGACTCAGCTACCAGGCGGTCCGGTCGCTTCTGGCCAGGGCCCGCAGGGCGCTCCGCGCCGTACTGGCGGCGACACTGGTTCTCGCCGTCTGGGTGTGGCGCTGGCGGCCGCGAGTGCTGAGGGAAGGCGCGCAGACAGCCGCGCTGGCGTCCGTGGCGGTGACCCTGACGGTGGCGGGACTGGCCCTGAGCACATCTTCCGAAGCGGAGACGGAGGAGACTGCGCCTTCGCGGCTCCGTCCGTACGTAACGCATCTCCCCGCGGCTCCGGGCCTCCCGCCGGGGCGCAGAGAACCGAAGGCGTCCGAGACGGCCTCGTCTGATCTTCCCGTCGGGCTCGGGGACGGTCCGGTCCCGCCGACGGCCGTGGGCCCTCTGTCGTCGGCGTCCTCGGCCCTGTCGAACCTGCAGGGCGCTGTTCTTCCCGCCGTTTCCGCCCTTCCCGCCGTGCCCGCCCTTCCCGCCTTGCCCGCGCTGCCGGAGGCGCCCGAACCGGCTCTGCCGACGGCGCCGGACGTGTCCGCCGTAGTCCCATCCCGGCTGTCGGTTCCGCCGCTCGACCCACTTCGTCCGATCGGCTCGATCGAGCCGGGCCGTGCGCTTGGCACGCCGCTGTCGGTCCGCTGACGACGGGAACTCGGCCGCCGCCTCGGCGCCGGGGTCACAGCGTCCGCGCACTCTCTCGAAAAGTTTCTCCTCTCGTGCGACTCACGGCCCGCTCGTCCCCGTAGAGCAGGTGACGTATCCACGCCACTGCCGCCGAGGCGGCTCTGTGAGGAGGCGAGTTACGCGTGACTCGATGCAGGAGCGGAGCCGGCAGCCGCGACCACGTGCCCTCCGCCGACCAGGCACGCGAGGCCGCGCAGCGCTTCGTCCGGGACAACGTCTCCGGTTTCCTCGCCGACCGGCGGCTCGTCGGCCGGGAGGCCGTCAGCCACCTGGACGGTGACGCGCTGCGGCTGCCCCGCTTTCGGGCCGTCGAAGCGGGCGAGGCCGGTGCCCGTGCAGTCACCGCGGAGGTGGGCCGCCGCACCGGTGCCGTCGTCCGCCTGTCCGCCGCTCGGGGAACAGCCGATGCGGCGTCCTTCCCCGTCAGCGCCGAAGACGCGATCGCCGCGGCACGCGCGGCCGTGGACGACGAACACCTTCCCACGGCCGTCGCCGGTGGCACCTGGCATGCCGGCCGATGGACCGTCACGATCGACCGCGGCCCGAGCGGACGCGCCGAAGCCCTGTCCCGTGACATCGAACGTCTCGAGATAGAACGTCTCGAGATCGATGCCCGCACCCGTGCTGTGCCAGGACACCGGGGAGCGTACGAGATCGACGCCGATCGCAGTCTTCCCGTAGCCGGGGGCGCACCGCGCACTATGACCCGGTACCGCTACGGGGGCGAGGTCACCCCGGCCGCCACCGACGTCGAAGAAACGCCGGGCGGCGCCGCACCGGGCGCCACTCCGCCCCTCGGCATCCGCACGCTGACCATGTCCCGCACCACGCCCGAGGCCTGCATTCCGGGCCCGTACACCGTCGCCACCGACGATGGAATCGGGCGTGAAAGCGGCGACGGCTCCGAATACCGGTTTCACGGCGACGGCCCGGGGATGGTGTACGAAACCGGAAATTACCGGGCCGAGGCCGCGGCACGCCACTACCTGCAGCCAAACCCCTGTACGTTCACACCGAAGGGCATCAGTCCGACCCCGCGCCACAAGAATATCAGCGGCAATTTCTGCGTACGGTTCCCGGTGCACTGGCACTGGAGCAGATTTCTCGGTCCGGCTGCTGCGGAACGACCAGAGCGCCCGCGCGGTGATCGCCCCCAACGTCGACAGCCCCTACCGCAATCCGGTTACCGATATCGGCCACGCCGATCAGTGCGACATCTACCAGAACGGTTCGCGCTGGATCCACCGGAGCCACGACAAGATGCCTGAAACCAGTTCCATCGCTACGGCCAGTATCCCGGTGGGACGTACGTGCTCGACCTGATCTCTTCGGCAGGCGGCTAATAATGCCGGAGAACGCCTTGGTCGAAGAACCGACTTCCGTTCGGATAATGAGCTGGACTCTGGCTGTCGTTTTCCTTTTCCCTTTTTTCTTGTCTGTCCTGACGGTTTAGCCCCGGGGCGCCGGCGGGTGCCGAAGCGTGGGGCGCCCCGGCATCCGCTCACCGTCACCCTGCGCCGGGCTGCACGACACTTGAGCAGGACACATCGGTGAACTGGCCGTTGGCGGTCTGCCTGTCGACGATCCGGCCGTCGACGCGAATGGAGCAGGAGACCGACCCGGCCTTCCCGCCCGCCGCCATCACCTGGGCCACGGCAGCCCCGGGTCCGGCCGTGATGACGACCTCCTTCTTCCACGGGAGCTTGGCGTTGTCCACGCCCTTGTCGTTGTTGACGCCGTCCGCCCGGTAAGTGATCAGTGCTGACGTCGAGCCGGGGCTCGTGACCTGGTAGATGACCGTGTGCCGGGTGGGCTGGAGAGCCTGCCGCGCCTGCTCCGCAGTGCTTGGATCTTCAAAGCCGCCGGAGGCCACGATGACGATGCCGCCGGCAGTGGCGAGCAGCAGGACGCCCAGCGACCAGAGGAACCACCTGGTGCGGTAACCGTCTCGTGAGGGAGGCATAGGCATTCTCGCTTTCTGTCCTGTGGGGCCGGTTGGGTGCGGCCGAGTCCGGTGAATCGCGCAGGGCCGTGCTCGGCCCCGGGGTGCCGACGGCCCCTGCGTTCGCGCTGTCATGGTGGCATTCGGTCGGCTCCCTTGGCCAGGGTTCACGGAATTAATCCTGGCTTCCCGTAGAACGTGACCCTGATGCCGCGGGCTTGGAAGGCAAATACCTGACACTTTCGCGTGATCACCGCGCCCGCCCTGACCTTTTGGAACGCCTCGCTTTCGCTCTTCGATCGCTCGCCGAGGTGTCTGCCTTTTGTTTTCGTTGGCGTTGTAATTACGCCTCAATGTTCGTCTTCACGTGCCCCTGGAGCTCGAGTGAATCTCTATTAATCTTTGGTTAACAATGCAGAGATAAGTGGGACATAAAGGCTCAGTTAATGTTCGCTACACGCCGTGAAGGTGAAGTCCGAGTTGCCGCTGAGGGGTGGAATCGGAGGCGATTCGCGGGTCTCGTCGGGTCGTTTCTCCGCGCATTTCCAGTGGTGACTGTGAAGCCTTTGTGGTGGTGCCTGCCGATGCACTCAGCTCTAAGTGAGAGAAGGGTTATGATGCGCATTCTCAATGTGCCACGCATGCGCTCGTCCAGGGGGTGGCGACAACGCCGGCCCTGGACGACGCGTGCCCTGGCGGGCGCCACGGCGCTCGCCTTGAGCGGGTTCGCCTTGGCCATGGCCGCTCCCGTGGCCTCCGCGGCGACGCACTCGGTCTCGATCAGGAATCTGCAGTACAACCCGGCCAGCATCAACGTAGCGGTCGGTGACTCCGTGGCCTGGTCGAATGACGACAGCGTCACCCACAGCGTGACCGGGGGACCGCTGAACTCACCCGACCTCGGTCCGGGGGCGAACTACTCCTTCACCTTCACGTCGGCTGGGACCTTCAACTACCACTGCAGGTTCCACCCGGACATGAACGGCACTGTGGTCGTCGGCGGTTCGTCGTCGCCCTCGCCGACCCCGACCCCGACCTCCACCAGCAGCTCCAGCCCGACACCGACGCCGACTTCCACGGGTACCAGCTCCCCGGCGCCCTCGGGCGGTACGGGCGGTGACGGTTCGGGCGGTGGCCCGGTCGGCGTCGGGCCCCTGCCCGTCTCCTTCCACCTCACCGACAACCAGAACGCGTGGTTCGACACGAACACCAACCTGTTCGGCGGTCGTGCCCTTGCGGTGGCCGAGATGCCGCGCGTACCGCTCAGCACCACCACGTCCAGCCTTCCGGGGCTGAACCTCGACGGCCTCCCCCTGATAGGTGATGCGACCGGCGAAGGCGGCCTGCTCGGTGACGACGCCCTCGGCGCGCTCAACGGCGACCTGCCCGGCCTCGACGGGTTCGACTACGACGGCTCGGACGCACCGCTGATCGGTGACCTCGGGGTCGACCCGCTGAAGCTGCTGGGTCTGGACTCGACCAAGGACGCCATCAGCAAGGTCCTGCCCGATGGCGACCCCCGCGCCAAGGAGGCGGCCACGCTGCTCGACCAGCTGTCCGACGAGATGAAGGACAAGCCGGCGAACGCGCCGACCACGCTGGACGACCTGCCGGTCGGCGCCGAGCTGCTCCCGCTTCTGGCGGACATCCAGAAGTACGCCGAGACCAACGACGTCGAGCTCCCGGTGACGGCGAACTTCGACATCTCGGCTCCCGCAGCAGCCTCGGCGCACACCGTCACCGGGCTCATCTGGCCGGACGGAGCGAAGGGCTTCCCCTTCGACCAGGGCGGCGCCTTCGTCGGCAAGACCAGCGTCCAGCTGACCGAGCCGGGCCTGTACGCCTTCGCGTGCAAGGTGCACCCGTTCATGCTCGGTGCGACCGTCGTCGACGACCCCCTCACCCCGGGTCTGGACTTCGGCAAGAAGCTGCGCGTCAACAGCCGCTCGCTGAACGTGCCGTCCAACGCCGACATCATCGCCGAGCTGGTGCAGAAGTTCTTCAACATCACGGTCCCGGACAACTGGCAGCGGTACAGCGACACCCAGGCCACGCAGTGGAACCCGTCCTACCCGCCGGCGCCGATCCTGATGAACACCAGCGACGGCAAGCAGGAGCTCGTCCCCAGCCTGGACGCGTACCTGAAGAACAAGTTCAACACGCCGAAGACCCTCCCCGCCGCGAACCAGAAGCCCAGCGTTCCGGGCGTCGGTGAGGTCTGGGTGGACACCCAGTTCGAGAAGTTCGAGGGCAAGTCCAAGCCGGGTTCGGCCACCAAGATCGACGCCTCCAACTGGACCGTCGAGCGCAAGGTCGCGCTGCCCAAGATCAACATGAACAATCCGCACAACATGTGGACGGACCGCGACGAAAAGTACATCTACCAAACCGAGTGGTTCAACGACAAGCTCGACGTCTTCGACCGCAAGACCGGTGAGTTCATCCGGCAGATCAAGGTCGGCCCCGACCCGTCCCACGTCATGACCAGGACGGACACGGACCAACTGCACATCGCCCTCAACGGCGGTAGCGCGGTCATGGAGCTGGCACCGGGCGGCACCGGCATCGACCGGCGTATTCCCGTCCAGGGCCCGGGCGAGAAGATCGCCAACCCGCACGCCCACTGGATGAGCGGCGACGCCAAGTACATGGTCACGCCGAACGTGAACAGCTACGACTCGACCGTCGTGGACATTCCGACCGGCAACATCCGCAAGGAGAAGACCGGCGAGCTGCCGATCGCGACCGGCATGACACCGGACGGCGCCAAGGCGTACGAGGCCAACTTCCTCGGTGGCTCCGTCTCGTGCATCTCCATCAAGGAGGACGCGTGCGTCGACGGCGGCACGAAGACCCACTACAAGGAGATCGACCTGTGGGGCGACTACGACCCGGTCAAGGGTGCCACGGGTGACTTCGGTGGTCTGCCGATCCAGCTGCCGGTCAGTCCGGACGGCAGTGCGCTCCTGGTGGCGAACACCCTGACGTCGAACATCACGGTGATCGACCCGAAGACGGACAAGATCGTGAAGTACCTCCCCTGTGACGCCGGGTGCCACGGCATCAACTTCGGCGCCAAGAAGGGCGGAGGCTACTACGGCTACGTCTCGAGCAAGTTCTCGAACGCCATGTCCGTCGTCGACATCGACCCGAACAACGACGGCGACATCTCGGACGCCAAGGTCGTCGGCCGGATGCTCCTGAGCGGTGACGACAACACCAAGACGGACGACAAGATCACCGACTACGCCGGCATGGGTGGTCAGGGTGTTCTCACGGTCCCGCTGGCCTACAACGGCTGGGTTCAGCGCGCGCCCAGCAACGCGGTCAACGACCAGCTGACCTGCCGTCAGCGCAACCCGCTCGACTACGGGAGCAAGTGCTCGTAGCGATGCACCACGGCCGGGGGGCCGCCCGCGGGCGGCCCCCCGGTTCTCCTCCAGGCCCTCATGAGCGCATGAGAAGGACACACCTCCATGGAATCTCCCGCCCCCGCCTACCCTCCAGCGGCCGGACCCCGGCGCACGTTCCGTCTCTCCCGCGTCCTGGTACCGAGCGCCGTGTTCTTCGCCGTCATCGGCCTGACATCCTTCGCCCCCGCCCTCATGAAGCAGTTGGCTCCCGACGGTCCGCACCGGCCGAACCCGTCCGCGGTCGGGGCGCCCGGCGAGGCCAAGGACCTCGGGGACGGCACCCAACTGGCGCCCTACGAGGTCGTCGACGGGGTCAAGGTCTTCAAGCTCCACGCGGCGCCCGTCTCCTGGGAGACCGCGCCGGGCAAGGTCCGCGAGGCCTACGCCTTCAACGGCATCGTCCCCGGTCCGGTGATCCGCGTGAACGAGGGCGACCCGGTCCGCATCGTCGTCGAGAACGATCTGCCCGAGCCGACATCCGTGCACTGGCACGGCATGGACCTGCCCAACAGTCAGGACGGCGTACCCGGCCTCACGCAGCCCGAGATCGAGCCCGGCGAGAGCTACACCTACGAGTGGAAGGCGATCAGCCCGGGAACCCACTGGTACCACTCGCACATGCACGGCGAGCAGGAAGGCAAGGGGCTCTACGGATCCCTCGAGGTGGTGCCGAGGACCGGCGACATCGAGGCCGACCGTGACTACCGCATCATGATCGGCGACGGCCCGCTGGGCTTCGTGTTCAACGGCAAGAGCTTCCCGGCGACCGAGCGCCTCAGCGCCCGTGTGGGCGAGAAGGTCCGTATCCGTCTGATAGGCACCGGACCGGAGATGATCCACCCGATCCACCTGCACAGCGGCCACTTCACGGTGGTGGCGCAGGACGGCCGGCCGCTGGCCGTCCCGCAGGAGATGGACACGCTGAACGTCGGCGTGGGACAGACCTACGACATCGTCTGGACACCCACCAAGACCGGCAAGTGGATGATCCACTGCCACATCTTCTCGCACTCGGAGACCCACGAGGGCATGGCGGGACTCGTCTCCATCTTCCAGGTCGACCCGGCGGTCGTCTCCGTACCGGACCTGCCCCTCATCGGCTGAGCACAGCTGCCGGCCGCCCTCCCGCTCCCCATGTCCTTGTCCCCCTGCTGGAAGGAACCGATCCCCATGCTCTCCCGCACTCCCGGGCATCCGTCCGGCCGCCGCCTGTCGGCCGCGGCCGTGGCCGGAGCCGCCGTCGTCCTCCTCGCCACGCCCGGTGCCTTCGCCCACGTCTCCGTCAACCCGGGGACGGCCGAGCCCGGCGGCTTCACCAAGGCCGCCTTCCGGGTGCCGAACGAGCGGGATGCCGACTCCACCGTGCAGGTGGAGATAGCCTTCCCGGCCGAGCACCCCCTGGGGCATGTGTCGGTCCAGCCCGTTCCCGGCTGGAAGGCGACGGTGAAGAAGGAGCGGCTGAAGCAGCCGATCGTGGACGGTGACCACGAGATCACCGAGGCGGTCACGTCCGTCCTGTGGGAAGGCGGCACGATCCGCCCAGGGGAGTTCCAGGAGTTCCCCCTGTCCCTGGGGCCGCTTCCCGAGGACGCCCCCGAGCTGGTCTTCAAGGCGGTGCAGACCTACTCGGACGGCGAGGTGGTGCGCTGGATCGACGTCCCGGAGAAGGGCGCGGCCGAGCCCGAGCACCCCGCACCGGTGCTCGCGCTGAAGAGCACCGCACCGGTCGCGGCGGCACCGGCCGCGGCCAGGACCACGGACGAGGCGGACCGGGCGCCCGCCACCGACACGGTGTCGCGGCTGCTCGGCGGCAGCGGGCTGGCCGTCGGCCTCGCCGCCCTCGGCTGGGCGGCGGCCGGGCGGCGGACCTCCGCGAGGCGGTCCGCCCGGGCGGAGAGGCAGGAAGGGATCACGGCCTGAGAGCCGGGGGCGCCGGCGGCCCCGTCCCCAGGCCGTCGGCGCCTCCTCCCCACCGCCTCCGACGAGAGAGATCACGATGCACCGAGCAACGCTCCACACGTCCGCGCACGCATGCGTCGCACTCCTGCTGGCAGCGCTGGCCGTGGTCGCCGGCTCCGCCCCGGCCCGAGCCCACGCCTCAGTGGTGTCGACGGCACCGGCCGACCGGCAGGTGCTCGGCACCCCTCCGTCACGGCTGTCCCTGACGTTCACCGAGCCCGTGAGCCTCGGCCTGACCCGCGTCGGCGTGATCGCGCCGGACGGTGACACCGTCGCGACGGGCCGGCCGACGCATCCCGGGGGCAGGGCCGAGAAGGTCGCCGTCAGGCTGCCGACCCTGTCGGCCAGGGGCACCTACACCGTCGTCTGGCACACGGTTTCCGCCGACTCCCACCCCGTGCAGGGCACGTTCTCCTTCAGCCTCGGCCGGCCCACGGCCGGGAGCCCGCCCGTGTCCGCCGGCCCGTCCGCGGGCGTTGAACACGGCGCGGGGACCGCGGCCGTCGCCCTGTACGGCGCGGCGCGATGGGTCTCCTTCGTGGGCTTCGCCGTTCTTGTGGGTACCGCCTTCTTCGTCGCGGCCTGCTGGCCCGCCGGGTTCCGGCGGCGCCTCGTCCACGGGCTTGTGTGGACCGGCTGGTCCGCCCTCATGGCGGCGACGGTGCTCTCCCTGCTCGTCTACGGGCCGTACGCGGCGGGCAGCTCCCTGTTCGCCGCCCTGGACAGGAGCCTCATGGCCGCGACGCTGGGCAGCCGAATGGGGCGGATGCTCGTGCTGCGTGGCGTGCTGCTCGCTCTCGTCGCGGCCGGACTGGTCCTCGCGCGCCGGCGAGTGACCGCCGGCGGCTCGGCCCCGGGCGACCGGGCGGAGTGGGCATCCGGGGCGGGGCCCTCCCCCGACCCCGGATGGCGGGGCCAAAGGCGCAACATCGTCGCCGTGCTCGGCGTCGGCTGCGCGTTCGCCCTGACATGGAGCCTCGCGGGCCACAGCGCAGCGGGCCCACTGGCCGCGCTCGCCGTGCCGGCCGACACGGTCCATCTCGTCGCCATGGCGGTCTGGACAGGCGGGCTCGTCACCCTGGGCACGGTGCTGCTGCGGTCGAGGGACGCCCCCGACGCCTCGGCTCTGGAGCCCACCGTCACGCGGTTCTCGCGCGTCGCGGGGATATGCGTCGTCCTGCTCGTGGCCACCGGTCTCTTCCAGGCCTGGCGGCAGCTGGGCAGTGTGCCGGCACTGCCGGGCACGCTGTACGGACGTGTCCTGCTCGGCAAGTTGTGCCTGGTCGCGTTGCTCGTCGGGTTGGGCGCCGGGGCCCGTGCGTGGGTGCGGCGACACTACGGCCCGGCGCCGTTGGTGGTCCAGGGCCGGCGCAGGCCGGGTCGGCCGGGGCCGGACGGCGGTCAGATCCGGCGCTTCGGGAGGCTGGTGATGGCGGAGACACTGCTCGCCGCCGTCCTGCTCGCGGTCTCGACCGTCCTGGCGAACACCGATCCGGCGACCGCGGACGGCGGGACGACGGCGGGCCGGCAGGATCGGCGGCCCTCGGTGGGAGTGGCTCCCGCCGGACCCCAGACCGCTGTGCCGTTCAGCCGGGCGGTCGCCTTCGACAGCGGAGGGCCGAGCGGAAAGGGTGTGGTCGCCGTGGTGGTCAGCCCCGCGGCGAGAGGGGTGAACGAAGTCCACCTCGCGGTTCTCGACACCCGGGGAAGACCGAGGGACGTGCCCGAGGTACGGGCGGAGTTCAGTCTGCGCAAGCCCTCGGTGGGGCCGATCCGCGTTCCCCTGACGTACGCGGGCCCCGGCCACCACATCTCGAGCGCCTTCTCACTGCCCCTGAGCGGGCGGTGGGAGCTGGCGCTGACCGTACGCACGTCCGACATCGACCAGGACGTCGTACGCATTCCGGTTGATGTCCGCTGAAGGGCCGCCGCGCGGCGGCCCGGACGAAGGAGGATCGCGACATCGTGTCGAACACACGCGACGCTCGCAAACTGTCGGCCGACGGACTTGAGGATCTGCGGAGGTGTGCCGTCGCGGCCGTGGAGTCGGGGGTGCCGCGCACGGAGGTCGCACGGCTGTACGGAGTCTCCCGGCAGACCGTGGGGGCCTGGGTCCGGGCCTACCGGCTGGAGGGCTCCGACGCGCTGCGCCCGCGCAGACGCGGCCGAAGGCCGGGCGATCAGCTGGCGCTCTCGTCCGCACGGCAGCTCTGGATGCTCCGGACCATGACGACGACGACGCCCGACAAGATGGGACTGCGGGACGTGCTGTGGACCTGGCAGTCCCTCGCGGAGCTGGCCCACCGGGAGTTCGGCGTTGTACTGGGCACCACGAGCATCCGCAACTACCTGATCCGGTGGGGATTCCGTCCGGCCGGATCGCAGCCGATCCGGATGCTCACCGACGGGGCCGCAGTGACGTACGGCCTGCGTGCCACGACGGGGGCCATGACGACGGGCGCCGGGGCGGCCGAGGTGCGCAGGAGACCGGTGACCGAGACGCTGTGGACCGACCATGCCCGCGTGCGCTGGTGCGTCTGCGGCCCCCCGGCGGACCCCGATTCCGGTATGTCCCTGCACTCCGACGTCCTCTTCGCGGTCACGAGCCGCGGGGCCGTGCTCTTCACGCCGGCCCGGGACCCGTACGACGGCGCGGAGATACGGGAGTTCTACGCCCGCCTGCTCAGCCGGCGCCGCGGCCCGGTCGTCATCGTGCCCGGCTGGGAACCCATCCGCCGGACGGAGCTGCTGGACCTGTGGATCAGCACGCACACCGAGAGGACGCCCGTCGCACTGTGACGGGGAGGCCGCAGCTCTGGGCAGTGCCTGGACGGCTGCCGCGTTGCCGGCCGCCGTCTGCCGGCTGACGTCCCCCTACTGATCGCACCGCACCGCCCCGGTCCTGCCGCTCGGATCGCAGTCCCGTGACCGTGACGCGATCAACGCCGCCCACTGTGCGGGACGCGCAGATCGGGCCGATGCGGGTGGCCCGGACCTGACCGACCACTGAAATCGGAGGTTGACAACCGGTGAGAATCAGGTACGAACAGGTATCCACGCGTAGTTGTCGAAGTGTCACGCGGGCCGACGCGCTGGGGAGCGCGGACAGCCCCGCACGATCGTCGACGCGAGGGGTTCTCGCAACGGCGGCGCGCTTCGGCAGGAGGCTGCGCAAGGGGACGGCAACCGCCGCCCTGACGGCGGCCGCGGTCGCGGCGCTGACCGCGTCCCAGGGCCCCGGCCTGACCGACAGCGGTCGGCAGCGCACGGACACTCCCGCGGCCGACACCGACACCGACCCCGGCGCGACCGCCGACTCCCCTTACTACACGGATCTACCACCCCTCGACAGCCCCACCGAGACGCCCAGCGCGGGCGACGGTGACGGTGACGCCAACACCGGTGAGCCCGAAGCCGGCATACCCGTCACCGTCCTGCACGCGTACCAGAAGGCACAGGCCGCCCTCGCCGAGTCCAAGCCCGGCTGCGACCTCACCTGGCAACTGCTGGCGGCCATCGGCAAGGTGGAGTCCGGGCAGGCCCGCGGCGGACGCGTGGACGCGAACGGCACCACGCTGTCGCCCATCCTCGGGCCCGTCCTCAACGGCAACGGCTTCGCGAAGATCACCGACACCGACGGCGGCGCGTACGACGGCGACACGGTGCACGACCGCGCCGTAGGCCCCATGCAGTTCATCCCCTCGACCTGGGAGAGCTGGGGATCTGACGGCAACGGCGACGGCAAGAAGGACCCCAACAACATCTACGACGCGGCGCTCGCCGCCGGCCGCTACCTGTGCGCGGGCGACCGCGACCTGTCGGTCACACCGCAGTTGCACGCGGCGATCCTCAGCTACAACCACTCGCAGGCCTACCTGAACACGGTCCTGAAGTGGCTCGGGTACTACCGCAAGGGCACCTACGCGGTCCCGGACGGCACGGGTGTCCTGCCGACCGGCCGCAGCGACGACAGCGACGGGCCGAACCCCAGCCCGTCACCGAGTACGCCCGGTACGTCCGAGCCGAGTACACCGAATCCGGGCACCACGAAGCCGGACGGCGGCGGTTCGACGAGCCCCGGCCCGAACGATCCCGGCACCGAACCCGGCTCGCCCGCGCCCAGCCCCGCGCCAACCCGCACCGTGGCGCACCTGGAAGTCACGGGCACCGGGGAGCTGACCGCGATGGCGGGCGACGCGTTGGATGAGGGGGTGGCCGTGCGGGCCGAGACCTCGTCGGGCACGGGTGTGCCGAAGGTCACGGCGCGGCTCACGATCGTCGGCGACACGGACACGGCCCTCACCGGCGGCGAGAGCGTCCGGCAGTAGGCGTACCGAGGCTGCGACCCGGGTGCTGCCGGCCGAGTACCTGGTCGAGGTCCTGGCGTGGGCCGCGCGGTTGCCCGCCGTCAAGCGGGCTGGTGTACCAAGCGCTCCACGCGGAGCCGAAGCCGCTTGGCGGAGACACCCGTAGGAAGAGTTGATGCCCTTGCCGTCGCGAGCGTCGGGGGTATCAGCGCTGGCTCAGCAATGCCGGCTGGGCCGTGCTGTAGCCGGAAGGGGGCAACCACGGGGCGGCCGGCGCGCGCACCAGACCCTCGACGGACGCGAGGCCGGGCTGTCGCCGTTACCGCACAGCCCGTGAGCAGCGGGTGTCCGCGGAACACGGAAGCAGGAGCGCTCCGTGCCTACCGTCGCAGTCGGTGCTGCTCTTCTCGTGCGGCTGCGGCGGGGGCGCAGCCCGGCTCGTACCGCGCCCGCGCCACCTCCGCGAACACCGCCCCCGAAGCGGAGGCCGAGCCTGACGACGCCGAAGAGCCCGGCTGGAGTCCGTGCCGGATGGCGCTGATCCGTTGGGAGAAATATCGGGGTCTGGAGGCCCGTCCGCTCACGCAAACGGCCCGGGACGACGAGTCCGAGGCCGAACAGAGCGCCTTCCTGGGGGAGAAACCCCAGGTCAGCGGCGTAACGAATAGTGCCCCCGGCAGGATTCGAACCTGCGACACCCGCTTCAGGAGGTGGGGTCGAATCCTTGCCGGGTGGTGCCTGGCGCTGCCGCGCGGTGCTGTTTCCCCTGGTCAGAACCGCGCGGCGAGACACTTGATCCAGCTCATGCCGCCCTGTAGCGGGCCGTCCGCTCACGCATCGCTCACGCGCCGCCGACTGCTGAGCAGTGCGTGGTCAGATCTGGCCGAGGTCGATCTCCACCGGGAAGGGGGCCGCTACCTTGAGGACGCCGGCGGACACGTCTCCGTCCCGGTAGGTCTTCGTCGCAGGGTCGAGAACGTAGGTGTACACGAGAGGAACGCCTGTCGCCGCCTGCTCGATCCGCCAGTAGAAGCCGATGCCTGCCCTGGCGTACTGGTCGACCTTCACGATCCGGTCGGTGGTCTCCGAGCCCGGCGACACCACCTGAGCGACCAGTAGCACGTGCTCAGGGCGGGTGGGGGTGATGTCGATCGTGTCCGCGCGGTACACGACGACGTCCGGGCGGCGATTGGTGAGCGGGACGTCTTGAAGCCGGACGTCGAAGTCCGTGTCGGCGTTCCACTCCGGGCCCGCGGCGGCATCCAGGGCGTTCGCCAGAATCCGGGCCAGCCGGTTGTGCCGCTTGGAGGCACTCGGACTCACAACGACCATCCCGTCCACGATCTCGATGCCGGCGCACTGCTCCTCGGACCAGGACTCGTACTCCTCCGCCGTGATCTGCTCATGCATCCACGCCGGGGCCACCATCTCGGCCGTCATGAAGCACCTCCCGGACACTGTGCTGCGGGCCCGATCCCGCTGGACTCAGCGTACTGTCTGCCATCCGTCCGGCACGCTGATCTCGCTCACGCCTCCTCCCCGTCAGCCGGCATCCGACTGGCGGGTCCACGACAAGTGAGCAGTGCGCCCCTGTCGGCGCCTTCACTGGCGAGCTGACCGAGGCTGTCGGACACTTCGCCCTCCTGGTCGCCGACCGGGGCCCGAAGGGCCGCGACAGACTCCGGCAGATCATGTCCGATCTCGTCTCCGGACAGGTCGCGTTCGTCACCGCTGCCCGACGTTCCCCCGACGCCTCACAGCACCCTCTCGACCGTCAGTTGGGCGGACCGGCGCCCTGGCGCGAGCGCGTGCCCCGTGCACTTGGACCCGCTCCGACGACCGCCGATCGAACTTCCCAGGAACCAACGTACGTGGCCCGGCACCCCTGGCAATCCGCCTGCCGCACCGCCGACAGGCCGGTAGCGTCGTACCGGTGGCGAACGAAGAAGTGTTGCAGGATCACACTCACCGGCAGGTCATACGCATCGGGGACACCGTCCGCAGACCCGTTCAACCCTGGACGCAGACCGTGCACGCGCTGCTGTGCCATCTCGAATCGGTGGGCTTCTCCCACTCTCCGAGGGCTCTGGGGTTTGACGAGGAAGGCCGCGAGGTCCTCAGCTACATCGAGGGGGAATCGGGGCCGCTGGGATGGGCCAAGGTCGTGGAAGACGAAGGCTTGTCCGCCTTCGCCCGCCTGCTGCGCGACTGTCACGACGCAACCGCTGACTTCATCCCGCCGGACGAGGCCGTCTGGGCCGTCGACACGGGCACACCGACCGGCGGTGAAGTGATCTGCCACGGCGACTTCGGCCCGTGGAACGTGGTCTGGCAGGGCCACCTGCCCGTGGGCCTCATCGACTGGGACTTCGCCCGCCCGGCAGCACGTCTGCACGACGTCGCCTACGCACTGCAGTACGTCGCGCCTTTCCGGGACGACGCCGAGTGCCTGCGATGGCTGCATTTCCCGCAACCGCCCAACCGCCGCAGGCGCCTGGAACGGTTCTGTACCGCCTACGGCCTTCCCTCCACCGACGGCATCGTCGACGCCGTCATCACCGAGCAGCAGGCGAATGCCCAACGGGTGCGCCGTCTCGCCATCGCCGGCCACGAACCCCAGGCCACCTGGGTGGCGGAGGGCCACCTGCAGGACCTCGAACACAAGGTGACATGGAGCCGAGCGCACCGGCACCTGTTCGAGTAACGGCTCTCCCCGTCCGTCCACTGCCTCACGCCTCACCGTCCCGGCACTTCGAATGGGCTTGTCCGATACGTCGTCGTACCAGGAAGATCGTCAACCGTGCGCCTCGACGAACTCAATGCTCCCGAACGGCGGTTGTGGGACTCCTTCCCCCAAGGACGCACCGTCGACGTCCTTGACGACCCGGCATCGGCCGAAGCGGTGGTACGGGCCGACGTCGTCGCTGCGCTGCTGCTGGGCGCCGGCGCTGATCACTCTCCGGGTGACCGCCCCGCACTGCGCCTGACCGGTGCACGTATCACAGGCCGTCTGGATCTCCGGTTCACCGAGATCTCCGTGCCCGTCGTCCTGACCGACTGCCGCTTCGACGAAGCACCCCTGTTGCAGGGCGCCCGGACCCGCGAGTTGGTCATGACCGGCTGCGGTCTGCCCGGCCTCGTTGCCGACACGGCGCAGATTGATGCCCGGCTGGTGCTCTCCCGCTGCCGCATGACAGGACCCCTCGTGCTCACCCGCACCCAGATCAACGGTGATCTGGACCTGCGTGACGCTGTGATCACGTTTCCCGACGGCGAGGCGATATCCGCCGTCCACGCCACGGTGGACGGGGACGTGCTGTGCACCAACCTGGCTGTTGAAGGGCGCTTCCGGCTGTCCGGTGCGTCCATGGACGGCGAGTTCGATCTGGAAGGCGCTTCGCTGCGCAACCCCGGCGGTCACGCCCTGGACGCCTATCACGTCCAGATCACCGAGGACTTCACCTTCCACCCGGGGTTCAGCGCCGAGGGGCGGATCATCCTCTCCGGTGCCACGGTCGGGGCAGCCATCGGCTTCTGCGGGGCCCGGCTGAGCAACCCCGGCGACATCGCCCTGGAAGCGGTCGACGTCACGGTCAGCCGTAACTTCGACCTCGGCCGTGGTCTCACCGTCGACGGGGGCATCCAGCTCGACGGCACGCGTGTCGGTACGGAACTCAGCTTCCGTGACGCCAGACTGACCCACGCCGGCGGCACCGCCCTGTCCCTGCGCGCGATCCAGACCCGGGAGACCGACCTGCGCACCCAGCGGCCGATCGACGGCGTGGTGGACGCACGCAACGCCCAGCTGGGGACGCTGTACGACGCCCCCGACACCTGGCCCGCCGACCTCCGGCTGGCCGAGGCGATGTACGACGCCCTCGCGTTCCGCCTGCCGGCGGTCGAGCGGGTCCGGTGGATCCGGCGCACCAGCGGCGGCTACCTCCCACAGCCGTACGAGCAACTCGCAGCGGCTTACCGGAGGCTGGGGCACGAGGACGAAGCGCGTACGGTGCTCCTCGCCAAACAACGCCACCGCCGCACCACCCTCTCCACGCACACCCGCGCCTGGGGTCACGTCCAGGACGTAGCCGTCGGCTACGGCTACCGGCCTCTCCGCGCAGGTCTATGGCTGATGGCTCTGCTCTTCTGCGGCGCACTGTTCTTCGGCCTGCATCCCCCCGCCGCGCTCGAAGCCGGCAAGGCTCCGGATTTCAACGCCGTCTTCTACACCCTTGATCTGCTGGTGCCGATCATCACGTTCGGGCAGGAAGGCGCCTTCGCACCACGCGGCAGTGGGCAATGGCTGGCCTATGGGCTGATCGCGGCCGGCTGGATCCTGGCCACCACGGTCACGGCCGGAGTATCCCGCGCGCTCAGCCGTCAGTGACCGATGCCCGCCCGACCGATACTCGACGCGCCCTCGCTCGCGTCAGGCAGCCTGACCTGTCGGCGAGAGCGCGAGAACACCGCTTCCGCAGCGGCGCCCGAGCCCGGCAAGGCGCAAGAGCCCGTGCTGGATGATGCTGATCCGTCGGGCGATATCCGGGAGATCAACTCCCCGTCCGCTCACGCACCGCTCACGCACCGCTCACGCAAACGGCCCCGGACGAGGAGTCCGAGGCCGAGTAGGAGCCCTCCCTGGGGGATAAACCACAGGTCAGAGCGGTAATGCGCTGTGCCCCCGGCCGGATTCGAACCTGCGACACCCGCTTTAGGAGTTCGATCCGTCGGCCGCCCTGGAGCCTTGACCCACTCGTGCGCCCTGTGCCTTCGGTCGCTCAAGTCTGTCTGTGTGCACCGTCGTTGATGTCAGCTGGTGATGTCAGGTTGGATGGTCCGATGGAGCGTATTGAGGCCGAGCTGTTCACAGATGGTGGCAACGACGCCGTGGTTCGCTTGCCCGGCCGACGGTTCCCCGGGGTCCTGGTGCAGGGCGACTCTCTTCACATCCTCCGCAGCGACGTGGCCGAGGTGGTGGAGGCATGCGAGCGAGGCGACATGGATGAAGCTCGGGACTCCGCCGGCCTTCTTCTGGCGAACCTGGATGCTCTGCTGGCGCGGTACGAGGCAGTGTTGAGCGAGCACGAGATTCCACGGCCGTACTGAGCTGTCGGGCCATCAGCTTGGGAAGCTGCGATCATTTGCGGCTGGTTCGGGTGCTGACCTGGGCGAACGGCTGGGCTGTGGCTTCTTCGGGCTCGACTGCTTTCACCGTGGTTCCCCGCTGTTTCCTGCCCGATCTGGTGCGGTTGCGGTGCGGGGCCGACGGGCTTCGTAGCAGTGGCTACGGTCGGTCCGTGCAATGGATCACCTTAATCAGCACCATAGTTGGCGCCGCGATCGCGACAGGGTCCGCCATGCTTCTGGACCGTCAGCGGTGGAAACGGGAGCGCTTGGAACGCGAGACGCAAGCGCGTCGCACCCTGTACGGGGACTACCTGGCCGGCCTGTCCGAGGCCCGTCACGCCTGCGGCAATATGGCGCGGGACCCAGACATGGCACCCTCGACGCGCCGCACCATGGCTCGCGAAGCGTTCGGGCCGTGCATCGGACTGAGGTACCAGATGACCATCAGTGCGCCCAGGCGTGTCGTAGAGGCCTCGGAGGACGCTTTCCGCCGTCTGCGCGACCTCCGAGATCGGGTGATGGAGGGGGTGTTGGTCACTGATCCCGTGTACCTGGAGGGGCGCCGAACTTATGACGATGCCCTTGCTGTGCTTCGGGCGCGAATGCGAGAAGACCTGCGCGTCAGTGACGACGGTGCTGCGCCCTGAGCTTGGGAAGCTCGTGTGCTCCGACTCTAGTTGCCTTACTGACCTGCGGCTAAGAGGTGTTGGGCCTTGGTGTGAGTCGATTCGGTACCCGGTGTTCCCCGTGGTTCCCCGCACGACCTGGCACGCGTCTGGCACGACTCCTTCGTCCCTAACGCGATCAGGCGCACCGAACCTGAGGGCCCTGGGATTCATAACCCGTCGGCTGTCCCGATCGCGGGACGCGGCCATTTGCAGCTAACGAATTTTGGCCATCACTGCGCCATCACTGCGCCGATTGCAGACCGCACGTCGCCCGGTCCCGACAACCTGACGACACGCTGGGCATCGTTCAATTACTCACTGTACATGCATCTTAACATCCGGTGAGGAAATGATCGACGCCCTCGGGCGGCAGAAGGCGAGAGAAATGATCGCACGAAGAGACGTGCTCGTAGCCGGGGCCGTTGGTGGGGCGGCCCTGGTCCTTCCAGGACTCAACGGGGCGGTGGCACTCCCACACGGGACCGCGGTGGCCCCGGGGATCGGGTCTGCCGCCAAATTCCCAGTCCCCACCCTGGACCCCACGACCATCCCGAAATACGTCACCACCTTGGTGATCCCGCCGGTGATGCCGAAGGCTCGCCACCCGCAGCGGCACGGCATCGACACGTACGTCATCGGCGTCCGGCAGTTCAGCCAGCAGGTATTGCCGCCTACTCTGCCGTCCACCACTGTGTGGGGATACGGCTCGCTCGGGGACGACGACACGTTCAACTACCCGTCGTTCACCATCGAGGCCAGGGTCGACCGGCCTGTCCGGGTCACCTGGGTGAACGATCTCGTCGACAGCCAGGGCCGTTTCCTCCCGCACTTGCTGGCGGTCGACCCCACCCTGCACTGGGCGAACCCGCCGGGCGGCAAGGCCGGGCGCGATTCCCGGCCGACGTTCACATCGACGCCGGGTCCGTATACCGGCCCCGTGCCGATCGTCACTCACCTGCACGGTGGGCATTCCACCGAGGAGAGCGACGGCTACACCGAAGCGTGGTACCTGCCACGCGCGAACAACATTCCTCCTGGATTCGCTACCGTGGGCTCGTTCTACAACGAGTTCCGGGAGAAGTTCGCCGATGCGCACGGCCTGAAGTGGGACCCGGGTACCGCGACCTTCCAGTATGCCAACGACCAGCGGGCGGCGACCCTCTGGTTCCACGATCACTCCTTGGGTCTGACCCGGCTCAACGTCTACGCCGGGCCCGCCGGGTTCTATCTGCTGCGCGGCGGCGACTGCGACCTGCCCAAGGGGGCTCTGCCCGGACCGGCGCCCGCCTTCGGCGATCCGCCGGGCACCCGATACCACGAGATCCCCCTGGCCATTCAGGACCGCTCGTTCAACTCAGACGGCTCACTGTTCTACCCCACGAGCCGGGAATTCTTCGACGGGTTCGCGGGTCCGTACATTCCTACCACCGATGTGTCCCCCATCTGGAACCCCGAATTCTTCGCCAACACAATCGTGGTCAACGGCCGGACATGGCCAAAGCTCGAGGTCGAACCGCGCCGCTACAGGCTGCGCTTCCTCAACGGATGCAATGCCCGGTTCCTCATCCTGAAGATCGCGGACAGTCCGACCGCCCGGCCGACACAGTCCGCCGTACCGTTCTGGCAGATCGGCAACGAAGGCGGGTTCCTGCCCGCACCGGTGCAGTTGGAGCGGCTGCTGTTGGCCAACGCGGAGCGGGCCGACGTCATCGTCGACTTCACCGAGATCCCGGAAGGCACCGAGCTGTACCTCATCAACGAGGGCGCGGACGAGCCCTTCGGCCGGGGCGAACCAGGCGTGGACTTCCCCGTGGCAGATCCGGCCACCACGGGGCAGGTGATGAAATTCGTGGTCGGCCCGCTGGCGAGCAAGGACACCAGCGTCCCGCCGGATCGGCTCAGGCTGCCCAGGATCAGGCCACTCGGCTCGGCGAGCGTCACCCGTCGACTCTCCCTCAACGAGGCGAACTCCAGCAGTCCCCTGGTGCCACCTGGAACGCCGGTCCAGAACTTGCTCGGGACGGTCGACTCCGCCGGCAATCCGGTGTTGCTCGGCTGGGCCGACCCGGTGACGGAGAACCCAAGGCTGAACGCAACCGAAACATGGGAGCTGCACAACTTCACTGTTGACGCCCACCCGATCCACATCCACGAGGTGGCGTTCGAGGTGGTGAACCGGCAACCGTTTAACGGGTCACCCATTCCACCGGAGAGCTGGGAGCGTGGCTTCAAGGACACCGTGATCGCCTATCCGGGAGAAATCACCCGGGTGAAGGCCCGGTTCGACCACCCCGGTCGCTTCGTCTGGCACTGCCACATCGTCGAGCACGAGGACAACGAGATGATGCGGCCGTACCAAATCGGAGGCAGGCGCAAGAACGACCACTGACAGGTCGGCGCCCGTGGTCGGTCACAGCAGTCAGGCCACCACGGGCGCGGTCCGATCCTCTGGTTGTGACCCCTCCAGACCAAGACGGGTCCGATAGCCACTCAGCCTCACCCACCACTCACCCTGGCTCCCATCCCGTCTGCTCGGCTCTGCCTGGGTCGACGGCAGACGGGATGGGAGCTCCCCGCGCACACCACAAACGGCCGGTACTCGCGAACGGCGCCCCCGCCGATCAAGCCTCGGCGGAAGCTCAGCACGTACGACAAGTACGAGTCGCACGTCCGGCTCTACCTGGTGCCTCTGCTCGGTGCCAAGCGGCTCGAATCTCTCGGCGTCGCCGACGTGCGCCGCTTCCTCGTTCGCTTGGAGAAGGAGAGCACTGCGGCAACAGCCAAGGAATCGCACCGCGTTCTGCGTTCCGCTCTGTCATCCGCCTGCCGAGAGGAGCTGATCGCGCGCAATGTCGCCAAGCTCGTCGAGCCGCCCCGTACGGACAACCGGGAGCTGATGCCCTGGAGCCTGGACGAGACGCTCGACTTCCTCGCCGCGTCCCGCAAAGACCCCCTCTACGCGGCCTTCGTGCTCGCCATCGCCATGGGCCTGCGCCGGGGAGAGATCATCGGTCTCCGCTGGTCCGACCTCGACCTCGAAAACCGCGTTCTCTACGTCCGCCAACAGACCCAGCGTCGCCGTGGTGTCCTGTACGACGACGATCCCAAGAGCCGTCGTCGTCGCGTCGTCCCTCTGCCCGCGCTCTGCATTGCCCCACTGCGCTGGCACCGGATGCGGCAGACGGCGGCTCGGGCAAAGGCGGGGGAGCAGTGGCACGAGTCGGGCTACGTCTTCACTACCCGCACCGGTCGCCAGGTCGAGCCTCGGAACGTCTACCGCTCCTTCACCCGCGTCGCTGAGTCGGCCGGCCTGCGCGTCATCCGGCTGCATGACGCTCGGCACGGCACAGCGACCCTCCTCACGGCTGCCGGAGTCGCGCCTCGGGTCGTGATGGAGATCCTCGGACACAGTCAGATCAGCATCACCATGGACGTGTACACGCACGTCGTGCAGGACACTCAGCGCGAGGCGATCAGCCACATGGATCGGCTGCTCAAGCGGCGGCCGGTTGTGAGTGACCGTCCTCGTTGATGTCAGAAGTAGATGTCAAAGGCCCCGGACCATGATCGGTCCGGGGCCTTTTGCCTGGTGCCCCCGGCAGGATTCGAACCTGCGACACCCGCTTTAGGAGAGCGGTGCTCTATCCCCTGAGCTACGAAGGCGGGGATGTGTGGGCAAACGTGTTGGAAAATCCGCCCGTACCGGGTGGATCCCGCCCCGAGGGGCCCCGGACATCCACAGGGTGCCCCGCCGGAGCGGTGCACCGTGGACAGTCTAGCGGTTGTCGGTCCAGCGGCGGAGCGGGATGTGCGCCTGTGCGCTGTGCATCGGGTGCCGGTCTCGGTCGGCGCCCGTGCCGGGCGGCCGGCCCCGTCGGCCGGTCGTGCGGCCATCCTGGCGGTGCGACGCGGTGCGCGTGGAGACCTGCCCGGTCGCGGTGTGCGATCGATTCGGTGAGCGTCCGGGCCCTTGAAGGGGGGCAGCTGGAAGGGGGCAGTGACAGGACAGAATCCGACCGATCGCGGGCAAGAGCGGATCGAAGATCCGCCTGGTCGTCGACCGGAACGGTCTCCCGATCTCGCCGGGGATCTCGGCCGCCAACCTCCACGGCAGTCAGGCTCTGGAAGCACTGATCCGCGGGATCCCGCCCATCCGATCCCGGCGCCGCCCCGCCGGCGCCGCCCGCCCAAACTCCACGCCGACCAGGCCTACGACTGTCGTCACCGGCGCCGATGGCTCCTCGCGCGCGGCATCCGGCACCGGATGGCCCGCCGCGGCATCGGGGACTCCCGACCACTGGGCCGACACCGCTGGATTGTCGAACGCGGCATCGCCCGGCTCTCCGGCTGCCGCAGACTTCACCGCCGCCCCGAGCGCAAGCCCGAACACTTCCTCGCCTTCGTCGGCATTTGCGGCACCTTGATCAGTACCGAAAACTCGCCAAATGGAATGAATTGGCTGGGCCGCTGCCGCCTAAGATCGCCTGACCCGAGCTGGCGGCAACAGGAGGGCGAACGCACATGACGGATCAGCGTGTTGTGGTCGTGACCGGGGGAGGAACGGGAATTGGTGCGGCGACTGTACGGCTGCTCCAGGCGAGTGGGCACGACGTTGTCATCTCCGGTCGACGACCGGAGCCGTTGCACCGCATCGCCCAGGAAACCGGGGCTCTGGCTTGTCCGGCTGACACCGTCGACCCGGACGCTGTTCTCCGCCTCGTCGAAACTGCCGTCGCGCGATTCGGCCGACTCGATGGATTGGTTGTCAATGCGGGGGTGGGACGCAGTGGGGGTGTCGGGGAACTGTCCGATGAGGACTGGGAGTTGGTGCTCCGTACCAATCTCACCGGCCCTTTCCTTTTGATGCGTGCGGCATTGCCGCACCTGCTTCGGGCCCGGGGCTCCGTCGTCGCAGTTTCTTCGGTTTCCGCTCTGCGCAACGGGGTGGGCAATGCCGCCTACGCCACCTCCAAGGCGGCATTGCTGCAGTTGTGCCGGTCACTGTGTGTGGACTACGGGCCGCAGGGCTTGCGAGCCAACACCGTTTGCCCCAGTTGGGTACGCACGGAGATGGCCGACCGCCGCATGGCCCGGTTCGCAGAGGACGCCGAATTGGCCTGCGGCGAGGTCGACGAAGCATACGAGGAAGTCACCCGGCTGCTGCCGGCACGCCGCCCCGGGGACCCTCGTGAGGTCGCCGAGGCCATCTCCTGGCTGTTGTCGCCGGCTGCGTCCTTCGTCAACGGCGCTGTCCTCACCGTGGACGGCGGAGTGACCGCACTGGACCCCGGGACTGTTCCCTTCGAGTTCCACGTCACCCCGCGCGACAGCGAACGTTGACCTTGCCGCTGGACGGAGAGTCCGACTCGCGCCGGACTCGCGCCGGATACGCGCCGGACCGCCGGGGGCCACAAGATGTACTTGAGGTCCGCGGCGGCGGAGGAAGAGCCGGCTTGCTCAAGGTCGACAGGCGCTCAGAACTCCGAGCCCGATCCCGGCCTTTCGCCACCGGCCGCCTGCTCGATCGGCGGGACGTCCGGCAGTGCCGACTTCTCCTCGCCCCTGAAGGTGAAGGTCTTGGTCTCGCCCTCGCCCTCGGTGTCCACGACCACGATGTGACCCGGACGCAGCTCGCCGAAGAGGATCTTCTCGGAGAGGGAGTCCTCGATCTCGCGCTGGATGGTGCGGCGCAGCGGCCGCGCGCCGAGCACGGGGTCGTATCCCTTCTCCGCCAGTAGTTCCTTGGCGGGCTGGGAGAG
>NZ_LGDG01000001.1 GCF_001279775.1 Streptomyces sp. MMG1533 | reverse complement strand
GTGGCACCTGGCACCTCGCACCCGCCGGTGCATGACCGGAGGGGCTGTCCGGCCTGACGGCCGGACAGCCCCTCACCAAGATCTTCATCGACCTTCTAGTCGCCGGTACGCCTGAGGTGCAGCCGTTCCTTCTCGGACAGGCCGCCCCAGACGCCGAAGCGCTCGTCGTTGGACAGGGCGTATTCCAGGCAGGCGGAGCGCATCTCGCACATGCCGCAGATGCGCTTCGCCTCGCGCACCGAGCTGCCCGGTTCGGGAAAGAAGAAGTCCGCCCCTGTCTGCGCGCACAGCGCCTGCTTCTGCCAGGCGAGGTCGGCCGGGGTGATGGTGTCGATGTGCATGTGCGAGATCGTGCCGGGGCGCGAAAAACATTCCATCAACGTGCGATCAACGCCGCCGCCGCACGGCCTCCGGCCGACCGATGATGACCCGGCCGGACACCCGGGCGCACGGCGGCGCGCGGAACGACGTACGACAAGATGAGTTCCCCTGGGCACTCAAGGTGACCGGATCCGTCGGTCATGCCCCGCGCGATTGTCAGTGGGCGGTGCAAGACTCGGCAGTGCAGGCAACGGGACCCTTCAAAGGAGGGCAGAGATGCTCACCACCCGTTATGTCACCGGCGCTCCGAACTGGCTCGATCTCGGCACACCCGACATCGAGGGCGCCTCCTCCTTCTACGGCAGCCTGTTCGGCTGGCACTTCCAGTCGGGCGGGCCCGAGGCCGGCGGCTACGGCTTCTTCCAGCTCGACGGGAGGACGGCCGCGGGCGGCATGCAGACCACCCCGGACCAGGGCCCGCCGTCCTGGACCGTTTATTTCCAGACCCCGGACGCGGACGCCACCGCGAAGGCGGCCGAGCAGACGCACGGCTCGGTGCTGATGCAGCCCATGGACGTCATGGACCAGGGCCGGGTGGCGATCCTCGCCGACCAGGCGGGCGTGGCCTTCGGCATCTGGCAGCCCGCCGCGAACAAGGGCCTGGACGTCGTGCAGGAGCAGGGCTCGCTGTGCTGGCTGGAGCTGTACACGCCGGACCTTCCCGCGGCCGCCGGGTTCTACAACCGGCTGTTCGACTGGGAGACCTCCGCACTCACCTTCGCCGGGGGCACCTACACCACCGTCCACCCGTCGGGGACCGAGCCGGACGCCATGTTCGGCGGCATCGTCCCGCTGGAGGACGACCCGACCAGGGCGGCGGCCGGGGCCTGGCTGCCGTACTTCGAGGTCCCGGACACGGACGCGGCCGTCAGCACGGCGCTGGAGCGGGACGGCACGGTCCGACTCCCTGCAACGGACCTGGAGGACGTCGGCCGCATAGCCGAGCTCGCCGACCCGTACGGGGCCCGCTTCGCGGTGATCAAGAGCACGCCGCCGCAGCAACAGACGTAGCGGGGGCGGGCGTAGCGGGGGCAGGCGTAGGCGCGGCGCTCAGCGGATGCGGCCGGGGCGGGGCGCGCGTAGGCGCAAGGAGAGGCACCGGCCCGCGCGGTCGGTGCCCTCGACGGGGTCGCCGCCCGTGCAGCGGGCGCGGTGAGGTCAGGCCGAGGCGCGCCGGACCAGTGTCGTCGGCAGGACGACGCCGGACTGCGGCGGCTCCTCGCCGGTGTTGTGGCGGTCGAGCCCTCGCAGGAGCAGGCGGGCCATCAACCGGCCCATCTCCTCTATGTCCTGACGGACCGTCGTGAGGGGTGGGTCGGTCTGTTCGGCGACGGGCAGCATGTCGTCGAAGCCGATCACGGCGACGTCCTCGGGCACGCGCCGCCCGCACTCGCGCAGTACGCGCAGGGCTCCGGCGGCGGTGAGGTCGTTGGCGGCGAACACCGCGTCCACGTCGGGGCAGTGGTCGAGGAGTTCACGCATCGCCCGCTCGCCGCCGGCCGGGGTGAAGTCGCCCGGCACGACCAGTCGCGGGTCGGCGTCGGCCATGACGTCCCGGTACCCGTCGAGCCGGTCCGCCGCCGAGGTCTGGTCGAGCGGGCCGGTGATGTGCGCGACGCGGGTGCGGCCGAGGCCGACGAGATGGCGTACGGCGTCGCGGGCGCCGCCGCGGTTGTCGCTGTCGACGTACACGACGTCACCGCCGTCACCGTCGCTCCAGCCGGGGCGGCCGCCGAAGACGGTCGGCACGCCGGCCCGCCGGATCAGGCCGGGCAGTGGGTCGTCGAGGTGCAGCGAGAACACCAGCGCCCCGTCGACATGGCCGCCGGCGAGATAGCGGCCGACCCGGGCGTGGTCGCCCTGGCCCTCGGTGAGCAGCAGCACGAGCTGATTGTCGAGCGCCGTCAACTCCTTGCTGATGCCGCGCAGTTGCAGGGCGAAGAAGGGGTCGGCGAAGACGCGGGTCTCCGGTTCGGCGACCACGACGGCGACGGCGTCGTGCCGCTTCGTCACCAGGCTGCGGGCAGCCTGGTTGGGCACGTATCCGAGCTCGTCCACCGCCCGCCGGACCCGCTCCACGAGGGGCTCCCTGACCCCGTCCCCGCCGTTGACCACCCGCGAGGCGGTGGCCCGCGAGACCCCGGCCCGCGCGGCCACGGCCTCCAGCGTGGGACGCGGCGCTGTCTCGGTCACTTCGGGGCTCCTCATCGGCGGGGTGCGGATCAGGATAGCCCTGGTGGGGAGCGGGGGTGAGAGCGCTCTCGGAAGGTGGAAATCCGGTTGCGGGCGGGTTCTCGGATCACCTGGTGACAACTCCTGGCGCACCGAATTCCGCTTGCGCCACCGCTCCCGGCAGCCGCAGGATCCCCGCATGACCACAAGACAGGCCCATGGCCGCTGACCGCCTCACGGCGTACGCCCGGCTCCCTCGCGCGTACCGCGACCGGAACGTCCTGCACAGCACCGTCGACGCCTTCGGCCGCGCGCACTGGCTGCTGCGCGAGGCGCGCGGGCCGGGCGATCTCTACGACGCCGTGATCGTCACCGTCGAGGACGGCCGCGCGTACGAGACGTATCTCGCTTCGGTGCGGGCTCGCTTCCCGAAGGTCGACGCGCTGCCCGACGGCGGCTTCGTCGTCGCGGACTCCCGCCGCCGCAAGGGCGACGAACACGTGCAGGTCTTCGACCCGCCCGGCCGCCCCTCATGGACGTTCGCGGTCGGCGACGGCATCGAGCACCTGCTGACCGACGAGTCCGGCAACCTGTGGGTGGGTTACTTCGACGAGGGCGTCGGCGACGACCCGCTCAGCGAGCCGGGGCTCCGGTGCTGGAGCAGTACGGGCTCACCCCTGTGGCAGCACAGCTCGACGACCAGCATCGACTGGATCCTGGAGTGCTACGCCCTCAACGTGGACCGGCGCGCGGTCTGGGCGTACCCGTACCCGGACTTCCCCCTTCTCGAAGTGCGCGACGGCAGGCCGGCGACGGCGCGCACGACGCCGGTCAGGAGCGCGTCCGCAGTGGTCGTGCACGGCAGCCGCGTCGCGTTCTTCGGCGGGTACGGCGACAACCAGAACAGGCTCGTGCTCGGCGACCTCACCGAAACCTCGGTCGAACCCGTGGAGGAGCGCCGGCTCCTGCACCCCGACGGCACCGGCCTCGCCCGCTGTCGTGTCGTCGCCCGTGGGCCGCGCCTCTACGTCCAGGAACGGCCCTGCGTCGAATGGGCCGTCCTCGACATCAGCTGACGCCCTGCCCGTGTTCGTGGGGCTCGTGCGGCTCGTACCCGGGGATCGTCCCGTCCGCCTTCTTCACGAGGAACAGTCCGACCATCCCCATGTCGGAGTGGCTCTGCACATGGCAGTGGTACATCCACGCTCCGGCCCCCACCCCCTCCCCCGCGATCACCTGGAATCCGAAGGAGTCGGCCGGACCCACGATCTTGTTGTCGACGACCTGACTGGGGTCGTCGGGCCCGGTGAGCGTGCCCGTACGGTTGTCCGCCCAGCGGTGACCGTGCAGGTGGAAGGTGTGGTAGTACTCGCCGTGCGTGATCATCACGAACTCGACCCGATCGCCCACCGTGGCTTCGAAGTCGGGCCCCGAGTGGGCGGGCTTGTTGTTGATCAGCATGTCGTTGAAGACGATCGTGTGGGTCCGGTCCGGCAGGACGTCTCCCTTGCGGCGGACGATCACCGGCCCGTACAGGCCCTTGCGGATGCCGCCGGTCCCGTGCTCCGTGCCGACGACGTGGTCGTGGTAGTGCCAGTAGCCGGCGCTGCCCGCCCGCCAGGTGCCGTCCTTGCGACGGCCGGGGGCGTGGGTGCGCCAGGTGTAGGTGCGGGTGCCGCCGGGCTCGACGTCGCTCTTGTTCAACTTCGTGCCGTCGCTGGAGATTTCGTAGTCCAGGCCGTGCACATGCAGGCTCGCCCGTACATCCGTCGCGTTCTCCAACTCGATGTGCAGGGTGTCGCCCTCGTTGAGCTCGATCAGCGGTCCGGGGATCGTCGCCTTCCCCTTCTCGAGGCCGTAGCCCATCTGTCCGTCGGCGAGCTGCTCGGCGTAGAGCTTGATGTGTTTCACCTCGCCTCCGGCAGGGGCGGTCTTCGCCGGCGCGTCGGCACTCACGGCCTCGGGCCCCAGGGACAACGATGTCGCGACGACCGCGCCGCCCAGCAGTACTCGTCGGTTGAACCCGCGTCTGTCCATGCGGAACTCCCCACCCTGATACGGAACTTGCGGAGACGTACCTGTGATGAACCTGTGAGACCGTACCGGCCGCCCTGCTGTTTATCCACACTCAGGACAAAGTTCGGCTCATCTCGGTCATAGGTATTGGCGAGTTGCGCAAAGAGGTCTAGCTTCCATCGCGCTGTTGCTGTGACCGAGGAGGTGCCCATGCACTTACGAGGGTTGAGCGCAAGAAGCACGAGAAGCAGGAGAAGACGGACCTGGGCGGCCACGGTGACCGCCGGGGTCGTCGCCGCCGGACTGCTGTCGGGGCCCGCAGCGAACGCGCGTCCGGCCCCGGAGCCGTCCCCGACAACGATGTCCGTCAAGTCGCCGCCGGGCGGCGCGAACGTACGGGTGCTGATCTTCCACGGTTCCGCGGCGGCCGGGGACGAGTCGCCGGTCGTCAACGCCGGCATCGAGGCGATCGAGCGGATCGGCCTGTCCGGTCCGGCGAACCAGCGCTTCAAGGTCGAGGCCACGGGCGACTCCGCGGTCTTCACCGACGAGGCGAGGTTGGGCCGCTTCAACGCGATCGTCTTCCTGACCGGCGGCGGGGACGTCCTCGATCCCGAGCAGGAAGCGGGCCTGGAGGCCTATATGGAGGCCGGCGGCGGTTTCGTCGGCATCCACGACGCGGCCCGCGCTGAGCCGTACTCGGACTGGTTCACCGGCCTCGTCGGCGCCCGCCCGGCCGCCGCCGGTCCGGCGAACGTGCAGCGGGCCACCGTCGAGGTCGGTGACCGGCAGCACCCGGCCACCAAGGACCTGCCGCTCCAGTGGAAACGCCCCGACCAGTGGCTCAACTGGGTGAAGAACCCGTCGGGTGACGTGCATACCGTCGCCCGTGTACGGGAGTCGACATACCAGCCGGGTGCGGGCGCCAACGGCTGGGACCATCCGGTGAGTTGGTGCCGGGACTACGACGGCGGGCGTTCCTTCTACACCGGCATGGGCGGCACGGTGTCGTCGTACGACGAGACGGACTTCCGTGCGCACCTGCGCGGCGCGCTGCTGTGGACCACCCGGCTGGTGCAGGCCGACTGCAAGGCGACCGTCAACGGCAACTACAAGGCGGAGCGGCTCACCCAGCCCAACCAGCCCGGGCACAACGACCAGATCGGCGAGCCGCACGGCCTGGTCACCGCGCCGGACGGCCGCGTGCTGTACATCGGCCGGGGCGGCGCCGACTCCTCCCAGCCCGTGATCACCGACTGGAACAACCCCGACATCGGCAAGGGCAAGGGCGAGATCCACGTCTACGACCCCGCGACCAAGAAGGTCACGCTGGCAGGCGAGTTGACGGTCTTCGGCAACAAGGGCGGCGGCGACGAACTGGTCAAGGTCGAGGAGGGCCTGCTCGGCATCGAGCTCGACCCGCGCTTCGAGCAGAACGGCTGGGTGTACCTGCACTACACGCCGCACGCGCAGATCAACCGCGACACGCGGATGGCCGAGCGGCGCGTCTCCCGCTTCACGCTCGACCCCGCCACCGACAAGCTGGACCTGGGCAGCGAGAAGGTGCTGCTCAAGTGGCCGGTGCAGATCCACAGTTGCTGCCATGCGGGCGGCGGGATGACGTGGGATTCCAAGGGCAACCTGTACATCGCCACCGGTGACAACAACTCCAGCGGCTTCAGCGGCGGTTACTCGGGCAACAACCCGCAGCCCAACTACAAGGGCGTCTCCTTCGCCGACGCGCGCCGCACCGCAGGCAACACCAACAACCTCAACGGCAAGATCCTGCGCATCCATCCGGAACCCGACGGGACGTACACCCTCCCGGACGGCAACCTCTTCACCGGCAGGGAAACCGACGAGGGCGGCGGCAAGACACGCGGCGAGATCTATGTGATGGGCGTCCGCAACCCGGCGCGCATCTTCGTCGACCGGAAGACCGACATCCTGTACGCGGGCTGGGTCGGCCCGGACGCGAGTGCGCCCTCCACGACCTGGGGCCCCGCCAAGTACGACACCTTCGCCGTCATCACCGAGGCGGGCAACCGCGGTTGGCCGTACTGCATGGGCAACAAGCAGCCCTACCGGGACCGCAACCTGCCCGATCCGACCCAGCCGCTGGGCTGGTACGACTGCGACCACCCGAAGAACGAGTCGCCGAACAACGACGGCCTCGTCGACCTGCCCGCCGTCACCGGCAACAACATCTGGTACTCGCCCCAGGGCGGCGCCCCGGACTTCCCGCGCGACGCGAACGGCGTCCCGTCCTACAAGCAGGAGGAGGCCACCTATCTCCTGCCGTGGCTCAAGGGCGGCGGCCAGGCCGCGATGAACGGGCCGGTCTACCGGTACGACGCGGCGAGCACCAGCGCGACCAAGTGGCCGTCCTACTGGGACGGCAAGTGGTTCGTCGGCGACTTCTACGACGCCGACCAGCCGCGCAACGCGGTCATCACCGATCCGAAGAACCATGGCGCCGGCGGTCTGCCGGTCCACTCGGAGTCCCTGAAGAAGATCGTGCCGGTCGGCAACGACGGCATCAGGAACCTCATGGACTGGAAGTTCGGTCCGGACGGCGCGTTGTACGTCCTCGACTACGGCCGTGGCTTCTTCACCTCGGACGCCAAGTCGGCGCTGTGGCGGGTCACCTACACGGGCGGCGGGCCGACTCCGGCCGTCGACCAGCTGGCGAGGGGGACGCAGTGACACGGCACCGAAGAATCCGGACGGCCTTGTTGGCCGCGCTACTCGTGATACTCGGGCTGCAGGCGCTGCCCGCAGCAGGGCAGCCCCGGCAGCCCCAGGAGCAGGCCGCCGCCCAGGTGCTCACCTGGACCGCCGGCGACGACATCACCAAGTACAACTCGGCGCCGACGACGGCCGTGGCGGGGGCGGCGACGATCGTCTTCGAGAACAGCACGGCCACCGGCAACACCACCGGCATGCCGCACACCTTGACGTTCGTGACGAACGATCCGGAGTTCAACAGCGACGTCCAGCTCAACATCCTCGCCAACCCGGGCGACGACCAGGGCGGCCGCCACACCGCCGAGGTCACGCTCACCCCGGGCCGCTACTTCTACCACTGCACGATTCCCGGCCACGGCCAGATGCAGGGCATCCTCGTGGTGACCGAGGGCGGCGGCGAGGACACGACACCTCCCGAGACGGCCGCGCGGGTGACCGGCGCCCAGAACGCGCAGGGCGAGTACGTCGGCTCGGCGAGCGTCGGGATCAGCGCGACCGACGACGGCGGGTCCGGTGTCGACGGCATACAGTACGCGGTCGGCGACGCGGGCGACTGGCTACCGTATACGGCACCCGTCGTCGTCGACCAGGTCGGCAGCCACAAGATCCGCTACCGCGCCCTCGACAAGGCGGGCAACGCGTCGGCGGAGAAGAGCGTCGAGTTCACGGTCGTCGCCCCACCCTCGGACGACACGACACCGCCGGACACCTCGGCGACGGTGAGTGGTGAGCAGAACGCCGACGGGACGTACGTCGACATGGCGACGGTCACCGTGAGCGCCTCCGACACCGGCTCCGGCGTCAACACCATCGAGTACGCCGTCGACTCCGGGGCCTGGCAGCCGTACACCGCCCCCGTGATGGTGCACCAGCTCGGCACCCACACCGTGCGCTACCGGGCCACCGACAAGGCGGGCAACGTCGCCGCCGAGAGGAGCGTGCAGTTCACGGTCGTCGCGGCGGCACCGCAGGACACCACCCCGCCGACGACCGGCGTGAGCGTCGACGGCACGCGGAACTCCGACGGGGCGTACGTCGGGAAGGCCGAAGTGACCGTGAGTGCGACGGACGAGGGCGGCTCGGGTGTCGACCGGATCGAGTATTCGCTCGACAGTGGACCGTACATTGCATACAGCATTCCCGTGGTCGTCGACCGTGCCGGCCCGCACACCGTGGCGTACCGGGCGATCGACAAGTCGGGCAACACCTCCGCGGCACGCACCGTGAGCTTCACGGTGGTGGCCGGAGGCGGGGTGCCCGCACCCGACTGCCCCGAGTACGACGAGCGGTCGACGGTCATCGTCGGCACGGTCGACTCGGGCGTACCGAACCGGGTCACCGACAACCGGTGCCGGATCAACGAGTTGATCGAGGACGAGAAGGAGTGGACGTCCCACGCGCTGTTCCTGAAGCACGTCAGGACGGTCCTCGACACACTCCTGAAGGAAGGCGTCGTCGACCAGCGCGAGGACAACGCAATCCAGAAGGCCGCCCGTCAGTCCGGGATCGGCAGGCCTGGCCAGACCGAGGGCTATCGCACGATCCTCGACGGCAGCGCGGAGTCCTTCGCCAAGTGGCAGCAGGTGGGCGGCGGTTCGTTCGCACCGAACCCCGACGGGTCGATCACCTCCGGCACCACGAAGGCCGGACTCGGCATGCTGTGGTACCCGCAGCGCAAGTACGCCGACTTCTCGCTCAGGCTCCAGTGGCGTGACGACGCCCCGGGCACCGGCAACGCCAACTCCGGTGTGTTCGTGCGGTTCCCGTGGGTGCACGACCACCCGGAGGAGTCGCGGCCTGAGTGGGTCGCCATCAAGTACGGGCACGAGGTGCAGGTGCTCGACCGGCCCGACGGGGACATGTACAAGACGGGCTCGGTCTACGGCTTCGACCGGGTGGGACTCGCCGGGGCCGGCGTCACCCGGAAGGGCACCTGGAACGACTACGAGATCCGCGTGGTCGACCAGCACTACTCGGTCTACCGCAACGGCGTGCTGATCAACGAGTTCGACAACATCGGCGGTCAGGAGTTCACGCCACCGCGTGCGGACGACCCGGGCACGGACGGGCGGCGGTTCGCCTCCGGCTACCTCGGGCTCCAGGTGCACGGCACGACGGACGTGATCTCGTACCGGGACATCCGCATCAAGGAGCTGTAGGTCCCGAAGGGGGTGCCTCCGGCGGGGCTGCCGGCGAGGGCTCCCCCTTCTTCGCCCGGCTCGGCTGTACCCGCTTGGGCTCTCCCGGCATCTTCGGATACTCGGGCGGGTACGGCAGATCACCGAGCCCGTGATCGTGTTCGTCACGGCGCGCCAGTTCCAGGAGTGCCTCGAGAGAAAAGGCGTGGTCGTCCATGTCCGCGTGCACGTCGCCGAGTTCGGCGAAGCGCGCGGGCATGGTCGCGATGTCGAAGTCCCGGGGATGCGCCTCATCCACCTCCGCCCAGCGCAGAGGCGCCGAGACCGGGGCGTGCGGGCGCGGCCGTACGGAGTAGGCGGAGGCGATCGTGCGGTCCCGGGCCGTCTGGTTGTAGTCGACGAAGATGCGCTCGCCCCGCTCCTCCTTCCACCACTTGATGGTGACGTGGTCCGGCATCCGGCGTTCCATCTCCCGCCCGACGGCGATGGCGGAGCGCCGGACCTGGGTGAAGGTCCAGCTCGGTGCGATCGGCACGAAGACGTGCAGTCCCCGGCCGCCGGACGTCTTGGGCCAGCCGCGCAGGCCGCCGAACTCGTCGAGCACCGCGCGCAGTTCGTGGGCGGCGCGGACCGCGTCGGCGTAGTCGGTGCCGGGCTGCGGGTCGAGGTCGATGCGGAGTTCGTCGGGGCGGTCCACGTCGTCGCGGCGCACCGGCCAGGGGTGGAAGGTGAGGGTGCCGAACTGGGCCGCCCACAGTACGGCGGCCTCCTCGGTGGGGCACATCTCGTCGGCGCTGCGGCCGCTGGGGAAGGTGATGTGCGCGGTCGGGATCCAGTCGGGCATGTTCTTCGGCGCCCGCTTCTGGAAGAAGGACTCGCCGTTCACGCCGTCCGGGTAGCGCTCCAGGGTGGTGGGGCGGTTGCGCAGGGCGCGCAGGATGCCGGGGGCGACGGCCTGGTAGTAGCGGGCGAGGTCCAGCTTGGTGAAGCCGCGCTCCGGGAAGAAGACCTTGTCCGGGCTGGACAGCCGTACCGTCCGGCCGCCTGCCTCCAGTTCCACCGCTTCGCCCATGCGAGCCACGGTAGGCGTACCGCGCACACCTCGCACACCGGGCGTTTCGGGGCGTACGCGTGCAGAATCGGAGCATGGATCTGCCGGTGATGCCGCCCGTGAAGCCCATGCTCGCCAAGTCGGTGGCGAGGATTCCGCCGGACATGCACTACGAGGCGAAGTGGGACGGGTTCCGGGCGATCGTGTTCCGCGACGGGACCGAGGTCGAGCTGGGCAGCCGTACCGGAAAGCCGCTCACCAGGTACTTCCCGGAGCTGGTGGCGGCGCTCAAGGAGCGGTTGCCCGCGCGGTGCGTGCTGGACGGGGAGATCGTCATCGCCCGGGAGGGGCGGCTGGACTTCGACGCGCTGACCGAGCGCATCCACCCGGCGGACTCCCGGGTGCGGATGCTGGCGGAGAGGACGCCGTCCTCGTTCGTGGCCTTCGACCTGCTGGCGCTGGCGGACGATTCGTTGCTGGACGCGCCGCTCGGCGACCGGCGCGCGCTGCTGACCACGGCGCTGGCCGACGCGACGGCCCCCGTGCACGTGGCGCCGGCGACGACCGACATCGACGTGGCGCGGCAGTGGTTCGAGCAGTACGAGGGAGCCGGCCTGGACGGTGTCGTCGCCAAGCCGCTCACCGTGCGCTACCTCCAGGACCAGCGGGCCATGTTCAAGATCAAGCACGAGCGGACCGCGGACGTCGTGGTCGCGGGCTACCGCTTCCACAAGAGCGGCCCGGTGGTCGGTTCGCTCCTGCTCGGCCTGTACGACGACCGCGGCGCCCTCCAGCACGTCGGCGTCTCCGCCGCGTTCCCCATGAAGCGGCGCGCCGAGCTGGTCGAGGAGCTGGAGCCGCTGCGCATGGACGACGTCGGGGGACACCCGTGGGCGGCCTGGGCCGAGGAGGCGGCGCACGAGACGGCCCGGCTGCCCGGGGCGCCCAGCCGCTGGTCCGGCAAGAAGGACCTCTCCTGGGTGCCGCTGCGGCCGGAACGGGTGGCCGAGGTGGCCTACGACCACATGGAGAACGGTGCGCGTTTCCGGCACACGGCCCGCTTCCGCCGCTGGCGCCCCGACCGGACGCCCGAGAGCTGCACGTACGCACAACTGGAGGAGCCGGTGCGCTACGACCTCGGCGAGATCCTCGGCGCCTCCTGACTCACGGCGTCATCAGCACCTTGACCGCGCCCTCCCGCTTGCGCTGGAACATCTCGTACGCGTGCGGCGCCTCGCTGAGCGGCAGCCGGTGGGTGGCGAAGTCGTCGACGCCGAGGGGGTCCTCGTCGGTGAGGTACGGGAGGATCTCGTCGCTCCAGCGGCGCACGTTCGCCTGGCCCATCCGGATCTGGATCTGCTTGTCGAACATCGTGAGCATCGGCAGCGGGTCGGCCATGCCGCCGTACACACCGACGAGTGAGAGCGTGCCGCCCCGGCGGACCAGTTCGATGGCGGTGTGGAGGGCGGCCAGCCGGTCGACGCTGAAGCGTTCCGCGAACGGCCCGCCGATCTTCCGGGGCAGCAGGGCCGAGGCCTGCTGGGCCATGCGGGCGGCGGCGCTGCCGTGGGCCTCGGTGCCCACGGCGTCGATCACGGCGTCGGGGCCGCGGCCGTCCGTCTCGTCGCGGATCGCCTGGACGAGTTCCTTCTCGTTGTCCAGGCTCCGCAGGTCGTACGTCTCCACACCCCGCGACCGTGCCCGGCGCAGCCGCTCGCTCACCAGGTCCACGCCGAACACCCGCCCGGCGCCGCGCAGTTGGGCGATGCGGCAGGCCATGTCGCCGATGGGCCCTAGGCCCAGCACGGCAACGCTGCCGCCCTGCGGGACGTCCGCGTAGGCGACCGCCTGCCAGGCGGTGGGCAGGACGTCGGAGAGGTAGACGAAGCGGTCGTCGGGCGGGCCCTCGGGGACCTTGATCGGCCCGAACTGCGCCTGCGGGACGCGCAGGTACTCGGCCTGGGCGCCCGGTACGGAGCCGTACAGGCGGGTGTAGCCGAAGAGGGCGGCGCCCATGCCCTCGCCGGTGACCTGGGTGGTCTCGCACTGCGTCGGCAGTCCGGTCATGCACATCCAGCAGTTGCCGCAGGCGATCTGGAAGGGCACCACGACCCGGTCGCCGGCCGCGAGGTCCGGCACCCCGGCGCCGACCTCCTCGACGATGCCCATCGGCTCGTGACCGAGGATGTCGCCTGGTGTCATGAACGCGGTAAGCACCTCGTACAGATGCAGGTCGGAGCCGCACAGCCCGGTGGAGGTGATGCGGATGACGGCGTCCGTCGGCTCCTGGATCGTCGGATCGGGCACGTTCTCCACCCGCACGTCCCGCTTGCCCTGCCAGGTCACTGCCTTCATCGCACGCTCCCCAGTTCACATCGGCGCGTCCGGTCTGCGTTGCGCCCGGGTACCCGAACTCCACCCGGCGAACCACCGCACCTGGGCCGATCGGCGTAGTAAACGCCGGTAATCAGATTCGATCGGGTATGGCCACGAATGAACTTATAAGCGCACAATCAATGGCAAGAGAATGGTGGCCACGGTGAGCATGGGACACGGAGCGCGCACGCGGCGCGCTGCTACGGCGGTGGCGCTGCTCGCCGTCGCGGCGACCGCCTCGCTGGTGGCGGGCTGTACGGGCGGACGCGGCACGGTCGAGGACGGGCGCGGACAGCTGCGCACGCCCACCGAGAGCGGCGGCGGGAGCCAGAGCGGCGCCGCCGCCGGTTCCGTACTCGCCGTGAAGATCGACAACGCCCGCACGGCGCGGCCCCAGACGGGCCTGAACTCCGCCGACATCGTGTACGCCGAGCAGGTCGAGGGCGGGATGAGCCGGCTGATGGCCCTCTACGCGACCAAGCTGCCGAAGGCCGTCGGGCCCGTGCGCAGCGCCCGCGAGTCGGACCTGGAGCTGCTGCGCCAGTTCGAGCAGCCGACGCTGGCCTTCTCCGGGGCCCAGGGCAAGCTGATGCCGCTGATCAACAACGCGCCGCTGGTCGTGCAGACTCCCGGCAAGGTGTCCGGCGCCTACTACCGCGGCACCGACAGGTCCGCACCGCACAACCTCTTCCTGCGCCCGGACCGGCTGCTGTCCGCCGCTCCCGGCACAGACGCGCTGACCACCGGCTTCCACTACGGCACCGCACCTTCCGGCGGGCAGCCGGAGACCTCCCGGACCGTGCGCTACCCGTCGGCGAGTTTCACCTTCACCTGGTCCGCGGACCGGTCCCGCTGGCTGGTGTCGATGGACGGGACGCCGACCGTGACGAGCGACGGGAAGCGGGTGGCACCGGCGACGGTCGTCGTGCAGTACGTGAAGGTGCGCGAGTCGGCCTTCTACGACTTCCTCGGCAACAACACGCCGTACACCGAGACCGTCGGCTCCGGGAAGGCGGAGGTGCTGCGCGACGGCCGGGCCTACGACGTGAACTGGTCGCGGCCGGAGGCCGCGGAGGGCACCGAGTTCACGACCAGCGGCGGTACGCCGGTGAACTTCGCCAAGGGCCAGGTGTGGGTGGTCTTCGCCAAGGCGTCGTGAGCCGCTGAGCGGGTTCGGGGCTGCGGGTTCAAGCAGCGGGTTCGAGCGGCGGGCCCGGGGCTGCGGTTCAGCGCTGGGTGACAAGAGGTTCCGTCGGGTTGCGGAGCCCCTCGGCCGCGTCCGAGACGCGCCGGATGAGGTCGAAGAACACGGTCTGCTCCTCGGCGGAGAGCGGGGCCAGGAAGACCTGGTTCATCCGGGCCGTGCGCACGGTCAGCTTGCGGTGGGTGCGCAGGCCCTCCTCGGTGAGGCGCAGCAGGAAGCGGCGGCCGTCCTGCGGGTCGCGCACCTTGTCGAGGAGCCCGCGCCGGCCGAGCCGGCTGATCACCTCGGCGATGGTCGACCGGTCCAGCCCCACGCGTTCCCCGACGGTCCGCTGGTCCAGGCGGTCCGGTTCCCCGACGAGCGCGTTGAGGACCGCGAACTGCGGCGAGGTGATCTCCTCGGAGACCATCGTGTTCCACAGCAGGTAGTGCGCCTGCTGGAGCCGCCGGGCCAGGTGCCCGGGGTGGGTCGTGAGGTCCAGCGCGGCCATCTGCGCTCCCGAGGTCGTATGCGTTGATGCACTGATTCATTGATGCACTGATTCGTTGGTGCACTGAACAATACCGGGCGGCGACTCGACTGTCTGCGGCACGCACATGTGAACTGACCTCGTATTTCTCCTGGGTCTTGACGCCTCGCCCCTCCGGTGGCAGCGTGAAGGACACCTCGCTGAAATAATCAGTGCCCTGACTAATTCGTGGACGGGTGCTCGGACGGGATGGGGCTTCACGGATGGACAAGGTGGTCGCCACGGCCCTGGAGGCGGTGGCCGATGTGCCGGACGGTGCGTCGCTCGCCGTGGGCGGTTTCGGGCTGAGCGGTGTGCCCAACGTGCTGATCCAGGCGCTGTACGCGCGGGGGGTCACCGACGTGAGCGTCGTCTCGAACAACTGCGGGGCGATGGACTCGGGCCTAGCCGTGCTGCTGTCGGCCGGGCGGATCGCCCGGGTGACCGGCTCGTACATAGGCGCGAACAAGGAGTTCGCCCGCCAGTACCTGGGCGGGGAGCTCGAGGTCGAGATGATCCCGCAGGGCACGCTGGCCGAGCGGCTGCGGGCCGGCGGCGCGGGGATCCCCGCGTTCTTCACACCGGCGGGCGTGGGCACGCAGGTCGCCGACGGCGGACTGCCGTGGCGCTACGACGGTCAGGGCGGCGTCGCGCTCGCCTCACCGCCGAAGGAGGTGCGGGAGTTCGACGGCGTGGAATACGTCCTGGAGCACGGGATCCGCACCGACTTCGCGCTGGTACGGGCGGCGAAGGGCGACCGCCACGGGAACCTGGTCTTCAACAGGTCCACCCGCAACTTCAACCCCCTCGCCGCCATGGCGGGCCGGATCACGATCGCCGAGGTGGAGGAGCTGGTGGAGCCCGGGGAGATCGAGCCGGACGCGGTGCACCTGCCGGGAATCTTCGTACAACGGGTGGTGGCACTCACCCCGGAGCAGGCAGCCGACAAGGGCATCGAGAAGCGGACGGTGAGTTCCTGATGGCCTGGACGCGTGAACAGATGGCCGCGCGGGCCGCGCGCGAGCTGGCGGACGGCCAGTACGTCAATCTCGGCATCGGCCTGCCGACGCTGATCCCCAACTACCTCCCGCCGGGCGTCGAGGTGATCCTCGAGTCGGAGAACGGGATCCTGGGCACCGGCCCCTACCCCACCGAGGACCAGGTCGACCCCGATCTGATCAACGCGGGCAAGGAAACCGTCACCGTGCTGCCCGGCGCCTCCTTCTTCGACTCCGCGCTGTCGTTCTCCATGATCCGCGGCGGGCACATCGACGTCGCCGTGCTCGGTGCCATGCAGGTGTCCGAGACGGGCGACCTGGCCAACTGGGCCATCCCCGGCAAGATGATCACCGGGATCGGCGGGGCGATGGACCTGGTCCACGGCGCCCGCACGGTCATCGTCGTGATGACCCACACCGCGAAGGACGGCTCCCCGAAGATCCTCGCCGAGTGCGCGCTGCCGCTCACGGGTAAGGCGTGTGTGAACCGGATCATCACCGACCTCGGCGTCCTGGACGTCACGCAGGACGGCCTGGTACTCGTCGAGACCGCGCCCGGCGTGAGCGTCGACGAGATCACGGCCAAGACCGACGCCAAGCTGACCGTCGCGGAGGGCCTGCGGTGAAGAACGTCTACATCGTCGACGCCGTCCGCACCCCGATCGGCCGCTACAGCGGCGCCCTCGCCGCCGTCCGCCCCGACGACCTGGGTGCGCACGCCATCCGTGAACTGCTCGGCCGTACACCCGAGTTGGACCCGTCCCGGATCGAGGACGTGTACTTCGGCAACGCCAACGGCGCCGGTGAGGAGAACCGCAACGTGGGCAGAATGGCGGCGCTCCTTGCCGGCCTGCCCACGTCCGTGCCGGGTGTCACCGTCAACCGGCTGTGCGCGTCGGGCCTGGAGGCCGTGATCCAGGCGGCCCGCGCCATCGCGGTCGGGGACGCCTCCATCGCCGTGGCGGGCGGCGTGGAGTCGATGACCCGGGCGCCGTACGTGCTGCCCAAGTCGGACAAGCCGTTCCCGGCCGGGCACGCCGAGCTGTACTCCACCACGCTGGGCTGGCGCATGGTCAACCCCAGGATGGAGCCGCAGTGGACGGTCCCGCTGGGCGAGTCGGCCGAGCTCATCGCCGAGAAGCACAAGATCAGCCGTGACCAGCAGGACGAGTTCGCGCTGAACAGCCACCGGAAGGCGGCGCGCGCCCAGCAGGCGGGCCTGTTCGACGCCGAGCTCGCGCCGGTGCCGATCCCGCAGCGCAAGGGCGAGCCGGTGGTCTTCGGCGCCGACGAGTGCGTACGGCCGGACGCGTCGCTGAGCGCCATGGCCAGGCTCAAGCCGTCCTTCCGTAGCTCCGGGGGAACGGTCACCGCCGGCAACGCATCACCGTTGAACGACGGCGCCGCCGCCCTGCTCCTCGTCGACGAGGAGGGCCTGCGGGCCACCGGCCGTGAACCGCTGGCCCGGGTCTTGGCGACCGGTGTCTCCGCCCTCGACCCGCACTACTTCGGCCTTGCCCCCGTCGAGGCCGTCAACCGCGCACTCGCCAAGGCACGCAAGGGCTTTGACGACCTGTCAGTGCTGGAGCTGAACGAGGCGTTCGCCGCCCAGGTGCTGGGTTGTGTCGCCGAATGGCCCGAGTTCGACCCGGCGATCCTCAACCCGCAGGGCGGTGCCATCGCCCTCGGCCACCCGCTCGGCGCGTCCGGTGCCCGTCTCGCCGGTACGGTCGCCCACCAGCTCGCCCGCAAGGGCAGTGGAATCGGCGTCGCCACCCTCTGCATCGGCGTGGGCCAGGGCCTCGCCCTCGTCCTCGAGCGCTAGGAAGCTTAGGAACCCCCATGACTCTCACCCAAGCGGACATCGACCTGGAGATCGCGGCCGAGCACGCCGCGTACGAGAAGCGCGTCGCCGACGGCGCCCCCGTCGAGCACCAGCCGCGCCGCGACTACGCCCCGTACCGCTCCTCGGTCCTACGGCACCCCAAGCAGCCGCCGATCGCGATCGACGTGAGCAAAGACCCGGAGCTGGTGGAGCTGTCCTCGCCCGCCTTCGGGGAGCGGGACATCACCGAGATCGACAACGACCTGACCCGGCAGCACACCGGCGAGCCGATCGGCGAACGCATCACCGTCTCCGGGCGCCTCCTGGACCGCAGCGGGCGCCCGATCCGCGGCCAGCTGGTCGAGATCTGGCAGGCGAACTCGGCCGGGCGCTACGCCCACCAGCGAGAGCAGCACGACGCCCCGCTGGACCCGAACTTCACCGGCGTCGGCCGCACGTTGAGCGACGACAACGGCTTCTACCGCTTCACGACCGTCCAGCCGGGCCCGTACCCGTGGCGTCAGCACGTCAACGCCTGGCGGCCGGCGCACATCCACTTCTCGCTGTTCGGTTCGGCGTTCACGCAGCGGCTCGTGACGCAGATGTACTTCCCGAGCGATCCGCTGTTCCCCTACGACCCGATCATCCAGTCGGTGACGGACGACGCGGCCCGGCAGCGGCTGGTCGCGACATACGACCACAGCCTGTCGGTGCCGGAGTTCTCGATGGGCTACCACTGGGACATCGTGCTCGACGGGCCGAACGCCACCTGGATCGAAGAAGGACGCTGACCTGCCATGACGAAGATCGACACAAGTCGTCCGGAGACCGTGCTGCCCACCCCGTCCCACACGGTCGGCCCCTTCTACGGCCACGCCCTGCCGTTCCCCGGCGGCGGCGACATCGCCCCGGTCGGCCACCCGGACACGATCGCCGTGCACGGGCACGTGTACGACGGCGAGGGCAGAGCGCTGCCGGACGCGTTCGTGGAGCTGTGGGGTCCCGACCCCGACGGCAACCTGCCGACGGTCGACGGCTCGATGCGGCGTGACCCGGCCAGCGGCGGCTTCCTCGGCCGCAACGGCGTGGAGTTCACCGGCTGGGGCCGCATCCAGACCGACGCCGGCGGCCACTGGTCGGCGCGGACCCTCAGGCCCGGTGCGCGGGGCCGGAGCGCCCCGTACCTCAGCGTGTGCGTCTTCGCGCGCGGGCTGCTGGTGCACCTGTTCACCCGGATCTACCTGCCGGGCGACGAGGCGGCGCTCGCCGCGGACCCGCTGCTCGCGCAGTTGGCCCCGGAACGACGCGACACGCTGATCGCCACCGACGGGGGCAACGGAACGTACCGCTTCGACATCCGCCTTCAGGGCGAAGGCGAGACGGTCTTCCTGGAGTTCGAGTGACTCCCCCACCCCTCGGGCGGGAGGTGCCCCCGGAAGGAACGGACACCGGCCTGCTCGCCCCCGGGTGGGCAGGCTCCCCGGCCGCGTACGCGACCAGCGACCGGGCCTGCCTGCAGGCGCTGCTGGACGCGGAGGCGGCCCTGACCCGCGCGCAGGCCGCGCGCGGGCTCGCCCCGGCCGAGGCGGCGACGGTGGTGACCGAAGCGGCCGACGCCGGCCGTTTCGACGTACGGTCGCTGGCGGAGCGTGCCCGGGGCGGCGGGAATCCCGTCATTCCGCTGGTCGCCGATCTGACGAAGGAAGTGGGCGAGGAGTTCGGGCCGTACGTCCACCGGGGTGCGACCAGCCAGGACATCCTGGACACGGCGATGATGCTGGTCGCCCGGCGCACGCTGGACCTGATCCTCGACGACCTCGGCCGCACCGAGCGGGCGCTGGCCCGGCTGGCCGCCGAGCACCGTGACACCGCGATGCCGGGGCGGACGCTGACCCAGCACGCCGTGCCCACGACGTTCGGGCTGAAGGCCGCCGGGTGGCGGTCGCTGGTGCTCGACGCGCGGGATCGGGTACGGCCCGTCCGGAACTCGCTGCCCGCCCAACTCGGCGGTGCGGCCGGGACATTGGCGGCCTTCACCGCCTACGGAGCTCAGGACGCGACCGCACTGCCGACGGACTGCGCCCGGGAGGCCGGGCTCGCCGCACCGGCGTTGCCCTGGCACACCCTCCGCACCCCGATCGCCGACCTCGCCGGCTGTCTGGCCTTCGCGGCGGGGGCCCTGGGCAAGCTCGCCGTGGACGTGCTCACGCTGTCCCGGACCGAGATCGCCGAGGTCACGGAGGGCAGCGGCGGCGGCTCGTCGGCCATGCCGCACAAGGCGAACCCCGTACGGTCCACGCTGATCGCCGCCGCCGCCAGGCGGGCGCCGCAGCTCGCGGCCACGCTGTACGGCTCGCTGGTCGCCGAGGACGAGCGGCCGGCCGGGGCCTGGCACGCCGAGTGGGAGCCGCTGCGGGACCTGCTCCGGCTGGTGGGCGGCGCCGCGCGCGACGCGGCCGAACTGACCGAGGGACTGCGGGTCCACGCGGACGTCATGCGCGAACACCTCGACCTCACCCACGGGTTGGTCGTCTCCGAGCGGCTGTCCGCGGAGCTGGCGCCCGTCCTCGGCCGCGCCCGCGCCAAGGAACTGCTCACGGACCTCGCGCGGCGTACGTACGCCGAGGGGCGGAGCCTGGCCGAACTCCTGTCAGAGCAACCCGAGTTGAAGGACATCGACCTCGACGAGCTCACCGACCCCGCCCGCTACACCGGCTCCGCCGGAGTCCTCACCGACCGTGCTCTGGAGCGACGTTGACCGACACACTCCTCAACCACCGTGCCGAGGGGGCCGCTTCCGCTCCCTCACTGCTGCTCGGGCCCTCGCTGGGCACGTCGTACGCCCTGTGGGACCAGGTCGCTCCCGAGCTGTCCGTCAGCCACCGGGTGATCCGCTGGGACCTGCCGGGACACGGCGGTTCGGCGGCCGACCTGATCGGGCCGGGGGCGACCGTCGGTGATCTCGCCGACCTGGTGCTCAGGCTCGCCGACTCCCTCGGCATCGAGCGGTTCGCGTACGCCGGAGTGTCGCTGGGCGGCGCGGTGGGGCTGCATCTGGCCGTGCACCATCCGCAGCGGGTGTCGTCGCTCGCGGTGATCTGTTCGTCCGCGCACTTCAACGGGTCCAAGGCGTGGGAGGAGCGGGCCGCACGCGTCCGGAGCGAGGGCATGGCGTGGCTGGCGCAGAGCGCCGACGCGCGCTGGTTCACACCCGGGTTCACCGTGCCACAGCTCGTCCAGGACCACCGGGACGCCGACCCCGACGGGTACGCGGCCTGCTGTGACGCGCTGGGCGCGTTCGACCTGCGCGAGCGGTTGGCGGAGATCTCCGCTCCCACTCTGCTGGTCGCCGGCCGCGAGGATCCCGCGACCCCGCCGACGCATCTGCGGGAGATCGCGGACGCGGTGCCGGGCGCCGCACTGGTGGAGATCCCGGGCGCCTCGCATCTGGCGCCCGCGCAGTGCCCAGAGGCCGTCCTGACCGCCCTGCGGGCACACTTCGACGGTGGCGCCAGGCGCGGTATGGAGGTGCGGCGCGAGGTCCTCGGGGACGCGCACGTGGACCGGGCGCAGGCCCGGCAGACGCCCTTCACCGCGCGATTCCAGGACTTCATCTCGCGCTACGCGTGGGGCGAGATCTGGACCGATCCGACGCTCAGCCGCCGTGAGCGCAGCATGATCACGCTGACGGCGCTGGTCGCGCACGGCCACTACGACGAGCTGGCGATGCATGTGCGGGCGGCACGGCGCAACGGCCTCACGCCCGAGGAGATCGGCGCGGTGCTGCTGCAGACGGCCGTGTACTGCGGGGTTCCGGCGGCGAACTCGGCGTTCGCGACCGCCCGGCAGGTGCTGGCGGAGGAGGACGACGACGCCGCCGCCGGGTGAGCCGGAGGGTGACCCTGCCGGGCGTAGCTTCAAGAGCACCACGCCGATGCCCCCGCCGCGTGCCTACGGTGGGGGCATGTCCACGATTCTGATCACCGGCGCGACCTCCGGTCTCGGCCGGTACGTCGCCTTCGAACTGGTCCGCTCCGGACACCTCGTCCTCGCCCACGGCCGCGACGCCGCCCGCACGCAGCAACTCGTTCAGGAGCTGCGCGGCGAGGGCACGGCCGAGGGGTTCGTCGCCGATCTGGCCTCACTGGCTCAGGTGCGCGAGCTGGGCGCCCGGGTCGCCGAGGCGCACCCCGAGCTCGACGTCCTCGTCAACAACGCCGGCGTGGGCAGCGGTCCGCGCGGCTCCGGACGCGAGGTGAGCGCCGACGGGCACGAACTGCGGCTGGCCGTCAACTACTTGGCGCCGGTCGCGCTGAGCCGAGCCCTGCTGCCCGTGCTCCGCGCGAACCCACCCGCGCGGATCGTCAACGTCGGCTCGGCCGGCCAGGAGCCGCTCGCCTTCGACGACCCCGAGCTCACCCGCGGCTACAGCGGTGTCTCGGCGTACTGCCGCAGCAAGTTCGCCCTCGCCGCGCACACGTTCACCCTCGCCGAGGAGCTGGAGGGCACCGGTGTCTCGGTGAACGTGCTGCACCCGGCGACGTACATGGACACGGCGATGGTCCGCGAGGCCGGCGTCAGCCCCTGGAGCTCGGTCGCCGACGGCGCCTCGGGCGTCCTCGCGCTGGCCACCCGGGAGCCGGGCAGCGGACGCTACTTCGACGGTACGCGGCCGTCGCGGGCGCACGAGGCGGCGTACGAGCCCGAGGTGCGGAAGCGACTGGCCGCCGTGACCGAGCAGTTGCTCGAAGGCTGAGCTACCGCAGCCCGCGCCCCGTCTCCAGCACCGCCCTCGCCTGCGCCACCAGGCCGTCCGCGCCGCAGGACCGTGCCAGCGCCAGGCCCCGGTTGAGTTCGGCGACCGAGCGGGCGAGGATGCCGTACTCGACGCGGGCCGCCGCGTGTTCGTACTGGCAGGGCGAGGCCTCCAGGTAGGCGACCGCCTGCGCGGCCAGCCGGACCGCACGCTGGCCGGTCTCCAGGGCGGCGGCGCAGCGCAGTGCCTCGCCGATGGCGGTGTCGGTGCCCAGGCGTTCGGCGTGCCGGCGGACGTCGGTGGCGAGCCGGCCGGCGCGGACCGGGTCGTCGGTGGCGAGGGCGCGGGCGAGGTCGAAGGCCCAGGGCACGAGCACCGGGTTGTGGTGACCGCGGACGGCGGCCGCCTTCTCGGCGGCCTCCAGTTCGTTGATGCCGTCCTTGGTGCGGCCGACGGCGAGCAGGAGGCGGCCACGCACGGAGCGGGGGTCGGGCAGCACGATGGTGGAGGGGTAGGGCGGGGCGAAGCCGTGCTGTTCGGCGATCGCCCAGGCCTCGTCGACGTGGCCGCGGGCGAGCAGGGTGTCGACGAGGTTGCAGGTCGCGGTCCAGTACAGGGGCAGGCCGCGCCCGACGCGTTCGGCCAGGCGCAGGGACTCGCGCAGGGACGTCTCGGCCTCCCGGAGCCGGCCGCGCCTGCGGTGGCCGACCCCGACGTAGGCGTGGGCCAGGGCGAGGTGGCCGCCGCTCCAGCCGGCCGACTCGTAGGCGCGCAGGGCCTCGCTGTACAGGGCGTCGGCCCGGTCGAGGCGGTCGGTGTAGGCGTACGCATTGGCGAGCATCAGGAGCAGTTCGACGCCCCACTCGGTGTCGGTCCAGTCGAGTCCGGGGGCGAGCCGGCCGTTGACGAGGGAGCGGTCGCACAGGTCGACGACCTCCTCGGCGCTCTCGCCGTGGGTCATGGCGTCGAAGCCGCGCAGCATGAGCAGGGCGCGCTCGGAGTTGTCCCGGCCGGTGCAGGTACGGGCGAGTTCGGCGAGGCGCTCGGAGCGGCCCGGCGAGGTGGTCTCGCCGGCGTGGAGGCCCTCCCACATGTACTGCACGGCCTGCAGCCGCATCCGGGCGGGGCCGGCCTCGTGCCGGGCGGCCTCCGCCTCGACGGTGCGGACGGCCTCCTCCAGCTGGTCGTTGTGCAGGAGTGCCTGGGAGAGGCGGAAGACGGCGTCGACGCGTGCGTCGCCGTCGAGGCCCGGCATGGCGAGCGCGGTCTGGAGGTGGTCTATGGTCCTGGCCGGCGCGGTCAGGAGGGTGGCGCAGCCGAGTTCGAAGAGCACGCGCGCGTGCACCTCGGGCTGCGGCGGTTCGAGCAGGGCGCGTTCCAGGCAGCGGCGGGCGGCGTCGGGGGCGCCGACGGCGAGGTGGTCGCGGGCGGCCTCGCGCAGCTGTTCGACGAGTTCCTCGTCGTCGTCCGGGTGGACCTGGAGGAGGTGGCGGGCGGCTGCCGCGGCGCCGAGCCCGGAGTCGGTGACGACCTGGGCGGCGATGCCGTGCATGGCGGTGCACAGGGCGGGCGGGATGGAGTTGTAGACCGCGGTGGCGATCAGCGGGTGCACGAACTCCAGGTCGCCGTCGGCGGCCTGGCCGCCCGCCGGGTCGGGCGCGGTGAGTATGCGGGCGTTGCGCAGCAGTTCGGCGCAGCGCACGGCGTCGTCGCGGCCGAGGGTGGCGAGCTTGGCCACCAGGTCGACGGAGATGCCGGTGCCGAGGATGGCCGCCGCCCAGGCGAACCGGGTGGCGTCGATGCCGAGTTCCTCCAGGCGGGCGACGAGGCCGCCGCCGCGGGCGGAGCGGTTGAGGGCGCGCAGTTCGCCGGCCGCGCTCTCGGTGGGCTCGAGTTCGCTGTCCTGGACCTTGGCGAGGAGTTCGACGGCCTCGTAGGGGTTGCCGGCGGTGACGGCCCAGACCTCGCGGCAGAACGCGGCGTCGGCGTGCTCGCCCAGGGTGGCGCGGGTGAGTCCGGCCGTGGCGTCCGGGGTCAGGGCGCTCAGGATGGTGGCGGGGAGGCCCGCGGTGGCGCCGACCGCGTCGAGGAGCCGGGCGCTCTCGCCGGTCACGTCGCCGGGGCGGCGGGCCACCACGACCAGGACGGACAGGTCGTCCAGGCGCTCGGTGAACGCGGCGAGCCAGCGCAGGGTCTCCTGGTCGGCCCAGTGGGCGTCGTCGATGAGCAGGACGAGCGGCCAGTCGCGCCGGGACAGCCGGCGTACCGCGGTGACCAGGCCGTCAGTGACGCCCTGCGGGTCGGCCTGCCGCTCGCCGGGGTCGGTGAGGCCGAGGGCGGGGCCCGCGATGTCGTACCAGTCGCCGAGGTACTCGCGGGCCTCTTCCGGCATCAGCGACATGAGGGTGGGTTGCAGCAGTTGCCGTACGACGTTGAAGGGGACGGACTTGAGGGTCTCGCCGCCGCGCGCCGACCACACCGTGCAGCCGCGTTGTTCGGCGATGCGTCGGGTCTCGGCGAGCAGGGCGGTCTTGCCGAAGCCGGCCTCGCCGCGGATCATCAGCAGACTGCCGGTGGAGGAGCTGTCGGCGCCCAGGGTGTCGATGGCCCGTACGACGGCGGCGACTTCCTCGTCGCGCTCCCACAGCGAGGCCGGGGCGGCCGCCAGGGGCCGTACCTCCGTCATCGCGCTACCTCCCCAAGTCGCCCGAACGACGTACAGACCTTGAGCGTAGCCGTCCGGATGCCGAAGCGGAGGCCGGTCCGGGTACCTGTTGCCGTGACGGGAGACGCCGGGTAGGGGAGGGCGAAGGGCCCTGCCCGCGACCGGCCGCCACAAACCTGACCATCAGTCAGAAATGCCCGGGAAGGGCCATCCGCACGGAAGATCGGGAGGGACTCATCGGCGCGGAAAAGACTCGGTTCGGTCACTTTGGGCCGGGACGGACTGCGGCTTCCGCCGCCCGCACGGGAAAGACCGGTACGACTCGTCCCGGGATAGGGCGAATTCGCCACTCTCCCCTCTCATGCCTCTTTCACCGAGGCCTCATACGGTGGGGACATGACGCAGGTGACTCCCCCCGGGTGGTATCCCGACCCCGGGCAGACAAGTGACGGTCCCGCCACCGAGCGCTGGTGGGACGGCAAGGCATGGACGGACCAGACCCGCCCCACGGGATCGGCCGCCGCGTGGGGTCCCCCGGAGGTACCGGTGGGCGCCGGGGCGTTCCCGGCGCATCCGGGTTATCCGGGGTATCCCGCGCAGCCGCCGGCCGGCTCGCGACGCGGTCTGCGCACGGGCATAGCCGTCGCGGCGGCCGTGGTGGTCCTCGCGTGCATAGGCGTGGGCGTGTACGCGCTCTCCGGTGACGAGGGCGGCAGCGACAACACCGCCAACTCCCAGGGGCCGGGCGGACAGGGCGGCCCCGGCGGCCAGGACGGTTCCACGGGCGGCCAGGGCGGCCCGGGCGGCGGCAACGGCGGTTCCGGCGGCGACGGGGACTCCGACGGCCCCTCGCCCTCGCCCGACCAGTCCGAGGCGCCGAAGATCGAGAGCGGTTCGGTGACCGACCCGATCGACGGGATCAGCCTGCCCATACCGGACGACTGGTACGGCCAGCAGATACAGGTCGGCGCGTCGGTCACGTCGAACGACTCCTACGACTGCCCCGGCGACACCTCCAAGTCCTGCACGAAGGGCGGCGCGTACTCGGCTCCGGCCCTGGCGCTCGGCACCAAGGGCACCACGGCCGAGGAGGTCGCGAAGGCGGACATCTCGGCCGGCGCCGAGGAGTCCTACGGCGGCGCGACCTACGGCAAGATCACCTCGCACGACGTGCTGGCGTCCAAGGCCGTGACCGTGGCCGGGCAGAAGGGCTATCTGGTCCGCTGGAAGGCGGTCACCAGCAAGGGCTCCGACGGCTATGTCCAGTCGCTGGCCTTTCCCTCCCCCGCGAACTCCCAGCAGATGGTCGTCGTCCGCTTCGGTGTCGACGTGGAGGAGACGCAGGCCGTGCTCGACGAGATCACCAAGGGCATCAAGGTGTCGACGGGCGGCGGCAGCGGCCAGGACGTCTGACGTCCGATCCCGAGAACATGTCGGCCGGGTGGGGCACCTCTCCGCTCAAGAGGAACCCCACCCGGCCGGGGGGTGCGCGCCGCCCCCGTCCCCACGGTGCGGCGCGAGCAGGTCACCGTCCGGTCATCCCGCGGACGGCGGCCTGAGTCCTAGGTCAGGCCCAGTGCGGGCAGCACCGCGGCCTCCACGAACCGGACCAGGTAGTCCGGGTCGGCATACTTGCCCTCCAGGACGGGCCGCGCGCGCAGGACACCGAACATCTGGGCCGGGATGTACTCCAGCGCCGGATGGCCGGCGGCGACCTCACCGCGCTCGACGCCGCGTCGCAGGATCTCCTGGAGCGCGGCGATCTCCGGCTCGACGAGCGCCTCGCGCAGCGCCAGCGCGAGCTCCTCGTCCTGAGTGACGGCGTGGCCGAGCGCCTGGACCAGCTTGGTGTCGCTCATCGACCAGGCGCCCGCCGCCCGAGCGGCCTGGCGCAGGTCCTCGGCGAGCGAGCCGGTGTCGATGCCGGCGAAACGCACCCGACGGCTGCCACGCAGGGCCGCCGCCACGAACTGGGGCTTGGTCTTCCACTGCCGGTACAGCGTGGACTTGCTGCAGCGGGTGCTGGAGGCGACGCCGTCCATGGTGACGGAGTCGTAGCCGCATTCGCGGATCTGGTCGAGTACGGCGTCGAAGAACTCCCGCTCTCGCTCCGGCGTGATCTTGGAGCGGCGCGAGGCGGCGACCGTCTCCGGTCCGTCCGCGGCCTGCGACGTCATCTGCCCTTCTCCTCACTCGGTTCCAGGGCGGGAGGCCCCGCCCTTCCAGTGTGTCGTACGTCAATCGATACTCCAGTGTACCGGTACGGCGGCGTATCGGTACACTGGCGTATCGGTACACTGTCGTACCGGTACTCAGTCGTATCGATGAGTTCCGGCCGTTCGGCGGGTCACCAGACCGTCCGGCGTCAGCACACGCACCACCGTCAGCGAAAGGGCCGGGGGATGAATGCCCGCACCGAGCCTTCCCAGGCGGCGCCGAGCGCGATAGCGCGGCCGCCGCTCGTCCGTGAGCTCCTGCTCGTCGTAGGGCTCTTCCTCGTCTACAAGTTCGGCCGGCAACTGGCGACGGGCCACACCGGCGAGTCCTTCCACAACGCGCACCGCGTGTGGGACCTGGAACGGACGCTCCACCTGCCCGGCGAAGGCTCGGTGCAGTCCCCGCTGCTGCACGGCGACACGCTCGCGCAACTCGCGAACACCTATTACGCGACCGTCCACTTCCCGGCCACCCTGGCCTTCCTGATCTGGCTCTACCTGCGCCGCCCGGCGCACTACGTGTGGGCCCGCCGCGCCCTGGCCGCACTCACCGCCGCCGCGCTGGTGGTGCACCTCCTGTTCCCGCTGGCCCCGCCGCGCATGCTCGCCGCCACCGGCCTGGTGGACACCGCACGGATCTACGGCCCCTCCGTGTACGGCCCGCCGCAGACCGACCACCTCTCGAACCAGTTCGCCGCGATGCCGTCGCTGCACTTCGGCTGGGCGCTGATGCTGGCGATCGGCCTGATCGTCGCCACCCGGTCCCGCCTGCGCTGGCTGTGGCTGCTGCACCCGCTGCTGACGCTGCTGGTCATCGTGGGGACGGCGAACCACTACTGGCTGGACGCGGTCGTGGCCGGCGCCCTGCTCGGCCTCGCCCTCGCGGTGATCCACCTGCCGCACCGGACGGCGAGCACCGCCGGACGCGCTCAGGACCGGCTCGTACCCGCCGAGGAGCAGGTTCTCGTGGGAGCGGGCCGATGAACGCCACCCTTCTCGCCGTCGTCCTGTCCCTGTTCTCCTCCGTCGCCTACGCGTCCGCGGCCGTCGCCCAGGAGCGGCTGGCCTCCCGCAACCCGGGCTCGGGCATGCAGCGGCTGCTGCGCTCGGGTGCCTGGTGGGGGTCGGTCGTGCTCAACGCGTCGGCCGCGCTGCTGCACGTCGTCGCCCTGAAGTACGGACCGCTGACCGTGGTCCAGCCGCTCGGCGCGCTCACCCTGGTCGCGGCGGTGCCCATGGGGGCGCGGGTCGCGGGGCGGCGGGTCAGCGCCACGGAGTGGCGGGGCACCGCGCTGACGCTCCTCGGTCTGTCCGCGATCCTGGTCACGGCGTCCGGGCCGGCGCCCGACGACGTGCTGAGCGTGCCCGAGGCGGTCGCGGTCGCGGGCGTGACGGCGGCCCTGATCGGCGCGCTGGCACGGCCGGGCGCGCGGCCGGGCCTGCGGCACGCGTCCGCGTCGGGCTTCGCCTCCGGTGTCGCCTCGGCACTCACCCAGACCGTGACGGTGGCCGTGACGGACCGCACGCAATCGCTGCTCAGCGTGGAGGTGATCGGGGTGGCGCTGCTCGTCGCGGCCTTCGCGACCGGCGGACTGCTGCTGTCCCAGACGGCCTACCGGGGCGGCCTCGGCGCCCCGCTCGCCGTGGTGACCCTGGCGAACCCGGTGGCCGCCGCCGCGATCGGCCTCGCCCTGCTCGGCGAGCGGCTGCAGGGCGGCGCGGCGGGCGTACTGCTCGCCCTGGCGGGGGCGGGGCTCGCGGCCTGGGGCGTGGTGCTGCTGTCGCGCGTGACACCCGCCGCGGACCTGGCCGGTATCGGCCACGAGGAACACCCGGTGGCCGCGGTCCTGGCGCTGAAGCCGGAGTCGGCGACGCCCGAACCGGCGTTGGTGCCCCGGCCGTCCGAGCCGGGACACCTCACTCCCCTGTGACCGGGCTCAGCCCAGTCCCCGCGAGTCCTGCTTGAGCGCCGTGTCGACGGTCAGCGCCGTCGCCACGACCAGGCTCAGCAGCGGCTCGGGCAGCTGGTAGTGGATCTGCAGGACGTAGTTGTCCGCGGTCGTGAACATCGTCTTGGCGAGGCCCTCCCAGGTCTTGGTGATCCGGGCGACCTCCTTGTCGGTGTGGTCGACGATCGCGAAGTTCCACGCGCGCCAGTTCTCCGCCTTGATCGCGCCGACCTGCCGGCCGTCGACGTTCATCGCGAAGTTGATCTTGCCGATCATGTTCTGCTGGACGATCTCACCCACCGGCTGACCGTCCGGACGCGCCACGATCACCCGCGACTTGAGGAACTTCGCGGGCCGGGTCAGCAGCAGCACGGGCCGCCCGTGCGCGTCGCGGATCTCCAGCTTGTGCGTCATGAACTGGTCGACGCTGGCCACGAAGCGCAGGACCTTCTTCAGCGCGCTCTGCCCGACCTGGACGACCGAGCCGAGCTGGTTGCCGTTCTGGTCCATGACCGTGTACTCGTTGGTCAGCTCGATCAGCTTGGCCTTCTGGTTCACCACCAGGACCGGCTCGCTGAACAGGCTGCCGCCGCCGGGGCCGCCCGCGACGACCCCGGCCTGCTGCTGCACCTGCCGCTGGACGCGCGGGTCCGGGCCGGCCGGCTGCGCCGGCATCTGCGGCGCCGCCTGGGCCTGCTGACTCGGGTTCGTGTGCTCGGTCCACTGCGCGCCGTCCCAGTAGCGGAGCGTCTGAGCCGCTCCGTGCGGATCCGGGTACCAGCCTGCAGGTGTGTTCGATTGCGTGGTCACCGAGGCACACTATCCCGAGCCTACCGGTGGCTGACCAGCCCGGACCTGCGCCCTCCGGAAGGCTTTACCCAGTCATGACGGCCGGGTCGCTGACGCCCGGGCGCCCGTTCTCGACGTGTCCCGCGAACCTCCGCAGGAACGCCGGGTCGGCCTCGGACGTGACGGTCAGGTCGTACCAGCGCCTGCTCACCGCGAGGCCGAAGGTGTGCTTCACGGTGGCTCCGGCGCGCACGGTGAAGGTCCGGGCCCGGTCGCCGTATCCACTGCCGACCTTCAACCGCGCCGTGCCGGAGGCCTTGTTGGTGAAGGTCAGCTCCACGTCGTCGCCGGTGTGGCGCGCGGTGACCTCGGGTCCGGCGTTCTGGTTCGGCCCCTTGAAGACCCGCAGGAAGCCGTTCGGGCCGTGCACGCTCAGGTCGTACGAGCCGTTCGAGTACGCCGAGTTCCAGACGTCCGCGACCGTCTTGCCGGCCTCGGTGGTGTAACTCCAGGGGCCGTCGGTGCGGTTGCCGGAGGTCACCAGGAACGCGGCACCGGCCTTGGCGCCGGAGGCGAAGGTGAGCGTGAACTTCCCGTTCGCCGGGTCGACCGAACCGTCCACGTACGGGGCGTACTTGAGGGGGCGGGCGCGGCGCAGGCCGCGTTCCTGCCGGGGCAGGGACGGGTTGGCGGGCGGGGTGGGCACGTAGTCGGGGTGACGCTCGCGGTCCGGCGGCTCGTAGCCGTCGGTGTCGGGCAGCGCGACCGGCCCGGTGTCCTTGCGGGAGAAGTCGAACGCGGCGGTCAGGTCGCCGCAGACCGCGCGCCGCCAGGGCGAGATGTTCGGCTCGTGGACACCGAAGCGGTTCTCCATGAACCGGATGATCGAGGTGTGGTCGAGGGTCTCGGAGCAGACGTACCCGCCCTTGCTCCAGGGCGAGACGACCAGCATGGGCACGCGCTGGCCGAGCCCGTACGGCCCGGCGACGCTCTTGCCGTCGCCCTTGAACAGATCGGGCCCGGCGTCGACCGTCGACCTGCCCTGCGCGGCGGAGCCCGGCGGGAACGGCGGGACCAGGTGGTCGAAGAAGCCGTCGTTCTCGTCGTAGGTGATGAACAGGGCCGTCTTCGCCCACACCGCCGGGTCACAGGTCAGTGCGTCGAGAACCTGGGCGATGTACCAAGCGCCGTAGTTCGCGGGCCAGTTGGGGTGCTCGGTGAAGGCCTCGGGGGCGACGATCCAGGAGATCTGCGGCAGCTTGCCGCCCTTGACGTCGGCCTTCAGCCGGTCGAAGTAGCCCTCGCCCTTGGTGTGGTCGGTGCCGGTGCGGGCCTTGTCGTACAGCGGGTCGCCGGGCTTCGCGTTCCGGTACTGGTTGAAGTAGAGGAGCGAGTTGTCGCCGTAGTTGCCGCGGTAGGCGTCCTCGATCCAGCCCCAGCTGCCGTCCGCGTCGAGGCCGTCGCCGACGTCCTGGTAGATCTTCCAGGAGATCCCGGCCTTCTCCAGGCGCTCGGGATACGTCGTCCAGCCGTAGCCGACCTCGTCGTTGCCGAGGACCGGGCCGCCGCCCGTGCCGTCGTTGCCCGTGTAGCCGGTCCACATGTAGTAGCGGTTCGGGTCGGTGGAGCCGATGAACGAGCAGTGGTAGGCGTCGCAGATGGTGAAGGAGTCGGCGAGCGCGTAGTGGAAGGGGATGTCCCCGCGGTTCAGGAACGCCATGGTCGTGGCGCCCTTGGACGGCACCCACTTGTCGTACTTGCCCGCGTTGAAGGCGGCGTGGCCGTCGTTCCAGCCGTGCGGGAGGTCCTGGAGGAAGGCCATGCCCAGGTCGTCCGCGTCGGGGTGGAAGGGGAGGACGTCCTTCGTGCCGTCCGACTGGTGCCAGACCGACTTGCCGTTCCGGAGGGTGACCGGACGGGGGTCTCCGAAGCCGCGTACACCTCTGAGCGATCCGAAGTAGTGGTCGAAAGAACGGTTCTCCTGCATCAGGACGACGATGTGCTCGACGTCCTCGATCGTCCCCGTGCGGTGGTGGGCCGGGAGCGCGGCGGCACGCTGGATGCTGTTGGACAGCGCGGTGAACGCCGTGGTGGCGCCGGTGAGCTGAAGGAATCGGCGCCTGTTGACGTCGGGCATGAGTGGGCCTCTCATCCTGGTACGGATGGCCGGAACATGACGGAATACGCGCGAAAGGAGTGTTCCAAGAGCACCAAACGTCAGGGAAGGGTCTGGTGGCGTTGATGTGAAAGTCGTCGGTACGGGGGGTGTGCCGGGGCCGGAGTGGGGGGATGGTCGCGATCATGACAGAGACGCACACCTCGGCGTCCACGCCGACGAAACGGCCCGTACGCCAGCTCCTCGCCGCCTCCGTGGGCAACGCCGTGGAGTGGTACGACTGGTACGCCTACACGTTTCTGGCCACCTACATCGCCGCCGAGGTCTTCCCCAGGAGCGCGGACAACTCGCTGGTGCCGCTGCTGTCGACCTTCGCGGTGTTCGCGGTGGGTTTCTTCATGCGGCCGGTCGGCGGGCTGCTGATGGGCGCGATCGCGGACCGGCAGGGGCGGCGCGCGGCGCTGACGGTCACCATCCTGCTGATGGGCGGCAGCAGTCTGCTGGTCGGGCTGACGCCGACGTACGAGGCGGTCGGCGTCCTCGCTCCGGTGACCCTGGTCCTCGCGCGGCTGCTCCAGGGGCTGTCGGTGGGCGGGGAGTTCGCCGCCTCGACGACCTTCCTGGTCGAGTCGGCGGGCCCGGGCCGGCGTGGACTGTTCTCCAGCTTCCAGTACGTGTCGACGACCGCCGGGCAGCTCGTCGCGTCCGGCCTCGCCACCCTGCTGGTGGACACGCTGAGCGAGGGGCAGATGAACGGCTGGGGCTGGCGGATCCCCTTCGTCGTCGGGGCCGTGCTCAGCCTGGTCGGCTTCTGGATCCGGCAGGGTGCGCAGGAGACCCGCAGCCAGGAGCAGCAACAGGCGCCGCGCCCCGGCCTGTTGGAGGCGCTGCGCCGCCATCCGCGCGAGTCCCTGCTGATCTGCGGGATCACGGCGGGCGGCACGATCGCGTACTACACCTGGACCTCCTACCTGCCGACGTACGCCGAACTCAACGCCGGCATCGACAAGTCGGACGCACTGCTCGCGGGCACGATCTCGCTCGCCTTCTTCGGCCTGCTCCAGCCGCTCGGCGGCCTGCTCTCCGACCGCTTCGGCCGCCGCCCGCTGCTCCTCTTCTTCGGCCTCGGCTTCGCCCTGCTGAGCGTGCCGCTGCTGCACGCCCTGCGCGACTCGTTCGCGGTCCTGCTGCTCGTGCAGTGCGCGGGCATGGTGCTGCTGACCGGGTTCACCTCGATCAGCGCGGCGGTGAACGCCGAGGTGTTCCCGCCGCGGGTGCGCGCGGCCGGCATCGGGTTTCCCTACTCGCTGACGGTGGCGTTGTTCGGCGGTACGGCACCGTATGTGGGCACGCTCTTCAAGGAGTTGGGCCACACCGGACTCTTCCCGTGGTACGTCGCCGTCCTCTGCCTCGTGTCCTCGCTGGTGTATCTGCGACTGCCGGAGACGGCCCACACGGAGCTACGGCGCTGAGGTCCACTGCTGCGCCACGGCCTTTCCCGCCCGCAGCGCGGCCACGGGGTCGGCCGCCTCGTCCAGTTCGATGAGCACGGTTTCCGCACCAGGGGTTCGAGCCATCGCCTCCGACCACCCCGCCCAGTCCACGATGCCCGTACCCAGTTCGGTCATGTAGGACTGCTGCTGGGCGAAGACCGTTTCGTCGATGGTGAGTTCCACGTCGATGGGCCTGACCGCGTCCTTCCAGTGCGAGGGCGATCGGCGTCCTCGCCGAAGGCCAGGGCGTGGAACATGCCGGGCGTCAGGTCGGTGAGACTGTCCGCGACCTCTCGCACCACCTCGGCGCCCGTGTACATGCTCCAGCCGCTCGGCGGCCTGCTCTCCGACCGCTTCGGCCGCCGCCCCCGACGCAGCGAACTCACCGGTCTGCGGTGCCTCCGCCGGTACCGCAGACCGGTGAGTTCCTCGCTCTGCGTCCGCTCTCAGTGGAGCCGAGCGGTCAGGTGGTACCGGCCGGACGGGAGCCGGTACGAGGACGCCCCGTCCGCGTGGCCGAGGAAACGCACGCCGTCCGCTCGCGCCAGGGGAATGCGTCCCTCACGGACCGCATCGGCCCAGGCGGCCGGAAGGCGCAGGGTCGCCTCGCTGTTCGCGGGCACGACCGCGTCGTACACCAGGGTCCGGCCCGCGTCGTCGACGGCCCATTCGCTTCTGATCTCGCCGTACGGCGACTCGTACGAGCCGGACACCTGCGTGATCCTGCCGGTGGGATCGATGTGGGGTTGCAGCAGGAAGCGCTTGAAGCCGGGGCTGTCCGGGTCGCGGGCGATGCCGGCCATGTACGCGTACATCCACTCCATGATCGCGCCGTAGGCGTAGTGGTTGAAGGAGTTCATGCTCACCGGGCCGAAGCCGGCGTCATCGGAGTAGGAGTTCCAGCGCTCCCAGACGGTGGTGGCACCGTTCTTCACCGAGTACAGCCAGGACGGCAGCGCGTCCTGGTGCAGCAGCTTGTACGCCAGGTCCGCGCGGCCCTCCTCGGTGAGGACGGGGGCGAGGACGTTGACGCCGAGGAAGCCGACGGACAGGGTGTTCTCGGCGTACCTGACCCGGCTGCTGTTCGGATGCGCGGCCTTGTAGGCCGCGTCGTTGCCGATGTTGTCCGCCAACAGCCCGACGAGCGTGCGGCGTTGGGCCTCGGACTCGTAGAAGCCGAGCTTCAGGACCCACAGCAGCGCCGACTGGCTGTTGTCCTCCGTCTTCTGGTTCGGGTCGGCGCCCGGCTCGATCGGGGAGGCGTCGCCGAGGCTGGACTTCACCGTGACCGTGCCGCCCTCGGTGTTCAGGTACTTGGTGATGAACGCCTGCTTGATGCGTCCGAAGAGCTGCTCGTACGCCTCCCCCTGAGCCGCCTTGCCGATCGCTCGGGCCATCTGCGCCATCAGCCGCGCGGCATAGCCGTAGTAGACGTCGCTCATGAGCTGGGCACTGGTCTTCTGCGGCGCCAGCCAGTCGCCGGTGAGGGATCCCTGTCCGGCGTAGGTGTCGCCGGTCTGCTGCCGGATCCAGTCCAGGTAGCGGGTCATCGCGGGCCAGCTGTCCTCGACGACGGCCGCGTCACCGGTCATCTGCCACACGGTCCACGGCACGATGACACCGCAGTCCGCCCAACCGCTCCCGCCGCCGGGCCAGTTGTACCTCCCGCCGGGGGCGACTCCGGTGAACTGCGCCTTGTCCATGCCGTAGATGACCTGGGAGTCGACGACGGTGTCCTGGAAGTGGCTGAGGAAGACACCCGCGTCCGCGTTGTACAGGCCGGTCGTGGAGAAGACCTGCGTGTCGCCGGTCCAGCCGAGGCGTTCGTCGCGCTGCGGGCAGTCGGTGGGCACCCAGAGGTAGTTGCCGCGCTGGCCCCACCGTATGTTGCCCGCCAGTTTGTTGACGTCGGGATCGTTGGTGGTGACGGTGCCGATCTCACGGATCGCGGACGTGGCGACCTTTCCGGTCAGGCCGGTGATCGTGACGGTGTCCGTCGCGGTGACGGACACGTACCGGAAGCCGTAGAAGGTCAGGGAGTCCTGATGGGTCTCGCCGTGCCGGTCGCCCTTCAGGACGTACGTGCTGGTGGCCTTGGCGCTGCGGAGGTTGGCCCGGTAGACGGAGCCCTCGGGGCCGTCCGCGCCGGCGCTGTCGTCGTTGAGCATCTCGCCGAACCGGAACTCGACCCGGGCTCCGGCCGGGCCGCGCAGGCCGTAGCGGGCCACCCCGACCATGTTCTGGCCGAGGTCGAACACGGCGGTCTCGCCACTGCCGATCGTGACCGGGGCGGAGGCCGCCTTCGCGGGATCGGTCACCGTCCGGGCGGGGTCCACGACGATGCGCCCCCTGCCGCCCGGGCTGCCGTCCTGTCCGGTCACTCCGGTCGCGACGGTGATCGACCGCGGTCGGCGGTCCCACTTCGACATCAGGCGTGCGGTCTCGCCCGGGTAGGCGAGGAGTCGCACGTCCGGGTACTTGTCCTCGAAGGCGACGCGTTCCACGTCCGACCATGCGGAGTCGTCGAACCCGTGCGCGGTCCAGCCCGGCAGCTCCATCCGGGCGTCGTAGGTCTGGCCGTCGTAGATGTCGTCGGCGCGGTAAGGGCCGGTGTCCGTGGCCTTCCAGCCGCCCTCCGGCGTGGAGACGACCGTCTGCGACGTCCCGTCGGCGTACCGGATCAGCAGCCTCGCCTTGACCGCCAGGGCGTTGCCGTCCTCCGCGTAGTACGTACTGCCTTCGGAGACGCGGCCGTTGTACCAGCCGTTGCCCAGGACGACGGCGAGAGTGAGCACCCGCTCCCGCCTCACGAGCTCCGTGACGTCGTAGGTCAGGTAGTTGAGGCGCGCGTCGTAGTTGGTCCAGCCCGGGGGCAGCAGCTCGATGGTGGTGCCGCCGTCCTGCGGCACGGTCAGGTGGTGTCCGTTGACGTACGCGTCGTACACGCCGAGGGCCGAGACGTACAGCCGGGCCTCGCGGACCGCGGGCCCCGATGCCCTGAGGTGTTCCTCCTTCCGCAGCATCGGTGCGCCGGCCGAGTCGGGAGCCTTCCCCTTCATCCCGATCCACTGCGCGCCGTCCCAACCGGCCACGCCGTCGGTGCTCATGAGGCCGGTCTCGAAGACGGAGGGGGATGCGGTACCGACCGCGCGGCCTTCGGCGTCCCAGACGGTGACGGTCCAGTGATAGCGGGTCGAGGCGCGCAGCGGCCTGCCCGCGTAGCGGACGGCCACGGAATCGGAGGAGCGGATGCGGCCGCTGTTCCAGACGTCCGCTCGGGCCGGCGTCAGTCTGTCGGCCGAGCTCGCCACGAGGATCTGGTACGCCCCTTGGCCGCGGCCTCGGGCCGACGACCGCATGCGCCAGCCGAGGCGCGGCCGGGCGGCGTCCACGCCCAGGGGGGCCGTGCGGTGTTCTGCGGTCAGCCCGGACACCGCGGCCTGCTCCTTGCGGCGGGAGGATGCCGCGTGCGCGGTGCCTCCGCCGCCCATGGCTCCGGCCACTACCGGCACGGCGACCGCCGACGCCGCGAGCACGCTCCGACGGCGGACTCCCTTGCCCCGTCCGCCGCGACGGCCGTTGTTCTCGGCCTCACGGTCCGTGCCGTCTTCGTCGTGTTGTGCATCGCTCACACCTTCATCCCTTCGGTCTTCACACGTGTTCCAGGGGCGGTCAGGAGCCGGCTCTGCGGTCGGCGCTCCTCTCATGAAACGTTTCAAGAGGACTGCTGGATCTGGCCTCCGTCGAGCGGGAGGCGGGGACGTGCGCCTGCCTGTCGGCTTCGTCGAACCGGGGTGGCTTGTCGTTCTTCGGGTCGGGAAGGCATCCGGGCGCCGGTGGATAACGTTGCCCACCGGGTGTGGCCAGACCCTAGAGAGCGTCCCGCGTGACGTCAAGATGCCGCGCACGCTGGACAGTTGCTACGGAAGTACCCCTGCCCGGACCTCGCCCGGCCCTTGCCGAGCACCGACTGAGCAGCAGGGTTGATCCGTACACTCGGCGGCAACGTTTCCCGACGGGAGAGGAACCGGATGGAGCCGCCAGCACCACGCCGCCGCGTCACCATCGTCGATGTCGCGCGTCACGCCCAGGTCTCCACGACCGCCGTGTCCAAGGTGCTGCGCAACGCCTACGGAGCGAGCCCCGAGATGCGGGCGAAGGTGCGCCGTGCGATCGACGAGCTCGGCTACCGGCCGCACGCGGGTGCCAGGGGACTGCGTGGGCAGACGTACACCATCGGCGTGATGCTGCCCGACATCCGCAACCCCTTCTTCCCCGAGGTCCTCGACGGCATCACCCATGCGCTGGAGGACACGGAGTACCAAGTGCTGCTGGGGCCCGGCTGCAACGGCGAGAAGGCCGAGGCCCGGATCACCGAGGCGATGATCGACCGCGGTATGGACGCCCTGATCCTGATCGCCCCCGTCTCCCCTCGCCCCCACCTCGAGCGGGTGGCCTCCGCCGTGCCGACCGTCGTCGTCGGTCGCCACGGGTCCTCTCCGGCGTACGACACCGTGGTCAACGACGACGTCGAGGGCGCCTTTCTGGTCGTCGGCCACCTCGCCGGTCTGGGGCATCGGCGGATCGCCCACATCGAGCACCTCGAAACCGACCCGACACGCCTCGCGGAGATGCCCAACGCCCGGCGCGCCGACGGATACCGGCAGGCCATGCGGGCCCACGGGCTCGCGGAGTGGATCGACGTGGTCTCGACCAGCTACACCCAGGAGGGCGGCCACCTGGGCACGAAGGAACTGCTGGACCGCCCCCACCCGCCCACAGCCGTGTTCGCCGGGGCGGACGTCGTCGCGATGGGTGTGCTGGAGGCGGTGACCGAAGCCGGGCTGTCCGTCCCCGACGACATCTCGGTGGCCGGCTACGACAACACCACGTTCGCCGCGCTCGGCCCGATCTCGCTGACCAGCGTCGACCAGGCGGGCCACGAGATCGGCAGGAACGCGGCCCGTCTCGTCCTGGAACGGATCACCGACCGGAGCAGACCCACGGTCCAGGTCAGCCTGTCCCCCGCTCTGGTGCCGCGCCGGACCACCGCTCGCCCACCCGGGTGGGCCGGTGACCGGTCGGAGAAGCGGGAAAGCCGTGACGGCGCTACCGAACCAGCCCGCGAGTCTCCGCTCTGAGCAGGCGGTTCACCGCGTGGTACAGCTGGCGCGCCTTTCTGACCTGCGCTTGCGTGGGGGGGGCGATGAGCCTGTGACCTGCTGGGTCGTGTCTGACAAATGATCTCTGCGAAGATTCGGTGTCCTGGGCCGTAGGAGGCGTCATGGGGATCGAGCTGGAACTGCACTCGGGGCGACCCGTGCGAAAGGGGCGGTCCCGGGACACCTTGCTGCGGGGCTCTTACGAGCATGGTGAAGCGTTGGCGAGGGTGCTGAGCGCCCTCGACCGGCATGGCTCGGGCAAGCTCGGCTGGGTCGATCCGTACGGCGACACGCTGTTCAACGAACAGGAAGCCCAAGTCGCCCGCCAGGAAGTCGCCGCCCTGGCACAGAGGTGTACTGACGACCGGCAGACAGCGGCTCTGCTCGACCTTGCCGAGCTTCTCGACGAGTGTGCGGCGACGCCGGGCAGCTACTTGTGGTTCACCGGTGACTAGCCGTACCTGATCATGGCCCCTGGCAGACCGTCTACGAACGCTTCGCACGCAGCTGGAGATTGCGTTCACCCGGCCCGGCCGCCCGGCTTGTGGAGGTGGTCCATGGGCCGCCGGGAGCGTGTCGGCGTGAGGTTCAGAAGGTGCCGCTCTTCGAGTAGCCGGCGCCGCTGTTCTTGATGAGGTCGATGACCTTGTCGGCCAAGTCGAAGGCGAACAGGACCGAGATCGACTCGATGAGCAGGGTTCCGGCGACGGGGTTGAAGACGAAGGTTTGCAGGACGTTGAAGCCGGTCGGCGCGCCGAAGTTGAGTGCGGAGCCCGCGAGGCTGGTGGCAGTGCCGGTCACGCCCTGGCCGATGGCGGCGGAGGCACCGACGCCGGTGTTCCCCGCCCGTCCGGCGGCCTTGGCGCCTTCGGCGAGCGCGCGTTCGGTCTCCGCACCGGTGGGCAGCCGGGGGCTGATGTTCCCGGTACCGAACCAGCCCTGGGCGAATCCGTAGCCGGCCAGCCCGAACACCAGGCCGGTGACGAACCCCGCCAGAGCCGATTGCCAGGTCTTCTCCCAGATCTCGCCGAGCGAACCCGTGCCGCCGGCGAATCCGGCGCCAAATCCGGTCGCGGCACCGAGCAGCGCCCCGCTGACCGCTCCGGAGAGCAGGAAGGTCACGAGGGACTTGGCGCCGAACGCGGCCGCGAAACCGGCCCCGGCCAGCGCCCCGCCCAACGCCGCGGCGCCGGCCAGCGCCGCACCGAGCAGGATCCCCAGCACGATGTCGCCGCCTGCCTGGGCCGCGGCGATGCCGCCGACCGCGCCGCCGACTGCCATCGCGGCGAACACCCCGATCATGGCGCCCAAGCCGGTCAGGCCGACCCCGAAGGTGACCACGGTCAGCACCACGACGGCCACCACGGCCACGATGGCCAGCGCGATGTGCCACCAGGCCCGGCCTGCGGGGTCCCGCACGGTGACGGGGTCGTTGGCGGCGTAGGCGTAACGGTTGAGGCCCACCGGATGCCACAGGTCCGCGGCGACCGTGTCGGGGACGAGGTAGCGGCCCAGTACGGGGTCGTAGGGGCGCTTCGGCGACAGGTACAGGCCCACCTGCTCAAGGAGTTCGTAGCCGTCGTACGTGTCCCGGGGCTGGTCTCCTCCGGCCTGGATGGCGAGGATCCTGCCGAACGGGTCATACACAATCCGTTGGACGACCGTGCCCGTGCCCGTGGTCATGAGACGGACCGAGCCGCGGTGGTCGGTGTGCCATCGGGTGAGCGACCCGCCGAGACAGATCGTCGCCAGGCGAATCGTGGCTCCGGGACGCTGCGCGTGGATCTCGTGGTCGCCCGCGAGGCAGTGGCCGCGGGTGTGTCAACGGCTACGCGCTTCTCCCCGGAGTCACAGCCCTCGCCTTTTGCCGCTGTGGCGCTCGGCAGCGGTCGGAGACAGAGCAGTCCCATCACGCAGCCGGCCGGCCCCGGACGAAGATCCAGAGCATTCTCCGGCAGCCCTCCCGCCGCCACCTCGATTCGCACGCCACCCCGGCATCGCACGCATCACCGCTCTGAACTGGTAATTCACCCCAGCCCTTCCGCGAGGCGGAAGTAGTCTTGCGGCCCGGTGAAGCCCTCCCGGACGATGCCACCACCACCAGAGACGGGAGCCGCCCCCAATGCCTCACACCACCGCCTTCGCCAGGAACCAGTGGTACGTCGCCGCATACAGCCACGAGGTCGGCCGCGAGGAGTTGCTCGGCCGCACGATCCTCGGTGAGCCGCTCGTCTTCTACCGCACCGAGGAGGAGGGCACGCCCGTCGCACTCCACGACCGGTGTGTGCACCGGCGCTACCCGCTCTCGAAGAGCGGCCTCGACGGGGACCGCATCGTCTGCGGCTACCACGGCTTCACCTACGACCAGACGGGCGCCTGCGTGTACGTGCCGGGGCAGAAGCGCGTCCCGCGCACCGCGCGCGTCGCCTCCTACCCGGTCGTCGAGCAGGACTCCCTGGTGTGGGTGTGGATCGGCGACCCGGCGCTCGCCGACCCGCAGAGCATCCCGCGCGCCCGCCACCTCGACTCCCCCGGCTGGGTCACCGTGCGCGGCATGGAGCCGATCGACGCCGACTACGGTCTGCTGGTCGACAACCTCCTCGACCTGTCCCACGAGACGTATCTGCACGGCGGCTACATCGGCACCCCCGAGGTCGCCGAGACCCCGATCACCACCGAGGTCGACGAGGGCGCCGGGATCGTCCGGGTCAGCCGGCACATGGACGACGCCGAGTGCCCGCCGTTCTACGCCCGTTCGACCGGCATCGAGGGCCGGATCACCCGCTGGCAGGACATCGAGTACCACGCGCCCTGTCTCTACCTGCTGCACAGCCGGATCGCGCCGGTCGGCGTGCTCCCCGAGGCGGACGGCAGCGACCCGAACGGCTTCCACACCGAGATCACGTACGCCATCACGCCGTCCGCCGACGGCAAGGTGTACGACTTCTGGATGGTCTCGCGCGACTGGGCCACGGAGGACCCCGAGGTCACCGAGTTCCTGCGGGGCAACAACCACACCGTCGTCATGCAGGACGTCGATGCGCTCAACCTGCTCCAGGAGACGCTCGGCACCGAGCGCACCGGCTACCAGGAGCTGAGCATCAACATCGACACCGGCGGTCTCGCCGCCCGCCGTATCCTCGCCCGGCTGGTCGAGGAGGGCGAGAAGCCCATGGAGAAGGTCCAGTGACGAGCCCGACCGGCGAGGTCTATCGCATCGACTGGCTGCCTGGCACGGACATCCTGCACGGCACCTGTCACTGCGGCCGCGAGCACACCTCGCAGGACCCCATCGAGATGTGGGAGTGGATGCTCTCCCACCCGCAAGGACACGAGCCGCAAGGAAACAGCTCATGACCCTGTACGAAGCCGAACTCGTCGTCGACCGGCGGGAGTTCGCGGCCGACGGCGTACTCTCCCTGACCCTGCGCCACCCGCTGGGCGAACGGCTTCCGGCCTGGGAGCCCGGCGCCCACATCGATGTCGTGCTCGGCCCGGAGCTGGAGCGGCAGTACTCGCTGTGCAGCGACCCGGACGACCGGGACGCCTGGCGGATCGCCGTACTGCGCGAGCCGGACGGGCGCGGTGGATCCGCCCATGTGCACGGGCAGTTGGGACAGGGCGACAAGGTGCGGGTGCGCGGTCCGCGCAACCACTTCGCCCTGAAGCCCGCGCCCCGCTACCGCTTCGTCGCGGGCGGCATCGGTATCACGCCGATCCTGCCGATGCTGGCGGCGGCCGAGGCTGCGGGCGCCGAGTGGACGCTGCTGTACGGCGGGCGGAGCCGTGAATCCATGGCCTTCACCGGGGAGTTGGGCCGTTACGGGGACCGGGTCACGATCGCTCCGCAGGACGAGACCGGGCTGCTGGACCTGGGCTCGGTGCTCGACGAGGTCCCCGAGGACACACTCGTGTACTGCTGCGGCCCCGGGCCGCTCCTGGACGCGGTGGAGGCGCGTTGCCCGGCCGGGGCGCTGCACGTCGAGCGGTTCCAGCCCAAGGAACAGGAGACCGGCGAGAACACCGAGTTCGAGGTCGAGCTGGCGCGGAGCGGCCGTACGCTGACCGTCCCTGTGGACGTCTCCGTGCTCGACGCGGTGCGCTCCGCGGGCGTCGAGGTGCTGTTCTCCTGCACCGAGGGCACCTGCGGGACCTGCGAGACCGACGTCCTCGACGGCACCCCGGACCACCGGGACTCGGTCCTCACGGACGAGGAGCGGGAGGCCGGGGAGACCATGCTCATCTGCGTGTCCCGGTGCCGGGGGAAGCGGCTCGTCCTCGACCTGTAGCCGGTCCCAGGTCGGTCTCGATCCCGGCGACCGCCTCCAGCAGGTGCGGCAGCAGGTCCCGGCGCACCGACGCCAGGGAGTTGCGGCTGACGTGCACCGGGATGTTCACCGCCGCCACCACCTCGCCGCCCCGGTCCCGCACCGGGGCGGCGATCGAGCGCAGGCCCTCCTCCAACTCCTGGTCGACGAGGGCGTACCCCTGCCGCCGCACCCGGTCGAGCTCGGCCCGCAACGCCTTCGCCGACACGATGGTGCGGGCGGTCAGCGGACGCAGCTCGACGCGTGCGAGCCGCAACTCAAGCTCCTCGTCCGGCAGATGGGCGAGGATCACCCGGCCCACGGAGGTGACGTGGGCGGGGAAACGGGTGCCGACGGTGATCGCCGCGGTCATGATGCGGCGCGCGGGCACCCGGGCCACGTACACGACGTCGTCGCCGTCGAGCACGCACAGGGACGACGACTCCCCTGTGCGCTCGACCAGTTGCTCCAGATGCGGTTCGGCGATCTGGGGCAGCGAGAAGCTCGACAGGTAGGAGTAGCCGAGCTCCAGCACGCGCGGGGTGAGCCGGAAGGTGCGGCCGTCCTGGTGGACGTAGCCGAGGTCGACCAGGGTCAGCAGCAGGCGGCGGGCGGCCGCGCGGGTCAGGTCGCAGGTGCGGGCGACCTCGCTGAGCGTGCGCACCCGGTGTTCGGCGTCGAAGGCGCGGATCACCGCGAGCCCACGCTCGAAGGACCTCACGAAGTGCGCTGCGCGGACCGGCTCGGGCATCGACGCCTCCAGCACTGTCAACAATTTTGTCAGCCAACCCATTGACCCTGATCCGTTGCGAGTTCTACCTTCCCGCTGAGCAGACCTGCGCACTACTGTGCGGTCTGCGCACAACCTGTCGGAACACCGTTGCACCGTTGTCTGTACAGGAGGAGCCATGCGTCGTCTGCTCGCCGGTCTCACCGCCGGCACCTTCCTGCTCGTCGGGACGGCCTGTGGCTCGTCCGGCGACGACTCGGCGGACGCCGGCGCGTCGTCCGGCGGCACCACCACCGTCAAGCTGGGGCTGATCCCCATCGTCGACGTCGCACCGATCTATCTGGGCCAGAAGAAGGGCTTCTACAGCAAGCACGGCCTGAAGCTGTCGCTCTCCACCGCCCAGGGCGGTGCGGCGATCGTGCCCGGAGTCGCCAGCGGACAGTTCCAGTTCGGGTTCTCCAACGTGACCTCGCTCCTGGTCGCCCAGTCGACCGGCGTGCCCGTCAAGGCGGTTGCCAACGGCATCGCCTCAACGGGCGTGGAGGGCAAGGACTTCAGCGCCCTCATGGTGAAGAAGGGCAGCCCGATCAAGTCGCCGAAGCAGCTGGAGGGCAAGAAGGTCGCCATCAACACCCTGAAGAACATCAACGAGACCGCGGTGCGCGAGTCGGTGCGCAAGGCGGGCGGCGACCCCGACAAGGTGAACTTCGTCGAGCTTGCCTTCGACCAGATGCCCGCGGCCCTCGACAGCGGCCAGATCGACGCCGCGAGTGTCGTCGAGCCCGCGCAGGCCACCGTCAAGAGCCAGGGCGGCGTCGTGATCGCCACTCCCATCGTGGACGTGGCGAAGGACACCACGGTCGCGCTGTACTTCACGTCGGCGCAGTACCAGCAACAACACCCGGACGTCGTGAAGAAGTTCCAGGAGGCCACCGCCGAGTCCCTCGCGTACGCGGACGCCCACCCGGACGAGGTCCGCCAGATCGTCACGACGTACACGAAGATCCCGGCGTCCGTGCTGGCGCAGGTGACCCTGCCGAAGTGGCCGGCCGAGCCGAACCGGGCGTCCATCGAGGCACTGGCGAAGCTGGGCGAGCAGGACGGTCTGTTCAAGAAGACCCCCGACGTGGACGCGCTGCTGCCGTGAAGGGTGAGAACGCCGCCCTGGGCGCCGCCGGGCTCGCGGCCTTCCTCGCCCTCGGCGAGGCGGTGCCGCGGGTCGGCCTCGTCAAGGAGGAGTACTTCCCGCCGACCAGCCGCATCGCCGGCGCCCTCGCGGACGAACTCGCCGACAGCGCCTTCTGGTCGGCCCTCGGCGACACCCTCACCGGCTGGGCGCTGGGCCTCGCGATCGCGGCCTGCGCGGGCATCGTCGCCGGGGTGGTGATCTCCGTGGTCCCGTATCTGCGTGAGGCGACGGCCTCGACCATCGAGTTCCTGCGCCCCATCCCCTCGGTCGCGCTGATCCCGCTGGCGGTGCTGCTGTACGGCACCGAACTGCGCTCGGTGCTCCTGCTCGTCGTGTACGCCTCCTTCTGGCAGATCCTCATCCAGACCCTGTACGGCGTCCAGGACGTCGACCCGGTCGCCGAGGAGACGGCCCGTTCGTACGGTCTCGGCACCTGGTCGCGCGTCCGGCACGTGCTGTGGCCGACCGCGCTGCCGTACGTCATGACGGGCGTACGGCTGGCCGCGGCCGTCGCCCTGATCCTCACCATCACCGCCGAACTCGTCATCGGCGCACCGGGGTTGGGCGCGCGGATCGGGGTCGCGCAGAACTCGCAGGCGGTGCCGGAGATGTACGCGCTGATCGTGGTCACCGGACTACTGGGGCTGCTCATCAACGTGGGCGCGCGTACGGTGGAGCGACGGGCCCTGGCCTGGCACCAGTCGGTGCGCGGGGAGGTGGCGGTGTGAGGCGCGTCCTGCTGCGACTGTTCTTCGTTGTCGCCCTGCCCGTGGTGCTGTTCGTGGGCTGGTGGCTCGCGTCCGACAACAGTACGGACGTGTTCTGGCCGCCCCTGCGCACGATCATGCAGACCTTCCCGGACGTGTGGACCGCCGAGCGGCTCAAGGACGACGTCCTGCCCAGCGTGCTGCGGCTGACGGGCGGTTACGCGCTCGCGGCCGTCGTGGGGGTGGCGCTCGGCACGGTCATCGGCTCCTACCGGCGGGTCCGTGCGGTGTGCGAACCGGTCCTGGAGTTCCTGCGGGCGGTGCCGCCTCCGGTGCTCGTCCCGGTGATCATGCTGTTCGCGGGCATCGACGACACGATGAAGGTCACCGTGATCGCCAGCGGCTGCGTGTGGCCGATCCTGCTCAACACGGTCGAGGGCGTGCGCGCGGTCGACCCCGTGATGGCCGAAACGGCACGCTCGTACGGCATCAAGGGGCCCTCACGCCTCACCAACCTGGTGCTGCGCTCGGCGAGCCCGCAGATCTTCGCGGGCCTGCGCCAGGCCCTGTCCATCGGCATCATCCTGATGGTCATCAGCGAGATGTTCGCGGCCAGCAACGGCCTCGGTTTCACCGTCGTCCAGTTCCAGCGCAGTTTCGCGATCCCCGACATGTGGACCGGGATCCTCGTCCTCGGCCTGTTCGGCTTCCTGCTCTCCGTCGTCTTCCAGCTGGTCGAGCGGCGGGTCCTGGCCTGGTACCACGGCCTGCGCGCCTCGGCCCGGCGGTCCCAGTGAGTCTCGTGAAAGGGCGGTCCATGCACCCGCTTCTCGCCGTATCCGGCCTGAAAAAGGTCTACGAGGGGTCCGGCCGCCGCGTGGAGGCGGTGCGCGACCTCACCTTCACCGTCGAGGCGGGCGAACTCGTCTGCCTCGTCGGCCCGTCGGGCTGCGGCAAGACGACCCTGCTGAAGTGCATGGGCGGACTGCTGACGCCGACCGGCGGTGAAGTCCTGCTGGAGGGGCGGAAGGTGAACGGGCCGCCGCCCGGGATGGCGTTCGTCTTCCAGGAGTACGGGCGCAGCCTGTTCCCCTGGATGCGGGTCGCCCAGAACGTCGAACTCCCCCTGAAACAGAAGGACTTGAGCAAGACGCGACGCCGGGAGCTGGTGGCGGACGCGCTGGAGTCGGTCGGGCTCGCGGACGCCGCGGGCGCCTACCCCTGGCAGCTGTCCGGCGGTATGCAGCAGCGGGTCGCCATCGCCCGCGCGTTGGCGTACGAGCCCCAGGTCCTGCTGATGGACGAGCCGTTCGCGGCAGTGGACGCACAGACCCGCGCCGACCTGGAAGACCTCGTGCGGGGGCTGTGGCGGGAGCGCGGGATCACGATCCTGTTCGTCACCCACGACATCGACGAGGCCGTGTACCTGGGCGAGCGGGTGGTCGTGCTGTCGGCCTCCCCCACCGTCGTACAGGAGCAGCTCAAGGTCGATCTGCCCGCCGAACGCGACCAGTTGCACACCCGGGTCGCCCCGCGCTTCGCCGAGCTGCGGACCCATGTGTACGAGCAGATCCAGGCGGCGAAGCGCGGGACGGGTGCCGTCAAGGCAGATACGCCTCCGCCTCACTGAAGCGGAGCATTACCCGCGTACTGGGCGGACTGGGCGTACTGGGGTGATGCGACGACGCGGTGAGGCGCCGTGCCAGGCGTCGCGGACCCGGGATGATCCGAACGGCACCTCCTAGCCGCGGGCCGCCCACAGGCCGCGGACATGGCCGAGATGACGGGTCATGACTTCGCGTACCGCCTCCGGGTCACGGGCCAGCAGGGCGTCGAGGAGTTCGAGGTGCTCCTCGGCCGAAGCCAGCAGACGGCCCCCTTCCAGCAGCGCGGTCAGGCCGTACAGGCGGGAGCGCCCCCGCAGGTCGCCGACCACCTCTACGAGGTGCGCGTTGCCCGCGAGGGCGAGCAGACCGAGGTGGAAGCGGGTGTCGGCCTCGACGTAGGCGATGAGGTCACCGGCCACGGCGGCGTGGACGATCTCCCGGGCGGCCGGCCGCAGCGCCTCCAGCGACACCGGGTCGGCGGTCCGGGCCAGGTCCACCACCGTGGGGATCTCGACGAGGGCACGGATGTGGGTGTACTCGTCGAGCTGTTTCTCGGAGACGGCGGTGACCCGGAAGCCCTTGTTGGGGACGGTGTCGACCAGGCCCTCCTTGGCCAGGTCCAGCATGGCCTCGCGCACCGGCGTCGCGGAGACGCCGAAGCGTGCGGCGAGCGTGGGCGCCGAGTACACGTCGCCGGGGCGCAGTTCACCGGCGATCAGCGCGGCCCGCAGCGCGTCCGCGACTCGCTCGCGGTAGCTGCTCTTCTTGCCGCCCAGCGTGGGCAGGGCGGGGGCAGCGGCGGACGGGGCGGCGCTGGTGCGCTGGGCGGCCATGGGACGTCTCCTAGTTGTGCAATGTCACGCGACACCGGCCATTGTCCTCGACGTCTAGAGGACGAATCCCGCCGGGAACGGATCGGTCGGGTCGAGCAGGTACTGGGCGGTTCCGGTGATCCAGGCGCGGCCGGTGAAGCTGGGCAGGACGGCCGGGCGGCCTGCGACCTCGGTGGTGCCGAGGAGACGACCGGTGAAGTGCGTGCCGATGAAGGACTCGTTGACGAACTCGGTGTTCAGGGGCAGTTCGCCCCGCGCATGGAGCTGTGCCATGCGGGCGCTGGTGCCGGTCCCGCAGGGCGAGCGGTCGAACCAGCCGGGGTGGATCGCCATCGCGTGCCGGGAGTGGCGGGCGGTGGCTCCGGGGGCGATCAGGTGGACGTGGTGGCAGCCCCGGATGGACGGGTCCTCGGGGTGGGCGGGTTCCTCCTCGGCGTTGATCGCCTCCATCAGGGACAGGCCGGCCTTGAGGATGTCGTCCTTGCGGGCCCGGTCGAAGGGCAGCCCGAACTGCTCCAGCGGCAGGATGGCGTAGAAGTTGCCGCCGTATGCCATGTCGTATGTCATCGTGCGCCCGTCGGCGAGCGTGATCTTGCGGTCGAGGCCGACGGAGAAGGACGGGACGTTCCTGAGCGTGACCGCCTGCGCGGCGCCGTCCTGAACCGCCACCTCGGCGACGACCGGGCCCGCCGGGGTGTCGAGCCGGATCGTGGTGACCGGCTCGACGACCTCGACCATGCCGGTCTCGACGAGCACGGTCGCCACGCCGATCGTGCCGTGCCCGCACATGGGCAGGTAGCCCGAGACCTCGATGTAGACGACGCCCCAGTCGCAGTCGGGGCGGGTGGGCGGCTGGAGGATGGCGCCGCTCATGGCCGCGTGGCCGCGCGGTTCGTTCATCAGGAGCTGCTTGATGTCGTCGCGGTGCTCACGGAAGTACAGGCGCCGCTCGTTCATGGTCGCGCCGGGGATCGTGCCGATGCCGCCGGTGATCACGCGGGTGGGCATGCCCTCGGTGTGCGAGTCGACGGCGTGCAGGACGAGTTTGCTGCGCATGACGCTCCTGGTGAACGTGACGGACCGACGGGAATTGCCTTACGCGAGTCCGGCCGCGACCGCCTTCTCGGTGGCGGCGCGGACGGCGGCCTCCTGCTCGGGCAGCAGCGGGACGCGCGGCGGGCGCACGGGGCCGCCGTGGCGGCCGACGATGTCCATGGACAGCTTGATGGCCTGGACGAACTCGACCTTGGAGTCCCAGCGCAGCAGCGGGTGCAGTTGCTCGTACAGCTTCCTGGCGGTGCCCAGGTCGCCGCCGACGGCCGCGCGGTAGAGCTCGACGGTGGCGGCGGGCAGCGCGTTCGGATAGCCGGCCACCCAGCCCTTGGCGCCGGCGATCGCGAGCTCCAGCAGGACGTCGTCCGCACCGATCAACAGGTCGAGTCCGGGGGCGAGTTCGGCGAGCTGGTAGGCGCGGCGGACATCGCCGGAGAACTCCTTGACGGCGTGGATGCAGCCCTCGCCGTGCAGCTTGGCGAGCAGTTCGGGCACCAGGTCGACCTTGGTGTCGATGGGGTTGTTGTAGGCGACGATCGGCACACCCGCCTCGGCGACCTCCGCGTAGTGGGCGAGGACGGAGCGCTCGTCGGCGCGGTAGGCGTTGGGCGGCAGCAGCATCACGGAGGCGCAGCCCGCGTCGCGCGCCTGCTCGGCCCAGCGGCGGGCCTCGGCGGAGCCGTAGGCGGCGACGCCGGGCATCACGCGCTCGCCGCCGATGGCGGCCACGGCCGTCTCGACGACCCTGGCCCGCTCCTCGGGGGTGAGCACCTGGTACTCGCCGAGCGAGCCGTTCGGTACGACGCCGTCGCAGCCGTTGTCGACCAGCCAGGCGCAGTGCTCGGCGAACTTGTCGTAGTCGACGGAGAGGTCGTCGTTCAGCGGAAGGGCGGTGGCGACGAGGACGCCGCGCCAGGGGCGGGGCTCGGTGGTGGTCATCCGGGGTCCCATCTCAATAGGGTGTGACATTTTACTGTGTGGCAGAGGTCCAGGACAGCGGGCGTCGTGGTGGACTCAGTGCTCCTCGGACTCCCCGGCCCGGGCCAGCACCCCCAACGGCACCGGGCGGGCGAACGGCCGCCGGGACGGCGTGAGCTCGCACCCGGCGAGCCCCGCGACCGCGGGCCCGCACACCCGGCCCTGGCACCAGCCCATCCCGGCCCGCGTCAGCAGCTTCACGGTGCGCGGGTCGCCGGCGCCCAACTCCGTCACGGCCTCTCGGATCGCGCCGCCGGTGACCTCCTCGCAACGGCAGACGACGGTGTCGTCGGTGACCTGCTCGGTCCAGTGGGCGGGCGGGGCATACACGCTGTCCAATGCGGCGGAGAAGGCCCGCAGCCGGGCACGGGTCCTGGCTGCCGCCGCCCATGCGCGCGGGTCGGGGTCGGTGTCCTGCAGACGGGCCGCGACGGAGCGTCCGGCGATGTGGCCCTCGGCGAGGGAGAGGGCGGCGCCGCCGATGCCGGTGGTCTCGCCCGCCGCCCAGACGCCGGGGACGCTGGTGCGCTGCTCGTCGTCGACGTGGACGTCCGGCCCGTCGAGCCGGCATCCCGATGTCTGAGCGAGATCGGTGTGCGGCAGCATGCCGTGGCCGACGGCGAGGGTGTCGCAGGGGATGCGGCGCTCGGTGCCGGGCCGCACCCGCCCGTCGGTGTCGAGCGCGGCGACGGTGACCGCTGCCAGCCGCTCGGTGCCGTGCGCCTCGACGACGGCATGCCCCGCGAGGAGCCGGACCCGATGGCGCAGCAACCGGGCGGCGTACTGGGCGCCTTCGGCGACCTTGCCCGGCTGGGCGACGAGTGCGCGGGTCCGTCGTACGAACGCCTTGGGGCCGGCGGACTCGACGAGCGCGGCCACCTCCACCCCGGCCGCGGCGAGGCCGGTCGCCACGGGCAGCAGCAGCGGCCCGGTCCCGGCGACGACGGCGCTGCGGCCGGACACCGCGAGGGCGCCCTTGAGCATGGCCTGGGCGCCGCCCGCGGTGACGACACCGGGGAGGGTCCAGCCGGGGAAGGGCAGCACCTTCTCGTAGCCCCCGGTGGCGAGAAGGACGGCGTCGGCGCGCACCTCGACCGGGTCCACCTGCTCGGGGCCGAGCAGCGCGTGCACGGTGAAGCCGTGTTCGTGCCGCTCGACGAACCACACATGATGATTCGTCAAATGTCGTGCTGTGCCCGCCTTTACGTGGGTGCGCAAGCCGTCCCGCAGTCGCACCCAGGTCCGCCACCGGTGGTGCAGGGCCTGCGGGCGGCGGGCTCCAAGTGCGGCTGCGGGCTGCCGGTAGAACTGCCCGCCCGCGTCCGCCGCCGAGTCGACCAGCGTGACCCGGATGCCCCCAGACGCGGCGGCGACGGTGGCGGCGAGACCGGCCGGACCCGCGCCGATCACCGCGAGATGCGGTCGGTCAGTCATCGTGGCCCGTCCCCTCCTGCGTACGGATGGCGTCGCCCGGGTGCAGGGGCACCAGACAGGCGCGTTGGTTCGGGCGGTCGTTGACGGTCACCAGGCAGTCGAAGCAGACGCCGATCCCGCAGAAGACACCGCGCGGCCGGCCCGCGCCGCGGGTGGTGCGCCAGGAAGTGACGCCGACCGCCCAGAGTGCGGCGGCGATCGTCTGGCCGGGCAGTGCCTCGATCTCGCGGCCGTCCAGGGTGACCGTGAAGGCGGGGCCCGGCCGGGCGCCGGCCAGGTCCAGGGGAGAGCTCACGCGGCCTCCTCGGTGAAGCGGTCGGGCCGGAACGGCGTCAGGTCCAGGTCGGGGCTCTTCGCGGTCAGCGTCTGCGCGATCAGGCGCCCGGTGCCGGTGGCGAGGCCGATGCCCGCGCCCTCGTGACCGCAGGCGTGGTACAGCCCGGGGACGCGGGGGTCGGGGCCGACGGCGGGCAGGTGGTCGGGCATGTAGGGGCGGAAGCCGAGGTAGGCGCGCATGGCGCGGACGTCCGAGAGGAAGGGGAACAGCCGGGTCGCGCCCGCCGCCAGGGCCCGTACGACCGGCAGCGAGAACGTCCGGTCGTAGCCGACCCGTTCCCGGCTCGCGCCGATCAGGATCGGCCCGGCCGCCGTGCCCTCGACGACCGGCGAGGTCTGCAGCGCGGCCGAGTCGCTGGCCACGTCGGCCACGTAGTCGGCGGCGTACACCTTGTGGCGGACCCTGCGCGGGAGCGGTTCGGTGACGAGGACGAAGCCGCGGCGCGGGAGGACCGGGAGCAAGGCTCCGGCGAGGGCGGCCAGTTCGGCGCCCCAGGTGCCGGCCGCGTTGACGACGGCGGGAGCGTGGATGTCCCCGTGGTCGGTACGGACTCCGCGCACGGTTCCGGCCGGGGTGCGCAGTACCTCGGTCACGGTCCGGCCGGTGAGCAGGCGGGCGCCCGACGCACGGACCAGGTGGGCGGCGGCCAGGGCGGGCATCACCTGGCAGTCCTGGGGGTAGTGGACGGCGCCGGGCAGCCCCGGCGCGAGGTGGGGTTCGAGGTCGTACAGTGCGTCGCCCGCGACCGGTTCGGCGACCACTCCGGCGGCCCGCTGTTCGTCGGCGAAACGCTCCAGTGCGGCGAGCCCGCCGGGCGAAGAGGCCACGACGACACCGCCCTTGGCCTCGTACTCCACGAACTCCCCGAGTTCCTCGGCGAGTTCGCTCCACAGTCGGCCGGACAGCAGCGCCAGGTCCAGCTCCGGCCCCGGCTCCTTGTCGGAGACCAGCAGGTTGCCCTCGCCCCCGCCGGTCGTACCTCCGGCCACCGAGCCGCGGTCGACGACGGTGACGTCGAGGCCGGCCCTGGCCGCGTACAGGGCGCAGGCGGCGCCGACCATTCCGGCTCCGACGACCACGACATCGCAGGTCAGTCGCTCGCTCACATCAGTACTATGTCACATGCTTCCCTACCTGGGAATGCCACCACACAACGGGGGAACGCGCTTTGACGAGGCGCCGTCGGCGACCTGAACGCCGACGGTGCCTGTCAGACCTCGGGGGCGGGCACCACGCTGAGGTGCCCCGCCGTACGGCGCGGGCGGGCCGTCCGTCGCGCCGCCGGGGCCACCGGGCGGCGGGCGGGGCGCAGGACCAGCGTCAGCCGGGTGTAGCCCATGTCTGCCAGGGTCCTGGGCGTCTCGTCGACGACCCGGCACTCGGTGGCGCCCCAGCGCGGGTCGGGGTGCTTCACCGGGCGGACCGCGCCGTCGTGCTCCACGGCCTGCTCGCCGACCGCGCGGATCCAGTGCGGCAGGCCCTGCCGGTAGGCGGCCTCCATGATCGGGTCCTGGGCGATGTCCCGGCGGATCGACTGGAGGCCGTGGTCGTGGCCGTGCCGCTCCACGGCGGCGGCGAAGTGCGCCAGCATCGGCAGGCACCAGCGCGACTCGTGCTCGCCGAGGACGGAACTCGCGTCCGGGTGGAAGAGGACGAACCTCAGGAAGTTGTCACCCGGCATCGCTGTCGGATGGGGCCCCACACCACGGAAAAGTGACGCGAAAGCGATGTTGGCCAGGACGACGTCCCAGCGGTGATCCACGACGACGGACGGGAAGGGGACGGCCTCCAGGAGCGCGACATAGTCCTGTAGATAAGCCTGGGCCTCAAGACTCTCGGGGACGGGCCGCGGCACCGACCGCTGCCCACCTGCCTGAAATGCCATCGGGAGGTCACCCCTCTTGCCTATGCGGCCTTCTCGCGGCGTTGTTGATCCTGCTGCCCCGACGCAAGTCGTGTCAACTATCGTGGCATTCCGCGCTTGTTGACGGCTGAAATTGGCCACAGTTGTGGCGAGACCTGGATGTAAGTTCGAACAACCCGCTACTCTCCGGGAAGTTCACGGCAACCGCTTGTGAGAAGCCAGTGAGAAACGTAGGAGATCTGTCGGTGTCGGAAGGCTTCGAAGGCCCGGGCGACGTGGCGTCGACTGTGCTGCCGGCCGTCGTCGTCCGTGTCACCGCGCTCGCGGACCGGCTCGGCGTGCCGCACGCGGAGGTCTTCGACACCGGCCGCCTGTCGGTCGCCTCCGGCGTGACCGAGCCGGTCGTCAAGGCCCTGCTGAGCGGCCGCCCCGCGGGCGAGCCCGATGTGCAGGCCCGGTTCCTGCAACGCCTGGACCTGCTGCGTCGCACCCGGCTCAAGCCGAACGGACGCAAGTACACCCAGCAGGAGATCGCCGACGGCGCCGGCATGTCCCGGCAGCAGGCCGGGGCGCTCATCAACGGCGACCGGCGTCCCACCATGGAGCACTGCGACGCCATCCAGCGCTTCTTCCGGGTGCACGCCGGGTTCCTCACGGCCGAGGACCCCGAGGCGCTGGCGGGCACCCTGCAGCGCACCGAGCAGGAGCTTCTGCAGAAACTCGCCGACCGTGAGCGGGAGGCGGCCGCGGTCGCCGACGATCCGCTGGAGCGGCTGTTGCAGGACCACGGCGTCCGTGGGATCGCCTGGCGGGCCGCGCAGCTGCCCACCGACCAGCACCGCGACAAGGTGGCGGAGTGGCTGGACATGCTCTTGGAAAGCGTCAAGCGGCCCGAGTCGTGATCCGGGGGAGAACTGTGGGCATCGGTAAGGAAATGCGCCGCCTGTGCGGCGAGCTGGTAGCGGAGCTGACCCTTCCCGCCCCGGCACGGCCCGCGGACCTGTACGGCGCGCTGTGCGACACGATGAGCAGACGGCGGGGCCGCCCGGTCCACTTCCGTACGTCCGCCTTTCCGCCCGGCACGGCCAGCGGACTGTGGCTCGACATGGCCGACCAGGACCTCGTGGTGATCGAGGAACGCACCGCGCCCGACCACCAGTTGGTGATCCTCGGCCACGAGCTGTGGCACATGAACGCCGGCCACTGCAGCCACCACGTCGAGGGCGCGGCCGTCGCTGCCCGTTTACTGTGCGACGACGCGGACCTGCAGGCGACAGTACTGAAGGTCGCCGCCCGCAGCCGCTTCGACCAGGCCGACGAGAAGGAGGCCGAACGCTTCGGCCTGCTCCTCGCCAGCAAGTGCCGCACCTGGCTCGCCGGTTCGTCACTGCGGGGCCCGGTACAACGCGATCATCTGGCGGGGCGGATCGAGGCGTCGCTGGGCTACCTGGGGCCGCAGGGCTGAACCCCCTCGCCTGCGCCGGTCAAGCAGACCGACCTGCCCGCACCAGGGCTTCGGCGCCCCTGGGCGACCGAGCCGTCGTCACGTCGCGCTGCGTTCGCTGGCTTCTCGCAGGTCGCGCTCCACAGCCCGGCTGCGGGCGGTGTCCGGGCGGCCGGCCAAGGTGCCCGGGCGGCCCGAGCAGAGCAGGTCGCGCCAGTGCTCGCGGCTCCAGTGGGCCGGTTCCGTACCCGCGGTGAACTCCTCGACGAGGGCGACGAAGCGGGCCGGGTCGGTGTGGAACGGGAAGTGGCCGGCTTGCTCGAAGATCTCCAGGCGGCTGCCCGGCATCGCCTCGTGCGCCCCGTAGGCGTGCCGTACGGGCACCACACTGTCCCGGTCGCCCCACAGCAGCATGGTCGGCATGCCCTCGGTCAGATAGCAGCGGTCGAGCATGGTCACGACCTGCCCGCGCCAGTCGACGACCGCCCGCAGAGTGCGGATGAAGGCGTTGCGCGAGGTCTCGTCGGGCAGCGCGTCCACGAGGGTGAGCAACTCCGGGGCGTCCTGGCCGAGGTCGGTGTCCAGGAGCTTCATCAGGCGGACCGCGAGGCCCACTTGGAGGCGCATGCCGGGCAGGCGAAGGCCGGCGAGCATGAGGTGGGCGCCGGGCAGGGACACCATCCGCAGGACGGGGTTGACCTCGCGGCCCACGCCGCCCGCGCTGACCAGGATGAGCCGTTCGGTGCGCTCGGGGAACTGGTAGGCGAACTGCATCGCCACTCCCCCGCCGAGCGAGTGTCCGACGAGGGTCGCGGACTCGATGCCGAGGGTGGTGAGCAGGTCGCGCACACCGTTGGCGTACGCGGCCACCGAGTAGTCGGCGCGCGGCTTGTCCGATTCGCCGTGGCCGAGCAGGTCCGGGGCGATCACGGTGTGGGTGCGGGCGAGATCCGGGATCAGTTCGGCCCAGGTCGCCGAGGAGTCCCCTATGCCGTGGATGAGCACCAGCACCGGTCCCTCACCGGCGATGCGGAAGGCCCGGCGGTAGCCGTGCACGACGCGGTACTGCAACTCGAGTTCTGCGTCGCTCACCGAGCGCAGCCGTACGGTGCGCGCGGGGCGACGTCGCGGGGCGTCGACCACGCGCTCGCCTCCCGTTTCCATGGCCGCGGCCTGGCGGCCGAAAGCCCTTCACTCCAGCGTAGGGGCCCATTCCCACCGGGGATTTCGGGGAGGTTTCGCCTCCGCTAAGCGGGCGAACCGACGTCCTGCGGAGCCGGATTGTCAGTGGCGGGCGGCAAGCTGGAAGTGCGCCGCCGTCCGGGGGCGCACGACCGACGACGCCGACATGGGGGAGCCGCCCGATGCCCACCGCCGTACTGACCGACCGCGAGCGCACCGCCGTACAGGCCTATCTGCGGCTGCTGCACACCGTGCGAGCGGCTTTCGACGTGTCGCCCGGCCCGCCGGAGGCCGCCCGACCACCCGTGGTTCCGCCCGCCGTTCTCGCCGAGGCGGAACAGGCCCTGGCACGGGCGGGGCTGGTGGGCAACGAGGAGGCGTTCTTCCGGCTGCTGCACACCTGGTGCCCACCCGACGCGTAGCGCAGGACGGGTCGGTCGTGCCGCGTGAAGGCCGTCAGGCGTGCGGCACGGCGACCGCCGTCGCCACCAGCCCCCGCCGGGCGGTCCAGCGACCCTCGAAGTGTCCTAGCCGCCGGCCGCCCACCGACGGACCCGGTACGAGGAGTTCGGCGCGGAGGGTGCCGCCCAGCCGCTCGCCGGGGTCGACGGAGAGCTCGATGTCGGCCTCGCTGAAGTCCAGCCACTGCCCGGTGAGGGGGAACCACGCCTTGTAGACGGATTCCTTGGCGCTGAACAGGAGCCGGTCCCAGTGCGGGCCGGGACGGTCCTGGGCGAGCCGGAGCAGCCGGTCCCTCTCGGCGGGCAGGGACACCGAGAGCAGGACGCCGTCCGGGAGCGGGCCGTCGGGTTCGGCGTCGATGCCCAGTGAGGCCAGGTCGGTGGCGCGGACCAGGGCGGCGGCGCAGTATCCGTCGCAGTGGGTCATGCTGCCGGTGAGGCCGGCCGGCCAGCGCGGCGCGCCGCGTTCCCCGGGCAGGACGGGCTGCGGCGGCACACCGAGCTTCTCCATGGCCCGGCGGGCGCAGGTGCGTACGGCGGCGAACTCGCGGCGCCGCTTGGGCACCGCCTGTGCCAGGACGGCCTCTTCCTCGGGGTACAGCCCCCCGTTCCCGGGCTCGTCGTTGCCGTAAGCCTCCACGGCCACCACCGTGGCCGGCAGCAGTTCCTCGATCACCGCGCCCCGGCCTCCCTCGGCACGATCCGACGCAGCCGCCCGGGCGGATCCGGTCGTTTGCGCCACTCGCGGGGGTATCCCACCGAGACCTCCTCGAAGCGGACGCCCTCGTGCCAGGTGGTCCGGGGAATGTGGAGATGGCCGTAGACCATGGTCTCGACGCGGAACCTGCGGTGCCAGTCGGCGGTGCGGTCGGTGCCGCACCACATGGCGAACTCGGGGTGCCACAGGACGTCCGTGGGGTGCCGGTCCAGCGGGTAGTGGTTGACGAGGATCGTGGGCAGGTCGTCGGGCAGGGCGGCGAGTCTGCGTTCGGTCCCGGCGACCCGGGCCCGGCACCAGGCCTCGCGGGACGGGTACGGGTCGGGGTGCAGCAGGTACTCGTCGTTGCAGACGATGCCCGTGCCGTGCGCGTACTCCAGTCCCTGCTCCTTGGTCGCGCAGCCGGCCGGCAGGAAGGAGTAGTCGTACAGCAGGAACAGCGGTGCGACGACGACCGGGCCGCCGGGGCCCTCCCACACGGGGTAGGGGTCCTCGGGTGTCGTCACGCCGAGTTCCCGGCACAGGGCGACGAGGTGGTCGTAGCGGGCGACTCCGCGCAGGGTGACGGGGTCCTTCGGGTGGGTCCACAGTTCGTGGTTGCCGGGGGCCCACACGACCTTGCGGAAGCGGCCGGCGAGGGTCTCCAGGGCCCAGCGGATGTCGGACACGGTCTCCGAGACGTCGCCGGCCACCAGGAGCCAGTCCTCGTCCGTGTCGGGGCGCATCCTCTCGACGAGCGCGCGGTTCTCCTCGTACCCGATGTGCAGATCGCTGATGGCCAGCAGTTGTCCGGCACCGCCGGCCGTCGACGTCACTTCCCGCCCCCTCCGAGCACCTGAGGAGAACCACGAGAACACAGCCGCCCTCCCGAGGACAAGGTCCGATCGAGTCGACCGATCTTCGACGCCCCCGGCGACACGCCCTCATCACGCGCCCCACCACCGGCGCAACCATGATCGGGAAATCCGTAACACGCACGTTGCACGCGGCACCGCTTCAAAGCCGTATGATCGCCCCAACACCACCCGCCCATGACTGCCCTTTCGCACGGGGCGGTTTGGTGTCCCTCCAACCACCCTGCCCGGGCACGGGCGTGCTCCGCCCTGCCCGCGAACCGTGAAAGGCGGCCTGCATGGTCTCTCGCGTACGCGTCTGGCTCAACCGCACGTACGCGGAGAACGTGTTCTTCATGGATCAGCTGCGGCGAAATCCCAGCGACCGCGCCGTCGAGATCCATGCAACGCACGGCGACGCGGACTCCCCGGTACTGGCCGCGGCCGACACGGCCGACCTGGAGCCGGAGGGCCTGTCCCCGGCCGCGTACGTCGAGTACGCGCTCGACCAGTGCGCGCGGCGCGGCATCGACGTCTTCGTGCCCCGGCTGCACCAGTCGGCGATCGTGGCGCACCGCGCCGAGTTCGAGGCGGCCGGTACGGCCCTGCTCGCTCCGCCGCCGGAGGCCGTGGCCGTCTTCCACGACAAGGTGATCGCCTACGAGGCGGTCCAGGCGATCGGCGCACCGGTTCCGCCCTGGTACCGGGTACGGAACGCGGACGAACTCGTCGTTGCTGTCGAGGAGTTGGAGGCGGGCGGCCACAAGGCATGCTTCAAGCCGGCCTCCGGTGCGGGCGGGGTGGGCTTCCGTGTGATCACGCGCGCCCCCTTCTCGCTCGTGCACCTCAACGGCTTCCCGAGCCCGTACGTCCCGCTGGACCTGGTGCTGGAAGCGCTGAAGCAGGCCGAGGAGCCGGTGGACTGGCTGGTCATGCCGCGGCTGGAGCAGCCGGAGGTGTCGGTGGACTGTCTCACCGGCCCCGACAACCGGATCCGGCTGGCCATCGGCCGCACGAAGAACGGCCGCCGTCGCGGGTTCACGCTCGCCGAGCAGTGGCTGGAGCCGGCGCGGCGGATCGCGGAGGGCTTCGGGCTGCACTACCTGTCCAACATCCAGTTCCGGATGTTCGGCGATACGCCGGTCCTGATGGACGTCAACACGCGCCCGGCCGGCGGACTGCACCAGCTGGCCCTGTGCGGCGTCAACGCCCCTTGGGCGGCTGTGCAGTTGGCGCTGGGCGAGGACCCGGGCGAGATCGTGCCGCCGTTCCTGGGCCAGGACTACACGGTGGTCTCGGGCCCGCGTCAGCTGCGGCCGGTGTCCATCCCCCAGCAGCGCACGGAGCTGCAGGACCCGCTGCCGGCGGTCCCCGCGCCGGCCCCGCAGCCGGCGGAGCCGGTCACCGCGGAGCCCGGCACCACGGCTTCTGCGACCGCTTCTGCCTCTGCTTCGGCCATCGCGCCGGCCTAGCCTCACGGTTGCACCCTCACCCGCGCCTGCCGCAGCGTCGGCGGCGCGGGTGATGACCGGTGCGAAGTCCGGCGCCTGCGGGGCCGAGGCCGGGAACGGGGGTCGGCTCACTCGGCCGGGTAGCCCCATTTCCCGGCCAACTCCCCCAGCCGGGGCGGCAGTTCGACTGCCGGGTCGGATGCGCGCGCGGGCCGGATGCGGCCCGACCTGATGGTGCTGGACCAGTCGCCCAGCTGCGGGCGGAAGGCGCCGTGGTCCTTGCTGCCGTAGTCGAGCATGGCGCTCTCCCACGGAACTCCGAGGTAGTCGCACAGCCCGCGCGTGGTGCGCTCCGGGTGGGCGGTGAGGTCCTCGTACGTGATCACGTGGGCGTCCAGGCTCTGCCTCGCCTCCTGAAGTCTCTCGGCGTAGTCGAGGACTTCGGCGCGGATGGCGTCGTGGTCGGGATCCGTGCGGCGGTTGGTCAAGGACGCGATGACCGCGCCCGGGTGGCGCAGCAGGACGATGTAGCGGGCGTCGGGCCAACATCGGTGCAGCCGGGGCCAGATGAGGGTGTTGGCGGGGGTCTTGTCGACGATGACGTCCTTGCTGCTGCGGGCGAGTTCGAGGTGCAGCACCCGGTCCCACAGGACGTGCTCCAGCTCCTGCCGGTCCAGTTCGAGCGCCTTCATGGCCTCCGCGGTGAAGTCGCGGGTCAACTCGACGTGCAGCGTGCGCAGATGCATCTCGTGCGGGGCGCGGATCCTGCTGTGACTGTTCAGCAGCACCCTGAGCAGCGTCGAGCCGGAGCGCACCGAGGACAGCACGAACACCGGCGACTCCACCAGGCGCGGGGCGCACGGGGCGGTGTACTGCTCGTCGGCGGGGCGGGAGCGGGGCGTGGGTACGGCGTCCAGGTTCCGGCGCGGCGGGCTCACCGCCTCCCTCACCAGCCTCCCCCGACGCCTCAGTCCCTTGCCGATCGCGGACATACGCGGGTCTCGCACCGTGACACCTTTCTCTCGCGCTGTGCGCTCGCATCTCAGAGGCGGCAGGCGAACTTCAGGTGTCGCGCAGGCGAAGCACCGTGGTCACGGAACCGCGAATTCCGCCCGTGACCAGGCGCTTTACCGTTTTCTTAATTCTTCATGGGAACCGCCGTGGGTGAGCCTGTCAGAAGCGGCCCGACCCGCGGTACAGCTCCACCTCCCCGTCCAGCTCGACCGCGAGGACCGTGGCGTGCGGGTCCAGGTCGGCCGCGGCGGGCGGGTCGATCCACAGCACGCCGACGGCCTCGTGCAGCCCGCCGACCACGCGGTGGGCGAGCTCGGTGCCGGTACCGAGGACGGTGACTCTGCGGACCGGTGTGACCAGGCCGCGTACACCGATCTCGGCGCGCGGGATGTCGTACAGGGTGAGATAGAGGGTGCGGCGGTCGGCGGAGAGGGTGCTGGGTCCGTAGTGGTGCCCGGCCGGCAGCCCTCGTGTCGTCCCGTACACGGCCTCGGAGTGCTTGCGGATCCACTCCCCCAGGCCTTCGAGGCGCTCGACCTGCGGCTCGGGGATGGTGCCGTCCTCCATCGGGCCGACGTCGAGGAGGAGGTTGCCGCCCCCGCCGATGGTCTCGGTGAAGTAGCGGATGAGCTGGCCGAGCGACTTGTGGTTGTGGTCGTGGTGCTGGAAACCCCACGAGTCGTTGATCGTCAGGCACAGCTCCCAGGGCCCCGCGGGCGGTTCGATGGGGGCGCCCTGTTCGGGGGTGGCGTAGTCGCCCTCGCTGAGCATGCGGGCGTTGAAGACCACGTCGGGCGAGTAGGAGCGGATGAGCGCGGCGAGTTCCTTGATGCGCCATTGCTCCTCGCTGCGGTCCCATTCGCCGTCGAACCACATCAGGTCGGGCCGGTAGCGGGAGGCCAGTTCTCGGATCTGGCCGTCGCGGTAGGCGATGAACCGCTCCCAGGCAGCCAGGTCCTCGTCCTCGGCCGAGCACTCGGAGTAGCGGTTGTCCTCCATCTCCGGCGGGCGGCCCGGCTTGCGGGTGGTGGCGTAGTCGGGGTGGTTCCAGTCGGAGTGCGAGTAGTAGAAGCCGACCTTGAGCCCCTTCTCGCGCAGGGCGTCGGCGTAGCCGGTGAGGTAGTCACGGCCCAGGTTGAGGTCGCCGTACGCGGTGTCCCACAGGGCGACGCCGTCGTGGTGCCGGCTGGTGAGGACGGCGTACCTGGCGCCTGCCCGGGCGAAGAGGTCGGCCCAGGCGCGGGGGTCGTAGTGGGCGCCGGTGAAGCGGTCGAGCTGGGACATGTACCGGTCGTGCGGCACGATGTCGTCGTAGAACGACCAGGACTCCTGGACGCCGTCGACGGCGTAGATCCCCCAGTGGACGAAGATCCCCAACTTGGCGTCGGTGAACCATGGCTGCATGGGCACGGCTGAACTCCTCGGCAGGTCAAGGGGCTGCGGGCACTGCGGGCACTGCGGAAAAAGGGGCGGACGCGGCGAGCGCGCCCGCCCCTGGGGCCGGTGGTTACCGGCCGGTGGTACCGCGCTGCAGACGGAGCGTCAGAACCTGGAAGGGGCGCAGCGAGACCGCGACCGCCCCGTCGCCGTCGATCTCCGCGGCCTCGTCCGCCAGTGGCCGCTCCAGGAGGTCGGTGATCTGGGCGCCGGCGAGCGGGAATCCGGTGCGCAGCACGCCCCGGGCACGACCGCCGCGCGACTCGTACAGCCGCACGACCACGTCGCCCGACTCGTCGTCGGCGAGCTTGACCGCCTCGACGGTCACGCCGTCGCCGTCCACGGACACCACCGGCTCCGGAGCGCCCGCCGCGTCCGCGATGCGCAGCGGCAGGTTGAGGGCGTAGCCCTCGGCGACCGCGTCGCCGATCGTGGCGCCCGGGAGGAGGGAGTACGTGAGCCTGTGCTTGCCCTGGTCGGCCTCGGGGTCCGGGATCCGCGGGGCGCGCACCAGGCTGAGGGCGACCGTGGTCGTCGTACCGCCGTCCTCGCGGACCGTGCGGGTGACGTCGTGGCCGTACGTCGAGTCGTTGATGACCGCGACGCCGTAGCCGGGTTCGCCGATGTGCACCCAGCGGTGGCCGGAGACCTCGAAGCGGGCCGCCTCCCAGCTGGTGTTGGTGTGGGTGGGCCGCTGGACGTGGCCGAACTGGATCTCCGCGGAGGAGTGCGCCGCCCGTACGTCCACCGGGAAGCCGGCCTTGAGGATCTTCTCGGCCTCGTGCCAGTCGATCTCGGTCTCGAAGTCGATGCGGGGGCTGTCGGCGCGGACGGTGATGGTCTGGGTGAGCGTCGAGCCCTTGCCGAAGGACCGCGTGACGCGGATCGCGCCGAGCAGGGGGTCGGCCGAGACGACCTCGACGGAGTCGGGGGACAAGAGGTCCGTGTAGCGGTTCTTGTAGTGCTTGTCGATGTCCCAGGCGTCCCAGTAGTTCGGGAGGTCGGTGTGCAGGCGGAGCAGGTTGCCCGGGCCGGCGAGGACCTCACGACCCGACCGTAGATCGAATACAGAAGACAGTGTTCCGTCTTCCGCAACCTGTACACGGACCAGGCCGTTGTCGAGGACCAGCCCCTCCGCCTTCACCGGCTGCGTGGGTCCGGCGTCGGTCAGCGGCGCGCTGCCGCTCGCGGGCACCTCCACATACGCCGGTGCCCCGTCGGCCGTACGGACGACCTCCGCGCGGTCGTAGGGGCTGGTGTTGAACACACGGGTGCCGCCGCCGCCCAGCGCCGCGACCGCCTCCGCCGTCAGCGCCTCCAGCTCCTCGGCCACCCGCGCGTATTCGGCCTCCGCCTCGCGGTGCACCCAGGCGATCGACGAGCCCGGCAGGATGTCGTGGAACTGGTGCAGCAGGACCGTCTTCCACAGCCGGTCGAGCTTCTCGTACGGGTAGGCGTAGCCCGGCGCGTGCAGCGCGGCCGTCGTCGCCCACAACTCGGCCTCGCGCAGCTTGTGTTCGCTGCGGCGGTTGCCCTGCTTGGTGCGGGCCTGGGAGGTGTAGGTGGCGCGGTGGAGCTCCAGGTAGAGCTCGCCGTTCCAGACCGGGGCCTCCTGGTACTCCTCGCGGGCCTTGGCGAAGAACGCGTCGGGATGCTCGATGACGACCTTGGGCGAGCCCTCCAGGTCGGCGAGCCTGCGCGCCCGTTCCATGATCTCGCGGGTGGGGCCGCCACCGCCGTCGCCCCAGCCGAAGGGTGCGAGGGAGCGTGAACCGCCGCCCTTCTCACGGTAGTTGCGGACGGCGCGGTCCATCTCCTCGCCGCTGAAGCGGGCGTTGTAGGTGTCGACCGGCGGGAAGTGGGTGAAGATGCGGGTGCCGTCGATGCCCTCCCACCAGAAGGTGTGGTGGGGGAACTTGTTGGTCTGGTTCCAGGAGATCTTCTGGGTGAGGAACCACTCGTTGCCGGCGAGCTTGGCGAGCTGCGGGTAGGCGGCGGTGTAGCCGAAGGAGTCCGGCAGCCAGACGCCCTTCGTCTCCACGCCGAAGTGCTCGATGAAGAACCGCTTGCCGTGGACGAGCTGGCGGGCGATGGCCTCGCCGCCGGGCAGGTTGCCGTCGGCCTCGACCCACATGCCGCCGACCGGGGCCCACTGGCCCTTCTTCACCGAGTCCTGGATGCGGGCCCAGACGCGGGGGTAGTTGTCGCGCACCCACTCGTACTGCTGGGCCTGCGAGCAGGCGAAGATGAAGTCGTCGTACTCGTCGGCCAGGGACGTCACGTTGGAGAAGGTGCGGGACGTCTTGCGCTTGGTCTCGCGGATCGGCCACAGCCAGGCGGAGTCGATGTGCGCGTGACCGACGCCGGAGACGGTGTGGGCGCTGGCGTGGGCGGGCTTGGCCAGGACGGGGGCGAGCACCTCGCGGACGGCGGCGGCGCTGCCGGAGACGTCGTCCAGGTCGAGGGTGTCCATGGCCCGGTCCAGGGCGTGCATGATCTCGTGGCGGCGCGGTTCGTGCTCGGCGAGGTGGACCATGAGTTCGCTCAGCACCTGGAGGTCCAGGTCGAGGTGCCAGACCTCCTCGTCGAGGACGGCGAGGTCGGCGCGCTGGAAGGTGTACAGCGGCTTGTCGCCCGCCGTCAGGACGTCGCCGAGCGGGGTCGGGGCCGAGAAGTTGTCGGCCAGGATGTCGGGGTTGGAGGCGGCCTCGACCAGGTAGTCGACCGTCTCGCCGCCCGTCGCGGGGTTGGCGATCGGCACGTACTGGTTGAGCGGGTTGACCGCCTTCAGCGGAGTCCCGTCCGTGAGGTGGACCAGCGCCTCGGCCTGGTTGCCGGGCCAGTCCCCCACGAAGCCGAGGTCGATGACCGCCTCGACGCGCTTTCCGGCCCATTCGGCGGGCACCTGGCCGCGCATCCGGAACCAGGTCGTGCCCCACGGCGGGCCCCACGGGGTGTCCATCGCGAAGGGCTCGTAGCTCGCGGCGGCGGCCTCCGCGAAGGAGACCGGCTCCCCCGGCGCCTGCCAGGCCTCGACCTCGAAGGGGACGGCGGCCGCGTAGATCGCGGGCTTGATGCGCTGGGTGTGGACGCGCTCGACGCGCTCCTCGATCCGGCGGCGTTCGTCGTGCATGAAGATCTCCAGGAAACCAGGAAGCCAGGAAAGGGGGGAAAGCGCTTACTGACCGCGCTTACTCAAGGTACGCCAGACCAGGGTGGACGTCGCTGTAACCCTCGACCAGCCGCCGGGCCACGTTGACCGAGTCCACCAGCGGGTGCAGCGCGAAGGCCTTCACGGCCGTAGCACGGGAGCCGGACTCGGCAGCGGCCAGCACCTCCCGCTCGACCGCCTTGACCGAGCAGACCAGGCCGGTGGCGTGGTCGGGCAGCGGGGCGACGGCGACCGGGTGCGCACCGTTGGCGTCGACCAGGCAGGGCACCTCGATGACGGCGTCCGCGTCGAGCACCGAGAGGGTGCCTTGGTTGCGGACGTTGAGGATCAGGGTCGTGCGCTCGTCGCGGGCGATGGCCCGCATCAGGGCGAGGGCCACCTTCTCGTAGCCGCCGGACAGGTCGTCGGCGTCGCGCTCGCCGGCGCCCGCCGTCTCCCGGTTCTCGGACATGTAGGTGGCCTCGCGCTCGGCGCGGGTGCGGTCCCAGGAGGCCAGGGCGGCCGCGTCGGGGCGCTTCATGTCCTCGTAGAAGCGGGCCTGCTGGTCGGCGAGGAAGGCGCCGCGGGTCTTCTCGGCCTGCTGGTAGGCGCGGACGGCTTCCCGGTTGAAGTAGTAGTAGTGCAGGTACTCGTTGGGGATCGCGCCCAGGGACTGCAGCCAGTCGACGCCGAAGAGCTTGCCCTCCTCGAAGGAGCCGAGCAGGTCGGGGTCGGCGAGCAGGCGCGGGAGCTCGTCGCGGCCGGCGACGCGCAGGCCGCGGACCCAGCCGAGGTGGTTGAGGCCGACGTAGTCGATCCAGGCCTCGCGCGGGTCGGCGCCGAGGACGCGGGCGATACGGCGGCCGAGGCCGACCGGCGAGTCGCAGATGCCGATGACGCGGTCGCCGAGGTGGCGGGACATGGCCTCGGTGACCAGTCCGGCGGGGTTGGTGAAGTTGATGACCCAGGCGTCGGGGGCGAGCCGGGCCACGCGCCTCGCGATGTCGACGGCGACGGGGACCGTCCGCAGACCGTAGGCGATGCCGCCCGCACCGACCGTCTCCTGGCCGAGGACGCCCTCGGCCAGCGCCACCCGCTCGTCGTCGGCCCGGCCCTGAAGGCCTCCGACGCGGATCGCGGAGAAGATGAAGTCGGTGCCCCGCAGAGCCTCGTCGAGGTCGGTGGTGGCGGTCACCTTGGGTGCGTCGGGCACCTCGGCGGCCTGCTCATCCAGTACACGGGCGACCGCATACAGTCGGCTGTCGTCCAGATCGTGCAGAACGACTTCAGTGACCCGCCCCTCGCCACGGTCCCCCAGCAGCGCCCCGTACACGAGCGGCACGCGGAATCCGCCGCCGCCCAGAATCGTCAGCTTCACGCCGCGCCCGCCTTTCCTGCTTGTCCCGCCAGAACCACGTCGACGCCGGCCTCCTCCAGGGAGGACCGCGTCGTCGCGTTCACCGGCGCGTTCGTCACCACCGCGTCCAGCTCCTCGGGACCGCAGACCTGCGCCATACCGGTACCCGGGAACTTCGCCGAGTCGGCGAGCAGGACGACCTTGTCACTGGACTTGATCATGGCCCGCTTCACCGGGACCTCGACGACCGTCGTGTCCATCACCTGCCCGCCCGGGCGCACTCCACTGGTGCCGAGGAAGAGCCAGTCGGCGTGCAGCTGGCGCAGGTTGTCCTCGGTGAGGAAGCCGACCAGGGAGCGGTACTCGCGGCGGACCATGCCGCCGAGCAGCACCAGCTCGATGCCCTCGTCGTCGGCGAGCTCCTCGTAGACCACCAGGTTGCTGGTGATCACGGTGAGGCGGCGACCGTGCAACTGGCGGGCCAGGCGGTAGGCGGTGGTGCCGATGTCGAGCAGCACCGACTGACCGTCGGCGACCATGGCGGCGGCGCGCGCGGCTATGGCGTCCTTCTCCACCACGCGCACCTCGGCGACCTCGGCGAAGGGCTGGTCGCCCTCGTCGGCCACGGCGCCGCCGTGCACCCGCGTCAGCAGGCCGTCCTCCTCGAGTTTGACGAGGTCGCGCCTGACCGTGGCGGGGCTCACACCCAGCTGCTCGGAGAGATCGGTCACGGCCGCGGGCCCGCCGGAGCGCAGGGCCCGCAGGATGAGTTGATGTCGTCGTTCTGCCAGCACGACGTGAACACTACTCGTCATCTTCAATCATTTCTATGCTCACTTCTGCTGAGGTCTTGACCAATGTCGCCGAGCAGCGCACGATTCCGGTCACGAAATGAAGAGTTTTGACGAGCTCGGCGGACGAGAGGATCTGCGCGTGGACGACGACCGGCCCGACGTGCTGCTGACCGGGCTGCTCTTCTACGACCTCGTCCTCACCGGTCTGGGCAGGCCGCCGACGCCGGGCGAGGAGATCTGGACGCAGGGTATGGGCTGCGGTCCCGGCGGCATCGCCAACCTGGCCGTCGCCGCCGCCCGCTTCGGTCTCAAGACCTCCCTGGCCACGGTCTTCGGCGACGACTTCTACGGCGCGTACTGCCAGGAGATCCTCGCCGGCCAGGAAGGCGTCGACCTCTCGCTCTCCCGCGTCGCGGACGGCTGGCACACCCCGGTCACCGTCGCGCTCGCACTCCCCCACTCTCAGCTTCGTACGAGCGGAGGGGCCCCCGTCCACGACCGGGCGCTCGTCACGCACGGCCAGGAACCGCCGTACTCGCAGGACGCGCTGATGGGCGACCCGCCCGAGGCGCGCTCGGCCCTCGTGCACCTGGACGCCGAGCCGCGCGCCTGGCTCGCCAAGGCCGCCGCGAACGGCACACAGATCTATGCCGACGTCGGCTGGGACCCCACCCAGGAATGGTCCACCGCCCTGCTGGACCAGCTCTCCCTGTGCCACGCCTTCCTCCCCAACGAGACCGAGGCGATGGCCTACACGCGCACCGACAGCGCGGTCGCGGCCCTCGGCACGCTGTCCGAGCTGGTTCCGGTGGCCGTGGTGACGCGGGGCGGCGACGGCGCGGTCGCCGTGGACCAGACCACCGGCGAGTACGCGGACGTGCCCGCCCTCGACATCGACGTCCTGGACGCGACGGGCGCAGGCGACGTCTTCGGCGCGAGCTTCGTCGCGGCCTCGCTCGGCGGCTGGCCGCTGGAGGAACGGCTGCGGTTCGCCGTCCTGGCCGCGGGGTTGTCCGTAGGGCATCACGGTGGCGCGCTGGCCGCCCCCGGCTGGTACGGCGTCGACCGCTGGTGGCGCTCCCTGACGGACCCGGAGGTGAAGCGGGCGTACGGCTTCCTGACGGAGCGGCTGCCCGACGACGCCGGTCCGCCCGTCCAGTACGCCCCGGTCACGCCTCCCGCACGGCAGCACTGACCGCCCCTACGCGTAAGACCTCCGAAATCCCCCCTCGTATGCGAAGTTTCGAACAGATCCGAAAGGCGGTGGGAGCTGTGCGGCTCTCACGAAGAGGCCTCCTGCGCGCGGGCCTGGCCGGCACGGCCGCCACGGCGCTGGGCGGCCTGGCGTCCGGCTGTGCCGTTCCGACCGGCTCGACGGGCCGGAACATGGTCCTGTGGTACTGGAGCGGCGGCCTGAGCGACACGGTCGTCAAGGAGGCCAAGGCCCGCTACGACAACACCGTCACCCTCAAGGCCCAGCAGATCGGCGGCTACTACCGGTCCAAACTGATCACCACCATGGCCGGCCGCTCCCACATCCCCGACATCGCGGGGCTCAAGGGCGAGGACATGGCCTCCTACCTGCCGAACGCCGACCAGTTCATGGACCTGCGGACGCTCGGCGCCGAGAAGTTCAAGAACCAGTACCTGGACTGGAAGTGGCAGCAGGGGGTCGCCGACGACGGCAGCCTCGTCGGCTTCCCGATCGACGTGGGCCCGGTCGTGCAGTTCTACCAGAGCGCCGTCTTCGAGAAGGCCGGGCTGCCGTACGAGCCCGACGAGGTGTCCAGGGAGCTGGACACCTGGGAGAAGTTCTTCGCGGCGGGCGAGCAGCTCAAGAAGCGCATCCCCGGCGCGTTCATGCTCACCGACGTCGGCAGCGTATTCGAGATGTCGCTCGGCCAGGGGACGACGCGGTTCGTCGACAGGGACCGGCACTTCATCGGCGACGGGAAGCACGTCCGCGACTGCTGGGACCGGGCCGTGGAGGCCAAGCGGCGCGGGATCGTGTCGAACATCGTGGCGGGCACGCCCGACGCGAACTCGGCCATGGAGAGAGGGCTGCTGCCCAGTGCGCTCAACGCCTCCTGGGCAGCCGGCGACCTCAAACTCGGGGTGCCGAAGACCAAGGGCAGGTGGCGGGTGGCCGGCTGTCCGGGCGGCCCGTCGAACGTCGGCGGCTCGTTCCTGGCGATCACCAAGGCCTGCCGGGAACCCGAGCGGGCCTTCGAGATCATCACGTGGATCCTCAACGCCGCCAACCAGGCCCAGGGCTTCGTCGACGCCGGACTCTTCCCGTCGACCCCCGCCTCGTACGACATGAAGAAGCTGCGCGAGCCCGACCCGTTCTTCGGCGACCAGATCACGATGGACGTCTTCGGACCGGCCGCCGAGAAGATCCCGGTCTCCTACAACAGCCCGTACGACATCGCCCTCGGGCAGCCCGTCCGGGACGAGATCAAGAACGTCGGCGTCCTCGGCAAGAACCCGGACAAGGCCTGGAAGGACGCCATGAGCAAGTGCCGGCGCATAGCGGACCACCTGGGGGTGAGTTACTGATGGCTACCATGCCCGTGGTCGAACAGCCCCCGGCGGTCGTGGCCGGGACACCGGTCGTCCACCCCAAGAAGAGCATCCTGAGCTACTGGCGTCTGTACGCCGCGATATCGCCCTTCTATCTCCTCTTCCTCGCCTTCGGCCTGATCCCCGTCGGCTTCTCGCTCTACCTCTCCTTCCACCGCTGGGACGGTCTCGGCTCGATGGAGTGGGCGGGCCTGTCGCAGTACCGCTATCTGCTGGCCGACAGCGACTTCTGGAGCTCGATCGGCAACACGGTCATCATCTGGGCGCTGGCCACCTTCCCCATGATCGCCCTGGCGATGGTGACGGCCGTGATGCTCAACTCGGCCGTCCGCTTCAAGAACGTCTACCGCTTCGCGTACTTCCTGCCGAACGTCACGTCGATCGTCGCGGTCGCGATCATCTTCGGTTCCATCTTCTCCACCAACTTCGGCCTGATGAACGCTCTTTCGCAGGCCGTCGGTCTTGACCAGGTGGCCTGGCTGAACACCCCGTGGGGCATCAAGGTCGCCATCGCCACGCTGATGACCTGGCAGTGGACCGGCTACAACGCGATCATCTTCCTCGCCGGGCTCCAGACGGTCCCGGGCGAGCTGTACGAGGCGGCCCGTATGGACGGCGCCGGTCCCGTGCAGACCTTCTTCCGGATCACGCTGCCGATGCTGCGGCCGACGCTGCTGTTCGTGCTCATCGTCTCGACGGTCACCGGACTGCAGAGCTTCGCCGAGCCCCAGGTGCTGCTGCAGACCACGGCGAACGAGTCGACGTTCTCGGGCGGCCCCGACCACGCCGGCCGCACCATGGTCCTCTACTTCTTCCAGCAGACCTTCGACAACAACGACTTCGGCTACGGCGCCGCGGTGGCGTGGGGCATCTTCCTCGTCGTCATCATCTTCTCGATCATCAACTGGCGCCTGGTGCAGCGCCGGGACGAAGAATAGGAAGGCCGGTCACCATGGCAACCATCAAGGGTTACCGGAGCCGGGGCATAGCCCTCCACGCGGTCCTGGTCATCGGCCTGCTGCTGTCGGCCTTCCCGTTCTACTGGGCCGTGATCATGTCGACGCACACGTCGACCGAGATCTTCTCCTATCCGCCGAAGCTGCTGCCCGGTTCGCACTTCCTGGAGAACGTCCGCCACCTCTTCGACAACATCGACTTCTTCGGGTCGATGTTCAACTCGCTGCTGGTCGCGGTGTCGGTGACGGTGCTGGTGCTCTTCTTCGACTCGCTGGCGGCGTTCGTCTTCGCCAAGTTCGAGTTCCCGGGCAGGCGGCTGCTGTTCGCGCTGATGATGGCGATCTTCATGGTGCCGGCGCAGCTGGCGGCCATTCCGCAGTTCGTGATCATGTCGAAGATCGGCTGGATCGGCACGATGACCGCCCTGATCGTCCCCGCCGCGGCCAACGCGTTCGGCATCTTCTGGATGCGCCAGTACATGAAGAGCGCGATCCACGACGAGCTGCTGGACGCCTCGCGGATCGACGGCGCGAGCTTCCTGCGCCAGTACTGGCACGTGGCGCTGCCGGTCGTCCGCCCCGGACTGGCGTTCCTCGGCATCTTCACCTTCATGGGCCAGTGGAACGACTACGCCTGGCCCCTGATCGCCCTCACCAACCCGGACAACGTGACCCTCCAGGTCGCGCTCTCTCAGCTCAACGGCACCCAGGGCACCACCGACTACGGAATGGTCATGACCGGCGCGCTCCTCGCCCTCGTCCCGCTGCTGATCGTGTTCGCGATCGGCGCCCGGCAGATCATCGGCGATCTCGCGAAGGGGGCCGTCCGCGGATGACGAGCGATCCCCTGATCGCCCTCCGCCCCTGGGAGGCACCCGAGGTGACCTCCTGGGGCCGGCTGCCGATGAACGCCACGGACCGCCGCGCCGGGGCACTGGGACTGGACGGCGACTGGCGTTTCCAGCTGCTGGCGGCGCCGGACGCGCCGGTCACGGACGTGTGGTCGTCGTCGTACGTCCCCGGTGTCTGGACCATGCAGGACACCGACGACCTTCCGCAGTACACCAACGTCCGTATGCCGTATGCAGCATTCCCTCCACTGTCGCCCGCCGACAATCCGACGGGTGTGTACGAACGCACGGTGGACGTGCCCGCCCAGTGGGCGGGACGGCGGATCGTGCTCCAGGTCGGCGCCGCCGAGAGCGTGCTGCTGGTGCACGTGGACGGGCGGCCGGTGGGCATCTCCAAGGACTCCCATCTGGCCGCCGAGTTCGACCTGACGGGAGCGGTGCGCGCCGGCGAGCGGGCCGTCGTACGGCTGACGGTCGTGAAGTGGTCGGACGCCTCGCACATCGAGGACCAGGACCAGTGGTGGCACGGGGGCATCACGCGGTCGGTGCTGCTGTACGCGACGGATCCGCTGCACCTCGCCGACGTGACCGTGCGGGCGGGGCGGTACGGCGACCTGCGGGTCGACTGCCGGGTGCGGGACGCGGGCGGTGCGCTGCCCGAGGGGTGGTACGTCAGCGGGGAGCTGGACGGTCAACTGCTCACACAGGACACGGAGTTCGACCGGGCCAACGCCGACGACGACCGCGTCTCCGACTTCCTCGGCGAGGCTCGGCTGCTGACCACCGTCCCGGACGTGCGCGCCTGGAACGCCGAGACGCCCGAGCTGTACGACCTGACCGTGCGGCTGCACCGCGCCGACGGCACGGTCGCCGACGCCTCGCGCCACCGGATCGGCTTCCGGGACGTCGAGATCGTCGGGCGGGACCTGCTGGTCAACGGAGAGCGGGTGTTCGTCCGGGGCGTCAACCGGCACGACTTCCATCCGCTGACCGGGCGGACGGTGTCGTACGACGACCTGCGCGCGGACCTGGTCCTGCTGAAGCGCTTCGGCTTCAACGCGATCCGCACCTCGCACTACCCGGGCGATCCGGCGCTGTACGACCTCGCCGACGAACTGGGCTTCTACGTCGTGGACGAGGCGGACATCGAGTCCCACGACCACGCCCACGAGATCGCCGACGACCCGCGCTATCTGAACGCCTTCGTGGACCGGGTCTCGCGGATGGTGCTGCGGGACAAGAACCACCCCTCGGTCCTCATCTGGTCGCTGGGCAACGAGTCCGACTACGGCGCGAACCACGACGCGGCGGCGGGCTGGGTGCGCCGGCACGATCCGACCCGGCCGATCCAGTACGAGGGCGCCGCCAAGCTCGGCTGGGCGGACCCGGAGCTCGCCTCCGACATCGCCTGCCCGATGTACGCCCCGCTGGAGGACTGCGTCGCACACGCGCTGTCCGGCGAGCAGACCAAGCCGCTGATCCAGTGCGAGTACTCCCACGCGATGGGCAACAGCAACGGCACCCTCGCGGACCACTGGGCGGCCATCGAGTCCACCCCGGGTCTTCAGGGCGGCTTCATCTGGGAGTTCTGGGACCACGGCATCCTTCAGCGTGTGAACGACGGAAGACCGGTCGGGCGAGGGGGCGCCGGACTCTATGACAACGGTGTCGCCGCGCCCGGCCACCGCTGGGCGTACGGCGGCGACTTCGGGGAGCGGATCCACGACGGCGCGTTCATCGCGGACGGGGTCGTCTTCCCGGACCGGACGCCCAAGCCCGTGATGTACGAGCACCGGGAGATCGCGGCGCCGGTGCGGCTGGAGTGCTTCCGGCACGAGGGCATCGTCATCGGCAACCACCAGCACTTCCGCTCACTGGACTGGCTGTCCGCGGAGTGGAGGCTGGCCCTGGCCGACGGCGGCACGCTGACCGCTCCGGCCGAACTCCCCGATCTGCGCCCGGGCGAGACGGCGGCGGTGCCGCTGCCGTTCGAGCTGCCTCGCGACGGCGGCGAGGCGTGGCTGACGCTGCGGGTCACGACCGCCGACGACGAGCCGTGGGCGCCGCGCGGGACGGTGGTGTGTCTGCCGCAGGTGCGGCTGCGCGCGGCTGAGCCGAAGCGGTCCGCCCCGGTGGTGCAGAACCGTTCCGTCGAGGTCGACGGGGAGGGGCTGCTGCTCCATCCCCTGCTCGCCTCCGCCCCCGTTCTCTCACTGTGGCGGGCGCCCACCGACAACGACGAGCTGGGTGGCATGGCTCTGCGCTGGCGGGCCTGGGGGCTGGACACGCTGGTGCGCAAGGTCGTCGACGTACGCCGGGCGGCGGGGCAGGTCACCGTGCACACGGAGTACGCGGCGGAGCCGGGCGTCGTCCGCCATGTGCAGGTGTTCGCGCCGGTCGAGGGCGGCATCCGCGTCGAGGAGCGGGCCGAACTGCCGGACGGGCTCGCCGATGTGGCGCGGGTCGGGTCCGTGTTCGAGACGGTGCCGGACCTCGACCTGATGGAGTGGTACGGGCAGGGCCCCTGGGAGTCGTATCCGGACCGCGGCTTCGGCGCACCCGTCGGCCATCACTCCGTGCCCGTGGACGAGTTGTTCACCCCCTATCTGCGTCCGCAGGAGAGTGGCGGGCGTTACGGCGTACGGCAGTTCACGCTGTCGGCGCCGGACGCCACCGGTCTGTCGGTCGTGCTGGACGAGCCGCGGCAGGTGTCCGTGACCCGTTACCGGGCCGAGGATCTGACCGCCGCGACACATCACGACGAACTCGTCCCGCGGGCGGGGTGCGTCGTCCATCTCGACGCGGCCCACCGTGGACTGGGCACCGCCTCGTGCGGGCCCGACACCTCACCCTCGTATCTCGTCCCACCGGGCGTCCATCGCTGGAGCTGGACCCTGCGCACTCTCTGACCCACCCCCCACGCCTCCTCTGTCACCTCTTACGCAGTGTTACGGAGCACACGTGTGCGTTTCGCATGAGCACAACCAGGGCGAGGCCGCGCAGGCCGGTGCCGGAAGACGCGGTTTCCTGCGGGCGACAGCGCTCCTGGGCGCCGCCGCGACGGCCGGCCTCGCACTGCCGACGGCCGCCGAGGCAGCCCCGGCTTCCGCCGCCTGGCGGCCCGACCCCGACAGCAGCCGCTTCACCCTCGCCGTCATGCCCGACACGCAGTACCTCTTCGACGGGCCCAGCATCGACAGGGCGCCGTTCGAGGCGTCCCTGCGCTATCTGCTGGAGCACGGCGAGGAAGAGAACATCGTCTTCCTGTCCCACCTCGGCGACCTCACGGAGAACGGCGCCCAGAGCGAAGTCACCGCGATCAGCGAGGCGTTCGGGCTGCTGGACCGGCGCGGCGTCGGCTACAGCGTCCTGGCCGGCAACCACGACGTGAAGTCGTCGACCGACGACCAGCGGGGCTCGACGCCGTACCTGGACGCCTTCGGGCCGCAGCGGTTCCAGGGCAAGCCGACGTTCGGCGACGCCTCCCCGGACGGCTACAACACCTTCCACCTCTTCAAGGCGGCCGGCCGGGAGTGGATGGTGCTCGCGCTGGACTGGCGGCTGTCGGCGAAGGGGTACGCATGGGCCAGGGAGGTCATCGCCCGGCACCCGAAGACTCCGGTGATCCTCACCACGCACGAGCTGGTCGTCGAGGACGACAGCCTGTCGGTGTACGGGCAGCAGCTGTGGGACCAGCTGATCGAGGACCACGACCAGATCTTCCTCACCCTCAACGGGCACTACTGGCCCGCCGGCCGCGCAACCCGCAAGAACGCGGCCGGACATGAGGTCCACCTCCACCTGACGAACTACCAGAACCGCTACTTCGGCGGCGCGGCGATGATCCGCCTCTACCACTTCGACCTGGACCGGAACGTCATCGACGTGGAGACGGTCTCCCCGTGGATCCTGGGCCGGGCCGCGCAGGGGCTCAACGAGCTGGAGCGGCAGGAGATCGAGCTGAGCGGCGACGCCGACCGGTTCTCGGTCGACATCGACTTCGCGGACCGCTTCGCCGGCTTCGCCCCGGTGCCTCCGCGCCCGGCACGTCCGGCGTCGAAGATGCTGCTCCCTGGCACGGTCGCCTACTGGCGCTTCGACGGGCACGACGACGGAGCGGCCGTCACCGGCACGGTCCGTGACCTGTCCGGACGCGGCAACGACCTCACCCTCGTCACGGTCGGCGGCTCCACGCTGACCTGGTCCTCGGACCACCACCCGGATCAACCCGGCCACGGCAGCCTGGAGTTCCACGGCGGCAAGCCCCCGCTGAAGGGCGCCTATCTGCGCACGGTCGACGGTGCGCCACTCAACTCGACGACGTTCAGGGCCGGTTACACCATCGAGGCCTTCTACCGCGTCCCCGCCGACTGGGACCCCTCCCGCAACGCCTGGTCCGGGCTCGTCAGCCGCACCGGCACCGGCGGCGCCGCGGGCAAGACCGAGGACGACCCGGACGAGCCGCTGGCCACGCTCTCCCTGTCCGACGGCCCCGGCCCGCAGTGGGCGGTCCGTCCGCTCAACCAGCAGGGCATCGCCACGAACTGGGGCGACGAGACGGCCCGGGAGGTGTGGTGGCACGTCGCCGTCGTCAACGACGGTTCCCACACGACGATGTACGTCCAGGGCTGCCCCGTCGCCCGCAATCCGCACGCCTCCTCCGTCGGCATCACCTCGGTCGGGCTGCCGTGGCTGCTGGGCGGCTACGAGTACGGCGGCTCCATCGACCAGATCCTCCACGGCCGGCTCGGCGACGTCCGCATCGTCGAACGGGCGCTGCCCGTCACGTCGTTCATGAACCACTGACCTCGTCTTCACGGACCACGAAGTGCAACGAAGGACCACGATGACCGAGCAGCAGCTGCCCTCCTGGGCCGACCCGTCCGTCTCCCCCGCCGATCTCGACCCGCAGGGCGTCTCCCGACGCCAACTCCTGCGCCGGGCGGGCCTGTTCGGCGCCGCGTTCGCCCTCGGCCCCACGGCCGTGCCCGCGGCGGCCTCCGAGCAGCGCTACGGCGGCGACGATCCGTACCTCGCCTATCTGGTCGGCGACCACCACATCCACACCGTCTACAGCCACGACGCCAAGTACACGTTCTCCCAACTGGCCACCGCGGGCGCCCGGTACGGCCTGGACTGGATGGTCTTCAACGAGCACTCCAACTTCGGGCACGCGAACCTCGGCGCGCAGATGGAACACGAAGAGATCCTCAAGGCCCGCGCCGAGAACCCGCGCCAGCTGATCTTCCAGGGCCTGGAGTGGTACATCCCGGCCGCCGAACACTGCACGGTCTTCGCCGCACCCGGCCCCCACGAGGTCGATCTGCTCACCCGGTTCGAGCTGGCCTACGACGGCAAGCTGCTCGGCTACGACAAGGGCGGCGCCGCCGACGCCGACACCGCCCGCAACGAGGCGCACGCCGTCAAGGCCATCCAGTGGCTGGCCGAGCAGCGGCGCAACGGCTACGTCGACGACGTGCTGGTGCTCGCCAACCACCCGCTGCGCCTGGGCATCGACTCCCCGCACGAGATGCGCAACTGGCGGGACGCGGCGCCCGAGATCATGGTCGGCATGGAGGGCGCTCCGGGCGCCCAGGGCGCGGCCATACCCGGCTGGCGCGGGACGACGTCGATCCGGGGCGAGTACGAGAACAAGCCGTCGGCGCAGTCGTGGGCCGGTTATCCGGCGGACGCCTATCTCACCTACGGCGGTTTCGACTGGGCGACCGCGACCGTCGGCGGGCTGTGGGACGCGATGCTCGCCGAGGGCAAGCTGTTCTCCGTCACCACCAACTCCGACGCCCACCGGGTGGTGTTCGACACCTGGAAGAACGGCGACTGGCCGGCCGGGCAGAACTTCGACAACACCGGCAAGCTCCCCGACCCGGTGAACACGGACACCCCGCAGCCCGGCAGCGACTTCTGGCCCGGCCAGTTCAGCCGCACCCACGTCGGCGTCACCCGCTACGGCTATCGCGCGGTGATGGCGGGACTGCGCGCGGGGCGCGTCTGGCTCGACCACGGGCATCTGCTGGACGGACTGGAGGTGCGGTTGAAGCGCGAGTACGACCACGGCCGGGGCGTCACGCTCGGCGGCCGGCTGCGCGTCCGCAAGGGCGAGAAGCTCGCCCTGGACGTCACCGTGACGACGACCTCGCGGCCCAACGCCCAGGGAATCCTGCCGGAGTTGGCGCACGTGGACGTCATCCGGGGTGCCGTGCGCGGACCGGTGACCGACCGGGACACCTGGCGGGCGCCCGACACCAAGGTCGTCCGGTCGAAGGACGTGAGCGGCCGCGAGGGGACGTACACCCTGCGCATCCCGCTGACCGCCGGGGACGAGTCCTTCTACGTCCGGCTGCGCGGCAGCGACGGCAACCGCAACGCAGCGGGCTACCTGGGCGCCTCCGTCGACCCGCACGGGCCCATTCCGCACGCGCCCGGGGACGGTGACCCGTGGGCCGATACGTGGTTCTATTCCAACCCCATCTTCGTCGACGTGGCAGGTGCCTGATGAAGCGTCATCTAGTTGCTCTGGCTTGCTTATCGGGTGCTCTCACGCTCGGCGCGGGCACCGCGTCGGCCACCGGCGAGCCGCACTGGGCGACGACCGGCACGGCGTACACCGACACCCTCGGCGGCGGGCAGGGCCTGGCCAGTCGCGCGGACGGCTCGCTGCTGTACCGCGGCCTCGCCTCCGTCCCGCTGGACCTGCGCGTCAAGGGCTGGAACCACATCGGTGACCCGGACATCGCGCGCGGGTACGTCTTCGACGCCTACCAGGGTGCGGACACGGCCACGTCGAAGATGTTCGCGGTGACCGGGCCGACCGGGAAGCGCTACGAGTACGTCCACCGGCTCAACCCGGGTGAGAAGCTGAACAACTCCTTCGCCACCGTCTCGCCCGACGGCCAGTGGCTGGTGTCGGGCGAGTGGGGCGAGCAGAGCAGACTTCAGGTCTTTCCCGCCCCGCTGCTCAACCCGGCCACTCTCCCGACGGGAGGTGATCTGAAGGAGGCCTGGCAGATCACCCTGGACAAGAAGGTCCGCGACATCCAGGGCTGCGACTTCGTGACGGGCACCCGCCTGCTGTGCGCGTCGAACGACGCCACCGGCACCCTGTTCCCCGAGATCCGGCCGCTCCTCCAGGTCGAACTGTCGCGGGGACTGGACGGACAGCCGGTCACCGGCTCGGTGAAGAGCCTGTTCGCGCTCCCGCAGCGCAGCGTGTGCACGGGCACGTTCGAGACGGAGGGCCTCGACTACGACGTGAACAGCGGGACCCTGCGGGTGGAGATGATCCCGCCGGGCGTGTGTGCGGTGGCGACCGCCGTCCACTCGTACAAGCAGGTCACGGACTGATCGACGGGAGGTGCGGTGAACCCTCAGGCGTAGAACCGCGACAGGCTCTGCAGCACCGCCGCCGGCTTCGCCCCGCCCTCGATCTCGATGGTCCCGTCGACGGCTATCTGCACACCGCCGGGCACGTCCTCGACCTCGGCCAGCTTCCCCACCAGCCGGATGCGCGAGCCCACCTTCACCGGGGAGGGGAAACGCACCTTGTTCAGGCCGTAGTTGACCTTCGTGGTCACGCCCTGGACGTCCAACAGCTCGGTGAACAGCGGGATGAAGAGGGAGAGGGTGAGATAGCCGTGCGCGATGGGGGCACCGAAGGGGCCCGCCGCGGCCTTCTCCGGGTCCACGTGGATCCACTGGTGGTCGCCGGTGGCGTCGGCGAAGGTGTTGATGCGCTCCTGCGTGACCTCGATCCACTCGCTGGTGCCGAGGTCGCTGCCGGCAAGCTTCTTCAGTTCGTCGAGGCCGTTGACGGTGATGCCCATGTGGCGTTCCTTAGCTGAGAGTCGAAAGCTGAGAGTCGAAGGTGAAATGAACGTCAGGAATTGGTGCCGAAGCGCTTGCGCACCCGGGACTTGAGGAGCTTTCCGGAGGCGGTGCGCGGGAGTTCGTCCGCGATGACGACCGACTTCGGGATCTTGTACTTGGCGAGCCGGCCGGCGAGCGCGGCCAGCACCTCGTCGGGGTCCGGCGAGGCGCCCTCGCGCGGCACGACGACCGCGCGCGGCACCTCGCCCCACTTGTCGTCGGGCACGCCGATGACCGCGCACTCGACGATGTCCGGGTGGGCGAGGAGCAGGTCCTCGATCTCGGCGGGGTAGATGTTCTCGCCACCCGAGATGATCATGTCCTTGATGCGGTCGACGATGAAGACGTAGCCGTCCTCGTCGACGCGGGCGGCGTCCCCGCTGCGGAACCAGCCGTCCACGAAGGAGGCGGCCGTCTCCTCGGGCAGCCCCCAGTAGCCGGGCATGACGTGCGGCCCGCGGACCACGACCTCGCCGGTCTCGTCGGTGGCGACGGGAGCCAGGTCCGGCCGTACCACCCGTACGTCGCTGAAGAAGTGCGGCACCCCGGCCGAACCCGCCTTGCTCACCGCGTGTTCGGCGTCCAGGAACAGTGTCCCTGGGGCCGCCTCCGTCATGCCGTAGCCCTGGAGGAAGGTCAGGCCGCGTGCCTGGTACGCGGCGATGAGGGGTGACGGCACCGGGGAGCCGCCGCAGGTGAGGATCCGCAGGGACGACAGGTCGGCGTCCTTCCAGCGCGGATGCCGGGCGATCTGGTCGAACATCGTCGGCACGCCGAACATGAAGGTGATCCGGTGCCGTTCGACCAGGTCGAAGGTGGCGTCCGGGTCGAAGGCCTCGACCAGGACGCAGGTGCCGCCCTTGAGGAGGACCGGCAGGGTGAGCATGTTCAGACCGGCCGTGTGGAACAACGGGGCGGAGACCAGGGCGCGTTCGTCGGCGATCAGGTCGGTGTCGACCAGGACGTTGATCGCGTTCCAGGTGAGGTTGCCATGGGTGAGCATCGCGCCCTTGGGCCGACCGGTGGTGCCCGAGGTGTACATGATGATGCAGGTGTCGTCGGCCGCGACGGGCTCGTCGATGGGCTCGGTGGCGGCCTCCGCCAGCGCTTGCTCGTACTCGGCGCCGACCTCGACGTACGTCCGTACGTCCGTGCTGCCCGGCAGCCCGGCGACCAGCCCCTGGAACGACGGGCCGTAGACGAGCGCCTTGGCGCCGGAGTCGGCCAGCTGGTAGGCGATCTCCGGGCCGGCCAGGCGGGTGTTGAGGGGGACGAAGACGGCACCGAGTGTGCCTGCCGCGAACAGGGTCTCCAGGTAGGAGGGGTGGTTGGGGCCGAGGTAGGCGATGCGGTCGCCGCGCCTGATGCCCCGGGCGCGCAGGGCGTGGGCGAGACGGATGGTGCGTGTATGCAATGTGCGGTAGTCCGTCGACTGCTCACCGTGAACCAGGGCGGTGCGGTGCGGGGTCTTGCGGGCCCGGCGTGCGGGCCACGACCCCAGTCCCTCGTTGCGCATCTTGAGGCCCCTTACGGTTTCGTCAGCCCGAGCAGGCGGGCGGCGTTCTCCTTGAGGATCTTCGGCTTGACCTCGTCCTTGATCGACAGCTTCGCGAAGTCGGCGAGCCAGCGGTCGGGGGTGAGGACGGGGAAGTCGGAGCCGAAGAGGACCTTGTCCTTGAGCAGCGTGTTGGCGTACTGCACCAACTGCGGCGGAAAGTACTTCGGCGACCAGCCGGACAGGTCGATGTGCACGCCCGGCTTGTGGGTGGCGACGGCGAGGGCCTCGTCCTGCCAGGGGAAGGACGGGTGCGCCAGGATGATCTTCAGGTGCGGGAAGTCGGCGGCCACGTCGTCCACGTGCAACGGGTTCGAGTACTTGAGGCGGATCCCGCCCCCGCCGGGCACTCCGGCGCCGATGCCGGTCTGGCCGGTGTGGAAGAGGGCGATCGTGCCGGTCTCCTCGATCACCTCGTAGAGGTCGTACGCCACCGAGCGGTCGTTGGGGAAGAAGCCCTGGATGCTGGGGTGGAACTTGAAGCCCTTCACCCCGTACTCCTCGACCAGGCGGCGGGCCTGCTTGACGCCCGCCTTCCCCCGGAAGGGGTCGATGGAGGCGAAGGGGATGAGGACGTCCGCGTTGGCGGCGGCCGCCTCGGCGACCTCCTCGTTGGGGACCGGGGCCGTGCCGGTCGCGGACTCGGCATCCACCGTGAAGATCACGGCGGCCATCTTCCGCTCCCGGTAGTAGGCGGCCGTCTCCTCCAGGGTCGGCTTCCGCTTCCCCTCGACCTTGAAGTAGGCCGAGGAGGCGTCGTGCAGGTCGTCGTCGAGGGAGGAGTGTCCCTTGGAGGACACCTCCGCGTGCGTGTGGACGTCGATCGCGACGAGATCCTCGACGTTGAGGTTCGCCATGGTCAGGCCTCCGGGAACTTGGGAGCCGGGATACCGACCGTCTGGAGTTCGGCGCCGGCCGACGTGGGGAAGGCGTCGGCCAGGGTCTCGGGGGTCCAGCCGCCGTCGGCGTAGGCCGCGCTGATCTCCTGCGGATGCGACCAGAGTGCCACCTTGTCGCCGCCGATGCCGATGGCCTGGCCGGTGATCGAGCGAGCCGCCTCGGAGGCGAGGAAGGGCACGAGGGCCGCGCAGTCCTCGGGGGTGCCGAAGCCCTCGCCCTTGCGGAGGAAGTCCGGCAGCGGCTCGCCGTTCTTCATCGCCTCGATGTACGGGGCGAAGGCGGGGATCGTCTCGGTCATCGCGGTCGCGGCGACCGGCACGATCGCGTTGACGGTGATGCCCGCGCGGCCCAGCTCCATGGACCAGGTGCGGGCCATCGCGGCGATACCGGCCTTGGCGGCGGCGTAGTTCGTCTGCCCGAAGTTGCCGCGCTGTCCGGCCGGGGAGCCGACCAGGATCAGGGTGCCGCCCTCGCCCTGCTCGCGCATGCGGACGGCGGCGGCGCGGGCGCAGGTGAAGGTGCCCTTGAGGTGGGTGGTGATCACCGCGTCGAAGTCCTCGTCGGTCATCTTCCACAGCACCTTGTCGCGCAGGATGCCCGCGTTGGTGACCAGGATGTCGAGCCGCCCGAACTCCTCGACGGCACGGTTGACCAGCCGGTCGGCGGCCTCGGACGTCCCGACCGGGACCACCTCGGCGACGGCGGTGCCGCCCGCCTCGGTGATGGACTTCACGGCCTGCTCGGCCACGGCCTCGTCGACGTCGTTGACGACCACAAAGGCGCCGTGGGCGGCCAGGGCGTTGGCGTAGGCGAGGCCGAGGCCCCGGCCGCTGCCGGTGACGACGGCGGCCTTGCCGGTGAGATCGATGCTGGGCACGGGCGGGTCCCTTCACAACTGACACGGGTGATGCGGCCGCGGCTGTGCGGCGTCGAGATCGAAGCTAAGAGCAATAATTGGTGACGTCAATAGTTGTTGCCGCCCGTCCGGTGCGTCAGACTGGACCCCAGCACCGATCCGAAACGACTCAGCCACTGCTCGGCACGCCGAACGCCCCACCCCCGGGGCCTCTCCCAGGGAGCCCGCCATCGCCCGCCAGCCACACGCCACCGACCACGCCGCAGGCCCAGCCCCGATCGACGCCGACGAGCCGTGGATGCGCGGGCTGCACGCGGACACCGGCTACCTCCTGTACCGGCTGGGCCTGCGCTCCGGGCAACTGTTCAACGGCTTCCTCCAGGAGTCCGGCCTGCGCCTGCGCCACTACGCACTGCTCCGCCTCCTCGCCACGTCCGGGGGCGCCCTCCAGCGCGAACTGAGCACGACCCTCGGCTACGACCCGAGCGCGATCGTCGGCCTGGTCGACGACCTGGAGAAGCTGGGCTTCGCCGAGCGCCGCCCGTCCCCGGACGACCGCCGCAGCCGCATCGTCGTCCTCACCGAGGCCGGCCGCGACTTCCTGCGCGACACCGACGAGGCCGGCCTGCGGGTGACCAACGAACTCCTCGACCCGCTCGACCCGGCCGAACGGGAGACGCTGCACGGGCTGCTGCTGCGGGTCACCGAGGACGGACTCAACTAATGTTGTGCAAGTGATTGACGGCCGCACGATGTGTGCCTAACTTCGCCGGGGCGCCGGTGAAGTCCCCCACCGGTGACACCCCCACGGCACCGGCAACAGGGAGCTCATCGTGCAGCCACCCCCCACGTCCGCCCGTCAACCATCCCCCGATCAGCGGCAGTTGCGCCGCGTCGCGTTGTCCGGCCTGCTCGGCACCGCAGTGGAGTTCTACGACTTCCTCGTCTACGGCACGGTCGCCGCGCTGGTCTTCGGCGACCTGTTCTTCCCCGGCGCCGACCCCGCGGTCGGCACGATCGCGGCCTTCGGCACCTTCGCCGCGGGCTATGTGGCCCGCCCGCTCGGCGGCATCGTCTTCGGCCACTTCGGCGACCGCCTCGGCCGCAAGTCGATGATGCTGCTGACCATGGCCCTGATGGGCTGCGGCAGCTTCCTGATCGGCGTACTGCCGACATACGACATGATCGGCATGTGGGCCCCCGTCCTCCTGGTCGCCCTGCGCGTCGTACAGGGCCTCGCGATCGGCGGCGAGTGGGGCGGCGCGACCCTGATGGTCGTCGAGCACGCCGAACGCGTCCAGGGCTCCCGGCGTGGCCTGTGGTCCAGCTTCACCCAGCTCGGCGCCCCGCTCGGCTCCGTGCTGTCGGCCGGCGTGGTCACCCTGGTCTCCGCGCTCCCCGACGACGACTTCCGCTCCTGGGGCTGGCGGGTGCCGTTCCTGCTGAGCATCCTGCTCCTGGCCGTCGGCATGTTCGTCCGCCTCAAGGTCGCGGAGAGCCCGCTGTTCGCGGAGGTGAAGCGGGAGCCGTCGGCGAAACCCCCGGTCGTGGAGGTGCTGCGCCGACCGAAGCCGGTGCTGCTGGCCGCCTGTGTCGGCATCGGCGCGTTCACCGCGCAGTCGCTGCTGACGGGATTCATGATTTCGTATGCGGTCGACCACGGGTACAGCCGCCCACAGGTGCTCACCGCCGTGACCGTCGCCTCCTGCGTGGCCCTGCTGGTACTGCCCGCCGCGTCCGCGCTGTCCGACCGGGTCGGCCGCCGCCCGGTGGTCCTGGCCGGCGCCGTCGCCTCGGCCGCGCTCGCCTTCCCGGTGCTGGCCCTGGTCGACTCCGGCTCCCCCGGCCTGCTGATCCTCGCCCTCGTACTCGGCCACGGCATCGCCCAGTCCACGATGTACGGCCCGCTCGGCGCCCTGCTCACCGAGATGTTCGGCACCCGCGTCCGCTACACCGGCGCCTCCCTCGGCTACCAGGCGGCGACCCTGGTCGGCGCCGGGTTCTCGCCGCTGATCGCCAGCAGCCTGCTCGCCTCGAACGGCGGCGGCAGCACGCCCGTCTCACTGCTGCTGTGCGCCGGCGCGGCGATCACCGCGCTCACCGTCTGGCGGATGCGCGAGACCCACACCGACACCCTCGACCCCTCCCCGTCCCGCACCACCACCCCCACCCCGGAAGGGACGCTCCGTTGAAATCCCACACCCACATCGCCTTACTGACCCTGACCCTGTGCGCGACGACCGCCCTGCCCGCGCAGGCTCAGGCCGCCACGGACACCCACCTGGTCACGGACACCCACCTGGAAGGCCAACTCCCCTCCGGGGCCGCCTACTTGATGGATGTACCCGCCGACTGGAACGGCACCGTCCTCCTCTACAGCCACGGCTACCGCGCCGCCGGCTGGCCCAACCCGGCCCAGAACGCGCCCGATTCGGACACCGGTGGCGGGACGACCGCCCGACTCCTCGCCGAGGGCTACGCACTCATCGGCTCCTCGTACGCGACGACCGGCTGGGCCGTCACCGACGCCGTGCCGGACCAACTCGCCACCCTCGACCTGTTCACGCAGAAGTTCGGCCCGGCCCGGCGGACGCTCGCCTGGGGCACCTCGTACGGCGGCTTCGTGACGACGACCCTGGCCGAGCGGCACGCCGACCGTCTCGACGGGTCCCTGTCGATGTGCGGACTCGTGCAGGGCGGCGTCGCCAACTGGAACAACACGCTCGATCCGGTGTTCGCTCTGAAGTCCCTGCTCGCGCCGGACGCCGACATCCCGCTCACCGGCTTCGCCGACCAGTCCTCCGCGGTCGCCGCGTCGAACGCCCTCACCGCGAAGGTGGCGGCGGCCCAGCAGACCCCGGCAGGCCGCGCCCGGATCGCACTGGCCGCCGCCCTCCACAACATCCCCGGCCACAACGACCCCGCACAGACCGAGCCCGGCCCGACCGACTGGGACGCACAGCAGGTCAACCAGTACGCGGCCGTCACCGGCCTCCTCCGGCTCCCCGCCTTCTCCTGGCGACAGGAGGCGGAGACCCGCGCCGGCGGCAACCCCTCCTGGAACACCGGCGTCGACTACACCGCCATGCTCGGGCGCTCCCCGCTGTACAAAGAGGTGACAGAGCTCTACAAGGAGGCGGGCGTGTCCTTGCGCGAGGACCTCAGCACTCTCGACCAGGCACCGCGTGTCTCCGCCGACCCCGCCGCCGTACGCTGGATGCGAGACACCAGCGCCTTCACAGGCCGCCTCACCGATCCCCAGCTCAACATCCACACCACCGGCGACGCGCTGATCCCCGTACAGGCCGAGAACGCCTACCGGCGGGCCGCCACCGCCGCAGGCGCGGACCCACTGCTCCGCCAGGGCTACGTCGACGGCCCCGGCCACTGCGCCTTCACCCCCGGCGAGATGCTCGGCGCCCTGCACACACTGGAACACCGACTGGACACAGGCCGCTGGGACACCTCACCCGCCGCTCTCAACTCCCGCGCCCAGCAGGAGGACCCGACCACCCCGGGCCGCTACCTCGCGTACCGGCCCACCTCCTACCCCCGCCCGTACGACCTCGCACACCCGGGAGACGCCCGGCCATGACCACCCGCTCCGCGCCCGACCGGCTGCTGTCCGTACTCGCCGCGTTCGACCACGAACACCCGGCGCTGTGCCTGACGGACATCAGCCGGCGGGCCGGGCTGACCCTGACCACCACCCACCGGCTCGTCGGCGCCCTGACCGAGTGGGGCGCCTTGGAGCGCGACGAGTCCGGCACGTACCACGTCGGACTGCGCCTGTGGGAGGTCGCGGCGCTAGCACCGCGCGCCCTCGCCCTGCGGCAGGTCGCCCTGCCGTACCTGGAAGACCTGTACGAAGCCACGCACGAGAACGTGCAGTTGGCGGTGCGCGACGGGTCCGAGGTCGTCTACATCGAATGGATCTCGGGGCGCTCCGCGGTCGGCGTCCACATCCGTCTCGGAGCCCGCTGGCCCCTGCACGTCACCGGCGTCGGACTCGCGCTGCTGGCGTACGGCGACCCGGACCTCCAGGAGGAGTACTGCGCCCGCCCGCTCGCCTCCTACACCCCGTACACGATCACCGACGCGAACCGGCTGCGCCGCATCCTGGCCGAAGTACGCCGCTCGGGCGTCGCGGTGAGCGACCGCCAGGTCACCGAGGACGCCCTCTCGGTGGCCGCGCCGGTACGCGGCCCGGACGGGACACTGGTCGCGGCCGTGTCGGTCGTCGTCCCCCAGGAGGGTGCTCAGATCCCGGCCCTGATCCCGGCGGTGCGGCTGGCGGCGCGGGGGATCTCGCGGGCGCTGGGGTGGCAGCCGGAGGGGAGTCGGGCGTAGGTGGTCGACGGTCGACGCGGGGTCGGCGGTATGCAAGAGACCGTGGACACCTGGGGCGACGCTGTCACATCCCTGTCGCATCCCGGCAACCGCGGGTCGACGGTATACGGAAGACCGTAGACACCAGGTCGACGGTATCCGGTACACCGTGGACACCAGGTCACCCGTATACGGAAGACCGTGGACACCGAGCCGACGGCATACCGCATACGCCGACCGCCGCCCCGCCGATATCCCTCTCACCGGTGAGGAGCAGCCGCCCGCCCCGTCGCGATACCGGGACGACCGTGCGCTGAGGAGCCACGCAGGGCCGGTCTGGCCCGATTGCCGCAGCCGGATCTCGCCGGGCTGCCGGCTCTGGTCCGGCAGGTGTCCGAATCGGCCGGTCTGCAGGTGGAGTTGTGTGTCGCCGGGGAGCCACGGGCGCCGGCTCCGGACACGGAAGTCGCCGCGTACCGTGCCGTGCAGGAAGCCCTGACCAACACGGTGAAGCACGCGTACGCTTCCTCCGCACGGGTCGAACTCGACTGGGCGGAGGACGAGTTGACGGTCACGGTGACGGACGACGGCCAGGGCCCCGCGCACTCCCGCGGCGGGCACGGGCTGATCGGGCTGAGGGAGCGGGCCTTTGCCTGTGGGGGCCGCGCCGAGACGGGGCGCGGGCCGGACGGCGGTTTCCGGGTCGTCGTACGGCTGCCGACGAACGTCGACCGGCAGGCGGCTCTCGGGTGAGCATCCGGGTTGTCGTCGCCGACGACCAGGAGCTGGTCCGCAGCGGTTTCACCATGATCCTTGAGGCGCAGGCGGACATCGAGGTGGTCGGCGAGGCCGGGGACGGCGGCGAGGCGGTCGCGGCGGTGCTGCGGCACACGCCGGACGTGCTGCTGCTCGACATCCGGATGCCGGTGATGGACGGCCTGGAGGCGGCGCGGCGGGTGTGCGCGCAGTCGAGTTGCAAGGTGGTCATGCTGACCACGTTCGACCTGGACGAGTACGTGTACGAGGCGTTGTACGCGGGGGCGAGCGGGTTCCTGCTGAAGGACGTGCGCCGGGACGACCTGGTGCACGCGGTCCGGGTGGTCGCGGCGGGCGACTCGCTGCCGGCTCCGGCGGTGACGCGTCGGCTGGTCGCGGACATCGTGCGGCGCCGGCACGCAGAGTCCGTCGCCGAGGCGGCGCCGGACCGGCTGGGCGTGCTGACCGCCCGCGAGGTGGAGACGCTGCGGATGCTGGCGCGCGGGCTGTCCAACGCGGAGATCGCGACGACCCTGTTCGTCAGCGAACACACCGTCAAGGCCCATGTCGGCAACGTGCTGGGCAAGTTGGGCCTCAGGGACCGGGTGCAGGCGGTGATCTGCGCCTACGAGACGGGTCTGGTGGCTCCGGGCTCCCCCTAGCGGGGGATCCGGGCCGCACAGTCCGACCGGGCTGCTGGTGTTCCCGAGCACCTTCCTGCGCAGCGTGGGACTCGCGGTGGCCGCGGTCGTCGTCATCGACATGCTCGCGGCGATCACCCTGCCGCCGGCGATGCCGGCCGGGTTCGGCGGCAGGATCGCCCCGTCACGCCCCGGGCCAGGGCGTGAGGAGGGCCGCCTCTTCGCCCGCCTCGCCCGTTTCTCGGCCCGCCGCAAGGTCCTCGTCCTCGGCACGGTCGTACCGGCGCTGCTCGTGCTCGCCCTGCCCGTCACCGGCATGACCATCAACCTCGGGGACGCGCGCCAGGTGCCCGCAGACACCGAGGCCCGGCGTTGTACGACACCGTGGACGAGCACTTCCCACCCGGCACTGGGTGTCGCCGGTGGCGGTCGTCGTGAAGCCGGGCACCGACGCGGCGGTGACCGCCCGATCCGCGCGCTGCCGGAGTTCACGGACGCGAACCCGCTGCCGGACGGCGGCATGCTCGTCCGCCTCCGGCCGAACGGCAGCGTCGACGGCCCGGCGGCGACCGGTCTGGTCGAGCGGGTACGGGAGCTGCGCGGCGACGAACCCGTCCAGGTCACCGGCCCGGCGGCCCGGCTGGTCGACTTCCGGCAGATGCTCCGGGACCGGGCGCCCTGGGCGGCCGGCACCGTCCTCGCCGGGATCTTCGTCCTCCTGTTCGCCTTCACCGGCTCGCTGCTGATCCCGCTGCGCACGATCGTGACGACGCTGCTCAGTCTGGGTGCCGCCCTCGGTGTGGGCGCCGAAGCCGCTGCGACGGGTGCACGAGCGGTTCGGTCCGAGCGAGCCGGTGGCGGCCGGGCCGTCGGTGACGACGAACGCCTGACGCGCGTCCGACGCCGGTGGGGGTCTTCACCGGAATCTCTTCACCGGAATCTCAGACAGCGATCCGCCGTTTCAAAGGATCACCCAAGGTACGAGGCGCACGATGCACCCGCAAAGATGGATATCTCAGGAAGGCGTGCCGTGGGCGTCCCGCACATACCGAACCGGTCCGAGCGGCAGTCAAAGGGGTGGTCCCGGCGCGGGCTGCTCGGTCTGCTCGGCGCGGTCCCCGCCGCCGCCGTACTCACCGGGTGCGACGGCGGCACGGCAGATGCCTCGGAGGGAAAGACGTCGACGGCCTCCGTACGGGCCGCCACGAAGAAGGCGGTCATCGCCGTCACCCCCGCCGACGGCACCAAGAAGGCCGGCTTCACCAGCCCCGTCGAGGTGACCGTGACCGACGGCACGCTCACCTCCGTGGAGGTCACCGGCAACGACGGCTCCTCGCTGGCCGGCTCCTTCAACGACGCCCGGACGAGATGGACCTCGGCCGAGAACCCGTACTCGGGCACGAAGTACCAGGTCACCGCCGAGGCGGAGGGCGGCACCGAGGAGAGCGCGACGTTCACCACGAAGTCGCCCGGCGAGACCTTCGTCGGCTACTTCACGCCCGAGGCGAACTCGACGTCCGGCGTCGGTATGCCCGTGTCGATCAACTTCACGCACGCGGTGACGGACAAGGCCGCCGTCGAGAAGGCGATCACGGTGACCGCCGAGCCCGCGGTCGAGGTCGTCGGACACTGGTTCAGCGACACCCGGCTCGACTTCCGGCCCGAGACGTACTGGGCGGCCGGCACCACGATCACGCTCGGTTTGCGGTTGAAGGACATCGAGGGAACGGATGGTGTCTACGGTATGCAGTCGAAGGACGTCACCTTCCACATCGGCCGCGAGCAGATCAGTACGGTCGACCTCGCCACCAAGCGGATGACGGTCCGGCGCGACGGCGTGACCACTGCCACCTACCCGGTGTCGGGCGGCGACGCCGACCACACCACCTGGTCCGGGATCATGGTGATCAGCGAGCGGTTCGAACAGACCCGCATGGAGTCCTCGACGGTCGGCCTCGGCGACGAGTACGACATCGCGGACGTCCCGCACGCCCAGCGGCTGACCACGTCCGGCACCTTCGTCCACGGCAACTACTGGGCGTCCACCTCGGTGTTCGGCAGCGAGAACGCCAGTCACGGCTGCATCGGTCTCCACGACGCGAAGGGCGCGAGCGACAGCTCCGTGGCCGGCTACAAGTTCTACGACAGCTCGATGCTCGGTGACGTCGTCGTCGTGAAGAACTCCGGCGAGGACACCGTCGATCCGGCCAACGGACTCAACGGCTGGAACCTGTCGTGGGAGGACTGGAAGGCCGGCAGCGCGCTTTAGCACATTCATGTCTTCATCGGGTTAACTCACCTGGGGCAGAAGGACTTTCACTGTTACACCTCTTGACGGCCGGAGTGACCGGGAGCACATTGGGCGCACTTTGAGAGCGCTCTCAGAAGGCTCTCAAGGTGTCTCCAAGGCACCCGCGCACCCCATTCCGTACCCGAGAGGCACCCCCATGAGTGATTCCTCCGGCATACCCCGCAGACGGCGCCCGTTCCGTCGGGCGTTCGTCGCCGTCGTCAGCACCCTGGGCCTCGCGGCGGCCGCTGCCACAGTGGCCTCCCCGTCCGCGAACGCCTCCGCGCCCACGCCCCCGGCGGGCTGGTCGCAGGTCTTCCTCGACGACTTCACCGGTGCCGCGGGCACCGGCGTCAACACCTCCAACTGGCAGTACGCCACCGGGACTTCGTATCCCGGCGGCCCCGCCAACTGGGGCACCGGCGAGGTCGAGACGATGACGAGCAGCACCAACAACGTCTCGCTCGACGGCAACGGCAACCTGCGCATCACCCCGCTGCGCAGCGCGGCCGGCAACTGGACCTCGGGCCGCATCGAGACCAACCGCACCGACTTCCAGCCCCCGTCGGGCGGCAAGCTGCGCGTCGAGGCCCGCATCCAGATGCCGAACGTCACCGGCACGGCGGCCGAGGGCTACTGGCCGGCGTTCTGGATGCTGGGCGCGCCCTATCGCGGCAACTACCAGAACTGGCCGAGCGTCGGCGAGCTGGACATCATGGAGAACGTCCAGGGCCGCAACACCGTGTGGGCCACGATGCACTGCGGCACCAATCCGGGCGGCCCGTGCAACGAGACGACCGGCCTCGGCAACTCGACCTCCTGTCCCGGCACGACCTGCCAGTCCGGCTTCCACACCTACACGATGGAGTGGGACCGCTCGGTGAGCCCCGAGGCGATCCGCTTCTCCGTCGACGGCGTCAACTTCCACACCGTCACCGCCGGCCAGGTCGACGCGACGACCTGGTCCAACGCCACCAACCACGGCTTCTTCGTCATCCTGAACGTGGCGATGGGCGGCGCCTTCCCCGACGCGTTCGGCGGCGGCCTGGACGGCGACACCCGCTCCGGCGTCCCCATGACCGTGGACTACGTGCAGGTGCTGTCGGCCACCGGCGGCGGCACCACCACTCCCCCGCCGACCGGCAACCGTGACGCCTACAGCGCCATCCAGGCCGAGTCGTTCGACGGCCAGTCCGGCACCAGCACCGAGACCACCTCCGACACCGGCGGCGGCCAGAACATCGGCTCCCTCGCCAACGGCGACTGGGCTCTCTACCGGGGCGTCAACTTCGGCTCCACGGCGGCCACCCAGTTCGTCGCCCGGGTCGCGAGCGGCGCGGCGGGCGGCGTCAGCGGTCTGGTCGAGGTCCGCCTGGACAGCCGTACCGGCACACCCGTCGGCAGCTTCTCGCTGGCCGACACGGGCGGCTGGCAGTCGTGGCGGACGGTCCCGGCGAACATCAGCTCCGTGACGGGCACGCACGACGTGTATCTGACGTTCACCAGCGGCCAGTCGGCGGACTTCGTGAACGTGAACTGGTTCAACTTCGGTCACTGACGCCTTCTCCGTGAGGAGTACCGCGGATGCGGGCTCCTCACGGACCCCACTCGCGCATACGTACATGAGCGCATATTCCGTACTCGCCATGCCCGGGCCCGTTTCCGTCCCCCATGCTCAACTCATGCGTCTGCGCAAGCGAGTTGGCCCCGCGGCCGACCCCGGAAAGCATGTGTTCGTTTCCTACTCGCGCCAGGACCGCGAGGACGTCGAAGGGCTCAAGGAGCGGCTCGGGGACAAGGGTGTCAACGTATGGATCGATCTCGTCGACATCCCGGTGTCGTCGCAGTGGCGCGACGAGGTGGCGGACGGCATCCGCCGCTCGGACGTGTTCCTCTTCGTCGTCACACCGCGTTCGGTGAGCTCCGCCATGTGCCGCGAGGAGCTCGCTCTGGCGGTGGAGTACGGCAAGCGGATCGTGCCGTTGGTGCACGAGGCGGTGCCACGGCAGGACCTGCCGCAGGCACTGGACCCGATTCAGGAGACGAACGGCGACGACACCGACGAACTCGTGCGCGTGCTCGCGCTCGATCTGGATCGGGTCCACAGACACACGCTGCTGCTGGCGCAGGCCTACGAGTGGAGCGTGAACGGCCGTCGGCGCAGTGCGCTGCTGCGCGGCCGGGACCTCAGGACCGCGGTGGGGTGGCTGGCCGACAGCACGGCCGACGCCGAGTCGAGTCCGACCGGTCTGCAGCGGGAGTACATCGCCAAGGGGCGCTCCGCCGCCCGCCGGCGGTGGGGCGCCGGGACGGTGTTCGCGGCGGTGTTGACGACGGTCGCCCTGATCGTGGGGCTCGCCCAGGTGGAGGCGGCCCACCAGGCCCGCTCGCGCGAGTTGGCGACGCGCTCCGAGGACGCCCTGAAGGACGGGCTGGACCTGGGGCTGTTGCTGGGGCGCGAGGCGGTCGGGGAACGGCCCACGGTCGAGGCCCGCAGAGCACTGTTCACCGCGCTGCGGACCCGTCCGCGCCAGGCCCGTTTCCTCGACGTGCTGGCGGGAGTCCCGGCCGCTCGGCGGGACGATCCGCTCCGTCATCTGCCGCTGGCGGTCCAGCCCGGCGGCCGGCTCCTGGCGGTCCCCTTGCGGGACGGCGTCCGTCTCGTCACCCTGCCGACGGGGCGGCCCGCCTGGAACATCCGGGGCCCGGTCGGCACGCCGGTCTTCAGCCCGGACGGGCGGTGGCTGGCAGTCGCGACACGCGGCGATCCGCGCAGCGTCCAGCTGGTGGACGTCGCCGAGCGGCGCGTGACCGAGCGGATGACCGTTCCGCAGAGCCGTGGGCGGCCCGACCCGGGCAACGACTTGATACCGGTGGCCTCCCCCACCGCCGTGGCCTTCTCCCCGGACAGCGCCTCACTGGCCATGCCCGCCAACGACAACACGCTGCGCATCCGGCATCTGAAGGACCACCGGTGGAGCGCGCCCCTGAAGGGACACGCCCAGATCTACGACAACGGGCTCACCGAGTACACCAACTTCATCAACACGGTGGCCTTCAGTCCCGACGGCAGGCTCCTGGTCTCCGGCGACTGGCGGGGTGACGTCCTGGTGTGGGACACCCGGACCGGACGGTGCCTGACCAAGCTGTCGGTGTCGGCCGGGAAGAAGCGGGCCGGTGCGGCACGGACGCTGGCCTTCGATCCCAAGGGCACCCATCTGGCCGCGGGCACCGGGCTCGGCGCACTGACGGTGTGGCGCACCGACGGCTGGAAAGTGGTCGTCGAGCCCGAACCCGCTGCCCGCGCCAACCCGGTCGACGCCCTGGCCTTCAGCCCGGACGGCCGGGTGCTGGTGACCGGCGGCTCACAGACGGGGGCACGCCTGTGGGAGGTCGGATCCTGGGAGTTCATCGGCGAACGGCTGTCGAGGGACCATCTGTCGGGGACCAGCGCCGTCTTCCTCGACCACGGGACCTCGATGATCTGGGGTGTGCAGGGCACGGGCAGGCTGGCCGTCTGGGACGTGCGCGGGCCCGGGACGCTGGGTGAAGTGGTGCGGGGCAGCCCGGGTGACGCCGTCGCCGTAGCCGTGGGCCGCGGGTCTGGCGGCCGGGTGGCGGTCGGAGGTGCCGACGGCACCATCACCGTGGGCGGGCTGACGCTGCGTCATGGACTCAGCGGACAGGCGTCGTCGGTGTCCCTGCGGGCGCTGGCGCTGAGCGAGGACGAGCGGACGCTGTTCTCGGCCTCCGACGACGGGTCGGTGAAAGGGTGGGACGTCACCTCCGGCACCCGGCGTGCCGACTGGTCCCTGGGGACCATGACCACCGCCGTCACCCTCGGCGACCACGGGCGTCTGGTCGCGGCCGCGACCTACGACGGTCACATCGTCGTCCGCCGGGTCGCCGACCACAAGCTGCTCGTGAAGGTGCCGGAGGGGGACGAGAACGTCCGCGAGCTCGCCTTCAGCCGGGACGGTTCGCTGCTCGTCGCCGGTACGGAGGGCGGCACCGCCGTCCTGGTGGACGTCGTCGAGGGGCGTGTCCTGGGCACGCTCGGCGGCTACGACTCGTATGTCCGGGGTCTCGCCTTCAGCCCGGACGCAAAGACGCTGGCCGTCGCGAGCGAGGACGGCACGTACGCCTTCTGGGACGTGCCCGACCGTCGGCGGATCGGCGACCGGATGCCCGCGCACATCGGCGAGGTGCTCAGCGCGGAGTTCTCCCCCGACGGCCGGCTGCTGGCCCTCGGCGGCGACCAGGGCCGTGTCCTCCTCGTGGACGTCGCGACCCGACGCGCCCTGGGCCCGGCCCTGACCACGGACACCGCACCGGCCGAGTGCGTGGGCAGCCCCTGTCAGCCGGTGGGGGACCTGGTCTTCACCCCCGACGGCAGACACCTGCTGTCGGCGACCGACGCGGCCCGGCACATCTACGACGAAAGCATGGAGTTGGTCGTCGACGCCTCCTCGATCAGGCAGCCCGGCGCGACCCTGTGGTCCACCGACCTCGCCTCCTGGATCCGGGCCGCCTGCACCCGCGCGGACCGCAACCTCACCGACGCCGAACAGGACCGCTTCGGCATCGGCCGGCCGACACCCTGCCCGGCGTGAACCGCGGCGGCCTCAGCGCAACTCCGCCCGGAACGCCGCCGGCGTCAGCTCCGTGTGCTGGTGGAAGAACTTCGAGAAGTTCGCGGCGTCGGGGAATCCGACGGCGGCGCCGACCCGGCCGATCGGCATGTCCGTGTGGGCGAGCAGGCGCTTCGCCTCCAGGATCACGCGTTTGTCGATGAAGCCCTTGGGGGTCTCGCCGGTGGCGGCGCGGACCGCGCGGACGAGGGTGCGGCGGGAGTAGCCGAGGGCGTCGGCGTAGGCGCTGACGCTGTGGTTGGTGGCGAAGCCCCTCTCGACGGCGTCACGGAAGAGGGTGAAGGTGGTGTCCGACTGTCGTCGGGCCGCCTCCGCCGAGCTCGCGGCGAGATGGGCCAGCCGCAGGAGGAACGCGGTCAGGGTGTGGCGCAGTACCGAGGTGTGCAGGCTCAGCGGGAGGGTGCTCGAGTCCTCTTACTCGCGCCGGAGTTGGGAAAGGGCGGCCCGGAGCGCGGCGAGCCGGCGCTCGTCGGGGCGCAGCAGGGGCGGGAGGTCGTAGCGGTACAGGCCGGTGGCCTCGACGGTGGCGCGGGGCAGGAAGCCGGGCTGCATGGTCAGGACGGTTCCGCGGTACTCGCTCGTCGACGAGAAGCGGTGGACCTGCCCGGGGCGGATCCACAGCAGGTCGCCGGCCGTCGCCTCGTACTCGGCGAAGTCGATCATGTGGTGTACGGGGCCGTCGCTGAAGAGCATGACGACGTGGAAGTCGATGCGGTGCACGCGTTCCAGCGGTGCGTCCGCGTGCCAGGTGCGGCCGGCTCCCATCGGGCCGACCTGCATGCCGACACCGCCGACGCTCAGTTCGACCGGGAAGGGGAACGTTCTGATCCCGTCCACGCCCCCGTCACCGTCTCCCCCTTGGATGGTTCTGTCCGCCATGTCCTTCTCGTGCCGCCTCGGTAGAGCCGTCCGTGTCCCACTTTCACCACAGGCTGACACACCGCGACCTTCCCTCGTAAAAGTCAGACTTTTAAGTTTGAACGCATCAGATCCGCTATTCGCTCCGATCGAGGACTTCTTGAAGATGAGCACGCAGACACCGGACAGCTTCGAATGGACCGAACTCGACCGGCGTGCCGTCGACACCGCCCGTCTGCTGGCGGCTGACGCCGTGCAAAAGGTCGGCAACGGACACCCGGGCACGGCGATGAGCCTGGCCCCGGCGGCGTACACGATCTTTCAGAAGGTGATGCGTCACGATCCGGCCGACCCGGAGTGGACGGGCCGTGACCGCTTCGTCCTGTCCCCCGGCCACACCTCGCTCACCCTCTACACCCAGCTCTTCCTCGCCGGGTACGAGCTGGAGCTCGACGACCTGAAGTCCTTCCGGACCCATGGGTCGAAGACGCCCGGGCACCCCGAGTACGGCCACACGGCCGGCGTCGAGACCACCACCGGTCCGCTCGGGCAGGGTGTCGCCAACGCGGTGGGCATGGCGATGGCCGCCCGCTACGAGCGCGGCCTGTTCGACCCGGAGGCCCCCGAGGGCGAGTCGCCCTTCGACCACACCATCTGGGCGATCGTCTCCGACGGCGACCTGGAGGAGGGCATCTCCGCCGAGGCGTCGTCCCTGGCCGGCCACCAGAAGCTCGGCAACCTGGTCTTCCTCTACGACGACAACCACATCTCCATCGAGGGCGACACGGCGACCGCGTTCTCCGAGGACGTGCTGAAGCGGTACGAGGCGTACGGCTGGCACGTGCAGCGGATCGAGCCCGCCGAGGACGGCGACATCGACGTCCACGCCCTGTACGCGGCCCTCAGGTCCGCGCAGGCCGACACCGAGCGGCCTTCGATCATCGCGATGCGCACGATCATCGCCTGGCCCGCGCCGAACGCCCGGAACACCGAGGCCTCGCACGGCTCCGCTCTAGGCGAGGACGAGGTCGCCGCCACCAAGCGCCTCCTCGGCTTCGACCCGTCGCGGTCCTTCGAGGTGGCGGACGAGGTCCTCGCCCACTCCCGCCGGGCCCTCGACCGCGGTGCCGAGGCGCACGCCGCCTGGGACAAGCGGATCGACAAGTGGCGCGGCGCCCAGCCCGAGCGCGCGAAGCTCTTCGACCGGGTCGTCGCAGGTCAGTTGCCCGAGGGCTGGGAGGACGCGCTGCCGGTCTTCGAGGAGGGCAAGTCCCTCGCGACGCGCGCCGCCTCCGGCAAGGTGCTCCAGTCACTCGGCGCGGTGCTCCCCGAGCTGTGGGGCGGCTCCGCCGACCTGGCCGGCTCGAACAACACCACCATCGACAAGACGAGCTCCTTCCTGCCGAAGGGCAACCCGCTCCCGGAGGCCGACCCGTACGGCCGCACGATCCACTTCGGCATCCGCGAGCACTCCATGGCCGCAGAGATGAACGGCATCGCGCTGCACGGCAACACCCGCATCTACGGCGGCACGTTCCTCGTCTTCTCCGACTACATGCGCAACGCCGTCCGGCTGTCCGCGCTGATGCAGCTGCCCGTGACGTACGTCTGGACGCACGACTCCATCGGCCTCGGCGAGGACGGCCCGACCCATCAGCCGGTCGAGCACCTCGCGTCCCTGCGCGCCATCCCCGGCCTGAACATCGTGCGGCCGGCCGATGCCAACGAGACCGCCATCGCCTGGGCGGAGATCCTCAAGCGGCACGCCACCAACCCGGCCCCGCACGGTCTCGCGCTCACCCGCCAGGGCGTGCCGGCCTACACCCCGAACCCGGAGGCGGCTCGCGGGGGTTACGTGCTCACGGAGTCCTCCACCGAGACCCCGGACGTCGTCCTCATCGCCACCGGCTCCGAGGTGCAGCTCGCCGTCGCCGCGCGGGAGCGGCTGGAGGCCGAGGGGGTCGGCACCCGGGTGGTGTCGATGCCGTCCGTGGAGTGGTTCGAGGAGCAGCCGCGCAAGTACCGCGAGAGCGTCCTTCCCCCGTCCGTGAAGGCCCGCGTTGCGGTCGAGGCCGGGATCGGCCTCACGTGGTACCGGTTCGTAGGTGACGCAGGACGCATCGTCTCCCTCGAACACTTCGGCGCCTCCGCAGACGCGAAGACCCTGTTCACCGAGTACGGCTTCACCGCCGAGAACGTCGTCGCCGCCGCCAGGGAATCCCTCGCCGCCGCGCGCGGTTGATCCGATCGCCAGAAAGAAGATGATCAAAGTGACCGAAGCAACCGCGACCGCGGGAGCACTCAAGCGCCTGTCCGACGAGGGCGTCTCCATCTGGCTGGACGACCTGTCGCGCAAGCGGATCGAGTCCGGCAACCTGGCCGAACTCATCGCGACGAAGCACGTGGTGGGCGTCACCACCAACCCGTCCATCTTCCAGGCCGCCATCGGCTCCGGAGAGGGCTACGAGGAGCAGCTCACCGACCTCGCCGTGCGGGGCGTCACGGTCGACGAGGCCGTCCGCATGATGACGACCGCCGACGTGCGTGCCGCAGCCGATATCCTGCATCCCGTATACAGGGCGACCGGCGGCCGTGACGGCCGGGTCTCCATCGAGGTCGACCCGCGCCTCGCCCACGACACGACGGCCACGATCGCCGAGGCCAGGCAGCTCTCCTGGCTGGTGGACCGCCCGAACGTCATGATCAAGATCCCGGCGACGAAGGCGGGCCTGCCGGCCATCACCGAGGTCATCGGTGCCGGCATCAGCGTCAACGTCACGCTGATCTTCTCCCTGGAGCGGTACCGCGAGGTCATGGACGCCTACCTCGCCGGCCTGGAGAAGGCCCGGGCGAAGGGCCTCGACCTCTCCGAGATCCACTCCGTCGCCTCCTTCTTCGTCTCCCGCGTCGACTCCGAGATCGACAAGCGGCTGACGGTCATCGGCACGGACGAGGCCCTGTCCCTGAAGGGGAAGGCGGCGCTGGCGAACGCCCGGCTCGCCTACGAGGCGTACGAGACCGTCTTCGCCGGTGAGCGCTGGACCACCCTCGGCGGCGCCAGGGCCAACAAGCAGCGGCCGCTGTGGGCGTCGACCGGTGTGAAGGACCCCGCGTACAAGGACACGCTGTACGTCGACGATCTGGTCGCACCCGGCACGGTCAACACGATGCCGGAGGCCACGCTCGACGCGACCGCCGACCACGGCCGGATCACCGGCGACACCGTCACCGGCGGCTACGCGCAGGCCCGCGCCGACCTGGCCGCCGTGGAGAAGCTCGGGGTCTCCTACGACGAGGTCGTGCAGCAGCTGGAGGACGAGGGCGTCGCCAAGTTCGAGGTGGCCTGGCAGGACACGCTGGACGCCGTGACGAAGTCCCTGACCAGCAAGGGGGTTGACGGGGAATGAGCGAGGAACTTCCCGAAACGACGGCTCCGGTAACAGCGGAGACCGAGGAGACCGAGCCGGAGGTGACCGTCCCGGTCCTCCCCGCGGCCGACTGGTCCAACCCCCTGCGCCACCCCCAGGACCGCCGCCTCCCCCGGATCGCCGGCCCGTCCGGTCTCGTGATCTTCGGTGTCACCGGCGACCTGTCCCGCAAGAAGCTGATGCCGGCCGTCTACGACCTGGCCAACCGCGGCATGCTCCCGCCGGGCTTCTCCCTGGTCGGGTTCGCCCGGCGCGACTGGGAGGACCAGGACTTCGCGCAGGTCGTGCACGACGCGGTCCGTGAGCACGCCCGCACGCCGTTCCGTGAGGAGGTCTGGCAGCAGCTCGCCGAGGGCATGCGGTTCATCCCGGGCGACTTCGACGACGACACGGCGTTCAAGCAACTGCGGTCCGCCGTCGACGAGTTGGACGCCTCGCGCGGGACGAGCGGCAACTACGCCTTCTATCTCTCCGTACCGCCGAAGTTCTTCCCGAAGGTCGTCCGGCAGCTGAAGAAGCACGGCCTCGCGGACGCCCCCGAGGGTTCCTGGCGACGCGCGGTCATCGAGAAGCCGTTCGGGCGGGACCTGAAGAGCGCGCGTGAGCTGAACGCGCTCGTGCACGACGTGTTCGAGCCGGACCAGGTCTTCCGCATCGACCACTACCTCGGCAAGGAGACCGTCCAGAACATCCTGGCGCTCCGCTTCGCCAACCAGATGTACGAGCCGATCTGGAACCGGTCGTACGTGGACCATGTGCAGATCACGATGGCCGAGGACATCGGCATCGGCGGCCGCGCCGGCTACTACGACGGCATCGGCGCCGCACGGGACGTCATCCAGAACCACCTCCTCCAGCTGATGGCGCTCACCGCCATGGAGGAGCCGGCCGCCTTCGACGCCGAGTCGCTGCTCACGGAGAAGCTGAAGGTGCTCAAGGCCGTGAAGCTGCCGGAGGACATCGGCGCCCACGCGGTGCGCGGACAGTACGCGGCGGCCTGGCAGGGCGGCGAGCAGGTGCGCGGCTACCTCGACGAGGACGGCATCGACCCGGCCTCCACGACGGACACGTACGCCGCCATCAAGCTGAACGTCGACAACCGCCGCTGGGCCGGTGTGCCCTTCTATCTCAGGACCGGCAAGCGCCTCGGCCGCCGGGTCACCGAGATCGCGGTCGTCTTCCAGCGGGCCCCGCACTCCCCCTTCGACTCCACGGCCACCGAGGAGCTGGGCCAGAACGCGATCGTGATCCGCGTCCAGCCCGACGAGGGCATGACGGTCCGGTTCGGGTCGAAGGTGCCGGGCACCTCGATGGAGATCCGGGACGTGACGATGGACTTCGCCTACGGCGAGTCGTTCACGGAGTCCAGCCCCGAGGCGTACGAGCGGCTCATCCTGGATGTCCTGCTCGGCGACGCCAACCTGTTCCCCCGTCACCAGGAAGTGGAAGAGTCCTGGAAGATCCTCGACCCGATCGAGGAGCAGTGGGCGAACCACGGCAGGCCGGCGCAGTATGCGTCGGGCAGCTGGGGACCCGAGGAAGCCGACGAGATGCTCGCACGAGACGGACGGAGCTGGCGCAGGCCATGAAGATCGACCTGACCGACACCACGGCAAGCAAGATCAACAAGGCGCTGGTGCAGGGCCGCCGCGCCATCGGCACCCCCGCCGTGGGCATGGTCCTGACGATGGTCATCGTCACGGACGAGGAGAACGCCTACGACGCGATCAAGGCGGCCGAGGAGGCCTCGCACGAGCACCCCTCGCGCACCCTGGTCGTCATCAAGCGGCACGCCCGCACCCCGCGCGACCGCACCAACTCCCACCTCGACGCCGAGGTGCGGGTGGGCGCCGACGCGGGCACCGGCGAGACGGTCATCCTGCGGACGTACGGCGAGGTGTCCGACCACGCCGACTCCGTCGTCCTGCCGCTGCTGCTTCCGGACGCACCGGTCGTCGTGTGGTGGCCGGTGGACGCCCCGGAGAACCCGGCGAAGGACCCACTGGGCGCACTCGCCCAGCGCCGGATCACCGACCTGTACGCGGTGGAGAACCCGCTCCAGGTGCTTCAGGCCCGGCTCCGCTCCTACGCGCCCGGCGACACCGACCTCGCCTGGACCCGCCTGACGCCGTGGCGTTCGATGCTGGCGGCGGCCCTGGACCAGGCCCGGGTGAAGGTGACCTCGGCGGCAGTGGAGGCCGAGGAGGAGAACCCGGCCGCCGAACTGCTGGCCCGCTGGCTGGAGGCCCGCCTCGGCGTCAACGTCAACCGGGTCGTCACCGCGGGGCCGGTGGTGACGGCCGTACGCCTGGGCACCGCGAACGGCGAGATCGTCATCGACCGCCCCGAGGGCCCGCTGGCCACGCTGTCCCTGCCGGGCCAGCCCTCGCGCACCCTCGCACTGAAGGTCCGCACCACCTCCGAACTCATCGCCGAGGAGCTGCGGCGCCTCGACGCGGACGAGATGTACGCCGTCGCCCTGCGGGGCGAGGGCACCAAGGAGATCCCCGCACATGTCTGACTCCCCTTCCGAGTCCCCCAGGCTCACCCGGCGACCGCAGTGGGCGGCCCTGGAGGACCACCGCGCCCAGTGGCACCCGCATCTGCGTGAGCTGTTCGCCACGGACCCCGCCCGCGCCGAGCGGTACGTCGTGCGCGTCGGCGACCTGCGCATCGACTACTCCAAGCACCTGATCACCGACGAGACCCTCGCCCTGCTCCAGGAACTCGCCGCCGCCACCGACGTGTTCGGGCTGCGCGACGCCATGTTCGACGGCGAGCGGATCAACATCACCGAGGACCGCGCCGTACTGCACACCGCGCTGCGCGCCCCCGCGAACGCGGTGATCGAGGTCGACGGCGAGAACATCGTCCCCAAGGTCCACGCGGTCCTCGACCAGATGAGCGACTTCGCAGGCCGCGTCCGCTCCGGCGAGTGGACCGGCCACACCGGCAAGCGGATCAAGAACATCGTCAACATCGGCATCGGCGGCTCGGACCTGGGCCCGGCGATGGCGTACGAGGCCCTGCGGGCGTACACCGCACGGGAGTTGACGTTCCGGTTCGTGTCGAACGTGGACGGCGCCGACCTGCACGAGGCCGTGCGCGACCTGGACCCGGCGGAGACCCTGTTCATCGTCGCGTCCAAGACGTTCACCACCATCGAGACGATCACCAACGCCACCTCGGCCCGCTCCTGGCTGCTGCACGGCCCCGGCGGCCTAGGCGAGGACAAGGCCGTCGCGAGCCACTTCGTGGCCCTGTCGACGAACGCGGAGAAGGTCACCGAGTTCGGCATCGACCCGGACAACATGTTCGAGTTCTGGGACTGGGTCGGAGGCCGCTACTCCTACGACTCCGCCATCGGCCTGTCCCTGATGATCGCCATCGGCCCGGACCACTTCCTGGAGATGCTCGACGGTTTCCGGATCGTCGACGAGCACTTCCGGAACGAACCCGCCGAGGACAACGCCCCGCTGATCCTGGGCCTGTTGGGCATCTGGTACGGCAACTTCTTCGACGCCCAGTCGCACGCCGTCCTGCCCTACAGTCACTACCTGTCCAAGTTCACCGCGTACTTGCAGCAGCTGGACATGGAGTCCAACGGCAAGTCGGTGGACCGTGACGGCAGTCCGGTGGAGTGGCAGACCGGCCCTGTGGTGTGGGGCACGCCCGGCACCAACGGGCAGCACGCCTACTACCAGTTGATCCACCAGGGCACCAAGCTCATCCCGGCCGACCTGATCGGCTTCGCCCGCCCGCTGGGCGAGCTGAACGACGACCTGGCGGCGCAGCACGACCTGTTGATGGCCAACCTGTTCGCGCAGGGCCAGGCGCTCGCCTTCGGCAAGACCGCCGACGAGGTGCGCGCGGAGGGCGTCGCCGAGGAGCAGGTGCCGCACCGCACCTTCAAGGGCAACCACCCCACCACGACGATCCTGGCCAAGGAACTCACCCCGTCCGTCCTCGGCCAGCTCATCGCCCTCTACGAGCACAAGGTGTTCGTCCAGGGCGCGATCTGGAACATCGACTCCTTCGACCAGTGGGGCGTCGAGCTCGGCAAGGTCCTCGCCAAGCGCGTCGAGCCCGCCCTCACCCAGGGCACGGACGTCCCCGGACTCGATCCCTCCACCGCCGCCCTCGTGGCCACCTACCGCGAACTGAAGAAAGTGAACTGACATGCAGTTGGGACTCATCGGCCTCGGCAAGATGGGCGGCAACATGCGCGAGCGGATCCGCCGCGCCGGCCACACCGTCATCGGCTACGACCGCAACCCCGAAGTCTCCGACGTGAGCGGCCTGCCCGAACTGGTCGGCAAGCTCGAAGCCCCGCGCACGGTCTGGGTGATGGTCCCGGCCGGCGCCCCCACCCAGTCCGTCGTCGACGAACTCGGCGACCTCCTCTCCCCCGGTGACACCGTCGTCGACGGCGGCAACTCCCGCTGGACCGACGACGAGAAGCACGCCGCCGAGCTCGGTGCCAAGGGCATCGGCTTCGTCGACGCGGGCGTCTCCGGCGGCGTGTGGGGTCTGCAGAACGGCTACGCCCTGATGGTCGGCGGCGACAAGGAGCACGTCGACCGGCTCCAGCCGATCTTCGACGCCCTCAAGCCCGAGGGACCGTCCGGTTATGTCCACGCGGGCAAGGTCGGCGCCGGGCACTTCTCCAAGATGGTTCACAACGGCATCGAGTACGCCATGATGCAGGCGTACGCCGAGGGCTGGGAGCTGCTGGAGGCGGTGGACTCGGTCACCGACGTGCGCGAGGTCTTCCGCTCCTGGCAGGAGGGGACCGTCATCCGTTCCTGGCTCCTCGACCTGGCCGTCAACGCCCTCGACGAGGACGAGCACCTGCACAAGCTGAAGGGCTTCGCGCAGGACTCCGGCGAGGGCCGCTGGACCGTGGAGGCCGCCATCGACAACGCGGTGCCGCTGCCTGCGATCACGGCGTCGCTGTTCGCCCGGTTCGCCTCCCGTCAGGACGACTCGCCGCAGATGAAGATGATCTCGGCGCTGCGCAACCAGTTCGGCGGCCACGCCGTCGAGTCGGCGAAGTAGGTCCGGCCGTGGGGGATCTGCTGCTGGTCCGCCACGGCGAGACGGAGTGGAGCAGGTCGGGACAGCACACCAGCTGGACCGACCTGCCCCTCACCCAGCACGGCGAGGAACAGGCCAAGTCCCTCGCTCCGCTCGTCTCGTCACGGACCTTCGCTCTCGCGCTGGCCAGCCCGCTGGGCCGCGCGATACGCACCGCCGAACTGGCGGGCATCAGCGGGGTCGTGACCGATCCCGACCTGCACGAGTGGGACTACGGCGCCTACGAGGGCGTCACCACCATCGACATACACCGGACCCGGCCCGACTGGTACCTGTGGACCGACGGTGTGCCGCCCGGCCCCGACGGGCATCTGGGCGAGTCGCCCGCCGAGGTGGGACTGCGCGCCGACCGGGTGCTCGCCCGGGTGGACGCCGCCCTGCACGAAGGCGACGTGATCCTTATCGCGCACTCCCATTTCCTGCGGGTACTGACGGCACGCCGGCTGGGACTGGATCCGGCGGACGGCCGGCTGTTCCAGCTCGCGACGGCGACATTCAGCCGACTGTCCACAGAACACGGTCGACCGGTGATCGCAGAATGGAACACCCGCCCATAACGACTCCGTGCGGCGGCCCGGGCCACGAACACATCCGGTGGCCCGGGCCCTGGTCGCCGCAGCAGTGCGTGAAGGAGATGGAGCGGGTCGGCGCCGACCGGAACCGTCAACCGGCCGCGACGAGTTGACACCCGAGGTGCGGCACGTCAGAGTCCCGGCTGATGGAGATCGACAACTTGACGCCGGCCGAACTGCGGGTGTGGCGGGCCTTTCCCCGGGGCGAGTCCGTGAACTTCCGTGCCGGGGACGACGAGGACACGGCCGACGGGGCGGGCTGGGAACCCGAACGGACCGTCCGGGCAGCGGTGTTGCGCGCGCTGCTGCTCAACGGACCGCAGGAGGACGGGGAGATAGCCGCCCTGAAACTGTCGGGCGCCCGCATCACCGGCGTACTCGACCTGCGGTACGGGACGGCCGATCACGCCGTACGGCTGAGCCACTGCTTCTTCGAGGAAGCCCCCCTGCTGTACGGCGCCCGGCTGCGCCAGTTGAACCTCAGCTGGTCCGTGCTGCCGGGGCTGACCGCCGCCACGATGAAGGTGGAGGGCGTCCTGCGGATGACGGACTGCCGACTGCGCGGACCGGTCCGGCTCGGCGGCGCCCAGATCGCCGGTGCGCTGTTCCTGGACCGCGCGCACCTCACCTCCCCGGACGGCTCGGAGCCGATGCTCCAGCTGAACCAGGTGACCATCGGCGACGACCTGTGGGCGCCCGGGCTGCGGATCGACGGGGAGATGCGGCTCAACGGCGCGAACATCGCCGGGTCGGTCAACCTGAACGAGGCCCGGCTCAGCCGGCCCGGCCACCACGCCCTCGACGCCGAGACGCTCACCGTGGAGGGCGACCTCCTGATGCGGAACGCGCAGGTACGGGGCTGGATCGGTCTGCGGGGCGGCCGGGTCGCGGGCCGGCTCGACCTGTCGTACGCGATCCTGTCGAATCCCGGCGACGCGGCGCTGCGGGCCAGCAGTTGCACCATCGGCGAGCTCTGGCTGCGCAAGAGCCCCCGCTTGGACGGCACCCTGAATCTGCGTCGCGCCCAGATCGACGTCCTGTTCCTCGAACCGGAGGTGGTCCCAAGCGAGGTGCTGCTGAGCAGCCTCGTGTACACCACGCTCACCCCGCACGAGCCCGCCGAGCGCCGCCTGCCGATGCTGGAGCGCGACGGCGACGGCCATGTCCCGCACTCCTACGAGCAGTTGACGGCCGCCTATCTGCGCATCGGCGACGACCGGGCCGCCCGGCTCGTCCAGCTCGCCAAGCAGCGTCGCCACCGCACCACGCTGCCCTGGTACGGCCGGCTGTGGGGCCATGTCCAGGACGCCACCGTCGGCTACGGCTTCCGCCCGCTGCGCGCCTGCGTGTGGCTGCTGTCGCTGCTCGCGATCGGCTCGGTCGCCTACGCGCTGCACCACCCGCGCCCGCTCAAGCCGTCCGAGGCCCCGGACTTCAACCCGGTGTTCTACACGCTCGACCTGCTGCTGCCGGTGATCTCCTTCGGCCAGGAGGGTGCCTTCGCCCCGGAGGGCCCGTACCAGACGCTGTCGTACGCCCTGGTGATCGCCGGCTGGATCCTGGCCACGACCGTCTTCGCGGGCGTGACCCGGACCGTCAGCCGCCAGTGAGCCGCCGCGCGGTGTGCTGGGCGGCGAGGCGGACGGGGGCGTTCTGGGCTCCGTAGCCCCGGTATCCGCCGTCGCGCTGGACGAGTTCGAAGAAGACGCGTCCGATGGTGGGGGTGTAGCAGTGGCGGAACTCGCCGTGTGCGTCACGGTCGTAGAGGATGCCGAGTTCGCGGTACGTCTCCAGCTCGCCGTCGGTGAACTCGTGGCGGGCGGCCAGGTCGTCGTAGTAGTTGGCGGGGATCGGCAGCAGCCGGCCGCCGGCCTCGACGAAGCGGCGGGCCGCGGTGACCACGTCGTCGGTGGCCAGCGCGATGTGCTGGGCGTGGACCGTGTCGTCGGTGGGTGCCGCGCCGACGGTGAGGGCGATCCGGACGCTGCCGTCGGCGTTGGTGACGGCGCGGCTGCGCATCAGACCGTAGGGGTCGGCGACGTCCACGCTCTCCTGCGCGTGCAGGCCGAGCACGCTGCGGTGGAAGAGGGTCGCCTCGTCGAAGTGGTGCCAGGGCTGGGTGAGGGCGAGGTGGTCGATGCGGGCCGTGCGTCCGGGTGCCGGCGCCTTGGCGATGTCCTCGAAGTCGGCGCGCCAGTTGGGGTGTCCGGGGCGGTCCGTGGCGCAGAAGAACAACTCCGTGCCGTCGGGGGCGAGCACCGCGTCCAGCTGGGCGTCCTCCAGGGCGCGGCGGCGGGGCAGGACGGGGGCCAGCAGTGCCTCGGCACGGTGGGCGGCGGCCGTCGGGTCCGGTGACTCCAGTCCGATCGCGGCGAGCCCGGTGCCGTCACGGCGTACGGCCGTACCGGTGTTGACCAGGAGCCGGGCCTCGCCCTGCTGCCACAGGTCGACGGGTTTGCTGCGGTGCCGTGCGGTGCGGGCGAATCCCAGGGCGCCGAGCACTCCCGAGAGGTGCTCGGCGTCTGGCGTCACGAGTTCGGCGAAGGTGATGCCCGTCGGGGCGACGCAGGCCGGCGGTGCGGCGATGCCGACCGTCTCCTGGAGGACGAGGAGGGAACGCCGGGCGTCCACGGCCGTGGGACCGGCCTCGGCCTGTCGGAAGACGTCGTTGAAGACCTCGAGGGAGAGCGGACCGTCGTATCCCGTATGCAGAACACTGCGGACGAGCGCGGCGACGTCGAAGCCGCCCTGGCCCGGGAAGCAGCGGTAGTGGCGGCTCCACTGCAGGACGTCCATCGCGAGCAGCGGGGCGTCGGCCAGCTGGAGGAAGAAGATCTTCTCGCCGGGGATGTACGCAATGCCTTCGAGGGCCTTGGGATCGGAGTCCCGGGAGAGGATGTGGAAGCTGTCCAGGCAGGCGCCGAGGGCAGGGTGGCCGGCCGTCTCGACGATGTGCCAGGCATGGTCGTACGTGCTGACGTGCCGTCCCCACGCGAGTGCCTCGTAGGCGACCCGGATGCCGAAGTCCTGGGCCAGGTCGGCAAGTTGGCCGAGTTGTGCGGCGGCGAGGGCGTCGTCGTCCACGGCGAGGGGGGAGACGCTGGAGCAGACGAGGACGGTGTCGGCGCCGAGCCGGTTCATCAGCTCGAACTTGTGCCGGGCGCGGCGCAGGTTGCGGGCGAACTCGGCGTGGGGCACGGCCTCGATGTCGCGCATCGGCTGGTAGAGGTCGATGGTGAGACCGAGGTCGGCGCAACGGGCGCGGATCTCCTCGGGGGTGAGGGGGCTGGCGAGCAGGTCGTTCTCGAAGATCTCGACGCCGTCGAAGCCGGCCCGGGAGGCGGCCGTGAGCTTCTCGGTGAGGGATCCGCTGAGGGAGACGGTGGCGATGGACGTGCGCATGTCGATACCTCTGTCTTTCGAGACGCCCGGTACTACTTCGGTGCCGTCACGGCGCCGGCCAGCTCGGCGATGTCCGCGAGCATCCGGGCGCTGTCGGGTTCCCGGCCGGTGAACAGACGGAACGCGTCGACGGCCTGGAAGACGGCCATGCCGCCGCCGTCGAGCGTGGCGCAGCCGAGCGCGCGGGCGGTGCGCAGCAGCTCGGTCTCCAGGGGGCGGTAGACCACCTCGGCCACCCACAGGCCGGGGTGGAGGAGTCCGGCGGGGAAGGGCAGGCCCGGGTGGGCGGCCATGCCGGTGGGGGTGGCGTGGACGAGGCCGTCGGCCCCCGCGAGCAGCTCGGCCAGCCGGTCGGGGGTGGCGGCGAGTGCCCGCCCCTCGCCGAAGTGGCGGTTGAGGGAGTCGGCGAGGCCGCACGACCGCTCGGGCATCGCGTCCACGACCGTGACCCGCTCGGCGCCGAGGGTGAGGGTGGCGTGCGCGACGGCCGCGCCCGCACCGCCCGCGCCCAGCTGCACGACCCGCTCCAGCGGTGCGTCGGGCAGACCGCGCGCGAAGGAGGCGGCGAAGCCGGTGACGTCGGTGTTGTGGCCGACGGCCCGGCCGTCCTCCTCGAAGACGACGGTGTTGACCGCGCCCAGCGCCTCGGCCTGCGGCGCGAGGGCGTCCAGGTGCGGGATGACCTCCTGCTTGCACGGGTGCGTGATGTTGAGCCCGTCGAAGCCCAGATCGCGGGCCGCCCGCACCAGGTCGCCCACCTCCTCGGGCGGCACACCGAGGACCTCGATGTCGATGAGCCGGTACAGATAGCGCAGACCCTGACGGTCGGCCTCCCGCTCGTGCAGCGCTGGACTGAGCGACGGGCCGATACCGGAACCGATCAGACCGACGAGATACGAGTCCTTGGGCACCACGCGGGACCTCCTGAGCGGCTCACTAATGTACGAACTGGTACGTTAGCTATATCAGCCTCACCGCATCGCGGGAAGCCCTCGGCCGGTGATCGGCATCCTTCGCGGCCGCCTCCTTCTACAATCTGCGGCACTGCCCCGTAGTGCGAAGGAACCCGATGACCAGCGTCGAAGAACCGGCACGACCAGGCGGGCGCATCCGTGACGCCGTCCGCACCCAGGCCGAGATTCTCGACGTGGCCACCCAGGAGTTCGCCCGGGCCGGCTTCGCGGGGGCCCGCGTCGACGAGATCGCGGCCCGCACCCGCACCACGAAGCGGATGATCTACTACTACTTCGGCGGCAAGGAACAGCTGTTCACAGCCGTCCTCGAGCGGGCGTACGCGGTGATCCGCGAGGCCGAGCAGGGGCTCGACGTCGAACACCTGGACCCGGTCGCGGCCATCCGCCGCCTGGCGGAGGTCACCTTCGACCACCACGAGCAGCACCCCGACTTCATCCGCCTGGTGAGCATCGAGAACATCCACGAGGCCGTGCACATCGCCGCCTCCGAGAAGCTCGGCAAGATCGGTTCGCCGGCCCTCGACGTGATCCGCCGGATCCTGGAGCAGGGGCAGAAGTCCGGGCTGTTCACGGCGGACGTCGACGCCGTCGACCTGCACGCGATGATCAGCTCCTTCTGCTTCTTCCGGGTCGCCAACCGGCACACCTTCGGCGCCCTGTTCGGCCGCGACCTGATCGATCCCGGCCGACGCGAGCACTACCGCGCGATGCTCGGCGACATGGTCATCGCCTACCTGACCGCGGAGCGCGCGGCGGACTGAGGGCCTCGGGAGCGACCGGGAACCCTTCGAGCGGGAAGATCCTTCGGCACGACCTCTTGACACGTGGGAAACGTCGGCGCAACATCCCACCCACCGCCACTAACTACCCAGTGGGTTAATTAGCCGAGATCCGGCCCTTCTCCCCTCCGCTCACTCCACCTATGTTGGAGTTCCCCCGAAGGAGCACGCCGTGTCCGTCCCCGCCGCCGCACCGCCCGGCCAGCCGAAAAAAGCCGCCACGGCGGCCTGGATCGGCAGCGCCCTTGAGTACTACGACTTCTTCATCTACGGCAGCGCGGCCGCGCTGATCTTCCCCGAGGTCTTCTTCGACGAGTCCGACCCGGCCACCGCGACCCTGCTGTCGCTGGCCACGTTCGGCGTCGCGTACGCGGCCCGCCCGGTCGGCGCGCTCTTCCTCGGGCACTTCGGCGACAAGCTCGGCCGCAAGAAGATCATGGTCTTCACGCTGATCCTGATGGGCCTGTCGACGTTCCTCATCGGCTGCCTGCCCACCCGCGACCAGGTCGGCACCCTCGCGCCCGTCCTGCTCGTCCTGTGCCGTGTCCTGCAGGGCATCTCGGCGGCCGGTGAGCAGGCCAGCGCCAACTCCATGACGCTGGAACACGCACCGCCCCGGCGGCGCGGCTTCTTCACCAGCTTCACCCTCAGCGGCACCCAGGGCGGACAGCTGCTCGCCACCCTGGTCTTCATCCCCGTCGCCGCGCTGCCCGACGACCAGCTGCTGTCCTGGGGCTGGCGGGTGCCGTTCTGGATGAGCGTCGCGGTCGCCGTGGTCGGCTTCGTCATCCGGCGCAAGCTGGAGGAGACCCCGGCCTTCGCCCAGCAGACCGCCGAGGAGGGCGTCGTCAAGATGCCGCTGGCGATCCTGCTCCGCGAGCACTGGGCGGACGTCCTGCGGGTCATCGCGGGCGCCCTGATCGCCTCGGTCAGCACGATCTTCACGGTCTGGGCACTGTCGTACGCGACCGGCGACTCGGTCGGGATGAGCCGGTCCTCCATGCTGTGGGTGGGCGCGCTCGCCAACCTCGTCGCACTCGCCGCGATCCCGCTGTGGGCCACCCTGTCCGACCGCATCGGCCGCCGCCCGGTCTTCCTGGTCGGCGCCGCCGGCAGCGCGGTCGCGATGTTCCTCTACCTGTGGGCGATCTCGACGGGCTCCTACCCGCTGATCCTGGTGCTCGGCATCGTCACCTTCGGTGTCGTCTACAGCGCCGCGAACGGTGTCTGGCCCTCCTTCTACGGCGAGATGTTCTCCACCCGCGTCCGCCTGTCCGGCATGGCCATCGGCACCCAGATCGGCTTCGCCGTGGCCGGTTTCGCGGTCACCTTCGCCGCACAGATCGCGGGCCCGAACGGCGACGACTGGTCGGCGGTGGCCCTGTTCACCGCCGCCCTGTGCGTCCCGCCGGTCATCGCCGCCCTCACGGCCCGCGAGACCCACAAGGTCCCGACGGAGCAGCTCGGCGAGCGGACCCCCCAGGGGGTGCGGCAGCCGGAGAAAGTGACCGCCTGACCCCGTCGCCTCCCACGTACCTCCGGAGCCGCTTACCGCTTCCGGGGGTACGTCGTGCGCCGGGCGCTCCCCCGCCCCGTTGACAGATGACGTTTCCAGCAAGAACATCGGCCGAAAAGAGCAGAAAAGAACAGCTCTGCTCGCACTGCGACAGCGGTGGCCCCGAGGGGGGATGCTCTCCGTGCGCACCGGCCGGTTTCAGGGGCGGCCGGTGCGCACGGAGTGATCGTCGGCCCTCGTAGCCCGGCCGCCACCCCCGTCGAAGAGTTTCCGGGCCGCCCGGGCCACGGGCGCGCGGACTTGAACTTGACACCGGTGTCAGGGCCGACCCTGCCCGCATGCGCACTCACACCTCGAAGCCGTCGGCCGAGACGGCCCCCTCCGGTCGGCTCCCCCTGCCCGCCCTCCTCGCCCTGGCCACCGCCGTCTTCGTCACCAGCCTCACCGAAACCCTCCCGGCGGGCCTGCTGCCCGCGATGAGCTCGGACCTCGCGGTGAGCGAGTCCGCGGCGGGACAGGCGGTGACGGTCTACGCGGTCGGTACGGCCCTCACCGCGATCCCCCTGTCCGCGGCAACCGCGGGATGGCGGCGCAAGCGGCTGCTGCTGACGGCGATGGCGGGGTTCGCCGTAGCCAACACCGTCACGGCCGTCTCGGCGAGCTATCCGCTGACCATGGCGGCCCGGTTCGTGGCGGGCGTCGCCGCCGGACTCGCCTGGGCGCTGCTGGCCGGGTACGCCCGGCGGCTGGTGCCCGTCCCGTTGCACGGCAGGGCGGTCGCGGTGGTCATGGCGGGGGTGCCGGTGGCGCTGTCGTTGGGGGTGCCCGCGGGCACGTTCCTGGGCGGGGCGCTGGGCTGGCGGGTCGCGTTCGCGCTGATGACCGTGGTCGCCGTGGTCCTGGTCGGCTGGATCGCGCTGCTGGTTCCGGACGTGCCCGGGCAGGAGGCGGGCCGCCGGGTCCCGATGATGCGGGCACCGGCCGTCCCCGGTGTCGTGCCGGTGCTGTTCGTGACCTTGGTGTTCGTGCTGGCACACACCGTCCTGTACGCCTACATCGCCACGTTCCTGGACCGGGTCGGCATGGGCGGCTCGGCCGACCTGGTGCTGTTGGTGTTCGGCGGTGCCTCGCTGGTGAGCATCTGGGTCGTGGGCGCCGGCATCGACCGCCGGTTGCGTGGGCTGACCCTGGCGAGCGTCCTGCTGGTCGGAGCGGCGGCAGCCCTGCTGGCCGTCTTCGCGGACGTCCCGGCCCTCGTCTACGCGGCGGCCGCCCTGTGGGGGCTGGGCTGGGGCGGGGCTCCCACCCTGCTGCAGACCGCCGTGGCCGACGCGGGCGGCGACCAGGCGGCGGACGCCGCGCAGGCGATGCTGGTCACGCTGTGGAACGCGGCGATGGCGGGCGGCGGTGTGGTCGGCGGCGTCCTGCTCGGCCTGTTCGACGCGACGGCGTTCCCGTGGAGCGTGCTGACGCTGCTCGTGCCGGTGCTCGCCGTCGTGACGGGGGCGCGGGAGCATGGGTTTCCGGTGCGGCGGGGTGGGGCGTGAGGGGGCGGAGCGTGAGGGGGCGGAGCGTGAGGGGCCAGTCGTGAGCAGGGCCCCGCGCCCGCACGACCGGGACTCGCCCCGAGAACGGTCCCCGGCCTCGGCGTGGTCAGCCCTGTCTGCCCCTGCCCCTGCCCCTGCCCCTGCCGCTGGCGCTGGCGCTGGCGCTGGCGCTGGCGCTCCTGAGCGTCACCCCCGCTTGGGAATCCCGTACGCCCGCTCCACCTTCAGCCGCAGCACCAACCGGCGGTCGCGGACCATCGCGGCCCGGTAGTCGTCCCAGTCGGGGTGTTCGCCCAGGACGTCACGGTAGAGGCGGATGAGCTCCTCCACCGTCTCGTCGTAGGGGTCCTTCGCCACGGGAGTGAGGTCGGCCGTGCCCTCGGCGACCGTGTACGCCCACCGATCGGCGCTGGTCACGTGGTAGGACGCCCTCGGATCGCGGCGCAGATTACGGGTCTTGGCGCGGTCGTCGGTGATCGAGACCCGGATGATCCGCTCGTCCGGGTAGTAGGCGTGACTGACGTTCGACAACTGGGGCCGCCCGTCACGCTTGAGGGTCACCAGGACCCCGCCGTGGCCTTCGGAGAGCAGTTGGAGCAGCGCGTCCTGAGTCATGTCTGAATCAACCCGGCGGGCCGAGCCGCGTATTCCTGTCCTCTTCCTGCCCCTCCCGAGCGAGTAGACACTGTCTACTCACAGTGGTAGACAGTGTCTATGAGTGAGTCCGAGCCTGCGCTGCGCACCCGCCTGATCGACGTCGGCGTGGATCTGGTGGCCCGGGAGGGCGCCCAGGCGCTGACCCTTCGGGAGATCGCGCGCCGGGCGGGCGTCTCGCACGGGGCGCCGCGCCGCTACTTCCCCACCCACCTGGAGCTGTTGTCGGCCATCGCACGCCGCGGCTTCGGCGAGCTGGCGGTGCGAGCGGCCGAGGCGGTCGGGGACGGGAGTGCGAGCCCGCGCGCGCACCTGACGGCATTGGGGCGCTGCTACCTGGAGTTCGCACTGGGCAACCGCGGGATGTACGAGCTGATGTTCCGTCATGATCTGCTGAACAGCGGTCACTTGGGCCTGCGGGAGACCAGCCTGCCGCTGTTCGGGCGCCTGGTGGACCTGGTCGGCCGGGCCCGCCCGGACGCCGATGCCCGGCTGATCGCCGGTGCGTTGTGGGCGAACCTGCACGGCGTCGCCCAGCTGTGGGGCTGGGGCAGTCTCCAACTGGCCACCGGCGCCGACGACTTCACCCCGCTTCTGCGAGCCGCGCTGGACGCACATCTCGGTCAGGAGGGGGCCGGATGACCGGTCATCGTCTCACCCTGGTCAGCAGCGTGGTGGGGGCCGCGATCGTCGCCCTGGACGGCACCGTCCTCACCGTCGCGCAGCCCACCCTGCAACGGGACCTGGGCGCGTCCTTCGCGCAGGTCCAGTGGACCAGCACCGGCTATCTGATCGCGGTGGCAAGCCTGTTGGTGTTCGCGGGTCGGCTCGGCGACCGCTACGGGCATCGGCGGCTCTTCGCCGTCGGCATGCTCGGCTTCGGGGCCGCGTCGGCGGGCATCGGGCTGGCGCCCGGTGTCGGCTGGGTGATCGGACTGCGGGTCGTGCAGGGCGTGTTCGGCGCGCTGTCGCAGCCCGCCACGCTCGGGATGCTGCGCGCCGCGTTCCCGCCCGACCGGCTGCGGACGCCGATCGCCGTACGGACCGCCGCGATCGGGGTGGCGGTCGCGGCAGGGCCCGTGGTGGGCGGGGCGCTGGTGGCCGGGGCGGGCTGGCGGGCCGTCTTCTTCCTGAACGTCCTGCCCACGGCCGTGTTCGGCGGGCTCGCCCTGGCCGCGCGGGAACCGGAGGAGACCCTTCGCATCCGGCCGACCCGCGGACGGAAGCAGAACCTTCGCACCCGGCCGACCAACGGACGGAAGCAGACCCGTCCCGCCCGGCCGGTCCGGGGGCCGGAACAGCCCCGACCCGACCGGCTGGACGTGCCCGGCGCCCTGCTGCTCGCGGTGACCCTGGCGTGCCTCGTCCATTCCCTCGTCTCACTGCCGGACGCCGGCTGGACGACGGCCGGCGAGTTCGGCGTCCTGCTGGTCGCGGGTACCGCCTTCGTGCGGCATGAGCGTCGCACCGCGAGCCCGCTGATCCCGCCGGACGTCGTCGCCTCGACGGCCGTCGGCTCGGCGCTGGGCATTCTGGTGGCCGCCTCGGCCGCCCTGTCGGGCACGCTGTTCGTCGTCACGTACGTGCTGCAGGACTCTCTCGGCCTCGACCCGTTCCACAGCGCCCTGCGCAGTCTGCCGCTGGCGGTGCTGATGGTCCTCGCCGCGCCCGCCTGCGCGGTGTCGCTGCGCCGCGCAGGTGCCCGTCGTACGACCGCGGCGGCGATGGCCGTCCTCGCCCTCGGCGTCCTGCTGCTCTCCCGGGCGTCGGGCACGCCCGCCCTCCTCACCGGCTTCGCGCTGCTGGGGGCCGGTTTCGGCACGGTGATGGTGGCGGCGACCCATGTCGTCGTACGGCAGAGCCCCGTCGAGTCGGCCGGGGTGGCCGGCGGGTTGCAGCAGACCGCGATGAACGTCGGGCCGACGGTCGGGGTGGCGAGCGCGACCGTGCTGATGGGGTCCGGCGGCGGGCCGGTGCTGCCGTTGACCGTCCTCGCCCTGGTGGCCGTAGCAGGTGCGACGGCCTGCGGGGCGTTGCCGGGGCGTTCGTTCACAGCGATCGACGATCATGTGGATGCGGGGGACCGTTCGGCCGTTCCTGCGCGACGATGATGTCTGAGGTCGTTCCGGCGGGGTATTTGCCGGATCGCACCTCGACGAACGCGACGGAGGAGAACGATGGCACTGCTGCGACAAGAGGTGGACCCGGGTGAGGTCGGGCTGGACGCGAAGGCGCTGGACCGACTCGACCAGCACTTCGCCCACTATGTCGACGAGGGCCGGCTGCCCGGCTACCTCGTGGCCGTCTCCCGCGGCGGGCGCGTCGCCCACCTCACGACGCACGGCCGCCGCGACATCGCGGCCGGGCTGCCCGTCGAGGCCGACACCCTGTGGCGGATCTACTCCATGACCAAGCCGGTCACCGCGGTCGCCGCGCTGATCCTGGTGGAGGAGGGGCGCCTGTCGCTGGACGACCCGGTCGACCGGCACCTTCCCGCCTTCGCCGAGCCCCGGGTGTACGTGAGCGGCTCCGGCGCCGACACCGTGACCCGCCCTGCCGACGGTCCGATACGGGTGCGGCACCTGATGACCCACACCTCCGGCCTGACCTTCGCCTTCTACCACACGCACCCCGTCGACGCCCTCTACCGCGAGGCCGGTCTGGAGTCGTCGGTGGTGCCGGGCTCGAACCTGGCCGAGACGACCGACGTGTACGCGAGCCTGCCGCTGCAGTTCGAACCGGGCACGCAGTGGAACTACTCCGTCGCCTCCAACGTGCTGGGCCGGATCATCGAGGTGGTGTCGGGGCAGCCGCTGGACACGTTCTTCGCCGAGCGGATCTTCGGCCCGCTCAAGATGACCGACGCCGGTTTCCGCGTCACCGACGAACAGGCCACGAGACTCTCCGAGTTGTACGGCGACGCGGACGGCGGTGGCATCGAGCCGATCCCCGGCCTCCCGCTGCACGGCCGCCCGCGCTTCCTGTCGGGCAGTGGCGGGATGGTCGCCTCCGCCCACGACATCCACCGCTTCGCCGAACTGCTGCGCCGCCGCGGCGAACTCGACGGCACCCGCCTCCTCGCCCCCGAGACGGTCGACCTGATGACGTCCAACCACCTCCCCGGCGGCGCCGACCTGCGTGCCTTCGGCAGCCGCCCCGCACACGACGAACCCGGAAACGACGGCGTCGGCTTCGGCCTCAGCGTCTCCGTGGTGATCGACCCGGCCCGCACGCAGGCACCCTCGGGGCTCGGGACGTACGGCTGGAGCGGCGTCGCGACCACGACGTTCTGGGTCGACCCGAGCCGGGACCTGTCCGTGCAGTTCATGACGCAGGTGCGGCCGAAGAGCTCGCACACGATCTTCCCGGACCTCAAGCGGCTGGTGCACGAGGCGGTCACCGACTAGGGCTGTCGCGTGCCGCGCTCCTCACGGACATCCTGGTCGGCCACATTTCGCGGTTCGCCGGGCCTGCCTACTGCTCGACCCGCAGCGTGAAGTGGACGCCTTCCCGGGCCAGTTCGCCCAGCCACTCCTGGGAGCGGGCCGCCGTCTCGGCCGCGCGGCTGAGGCCCGCCGGCAGGGAGCCGTCCAGGATGTGCCGGACGCCGAGCGCGAGGGGGCGGGAGACACAGCGGGCCATCGCGCTCTCCGCCTCGTCACCCACGAGGTCCAGGAGGTAGCCGCCCGACCACTCCTGTCCGGCCCCGCCCCGCACATCCAGCGACACCGCGAGAACGACCCGGTCGCGGTCGGCGTCGGTGGTCGGGTACTTCGCGGCCAACTCCTGGGCCAGGGCGGCGATCCGGTCGTCGTCGCCGGTCCGCAGCTCGGCGAAGACGCCGTCCCAGGCACGCAGCCAGCCGTCCAGACGCAGGGTGCCGCGGACGAAGGTACGCGGCTTCCAGGCCGGCGGCAGACCGTACTGCTCGACGAAGGGGACACTGTCGCGGTTGGGATAGGCCTCGAAGGTCTCGCCGTCGACGACATGCCGCCGGGTCGCCTCCCAGGGCCGGTCGGCGGTGGTCTCGGCGCCGTCCTCGAGGTAACGGGCGGGCGAGCGCAGGGCGTTGAGGACGCCTGCGGGGGCCCAACTGAAGCGGTATCGGAAGTCGTTCGGGACGGCGGGGACGCCGCCGCAGTAGGAGGTGAGACTGTAGGAGGCCGGCGTGCCGTCGCCGATCGCCTCCCGGGCGCGGCCGACGAGGCTGTGCGCGAAGAGGTGGTCGATGCCCGGGTCGAGGCCTGCCTCGGTGAGGACGACGATCCCGGCCCGCGCGGCCGCGGGCACCTGCTCCAGCACCGCGTCGGACACATAGCTGGAGCAGGCGAAGTGTGCCCGCTCGCGTACGCACAGGGCCAGCAGTGCGGCGTGCTCGGGAGCGGGCAGCATCGACACGACGACGTCCCCCGCAGCGAGGTCGGCCGCGAGCGCGTCCGGCGTGTAGGCGCGGGGCTCGGCGCGGGAGGCGAGGCCGAGCCCGTCGAGGGCCTCGGCAGCGCGTTCCTCCGTGCGGTGCCACAGCCGTACCCGCTCGGCCGCCTCGCACAGCACGGCCAGACCGCTGCCGGTGGACAGTCCGGCGCCGATCCAGTGGACGGTGCCGCTCGCGGGAACCACCTCAGACATCACACGACTGCCCTTCTACGATGCCGAGTTCACGGCAGGCCTGATGGAACCGGTCCAGACAGCGCCCCCACGGCCCGCTCACACCGAAGTCGAGGAGCTGGGGCAGCAGGGCGGCCGAGAAGTCGGTGCCGGACTCCTTCGGCAACAGGGACGGCAGGTTGTCGATGGCGATCAGGTCCAGCGGCGGCTCCGCGCGCAGCCGGCGGGCGGGGTCGGTCCAGTCGGTGGTGCGGTCGTAGACCGGCAGGACGTTCAGGGGCGAGCCCACGTCGCAGGTGACGTCGCACAGCGTGCGCAGGCGGCGGGCGGGGTCGTCGAGGTCCGTGTCGCGGAGGAAGGGCGGGACGGGGGTGGTGGCGAGGACGGCGTTCACCATCACGTCATGGCCGAGCAGGGCCCCCCGGTCCAGGTCGCGGGTCTCGTCGAGGTCCCAGCAGGTGGGTTCGACCCCGGCCGTGTGGAAGGCGACGCGTGCGCCACGCCCGCTGCGGCCGAGCGCCCCGATCACCAGGGCGCTGAACTCCTCGTCGCCGGCCACCGGGCGCAGCGTCTCGTCCAGTGCCTCCTTGTCGGTGGGCGTCAGGGGCGCGGCGAGCCTTCCCCGGTGCTGGAGGACGGCCAGGGCGGCGCCCAGGTAGCCGGCCCAGTACCCGAAGGCGGCGAGCCGCCGTCCGTTGTCGTCCACGAGGTATTCGAGGTCGAGCAGTGCCCCTCCCCCGCGGACGAACCGCCGGAGCAGATCGGCCGCTCCCGGCTGCCGCTTGTAGGCGTGCCCGAAGAAGATGTGACGGTGGGGCAGTTCGGCGGGCTCGTCCGGGAGTTCCTTCAGGCCGAGGATCACGGCGTCGGCGGGTGCCGACACCCACGAGCCCGTGGGCGCGACCCGGCAGCCGGCTGCCGCGTACTCCTCGACGGGGAAGATCCGCTGCCAGGACTCCTCGACGGTGAGGGTCACTCCGCTGTCGACGAGCCGGCGCGCGTCGGACGGCACGATGGGCGTGCGCCGCTCGGTGGTGCGGACCTCGTGGCGCAGCCACAGGTGGAGCTCGGTCATACGCGGTTGGCCTCCGGGCGCAGGGCGTCGGCCGCGAACCGGCCGACGCTCAACGGGCTGACGTCCACGAAGGGTACGCGGCCCAGGTACAGGTCTCGGACGACCTCGCCGACGGCAGGTCCTTGGAGGAAGCCGTGCCCGGAGAAGCCGGTTGCATACAGAAAACGGGATACTGAAGTCGCCTCGCCGATCAGGGCGTTGTGGTCCGGGGTGAGTTCGTACAGGCCCGCCCAGCCGCCGGTGCGGCGCAGGTCGAGGAGGGCGGGGGCGCGCTGCTCCATGGCCGCGCCGAGGCGGGGTATCCAGCGGTCGTGGGTGTCGGTGGCGAAGCCGGGCCGCTCGTCGGGGTCGGACATGCCGACGAGGAGGCCGGGGCCCTCGGTGTGGAAGTAGAGGCTGGTGGTGAAGTCGATGGTCATGGGGAGGTCGGGCGGCAGGCCCTCGACCGGTTCGGTGACCGCGATCTGGCGGCGCAGCGGCTCCACCGGCAGGTCCACGCCGGCCATCGCGCCTACCGCCCGCGACCAGGGGCCGGCCGCGCAGATCACCGTGTCGGTGGCGATCCGGCCCCTGCCGGTCGTGACGGCCGTGATGTCGTCGCCGTGCAGTTCGATGCCGGTGAGTTCGCAGTGCCGCAGGATCGTCGCGCCATGGCGGCGGGCGGCGGCCGCGTAGCCGTGGACGACCGCCTCGGGCGTGCAGTGGCCGTCGTCGGGCGAGAAGGCCGCCGCGAGCAGTCCGTCGGTGCCGATCAGCGGGGAGAGCCGCCGGGCCTCGGCGGGGTCGATCATGCGGCTGGGCACGCCGAGGGAGTTCTGCAGTCGTACGCCCGCCTCGAAGGAGGCGACGTCCTCGGGCGTCGACAGCAGGAACAGGTAGCCGACCCGGTGCAGCCCGATGTCGTACCCCGGGTCCTCCTCGAAGCGGGCGAACGCCTCCAGACTGCGCGCTCCGAGCTGGATGTTGAGCTCGTCGGAGAACTGCGCCCGCACCCCGCCCGCCGCCTTCGAGGTGGATCCGCAGGCGAGCTCGTCCCGCTCGACGAGCACCACGTCCCGTACGCCCGCACGGGCCAGGTGACAGGCGATGCTCGTGCCCATCACCCCGCCGCCGACCACGACGACACCGGCACGCATGGTCATCGCCGCTCCCCCTTCGCCGCCTCGACCACGGCCCAGGCGGCGGCCGCGTCCTGGATGCCGAGACCGACGCTGTTGTAGTAGACGATGCCCTCGGGCGTGGTCCGGGCGGTGCGCCTCCCGGTGAGCACCTCGCCCAGCGAGACCAGGTCGTCGCGGGTCAACAGCCCCTCCCCCAAGGCGTCCACGACCGGTCCCGCGTGCCCGGCCGCGGTCTCGGGGTCGTCCACGACGACGGCTCCGAGAGCCATGGCCCGTCGTACGACCTCGGCGTCCACCTCGCGGCGGCCGGGCTCGAACGACCCCACGCTGACGACCGTGCAGCCCGGGTCCAGCCACTGCCCGCGCACCACGGGAGTGGTGCTGAGCGTGCAGGCCGCGACCAGCGACGCCCCGCGCACGGCCGCCTCCGCGCTGTCCGCCGGTTCGACGGGCAGGCCTTCGGCGGCAAGGGTCTCGGCGGCGCGGGCGCGGTGCCGCGGGGTCGGGCTCCACAGCCGTACGGACTTCAGCTCACGCACCCGGGCGATCGCCCGCACATGGGCGAGGGCCTGGGTGCCCGAGCCGAGGACGGCCAGGTCGGCGGCGTCGGGGCCGGCCAGCGCGTCGACGGCGACGGCGCTCGCCGCGGCCGTGCGCAGGGTCGTCACCGCCGTGCCGTCCATGACGGCGGCCAGGCGGCCCGTCACCGGGTCGAGGACGGTGACGACGGCATGCAAGGTCGGCAGCCCGGCCGCCGCGTTGCCCGGGTTGACGCTGCCGAACTTCGCGACCGCCCCGGTGTCCGCCGACAGCCGGGAGACGTACGCGAAGACGACGCTGTCGTCGAAGCGGCTGGGATGCATGATCTTCCCGGGCAGGTCGACGCCGCCCGCGCCGAGCGCGGTGAAGGCCGCGCGCTGCGAGGCGATCGCCGTGTCGGCGTCGAGGAGGCGCGCCACTTGTTCCCCGGAGAGGAAGAAGACGTCGTCGGTCATGCCCTCTTCCTGTCCCGCCTCGCCGCCCGGGAATCAGGACAGGTGCGCCACGGCGTCCAGATGGGGCAGATGGTGGTCCAGCCGCTCCCGCTTCGTGCGGAGATAGGTGATGTTGTTCTCGCACGGCGGGATCAGCAGCGGCACCGTCTCGGCCACCTGGATGCCGTGCCGCACCAGCGCCTCGCGCTTGCGCGGGTTGTTCGACATCAGTCGTACGGAGTTCACGCCCAGGTCGTGCAGGATCTCGGCGGCGACGCCGTAGTCGCGGGCGTCCACCGGCAGGCCGAGCGCCAGGTTCGCCTCGACGGTGTCCAGGCCCTCCGCCTGCAGCGCCATCGCCCGCAGCTTGCCGAGCAGGCCGATGCCCCGGCCTTCATGCCCCCTGAGGTAGACGACGACGCCGCGGCCCTCGGCGACGACCGCACGCAGCGCGGAGGCGAGCTGGTCGCCGCACTCGCAGTGCTGGGAGCCGAAGGCGTCACCGGTCAGGCACTCGGAATGCAACCGGGTCAGGACGTCGTCCGTACCGATCTCACCGTAGACCAGGGCCACTTGTTCGTCACCGCGGTCGTGATCGAGGTAGCCGACCGCCTGGAATTTCCCGTACACGGTGGGCAGCGGGGCATTCACCACGCGTTCCACCCCGGTGCGCTGTGGCGACTTCTTGCCGAGCACGCCAATTTTTTCTGTCATGATCTGGTTCCTAAGCAGAGACGAAAGGCCGTGAAAAGATGAGTGGTTCGGGAATACGGTCGGCTGCGTACGGTCTGGTGCCGGCGGACACTACGGAAGACGTACGGACACGGGGGACGGACGTCTCAACGCAGGTCGCCGTCCTTCCCGTCGGGAGCTTCGAGCAGCACGGTGCGTACCTTCCGCTGGCGACCGACACGCTGGTCGCCTGCGCCGTCGCCCGGGAGATCGCCGCCGCGTACCCGGTGCACCTCCTCCCGCCGGTGACGATCTCCTGCTCGCACGAGCACGCGGCCTGGCCGGGAACCGTCAGCATCTCCTCCGTCACCCTTCACGCGGTGGTACGGGACATAGCGGCTTCGCTTCGCCGGTCCGGGGTCGACACCCTGGTGGTGGTCAACGGGCACGGCGGGAACTACGTACTGGGCAACGTCGTTCAGGAATCCTCCGCACGCGGTGAGCGGATGGCGCTCTTCCCGGCCGCGGAGGACTGGGAGGCGGCGCGGGAGCGGGCGGGGGTGGCCACCTCGCTGCTCACCGACATGCACGCGGGGGAAATAGAGACCTCCATTCTTCTGCACACTCATCCCGAATGTGTCCGGCCCGGCTATGAGACCTCCGATTTCGTCGCGGACGACCGTCGCCATCTCTTGACCCTCGGTATGTCCGGCTATACCGATTCGGGTGTCATCGGCCGGCCCTCGCTGGGTTCCGCGGAAAAGGGGAAGGCGCTCCTTGCGAGTCTGGCGGAATCCTTCGGCACGTATTTCTCGATGCTGACCGGCAGCGGGCCGACGGAGTAGGCCGTGGGCGCGTGACGGGGTTCCGGGTCCGCTGCGGCGGCCCGGGCCCCGGTGTCGTCTCCCGCCGCGGCGCGCAGACCGGCGTACCAGCGGACGACGAGCACGAGGACGCCCGGCAGGCTCGCCACGAAGCTCAGCACCCCGTACACGACGGCGACCGCGAGGCCGCTGCTCGCGCCCAGTCCCGCGGCGCCGAACGCCCAGGCGGTGACGCCCTCGCGAGGGCCCCAGCCGCCGACGTTCAGCGGAAGGCTCATGGCGAGCAGGGCGAGGACCGCGATGGGCAGCAGTACCGCGGCCGAGGCGGCGGATCCGGCGACGCGGGCGGCGACGACGAACATCCCGAGGTGGCCCGCGAGGACGACGGTCGAGGAGAGGGCGACGCCGGGCAGGTTGCGGCGCGACAGCAGCCCCTCGCGCGCCTCGCCGAGGCTCGCCCGCAGGGCCCGTCCGCGGCGGGAGGGGGCCCGGTTCATGCGGAGGGCCACGACGACGGCGAGCGCGCCCAGGGCCGCGAACACGATCAGGGGCGCGAAGTGCCGGGCGTCGGCCAGTACCGGGGACGGCATCGTCAGCAGCACGGCCGCCCCCACGACGGCCAACGCGAGCTGCCCCGCGGCCCGTTCGATGACGACCGAGCGGACGCCGCGCCCCACGTCACCCGCGCTCTGCCCGTGCCGCACCGCCCGGTGCACGTCGCCCAGGACGCCGCCGGGCAGGGCCGCGTTCAGGAACAGCGCACGGTAGTAGTCGGCGACGGCCGGGCCGAGCGGGAGCCGGATGCGCAGACCACGGGCCACCAACTGCCAGCGCCAGGCGCTGAAGACGGTGGTGACGAGGCCGATGCCGAGTCCCACGAGGAGCGTCGGACCGTCGATCCGGCGCAGACCGTCCAGAAAGACGCCGGTGCCGAGGCGCCAGAGGAGGACGGCGAGGATGGCCACACCCGCGACGGTGCCGAAATGCGTACGGACGGCACGGGAGCCGAGGCGGGAGAAGAACGAGCGGGCGGCGTCGGGCCGGGATGCCGACACGATCACGCCGATACGGTCCTCGGAGACGGCCACGCCCGTGGGGGCCACCGGCTTGCCGCCGACCGGGACGGATGCCACGTCCAGGTCCGTGTGCCGCTCCCGCGGCTCGGCGCCGGGCAGCCCGACCCAGGTCCGTACCGTCTCCACGCTCATGACGCCCCGCCCGTCGGCCGGGACAGGGCCAGCAGGTCGCTGTGATGGACCACGACCCGCAACTCGCCCGCCTCGCAGGCCGCGAGGCGCTCACGCAGATACCGCTCGGCGCGCTCCCGCAGCTCCGGGCGCTCCTCGACGGCCGCGCCGACCCAGCCGCGCAGCCACTGGGCCGTCAGCTCGGACTCCGCCGCGCCGAGGCGCCAGGCGCTCGGGTGCAGCCGTACCGTCGCGCCGCGTTCGGAGAACGCCTCGCAGGCCGCGTTGACGGCGTCCGGGCCGAGCAGGCCGTCGCGACGCTGGTGGGCGTTGAACGCCTCGGCGAGCTCCGTGTCGAGCGGGTGGGACGGGGTGAACTCGACGCGCCCGGCCACGGACAGCGTCAGCAGGGCGGGGCAGCCCGCTCCGGTGCAGGCGGCCGCGAGGGTGTCGATCTCCTCGCGGGTGAGGACGTCGAGCAGCGCGGAGGCCGTCACCAGGGACGCGCCGGCGAGGGCGTCCGGGGTGAGCCGGCCGACGTCGGCGCGCCTGGTCTCGGCCGACACCCGGCTGCCGTCGGCGCTGGAGCGCGGGGAGGTCACGGCGGCGAAGTGCAGGAGGTAGGGGTCGCGGTCGTGCAGGATCCAGTGCTGGGCGCCGTCCAGGCGCGGGGCCAGCCAGCGGCCCATCGAGCCCGTGCCGCAGCCCAGGTCGTGGACGACGATCCCGGCCTTCCCCGGCAGGTTCGCGAGCCGGATCCGCAGCGGATCGAGCAACTCGGCCGCCCGCGCGGCGGCGTCGGCGCCCTCCCGCAGCTCCAGCCACTCGGGGGCGTAGCGCGGCGGGTCGTCGGGCCCGGCGTCCCGCAGCCGCACGGTGGGCCGCTCACCGGGACGCAGGGTGGGGCCGGCGCCTGCGATGACGTGTTCGGCCTCGCCGGGGGCTCCCCCGGGTCCGGCGACGGGGGCTTCCACTGGCACTCCTCCAGGACCGGCGACCACGGAGTCCCTCGACTCGACGGCCTCCTTGGGCCCGAGCTGCGTCGGGATCTTTGCCGTCTGCGGTGTCATTGCCGTCTTCCTCATGCCGCCCTCCTGGGTTCGCTCGGCAGTCGGCCCAGAACTCCGGCCAGACTGCGGGCCGTTGCCGCCCAGCCGCCGAGGGCGGCCCGCCGGCCCCGCGCGGCGGCCTTCAGACGGCGTCGTACATCCGCCTCGCCGAACCAGCCGCGCAGTTCCGCGGCGAGGGCGGCGGGGTCCTCCGGCGGGACGAGGATGCCGGGCACGCCGCCGTCGGGGGCGCGGCCGACCGCCTCGGGGAGGCCGCCGACGTCCGTGGCCAGCACGGGGATGCCTCGGGCAAGGGCCTCGGTGACCGCCATGCCGTATGTCTCGGCGTAGGAGGTGAGGACCATGAGGTCGGCGGCGTTGTAGCTGGCGTCGAGTTGCGCGCCGGACTGCGGGCCCGCCAGGTGCAGACGGTCCTGGAGGCCGTACTTGCGGATCAGCACCCTCAGGCCGGCGACGTACTGCGGGTCCTGCGCGAGTCCGCCGACGCAGACGCAGCTCCACGGCAGGTCGGTCACCCCGGCCAGCGCCTCCACCAGCCGGTGCTGGCCCTTGCGCGGGGTCACGGCGGCGACGCAGAGCAGCCGGGAGACGCCGTCGGTGCCCGAGGCGAGGGGGGCGATGTCGGCGCCGGGGGCGGCGACATGGACCCGGTCGGGGGCGAGGCCGTGGTGGGAGACGAGGCGGCGGACGGCCCAGTCGCTGGTGGCGATGACCGCGGGGACGGCCCGCAGGACGGCGCGTTCCTTGGCGTCCAGCTCCGCCGCCACCGCCGGGTCCAGTCCCGTCTCGTCGCCGAGCGGGAGGTGGACGAGGACGGCAAGGCGCAGCCGTTCCGTCTCGGGGACGACGATCTCCGGAACGGCGCAGGCGACCAGCCCGTCGAGCAGGACGACCGCGCCGTCCGGCAAGTCCCGCAGGGTCTGCGCGAGTTGCGCACGGGCCGCCGCTCCCGGGCGGGGCCACTCGCCGGGCGCGGCGTGCTTGTGCACCTGCCAGCCGAAGCCGGGCAGGTCCAGGCTCACGCGCCGGTCGTAGGCGTTGCCGCCGCTGGGGGCGGTCGGGTCGTCCACGCCGCCCGGCAGGACGAAGTGCACCGAGCGCAGCGACATGGGGATGATCTCCGCGTTCTTGAGAGCGGAGTGCTGCACGGGCACATAGCCGAGCGTGGTGGCCCGCTCCATCGTCGTGTCGGTCACAGGGCACGCTCGTAACTCGCCCAGGCGACGTGCGACTCGTGCAACGAGACGGTGAGACCCGCCAGACCCTTGGCGCCCTCGCCGAGCGCGCCCTTGTGGACCCGTTCGGCGAGCCGGTCCGCGATGACCTTGGCCAGGAACTCCGTGGAGGTGTTGACCCCGGCGAAGTCCGGCTCGTTGTCGAGGTTGCGGTAGTTCAGCTCGCTGACTACCGCGCCGAGTTCCTGTGTGGCGAGTCCGATGTCGACGACGATGTTGTCGTCGTCCAGCTGCTCGCGCCGGAACGTGGCGTCCACCAGGAACGTCGCTCCGTGCAGGCGCTGCGCGGGTCCGAAGACCTCGCCGCGGAAGCTGTGGGCGATCATGATGTGATCGCGGACGGTGATGCTGAACAACGGACGACCCTCCAGGTGCGGCGCGTCTTGTCCCCCGCTGATCCCTGCCGGGGGATGTCGTGTAGTACGGCTCTTCGTCCCCCGTTGTTCAGCCTCCTCTCACTCTTTTCTCAGGTCAGGCGCTCTTGTGGACCTGAGGTACGTCGTACCGGATTGAACCTGTGTGTCGCCCGTTCACTCGTCCGCGTCGTAGCGGACCCGGTGGCACAGAGCGGGGATCTCGCCGGAGGCGAGCCGCGGCAGAACGTCCGGCAGTTCGCCGAAAGCACTCTCTCCGGTGACCAGGGCGTCCAGCGCCGGGTCGGCGAGCAGGTCCAGGGCGACGGCCAGCCGGTCGGCGTACGTACGGCTGGAGCGGCGGGCGGGTGACACGGATCCGACCTGGCTGCTGCGGATGACCAGGCGCCGGGAGTGGAAGGCCTCGCCGAGCGGGAGGCTGACCTGCCGGTCGCCGTACCAGCTCAGTTCGAGGACGGTGCCCTCCGCGGTCAGCAGCTCCAGGGAGCGGGCGAGGCCCTGTTCGGTGGCGCTGGCGTGCACGACGAGGTCGCAGTCGCCGAGGGCGTCCCCGGGCAGGGCGAAGTCGACTCCGAGCGCCTCGGCGGTCTTGGCGCGGGCCGGGTCGGCGTCGACCAGCTGGACGCGGACGCCGGGGAAGCGGGCCAGCAGGGCGGCCACCGAACTGCCGACCATGCCGCCGCCGACCACCGCGATCCGGTCGCCGACCAGGGGTGCCGCGTCCCACAGGGCGTTCACGGCGGTCTCCACGGTGCCGGCGAGGACGGCCCGTTCGGCGGGCACGGACGGCGGTACGACCGTCACCGCGCTCACCGGGACGACGTACCGCGTCTGATGCGGATAGAGGCAGAACACGGTCTGCCCGACCAGGTCCTGCGGCCCCTCCTCCACCACACCCACATTGAGGTAGCCGTATTTCACCGGCCCGGGAAAGTCGCCCTCCTGGAACGGTGCCCGCATGGCCGCGTGCTGACTCTCCGGCACCCCGCCGCGGAACACCAGGGTCTCCGTGCCCCGGCTGACCCCGGAGTACAGCGAGCGGACGACGACCTCGCCCTCGGCGGGGTCCGGCAGGGCCATCTCGCGTATCTCGCCGTGACCCGGAGAGCTGAGCCAGAACGCACGTCCGGTGCGCTTCATCGGCATCCTCCTGAACGATCGGGAAGCTGTTCACGTACCGAGGTGTGCACAGGTCGCGCACAGTACGCGTCCTTGATCGACTCTGTCACCTGGCCGGAGGAATGTGCGGTGGCCCTGAACAACACTTACGACGCAAGGCTGGTCCAGCAGGAGACCGCGGTGGGAGCGGGCCTGCAGATCCTGTTGCTGGCCCTGCTCGGCACGGCGATCGGCATGGGGCCGGCGGGATGGCTCACGGGCCTCGCCTTCGCCATCGCCACCTGGGCGGTGCTCTCCCGAGCCCTGCACCGGTCCCGGCTGCGCTCCTTCGGCCCGGCCAACCGGGTCACCCTCGGCCGGGCGACCCTGGTCGGCGGAGTGACCGCCCTGGTCGCGGACTCCGTCGAGAGCTCACCCCCGGTGACGCTGTTCGTCGGCCTGACGGCGGTGGCCCTGATCCTCGACGGAGTGGACGGCCAGGTCGCCCGCCGTACGGGCACCTCGACACCTCTGGGCGCACGCTTCGACATGGAGGTCGACGCGTTCCTCATCCTGGTGCTCAGCGTGTACGTCTCGATGGCGCTCGGCCCGTGGGTCCTGCTGATCGGCTCCATGCGCTACGGCTTCGTCGCCGCGGCCCGCGCCCTCCCCTGGCTCAACGCCCCGCTCCCTGCGAGCACGGCCCGCAAGACGGTCGCCGCCCTCCAGGGCGTCTTCCTCCTCCTGGCCGCCTCCGACCTCCTGCCGTACGTGGGGACGTTCGCCGTCGTCGCGACGGCACTGGCGTTGCTGGTCTGGTCGTTCGGCCGGGACATCCTGTGGCTGTGGCGGACGTCGCGGTCTCAGGAGGTCTCGGTGGCTGAGGTGCTGGAGCTCGTGGCGGAGCGGGAGCCGGAGCGGGTGGCGTCCTGAACATGCGGTCCACTGGCCATGCGGTCCACGGTCGTCAGCCGCTCACCGGCACTCGGCGTGGACCCTGCCGCCGCGGCAACAGCCCGATCGCCGCGGCAGGTACGACCGCCAGCACCAGCCAGGGCACCACGGCCGGCAGCCCGCTGTCCAACAGCACCCCCGTCGCCGCGCTGCCGACCAGCACGATCAGGCCGGAGACCGAGGACAACGCTCCCGTGTACAGGCCGAGTCGGCCTTCCGGGGCGAGGTCGGGAACCCAGGCTCGGGCGACGGGGGCGACGAGCATCTGGCCGAAGGTGAGGAGAACGACGAAGCCTGCGGCGGGGATCAGGCCCGGTGCGCCGGTCCGGTCCGCGGGGCGGGTCAGGGCCACGACCGCGAACCCGGCCGCGATCAGCAGCAGTCCGGCGGCCATGGAACGGCGCAGGTCGATGCGCTCTCCCACCCAGCGGGTGACGGGGAGCTGGGCGGTCACGACCAGCAGGGACGACAGGGCGAACAGCCAGGCGAGCGGGGCCTGGGAGCCGGCCGCGCGTTGCACCTCGTCGGGGAGGGCGAGGTAGAGCTGGTTGTAGGCGAGCAGGTAGGCGCCGTACGCGCAGCACAGTGCGAGGAAGCGGCGGTTGCGGAGCAACGCCCCCATGCCGCCGCGGACTTGGACGCGTTCCGTGCCGGGTATGCGCTGTGGCAGCAGCCACGCGTGCCCGGCGAGGACGAGGACGAAGATCCCGGCTCCTGCCAGGCACACCGTGCGGAAGTCCGCCGACAGGAGCAGCGCGCCCAGGAGCGGGCCGACGAACGCCCCCGCCTGTCCGGCGACGGTGAACAGGGCCAGGACCCGGGTACGGTCGCCGCCGCCCGACTCTTCCCGGGCCACCGCCTGCCGGGCGACCTCCGACTCCACGGCCGGTGAGAACAGTGCGGCGGCGAACCCGATCAGCAGGACGGCGCCGATGACGGCCCAGGCCGCCTCCGCGTACCCGAGCCAGGCGAATCCCGCGATCCGCAAGGCGCAGCCCGCGAGGACCACCGGTCGGATGCCGTACCGGTCGGCCAGCGCCCCGCCCACCACGAACAGCCCCTGCTGGCTGAAGGTTCTGAGTCCCAGCACCAGGCCGACGAGCCAGCCGGCCATCCCCATGGCCTGTCCGAGGTGTTCGGACAGGAAGGGCAGCACCGCGAAGAAGCCGATGTTGAAGGCGAGTTGGGTGAGGATCAGCAGACGCAGCAGGGGCGAGAGGCGGCTGCGCCCGGGTGCCCCGGGCGCCCTGCGTCGCAGTCCGGTCGACGGCGAGGTCATCGGGTCACCGCCAACTCCCTTGCGAGAGAGGGTTCTTCGAGTGGCGGCTCAGGGGTACGAGGCCGTCTCCGCCTCGGTATCCGCGCGCCGCCCGCCGCGCTCACCGCGAGCGCCCCGAGCAGAGCGAGTACGGCGGCGGGGGCGAGGACCGCCCAGGGGGCGCGTTCGGCGTAGGGCTGGTTCTCGGCGAGGAGCAGGCCCCACTCCGGTGAGGGCGGCTGGGCGCCGAGGCCGAGGAAGGCGAGGGAGGCGAGGGCCAGGGCGACGCCGGGCAGGCGGAGCAGGGCGTGGCGGGTGACGGACGGCAGGGCGGCGGGCAGCAGTTCGTTGCGCAGGAGGTACCAGCGGCCGGCGCCGAGGCCCCGGGTGGCGGTCACGTGCAGGGCGGCGCGTTCCTGGCGCAGCAGCGCTGAGGTGTGCGCGGCGAGGGGCGCCCAGGCGACGGCCGTCACGGCGAGCGCGGGCGTCGCGGGACCGCTGCCGGCGACCGCGGTGACGAGGAGTGCGAGGAGCACGGGCGGAATGGCGTTGACGGTGTCGACGAGCGGCCCCGAGAGCCGGGGCACCAGTCCGAGCAGGACGCCGGTGAACAGCGAGGCGGCGCCGATCGCGAGGGCGAGCAGCAGGGTGTCGACGGCGCCGTGGGCGACCCGGGCGAGGACGTCCCGGCCGAGGGCGTCGGTGCCGAACGGGTGGCTCCAGGAGGGGGGTCGCAGGCGTTCGCCGGTGTCGAGGGCGAGCGGGTCGCGGGGCAGGCCGAGCGCGACGACGACAGTCAGCAGTCCACCGTATGCAAAAGGCAGGATCCCGTGGACCGGCGGCGATGGCCGGTGGAGCGAAGGCAGTGCGCCGTCGCGCAGGGCCGGGCCGACGAGGAGCCGGGCGGCGAGGCCGGCGAGCCCCGCCGCACCTGCCGCCAACAGGACGAGGGCGAGCGTGCCGGCCTGGAGGACGGGCAGATCCTGGGCGAGGGCGGCCTGGAGGGTGGTGCGGCCGAGGCCGGGGATGTCGAAGATCTGCTCCACGGCGACGGCGCCGCCGGTCAGGCCCACCACGAACAGGCCGAGGTTGGGGAGCAGTCCTGGCAGGCAGCGGCGTACCGCCTGGCGGGCGATGCTGCGGCCCGGCAGTCCGCGCGCGGCGGCTGCCAGGGCCCAGGGTTCGGCGAAGGCGCCGGGCAGCAGGTCGTCGAGGAGCCGCCCGATGACCGCGCCGGCGGGCAGGCCGAGGGCGAGGGCGGGCAGCACCGTCCACTGCGGCCCGTACCAGCCGAGGGCAGGCAGCCAGCCCAGCTGTACGCCGACGACGGTGGCGAGGACGGACGCGGTGAGGAACTCCGGCAGCGCGGCGAGCACCGCGGAGCCGCTGCCGCCCGCGCGGCGCCCGTCGAGGCGTCGGTGCGAACCGAGCCACAGAGTGCGGGCGCAGACCAGGGCGGCGGTGAGGGAAGCGACCGCGAGGGCCACCGCCATCAACAGCAGGGACACGCCGAGAGCCTGGAGCACGGCAGGGGTGACCTCGTCGCCGGACAGCCACGACCGTCCGGCGTCGCCGCGCCACAGCCCGCCGAGCCACTGCCCGAGGAGGGACAACGGGCCCTGGTCCAGGTCGAGTTGGGTCCGGATGCCGGCGAGAACCTCGGGGGTGGGGTCGCGGTCCGCCGAGCGTGCCTTGAGGACGGTCAGCGCGGGGTCCGTCCGCGTCAGCCAGGGCAGCAGGCCGATGCCGCACACGAGAGCGGCCGCGAGGGCGGCACGCCACACGAGTGCGGTCCCTTGCCGTCGCACGGGTCAGCGCCGCGTTCCGGTGCCGACGAGGGTGCGCTCGTACGGGTCGAGGAGGACGCCGCTGACCGAGTCGGCGACGCCGGTGATGATGCGCTGGTGGACCAGCGGGACGACGGCGTCGGTGCCGAGGATGGCGGCCTCGGCGGCCATGGCCGCGCCCTGGCGTGCGGCGGTGTCGGCGATGCCCTCGGCCCTGGCGACGGCCCGGTCGACGTTCTGGTCGCAGAGTTGGGCGATGTTGTAGCCGCCGTCACAGGTGTAGTCGCCGGCGAGGACCGCGAGGGGGTCGCCGGTGTCGACCAGGGTGTTGCGGGCGAGGACGAAGGCGTCGAACTTCCCCTCCAGCGCGTCGCTCTCCAGCCGCGAGTACTCGCGCACCTCCAGGGCGACCTTGAACCCCGCCCTCTCCAGCTGCTGCTTCAACACCTGGGACACTTCGGGGAGTTCGGGCCGGTTGTCGTAGGTGGCGAGGGTGATCCGCGTTCCGTCGGGGTCCTGGGCCGTCGCGCGTCCGGTCGGCTGCCGCCGCTTGCCCTCGGCCCAGCTGACGGCGGGTCCGTAGATGGCGGCGCCGGGATCGGCGTATCCCTCGTAGACGCCATCGGCGAGTGCGGAGGTGTCGACGGCCTGGCGGGCGGCGGCTCGCAGCCTCGCGTCCTTGAAGGGCCCCGACTCGGAGTTGAGGAGCAGGCTCGTGGTGCGGGTGGTGGCCGTCTCCTTGCGGGTGGCCTCCTCCAGGATGGCGGCCTGCGCGACGGGGATCGCCTCGGCGATGTCGATCTCGTCGGTGCGCAGGGCGTTCGCACGGGCCGTGCCGTCGGCGATGAAGCGGACGTCGACGCCAGAGGCCTGGGCGCGGCCGCCCCAGTAGTCGTCGTGGCGGGCGAGGGTGGCGGAGGTGGAGCCGGTGACCTCGGTCAGTTCGAAGGGTCCGGTGGCGGTGCCGACGGGGTCGACGCGGTCCTTGTCGTCGTAGGCCTTCGAGGAGAGGACGGCAAGGCCCGGGCCGGCCAGGCGCAGGGGCAGTACGGGGTCGGGGGCGGCGGTGGTGATCCGTACGGCGGCGTCGCCCTCGGGCTTGGCGTCGAGCGTGACGCCGGACAGGGCGGCGGGCGCGGGCTCGGCCTCGGTGGCGTGGGTGAGGGCGGCGGCGACCGCGGACGGGGTGACCTCGGAGCCGTCCTGGAAGGTGGCCTCGCGCAGGGTGAACAGCCAGGTGCGGTCGTTCTCGCGGCGCCAGGACTCGGCGAGCGCGGGGGCGGCGACGCCGTTGGCATCGAGGGCGGTCAGGCCCTCGGTGACGCCGAGCCGGCTGAGGACGGTGGCGTCGGCGCCGTACGGCGAGAGGTTCTCGGCGGGCGGGAAGGCGAGGGCGACCCGAAGGCGGGAGCCCTCCTTGGCGTCGCCCGAGGAGCCGGTGCCGCCGCCGGAGGCGAAGCAGGCGGTGAGGAGGGGGGCGAGCAGCAGGGAACCGAGTAGGTGTCGGCGTCGCAAGCGGTCACCGCCCCATCGGGATCTCGAAGTGGAGGACCCCGTTGCCACCACCGTTGCCACCACCGGGATCCTCGCGCTCGTCGAGCACGACCTTGCCGAGCGACCGCCAGAAGGGCTCGGCGCCCGGTACCGCCGGGTCGGTGTGCAGGTAGACGGCGCGATAACCGCCGTCTGCGGCCGCGAAGGCGAGCAGTTCGTCGACGAGGCGCCGGGCGAGAGAGCGCCTGCGGTGCTCGGGGCGGACGTACACCCGGCGCAGCTGGGCGGTCTCGCCCGAGGGGTAACGGTCGGCGAGGTGGCGCGGGTTCGGCGGGTGGGCCGGTCCGCGCGAATCGAGGGCGGCGGTGGCCACGACGGCCTGGTCGACGGGGTCGACGGCGACCAGGAGGGTATGGCGGGCGGGGGCGAGGTAGGCGGTGGCCGGGTCGATGATGTCGGCGTGCCAGCGGGGCACGTAGCCGGTACCGAAGTCGCGGTAGACGGTGTCGAGCATCACGGCTCGCGCACCTTGGAGGTCGTCCGGGCTCGCCACCCTGATGCTGTAGTCACGCACTTGCACATCATATGCATTAAGGCCGGACGGTGATCACCGGCCCCGACCACCGGGTGGTGACGTGCCGACCGGGCCTCCGACGGAACGTCACCACCCGCGGAGGCCCGGGACGCTGAGGCCCGGGACGCTGAGGCGTACGCGTGGTGCGCGTCGGTGCGGTCGCAAAAGCCGAATCAGTCGCCGGAGTTCCGGGACTGCCGCCTCCGTTCGAGGAACGCCGTCACGAACCGCCCCGCGTCGTCCAGCCAAGGGAAATGCGCGGCGCCGGGCTGGACGGCCAGCTCGGCGTCCGGGAACAGGCCCGCGTACTCCGCCAGGGCGCGCGGTGGCGCCGCGACGTCCACCTCGCCGGCCAGGACGAGCACCGGCGCGGCGAACCTTGCGAGGGCCGAGCGGGTGGCGGCCGGGTCGAACGCGCCCTCGGAGCCGTACACGGCCGCCGCCTCGTCGTTGCGCTGCTTCTTCTCCGCCTCCCGTACGGCCTGCGCCTCGTCGTCCCAGCGGGCGAACCAGAACGGGGCGACGGCCTGCCAGTCGTCGGGGCCCGCCCGGCCGGCGGTGATCGCCTCCAGGGCCGTGTAGGCGGGGGTGAACCATGGTTCGTCCCGGCGCAGGCGTGCGGTACTCAGTCGGTCCTGGGCGGTGATCTCGATGCCGACGGCGTAGACACTCGGGTTGACCAGGGCGAGGCTCGCGACGCGATCGGGGTGGCGGGCCGTGCAGAGGACCGCCAGGTTCGCGCCGGCGGAGTGCCCGAGGAGGTCCGCGCGGTCCAGGCCCAACTCCTCGCGGAGTGCCTCGACGTCGTCGACCAGGCGGTCGCAGCGGTACGACGCCGGGTCGTCCGGCGTCGCCGAGTGGCCGGTGCCCCTGAGGTCCAGGCGGATCAGGGTGCGGTGGGCGGTCAGACGGCCCAGGTCGCCGAGATAGACCGAGTCCTGCATCGGGCCTCCGGGCAGGCAGATCAGGGGCGGGCCGTCCCCGGACACGTGGTAGGCGAGGCGGGTTCCGTCGGGCGCGGAGAAGGTGGGCATGCGGGCGAGCCTTTCAACGGGTTCCCTTCCCGGCAACCGGATTGCGCGGGGGCGGTGACCACGGTCGATCCGGCTGCGCCCCTCCCGTCAGGCCGCCTGCCGCCCCCTCTGCCGATGCGCGCGGACGATGTCCGCGTACCGGTATCCGGTGCCCTTGATGGTGCGGGCCTGCGTCCGGTAGTCGACGTGGACGAGGCCGAAGCGCTTGTCGTAGCCGTACGCCCACTCGAAGTTGTCCAGCAGCGACCAGGCGAAGTAGCCGGCGAGCGGGGCGCCCTTGCGGGCGGCGGAGGCACAGGCCGCCAGGTGCCTCACCAGATAGTCCTGGCGCTCCGGGTCGTCCACCGCGCCGTCGGGACGGACCACGTCCGGGAAGGCGGAGCCGTTCTCGGTGACGTACAGCCTGCGGGCGCCGTACTCGTCGGTGAGGCGGAGCAGCAGGTCCTCGATGCCACTCGCGTCGATCCCCCAGTCCATGCCGGTACGCGGGACGCCGATCCGGCGAACCGTGCGGACGCGGGGCACCGGGGCGGTGGGGTCGTCGGCGACGGTCGCCGGGAAGTAGTAGTTGAGGCCCAGCCAGTCCAGGGGTGCGGCGATGGTCTCCAAGTCGCCGCCCTGTTCCGGGAGTTCGACGCCGTAGACCTCGCGCATGTCCTCAGGGAACCCGCGGCCGTGGACGGGGTCCAGCCACCAGCGGTTGGTGTGGCCGTCCATGCGGCGGGCGGCCTGGACGTCCTCCGGGCGGTCGGTGGCCGGGTGGACGGTGGAGAGGTTGTTGACGATGCCGACCCGGGCGTCCGGGACGGCGGCGCGGATCGCCTGTGTGGCGAGGCCGTGACCGAGGAGCAGGTGGTAGGAGGCGCGGACGGCGGCGGTCAGGTCCGTGAGCCCGGGGGCCATCTTGCCCTCCAGGTGGCCGATCCAGGCCGAGCAGAGAGGCTCGTTGAGGGTGGCCCAGTGGGTGACCCGGTCGCCGAGGCGTCCGGCCACGACGGCGGCGTACGCGGCGAAGTGCTCGGCGGTCGCCCGCTCGGGCCAGCCGCCCCGGTCCTGGAGTGTCTGCGGGAGGTCCCAGTGGTAGAGGGTGACGGACGGGGTGATGCCCGCCTCCAGTAGTCCGTCGATCAACTCGTCGTAGAAGGCGAGACCCCTGGGGTTGGCCGGTCCGTCGCCGCCGGGTACGACGCGCGGCCAGGCGATGGACAACCGGTAGGCGTTGGTGCCGAGTTGGCGCATCAGGGCGATGTCCTCGCGCCAGCGGTGGTAATGGTCGCAGGCGACATCGCCGTGGTCGTTGCCCGCGATCTTGCCGGGGGTGTGCGCGAAGGTGTCCCAGATCGACGGTGAACGGCCGTCCTGCGCCACGGCTCCCTCGATCTGGTACGCCGATGTGGCCGTGCCCCACAGGAAGTCGTGCGGGAGTGCGGCGAGGTCGATGGTCACTGAAGTCCCTTCGGAATCGCAAGAGTTGGTCACTTGACGGCGCCCGCCGTCAGCCCGGCGACGAGATAGCGCTGGAGCAGCAGGAAACCGGCGACCACGGGGACGCTGACGACCAGCGAGGCGGCCATGATCTGGTTCCAGTAGACGTCGTTGAGCGTCGAGTAGCCCTGGAGTCCGACGGCGAGGGTGCGGGTGGTGTCGTTGGTCATCACCGACGCGAACAGCACCTCGCCCCAGGCGGTCATGAAGGCGTAGACGGCGACCGCGACGATGCCGGGGACCGCGGCCGGCACGACCACCCGGAACAGGGCGCCGAGCGGGCCGCAGCCGTCCACCAGCGCCGCCTCGTCCAGGTCGCGCGGCACCGAGTCGAAGTACCCGATCAGCATCCAGATCGAGAACGGCAGGGAGAACGTCAGATACGTCAGGATCAGCCCGCCGCGGGAGCCGAACAGGGCGATGCCGGTGGCGTTGCCGATGTTGACGTAGAGGAGGAACAACGGGAGGAGGAAGAGGATGCCGGGGAACATCTGCGTCGACAGGACGGTGACCGTGAAGGCGCGCTTGCCGCGGAAGTCGTAGCGGCTCACGGCGTAGGCGGAGAACACCGCGATCACCACCGAGCAGACCGTCGCCGAGACCGCCACGATCAGCGAGTTCACGAAGTAGCGGGCGAGCGGGACCGTCGACCAGATGTCGATGTACGGCCGGACGGTCAGGTCGCCGGGCAGCCAACGGAACGTGCCGGTGACGTCCGCGAGAGGCTTCAGCGAACTGGAGACCATGACGTAGACCGGCACCAGGACGAAGCCGGTGAGCAGGGTGAGGAACACCCTGCGGGACCAGAGGAACGAACGCGGCGGCGCCATGGGCGAGTCAGACATCGGAGACGGCCCTCCGTCCGCGCGAGGTGAGTACGAGGTACACGCCCGTCACGACGAGCAGGAAGAGCAGCAGCAGGACGGACATCGCGGAGCCCGTGCCGAAGTTCCAGGTGACGAACGAGGCTTGGTAGATGTGCACCGAGATGAGGTCGGCGGCCTCCGGCGCGCTCTTCCCGAACAGGACGTACGGCGTGTTGAAGTCGTTGAAGGTCCACAGGAACAGGACCAGCACCAGCACCTGGTTGACGGGTCGCAGCGACGGCAGGGTGATGCGGCGGATCTGCTGCCACCTCCCGGCGCCGTCGAGAGCCGCCGCCTCGTACAGCTCCCTGGGGATGTTCTGCAGGCCGGCCATGACGATGAGGAAGGCGAACGGCCAGCCCTTCCACACCGACACGGTGAGCAGGGCGACGAAGCTGTTGTCGCCGATCAGCCAGAAGGACGGCTTGTCGGTGAGGTGCAGCTGGTCGTGCAGGACGTGGTTCACCAGGCCGTTGTCGTGCTGGAACATGAACACCCAGGTGATGACGGCCGTGTAGACCGGCAGGGCGTACGGGACGAGGAAGAGTGCCCGCAGCAGGCCACGGCCGCGGAAGGTGTCCTGCATACAGACGGCGGCGGCCGTGCCGATCAGCCAGCACAGGCCCACCGACAGCAGGGTGAAGGCGACTGTGACGAGGAAGGAGTGGAGGAGCGCCTTGCCGACGGGGGCGTCGAAGTCCATCGACACCGTGTAGTTGTCGAGGCCCGCCCAGGGAGCCGTGCCCCAGTCGCGGATGTAGAACTGTGTGAGCTCCTTGAAGCTCATCACGATGCCGATCACCATCGGCACCAGATGGACCAGGAGTTCGAGGATCAGGGCGGGCAGGAGCAGCAGGTACGGCAGTCCGATACGGCGGATCCTGCCCGGACGCGGGCCGGGCCGAGGGGCCGTGGCGGGGCGAACCGGCCGCTCGCCCACTTCAACTGCGGTGGTCATCGTGCTCACTTCGCAGGCATCTGCTGCTGGGCCTTCTCGAGCTTCGCCCGCACCGACTCGGTGGTGACCGCGCGTCCGGCGGCCGCGTCGGCGAACAGCTCCTTGACGGCCGTACCGACCGCCGTCTCGAACTGCGACTCGTCGGCGACCTGCGGCAGTGCGGCCGCGCTGCCGGCGAGGGTCTCCTTGAGGACCGCGTTCGCGGGGGTGTTGAAGGCGGCGTCGGACTGCGCGGTCTTCACCGGCGGGATGGAGCTGTACGCGGTGTTGAGGATCTTCTGCTCGGCGTCGCCGGTCATGAACTTCACGAACTTCGTGGCACCGTCGAGGTTGTCGGTGTTCTTGAAGACGGCGAGGTTGATGCCCGCGACCATCGAGTTGACGGCCGTGCCCGTCCCCGGGGTGCCGGACTGCACGGGCACGGGGGCGATGCCGTAGTCGTCCTCGCTCATGCCCTGGGACTTGAGGTTGGCGGAGGCGGACTGCCACAGCAGCATCGCGTTCTTGCCCTTGGCGAAGTCGCTGACGGACTGGTTCTGCGCGTACTCGGCGTTGCCCGGCGCGATGACCTCGTCCTTGGCCATCAGATCGACGTACTGCTTGACGCCCGCGACCGCGCCGTCGCCGGTGAAGTCGGGCTTCCCTTCGGCGGTGAAGAAGTCGGCGCCGTGCTGCTTGGCGAAGACGAAGGCGTGGTGGATGTTCTCCGACGGGTTCGAACCCTCCGTTCCCAGGCCCCACTTGCCGTCCTTCGACAGCTTCTTGCCGTCGGCGACCAGCTCGGCCCAGGTGGCCGGCGGCTTCGAGATGCCGGCGTCGGCGAACATCTGCTTGTTGTAGTAGAGCGCGTACGCCATCGAGTACAGCGGTACGGCGGCCGGCTCCTTGCCCTGAGCGCCCGTCGAGCCGAGCGCGGAGTCGACGAACCGGTCCCTGCCGCCGATCGCGGCGAAGTTCTTCGCGTCCCACGGCAGCAGCGCCCCTGTGGCCTGCAGCGAGGCGCTCCAGGTGTTGCCGATGTTGAGGACGTCGGGGCCCTGGCCGGAGGTGGTGGCGGTGAGGATCCGGTTCAGCAGGTCCGACCAGGGCACGACCTCCAGCTTCACCTCGATGCCGGTCTGCTTCTCGAACTTGTCGAGTTCGGGCTGGAGGACCTTCTTGTCCACCTCGATGCTCGCGCCCTGATTGGAAGCCCAGTACGTCAGCGTCTTCGGCGAGTCGTCGGGCCCGCCGTCCGTGGACGAACCGCCTCCGCAGGCCGAGGCGGCCAGGGCGAGAGACATGGTGACGGCACCTACGGCCGCGGCTCGGATACTGCGCATGGCTGTCCCTTCAGGGAATGCACTCACGACTTAATTTAGGACGTGAGTTAAACCTCGGGGGAGGAGCTCGTCAAGGGTTCGGACAGCACTCGTCGAACTCCGTCGCACCTCTTGACGCATGCGTTCAGGTGCCTGAAGCATTCCCCGCCGAGAGAGCGCTCCCAGACCCCACTTCGTTCACTTCCTGAACAAGGAGAGCCGCCCCATGTCCTCTGCCTCCCCGGATTCCCCCGCCGTCTCCCCCGATTTCCCCGCCGTCTCCCCCGATTCCCCCGCGCGACGGGGCATGCCGCTCGGCCGCAGAGCGGTCCTCGCCGCCGCGTCGGCCACCGCGCTGACGGGCCTCGCCACCCCGGCGACCGCCGCCACCCCCGTGCGAGGACGGCCGCGCGCCCTGCCCGGCGGCGGCGACCTCGGCCCGAACGTCCTCGTCTTCGACCCCGGCACCCCAGGCATACAAGCCACGTTGGACGAGGTGTTCGCCCGGCAGGAGTCGGCCCAGTTCGGCACCGGCCGCTACGCGCTGCTGTTCAAGCCGGGCACGTACAACGGCCTCAACGCCCAACTCGGCTTCTACACCTCCATCGCGGGCCTGGGACTGTCCCCCGACGACACGACCATCAACGGGGACGTGACGGTCGACGCCGGCTGGTTCAACGGCAACGCCACGCAGAACTTCTGGCGTTCGGCGGAGAACCTCGCCCTCGTCCCCGTGAACGGCACCAACCGCTGGGCCGTCGCCCAGGCCGCGCCCTTCCGCCGGATGCATGTGCGTGGCGGCCTCAACCTCTCCCCCACCGGCTACGGTTGGGCGAGCGGCGGCTACATCGCCGACAGCCGGATCGACGGCCAGGTCGGACCGTACTCCCAGCAGCAGTGGTACACACGGGACAGCGCGATCGGCAGCTGGCTCAACGGCGTCTGGAACATGGTCTTTTCGGGCGTCGAGGGCGCCCCGGCACAGAGCTTCCCGAACCCGCCGTACACCACGCTCGACACCACACCCGTCTCCCGGGAGAAGCCCTTCCTGTACGTCAGCGGCAGCGAGTTCCGCGTCTTCCTGCCGGAGAAGCGGACCAACGCGCGCGGGGTGACCTGGGGCAACGGCACACCTCGTGGCACGTCGCTGCCCCTGTCGCAGTTCTACGTCGCAAGGCCCGGCGTGTCGGCGGCCACGCTCAACCAGGCACTCGCGCAGGGGCTCCACCTGCTGCTGACGCCGGGGATCTACCACGTCGACCAGCCCGTCCGGGTGAACAGGCCGGGGACGGTCGTCCTGGGACTCGGCTACGCGACCCTCGTCCCCGACGGCGGCGTCACCGCCATGCGGGTCGCCGACGTCGACGGCGTACGGCTGGCCGGCTTCCTGATCGACGCCGGCCCGGTCAACTCCGCAACCCTTCTGGAAGTTGGGCCGCAGGGGGCATGGCGGGGCCACTCCGCCAACCCGACGACCGTCCAGGACGTGTTCATCCGCATCGGCGGCGCGGGCGCCGGCAAGGCGACCACCAGCATGGTCGTCAACAGCCGCCACACCATCGTCGACCACACCTGGGTCTGGCGCGCCGACCACGGCGAGGGCGTCGGCTGGGAAACCAACCGGGCGGACTACGGTGTCGTCGTCAACGGCTCGGACGTGCTGGCCACCGGCCTGTTCGTCGAACACTTCAACAAGTACGACGTCCAGTGGAACGGCGAGCGGGGCCGCACGATCTTCTTCCAGAACGAGAAGGCGTACGACGCCCCGAACCAGGCCGCCGTCCAGAACGGCTCGATCAAGGGCTACGCCGCCTACAAGGTCGGCGACGGCGTGACCACGCACGAGGGATGGGGCCTGGGCAGCTACTGCTACTACAACGTGGACCCGGCCATCGTGCAGCACCACGGCTTCGCCGCACCGAACCGGCCCGGCGTGCGCTTCCACGACCTGCTGGTGGTGTCGCTCGGCGGCAACGGGCAGTACGAGCGCGTCATCAACGAGACGGGGGCGCCGACTTCGGGAACCTCGACGGTGCCGTCCACGGTGGTGTCCTACCCGTGAGCCTGTCCTACCCGTGAGCCTGTCCTACCCGTGAGCCTGTCCTACCTGTGAGCCGGAGCGGCCCCACCCACGATTGCGGGTGGGGCCGCCGCGTCGGTCACCGCGTAGGTCACCGCGTCGGCGTGGCGACCGGTGCCGGGGCGTAGCCGGTGGGCCGGGCGGTGAAGGTGCCGCGGCCCTGGGTCCGGCTGCGCAACCGGGTGGCGTAACCGAACAGTTCGGCCAGCGGCACGGTCGCGGTGACCACCGCCGACCCCGCCCGCGTGACCGAGCCGGAGACCCGGCCGCGCCGTGCGGCAAGGTCGCCGAGCACTGCGCCCACGGCGTCCTCGGGCACGGTGACCGTGACCTCGACGACCGGTTCCAGCAGGGTCATCGCCGAGGCGCGCAGGGCTTCCCGGAGCGCGAACCGGCCTGCCGTACGGAAGGCCGTGTCCGAGGAGTCCTTCACATGGGTCGCCCCGTCGGTGAGGGTGACGCGCAGCCCGGTCACCGGGTGCCCGCCGATCGGCCCCTCCGCCAGGGCGTCCCGGCAGCCGGCCTCGACCGCGCGGACGTACTCCTGCGGCACGCGCCCGCCGACAACGGCGGACCGGAACTCGAAGCCGGTGCCGGCCTCCGGGTCCAGTGGCTCCACGTCGAGGACGACATGCGCGAACTGCCCTGCGCCGCCGTCCTGTTTGACGTGCCGGTACACCAGCCCGGACACCCCACGGGCCACCGTCTCCCGGTGGGCCACCCTCGGGCGGCCCACGGCGACCTCCAGCCCGTGGTCGCGCCTGACCTTCTCCACTGCGACCTCCAGGTGCAGCTCGCCCATGCCGGACAGCAGCGTCTGACCGGTCTCGGGGTCGGTCCGGACCACCAGCGACGGGTCCTCCTCCGCCAGCCGCGCAAGGGCCGTTGCCAGCCGGTCGGTGTCGGTGGACCTGCGCGCCTCGACCGCCACGGAGACCACCGGCTCGGCCACGCTCGGCGGTTCGAGAACGACCGGGGCGTCCGGCGCGCACAGGGTCGAACCGGCCCGGGCCGACTTCAGCCCGACCACGGCGACGATGTCCCCGGCGACCGCCCGCTCCAACTGCGCGTGCCGGTCGGCCTGCACCCGCAGGATCCGCCCGATCCGCTCGGTGCGCCGCGCACCCGCGTCCATCACCGTGGCTCCTTTCTCGATCGTTCCCGAATACACCCGCAGATACGTCAGCCGGCCCGTCGGGGTGGCGTTCACCTTGAACGCCAGCGCCGCGAAGGGCTCCTGCGGGTCGGCGGCCCGCTCCTGCTCCGTTCCGTCGTCGCGCATGCCGCGTACGGCGGGCACGTCGAGCGGTGACGGCAGGTACGCCACGACGGCGTCCAGCAGCGGTTCGATCCCGCGGTTGCGGTAGGCCGAGCCGCACAGGACGACCACGGCTTCGCCGGTGCGGGTGAGGTCGCGGAGTGCGTCGATGAGTGTGTGCGTGTCGAGTGCCGGCATGCCGGCCGTCATGTCGGCCGTCGACCGGATGCCGCCGACCTGGGACTGGATGCCGTCGGCCGTCGACTGGATCTCGTCGTCCGTCACCTGTATGCCGTCGCCCGTCGACCGCACACCGACGGTCGACTGCATACAGAATTCCTCCAGCGCGCCCGGATGGAGTTCGGCCACCGCCTCCTCCAACAGCCGACGCCGCCTGAGCGCCTCCTCACGCAGAGCCGGAGGCACCGGGCCTTCCTCGACCGTCTCACTGCCGTCGACCCAGGTCAGCGCCCGCATACGCAGAAGATCGACGACGCCGGTGAAGGCGTCCTCGCTCCCGATGGGCAACTGCACGACCAGCGGAGCCGGATGCAGCCGTGCCCGGATCGACTCGACGGCCGTGTCGAGATCGGCTCCGGCGCGGTCCAGCTTGTTGACGAACGCGATCCTCGGCACACCGTGTCGGTCCGCCTGCCGCCACACCGACTCGCTCTGCGGCTCGACGCCCGCGACGGCGTCGAAGACCGCGACCGCTCCGTCGAGCACGCGCAGCGAGCGCTCCACCTCGTCGGCGAAGTCCACGTGCCCCGGAGTGTCGATCAGGTTGATCCGGTGACCGTCCCAGGCGCAGCTCACCGCCGCCGCGAAGATCGTGATCCCGCGATCGCGCTCCTGGGAGTCGAAGTCGGTGACGGTCGTGCCGTCGTGGACCTCGCCACGCTTGTGCGTGGTCCCGGTGGCGTACAGGATCCGTTCGGTGACGGTGGTCTTGCCGGCATCGACGTGGGCGAGGATGCCGAGGTTGCGGACGGCGGTGAGGGGGTTGAGGTTGGTGCGCACGGCCCTTGGCCTTTCGAAGGGTTCTGTGAGGGCAGCGCGATTCCCGGACGGAACTGGTTCTCTGACGCGACGTCAATACGTAAACGTACGCCCGGAGTTGATGTCGGGCGTCGTGGTCAGTCGTTCGTCCGGGGCATCCGGTACCGGCCGCGCAGCGGGCACCGGACGGGCGAGGACACGAGGATCACGTCGTACTGCGACCGGGGGACGACGACAGCGGTGCACGCACGCACGGCCGGTCTCCCCTCACTCGTCGTTCCACGTCATGGCACACACCGCGAACTGGTGGGCGGCGCGTGGTTCGTGGTGAGTGTAGGGAACCGGGGAGGTCGGGGGCACGCGATTTTCCGCGCCCGAGCCTGAGCCCGTCGGCGTGCCCCGCTCTCAGACCGGGCCCGTCCCGCCCTTGAGGCGCTCCAGGTCGGACGGGCGGACCTGGATGACCAGGACGGCGATCAGCGCGGCGATCGCGGCGAAGACGGCCGCCACGACGAAGGCGGCCGACACCCCGGCGGTGAGAACCTCGTCGGAGAAGGGCCCCGGGAGCTCCCCGGTGCGCTGGAAGCGCAGGCGCTCGGCCGGGGTGGCCTGCGCCAGGAAGCGCGGGATCTGCTCGTCCGCCTCGTTGGTGCTGGCCGTGCCGAACACCGTGACCAGGATGGACAGTCCGAGCGAGCCGCCCACCTGCTGCGTGGCGTTGAGGAGGCCGGACGCGGCGCCGGTCTCCCGGACGGAGACGTTGGACAGTGCCATCAGGGTGAGCGAGACGAACTCCATGCCCATGCCCAGGCTGAAGACGAGGATCGGGCCGAGGACACTGCCCGCGTAGGTGGAGTGGACGTCGGTCAGGGTCAGCCAGGCCAGGCCCGCGGCAGCGAGGATCGCTCCCACCACCATGAAGGGCTTGGGTCCGTAGGTGGGCAGGAACCGCGAGGCCAGTCCCGCACCGACCGCGATGACCGCGCTGACCGGCAGGAAGGCGAACCCGGTTGCCAGCGGGCTGAACTCCAGCACGTTCTGCACGAAGAGCGTGAGGAAGAAGAACATGCCGAAGATCGCGGCGGCGAGGCACAGCATGATTCCGTACGTGCCCGCCCGGTTGCGGTCGGCGAACATGTGGAGCGGGGTGATCGGCTGCCGGGACCGCCGCTCGACCAGGATGAACACCGCGAGGATCACGACGGCCGCGGCGAACGAGACGAGCGTGAGCGCGTCCCGCCAGCCTTCCTGCGCGGCCCTGATGAACCCGTACACCAGCAGGACCATGCCCACGGTGGAGGTCAGCGCGCCGGTGATGTCGAAGTGGCCCGGGTGGCGTTCGGACTCCTTGATCCAGCGGGGCGTGGCGAGGGCGATGAGCAGGCCGATCGGGACGTTGACGAAGAGCACCCACCGCCAGTTCAGCCACTCCACGAGAATCCCGCCCGCGAGCAGCCCGATCGCGCCGCCGCCCGCCGAGACCGCGGCGAAGACCCCGAAGGCCCGGTTGCGTTCGGGGCCTTCGCGGAAGGTCGTACTGACCAGGGAGAGGGCGGTCGGGGACGCGATGGCGCCGCCGACGCCCTGGAGGGCGCGGGCCGCGAGGAGTTGGGCCTCGTTCTGGGCGAGCCCGCCGAGCAGGGAGGCGAGCACGAAGAGCAGCACGCCGAAGATGAACACGCGGCGTCTGCCGAGGATGTCGCCGGTCCGGCCGCCGAGCAGCAGCAGACCGCCGAAGGTGAGGGTGTACGCGTTGACCACCCAGGCCAGGCTGGTGGTGGAGAAGTCGAGCGAGCGCTGGATGTCCGGCAGCGCGATGTTCACGATGGTGATGTCCAGCACCACCATGAGCTGACAGGACGCGATGACCAGCAGGGCCATGGCGTTTTTGCCACCGCCCGGTTCCCGGGTGGTGGTCTGCGCTGAGGGGCTTGGCTGCGGGCTCGTCATGGCATGTCGCACTCTCGGGGGTCGAACCCTCGACAGGGGGCAGCGAACTCTGCCGTCCACTGCGGTCCACCGTTCGACGGTACGCCCGTCTCCGGGGCCCTACCACTCGAACCCGTACCTGACCTTCAGGCCGCCGCCACGGCGCTCTCCTCTCCCCCGTCACGGTGGATCGGCGTCCCCGACCCGGTCAGCGGCACGCCTGTCCCGCCCCGCCGGGCCGCGACGATCTCCGCCGCGATGGACAGCGCGGTCTCCTCGGGCGTACGGGCGCCGAGGTCGAGCCCGATCGGCGACCGCAGCCGGGCCAGCTCCCGTGCGGTCAGGCCGACTTCACGCAGTCGACGCTCACGGTCCGCGTGCGTGCGCCGCGAGCCCATCGCGCCGACGAACGCGACCGGCATCCGCAGAGCCTCCTTCAGCAGTGGTACGTCGAACTTGGCGTCGTGGGTGAGTACGCAGAGCACCGTGCGCGGGTCGGTGGCGGTACCCCGCAGATAGCGGTGCGGCCAGTCGACCACGATGTCGTCGGCCTCGGGGAAGCGGGCCCTGGTGGCGAAGACGGGGCGGGCGTCGCACACGGTCACGTGATATCCGAGGAACTTCCCGGCGCGCACCAGCGCCGCCGCGAAGTCGATCGCACCGAAGACGATCATGCGGGGCGGCGGCAGGCTCGACTCGACGAGCAGGGTCAGGCCACCGGGGCAGTGCGAGCCGTCCGCCGACAGTTCGACGGTGCCGGTACGGCCGGCGTCCAGCAGGGCCCGGGCCTCGGCCGCCGCCGCACGGTCCAGTTCGCCGAGTCCGCCTTCGTACGAGCCGTCCGACCGCACGAGCAACGCCCTGCCCAGGAGCTCTGCCGGTCCCCGGACGACCCGGGCGAGCGCGGTCGGCTCGCCCCGGACGGCGGCGGACAGCGCCGACCGGACCACCGTCCGGGCGCGTCCGTCGGCCCGGACCGGCGTGACCATGATGTCGATGACCCCGCCGCAGGTCAGACCGACCGCGAAGGCGTCCTCGTCGCTGTAGCCGAAGCGTTCGACGACCGTCTCGCCGCCCCCTGGGCCGTGGAGTGCCCGCACGCACAGGTCGTACACCGCTGCCTCCACGCAGCCGCCGGAGACCGAGCCGATCGCCGTGCCCGCACCATCGACCGCGAGGGCGGCGCCGGGGCCGCGCGGGGCGCTGCCGCCGACGGCCACGACGGTGGCGACGGCGAACTCGCGGCCCTCCTCGGCCCAGCGGTGCAGCTCGGGGGCGATGTCAAGCATGTCGGCCTGCCGTGAGGACGCGGTCGGGCCGGATCGGCAGGTGGCGGTGGCGTACGCCGGTCGCGTGCCAGACCGCGTTGGCGATGGCCGCCGCGGCACCGACGATGCCGATCTCGCCGATGCCCTTGATGCCGACGGGGTCGTCGGGATCCGGGTCGTCGATCCAGTCCACCTCGATGGGCGGGACGTCGGCGTGCGCGGCCACGTGGTAGCCGGCGAGGTCGGCGCCGTAGTGGCCGCCCGTGCCGTGGTCCCGTACCGCCTCCTCGTGCAGGGCCATCGAGATGCCCCAGGTCATTCCGCCGATGAACTGGCCGCGTGCGGTGAGGGGGTTGACGATCCGGCCGGCCGCGAAGATGCCGAGCATCCGGCGCACCCGCACCTCGCCGGTGGCGGGGTCCACGGCGACCTCGGCGAACTGCGCGCCGAAGGAGTGCCGTTCCTTGGGCGCGAGGGCGCCGACGGCCTCGGTGGTGTCGGACCGTACGGTGAGACCCTCGGGCGGGACGGTGGCGCCGAGGGCGAGCCGCTCCCGCAGTTCCTCGGCCGCGGCCTTGACCGCCCAGGCCCAGGAGCGGGTGCCCATCGAGCCGCCGGCGATGAACGCGGGCCCGAAGTCGCTGTCCCCGATGTGCACTCGGACGCGTTCCGGTGCCGTCTCCAGTGCGTCGGCGGCGACCAGGGTGAGCGCGGTCCGGGCCCCGGTGCCGATGTCCGTCGCGTTGACGCGCACGGTGAAGGTGCCGTCCGCCTCCGCCGTCACGGCCGCCGTGGACGGTGCGGAGCCCGCGGGGAAGAATGCCGCCGCCGTGCCGGTGCCGAGCAGCAGGCGGCCGTCGCGGCGCACCCCGGGACGCGGGTCCCGGCCCTCCCAGCCGAACCGGCGGGCGCCCTCCCGGAAGCAGGCCGGCAGGTTGCGACCGCTGAACGGGAGCCCGGAGACCGGCCCCCGCTCAGGCTCGTTGCGGACGCGCAGTTCGATGGGGTCGAGGCCGCACTTCTCGGCGAGTTCGTCGAACGCCGACTCCAGCGCGAACGACCCCGGTGCCTCGCCCGGCGCGCGCATCCACGTCGGGGTCGGCACGTCGAGTCGTACGAGCCGGTTGGCGGTGTGGTGGGCATCGGCGCCGTACATCGTCCGGGCGGGCAGAGCGGCCGACTCCATGAATTCGTGCACAGTCGAGGTGAGACTCAGGGAGCTGTGTTCCAGCGCGCGCAGTCGGCCGTCGGCGTCGGCGCCGAGCCTGAGGCGCTGCCGCGTGGGACTGCGGTAGCCGGCGAGCGAGAACATCTGACGGCGCGTCATGACCACGCGGACGGGGCGCTGCAGGACGGTCGCGGCCATCACGGCGGCCACCTGGTGGGCGCGGACGCCCTTGCTGCCGAAGCCGCCGCCGACATGCTCCGACCGTACTCGCAGGGAGGCCGGGTCGAGTGAGAACAGCTTGGCGAGTTCGCTCGCGACCCACATGGTGCCCTGGTTGGAGTCGACGATCTCCAGTCGTCCGCCGTCCCACAGCGCAGTCGCCGCGTGCGGCTCCATCGGGTTGTGGTGTTCCTCCGGGGTGGTGTACTCCGCGTCCAACACGACGTCGGAGGCGGCGAGTTCGGCCTCCAGGTCCCCGTTCTCGATCACTGCCGGTCCGTGGTTGTCGACCGGGTACGCGTCCGGGTGTTCGGCGGCGAAGTCGACGTCGTGCGGTTCCTGTTCGTAGTGCACGACGAGCGCTTCGGCGGCTTCCCTGGCCTGTTCGGAGGTGTCGGCGACGACGAGCGCGACCGGCCAGCCCAGGTGCGGCACCCGGTCGTGCTGGAAGACGGCCGCGGTCGGGTCCGGTGGGACGCCCAGCAGGCCGACGTAGTCGGTGTCGACGCGCGGGGCGTTGCCGTGGTGCAGGACAGCGGCCACGCCCGGCATCGCGAGGACGGGGGCGTCCTCCACCGAACGGATGCGGCCCCGGGCGACGGTGGACAACACCAGCCAGCCGTGGGCGAGTTCGTCGAACGGGATCTCGGCGGCGTAGCGGGCCGTCCCGGTGACCTTGTCCCGTCCCTCGACGCGGGTGTGCGCGGTGCCGACGGAATTCCGGCGCGCTGCGGGGGCGGTGGTCATCGGGCGGCCTCCTCGGCGAGTTCGGTCAGCACGGCCACCACGAGGTTGCGCATCAGGGTCACCTTGTATCCGTTGTGCGGCAGCGGCTTCGCGGCGGCCAGTTCGGCGTCCGCGGCGGCCGCGAAGTTCTCGGCGTCGGCCGGTGCCCCGGTGAGTACACGTTCGGCTTCCCGGGCCCGCCAGGGCCGGGACGCGACTGCCCCGAACGCCAGGCGGACCTCGCGTACGGCACCGTCCCGCACGTCGAGCGCGGCGGCGATCGAGCCGATCGCGAAGGCGTACGAGGCCCGCTCGCGCACCTTGCGGTAGCGGGAGTTGGCGGCGACCGGGGCCGCCGGCAGCGTGACGCCGGTGATCAGCGCTCCCGGCGGCAGCGCGGTCTCCCGGTGCGGGGTGTCCCCCACCGGCAGGTAGAAGTCCGCAAGGGGCAACTCGCCGGGCCCGTCCACCGTTTCGTACGAGAGGACCGCGTCGAAGGCCGTCAGCGCCACACCCATGTCGGAGGGGTGGACGGCCACGCAGTGCTCGGATGCGCCCAGGACGGCGTGGTTGCGGTGCTCGCCCTCGACGGCGGGGCAACCGCTGCCGGGGACGCGTTTGTTGCAGGATTTGGTCACGTCGGCGAAGTAGCCGCAGCGGGTGCGCTGGAGCAGGTTTCCGCCGACGGTGGCCATGTTGCGCAGCTGTCCGGAGGCGCCGGCCAGCACCGCTTGTGTCAACGCCGGGTAGCGGCGGCGGACTTCGGGGTGCGCGGCGAGGTCGCTGTTGGTGACGGTCGCGCCGATGCGCAGCCCACCGCTGTCCGTCAACTCGACTCTGTCCAGTGGGAGTTCGCGAACGTCGACGAGTCGCGCAGGACGCTCGACGCCGGTCTTCATCAGGTCGACGAGGTTGGTGCCGCCACCGAGGAAGCGTGCGTCGGGATCCGCGTCGAGCAGAGCGAGGGCGCCGGAGACGTCGACGGCGCGCCGGTAGTCGAACTCCTTCATGCCACGGCCTCCTTGCCCTCTGCGGACTCGGCCGCCCGGGCGACCGCCTGGACGATAGACACGTACGCGCCGCAGCGGCACAGGTTGCCGCTCATCCGTTCGCGGATCTCGTCGGCCGTCAGGGGCTGCGGTCCCGCTTCGGGCCGGACGTCGTCGGTGACGGCGCTCGGCCAGCCCGCCGCGTGTTCCTCGATCACGGCGACGGCCGAACAGATCTGGCCCGGCGTGCAGTAGCCGCACTGGTAGCCGTCGAGGTCGAGGAACGCCTGCTGCACAGGGTGGAGGTGCTCCCCCTCGGCCAGCCCTTCGACGGTGGTGATCTCGCGGTCCTCGGCCGCCACGGCGAGTTGCAGGCAGGACACGGCCCGGCGGCCGTCGAGCAGGACCGTGCAGGCACCGCACTGCCCCTGGTCGCAGCCCTTCTTGGTACCGGTCAGGTCCAGGCGCTCGCGCAGGGCGTCGAGGAGCGTGGTGCGGTGGTCGACGGACAGCGTGTGCTTCTCACCGTTGATCTTCAAGGTGACGGCGCTGTACGTAGGCGATGGGGCTGGGGCCATGATCAGCCTTCTTTCGCATATCCGGAGGACGTCGAGCGGACGCTCCGGCAGGCAACCGGGTCGGATGACGTATCGGATGGGCGCGGAGGGGGACCGCCGGTCGTACCGGCGCTAGAGTGGACTCAAATGGACAGCTGTCCGCTTCCACTCGAACGTACTGGACAGCTGTCCGCTTATCAAGGACGGGTTTCGGCCGTGACCCACGACCGTGACCCACGAGGAGGGCGAGTGGAACAGAAGAAGGACGCGCCCCTGCGCTCGGACGCGCAGCGCAACCGCGAGCGCATCCTGGAGGTGGCACTGGTCGAGCTGACCCGCTCCGCGGACGCCCCGCTGAGCGTGATCGCGAAGAAGGCGGGCGTCGGACAGGGCACGTTCTACCGGAACTTCCCCCACCGCGAGGCGCTCGTCCTGGAGGTCTACCGCCACGAGATGCAGCAGGTCGCCGACGCCGCGGCACAGCTGCTCGGGACGCGGGAACCCGACCGGGCGCTGCGCGAGTGGATGGACCGGCTGGCGCAGTTCGCGATGGCCAAGGTCGGCATGGCGGAGGCGATCCGCCGGGCCATGAGCGCGTCCGGCAGCTCGGCGAAGCCGGGCCACGCGCCTGTGACGGCCGCCGCCGAGCTCCTGCTCCGCGCATGCGAGAAGGCCGGCACCATCCGGCCGGGGGTCACCGCCGACGACTTCTTTCTCGCCATCGCCGGCCTCTGGCAGATCGATCCCCAGGGGGATTGGCGGCCGCGCATCGCCCGGCTTCTGGACCTCGTGATGGACGGACTGCGGGCGGGAGCTCCGGGCCAGATGCGCGAGAGCCCCTGAAAAGCAGAAGACCCCTGGTGAACAGGGGTCTCAGTTGGTGTCCGAGGGGGGACTTGAACCCCCACGCCCGATAAAGGGCACTAGCACCTCAAGCTAGCGCGTCTGCCATTCCGCCACCCGGACGAGGTGTCTGCCGCCCGGCCGGGGGTGTTCCCCGCGGCGACATGCACAACAATACCAAGGTTTCGGAGTGGCCTTCACCTGCATATCCGTCGCCCGAGCGCCGCTCCCGGCCCGACCCGGGTGGTGAATCTAAGGTCTCACCATGAGCGACTCGATGGTTACGCACAGCCCGTCCACCGGGCGCAGACCGCGGGCGTTGTCACCGCTCAGGGAACATCTGCGGGACACGTTCTGGTTCGCTCCCGCCGCGGCCATGGTGGGCGTCTTCGTCGTCTGGGCGGTGGCGTCGGAGATCGACACCAGGATCGTCGAGGCGCTTCAGGACCAGCACGAGTACGACACGGTCGAGGAGCTGCTGAAGTTCGCAGCCGACGCGAAGACCGTGGTGACCACGGTGAGCTCGGCGATGATGACCTTCATCGGCGTGGTCTTCAGCATCTCGCTGGTCGCCGTGCAGATGGCGAGCGGCCAGTTCAGCCCGCGAGTGGTGCGGATCTTCGTACGGAGCCGGATCACCAAGGCGACCTTCGCGGTCTTCCTCGCGACCTTCCTGCTGACCCTGCTCGTCCTGACCTCGTACGACAGCGATCCCGACCCCCGTCTCGTCTCTTCGGTCCCCATCGTCCAGTCGCTCGTCACGCTCGTCATGGTCGGGTTGAGCCTGCTGCTGTTCGTGATGTACGTGAACACGACGCTGCGGTTGATGCGGATCAGCCAGGTGATCGACCGGATCGTCGGGGAGGCCTTCCGGGTGACCGCGCTGATCCCGGTCGGAGCTCCCGCAGACGGGGCTGCGCTCGGGCCCGAGACGGCGTGGATCGCCCACGACGGCCGGGCGGGCGTCCTGCGGGACGTGAACATCGCCCGGCTGGTGCGGGTGGCACGGCAGCACGACGTCGTACTGCGGCTGATTCCGCGGACCGGGGACTTCGTCGTGCCCGGAACGCCCGTCCTGGCCGTGCACGGTGGGCAGGCGCCGCCCCGCCGCGCACTGCGCTACACCCTCTCCGTCGGCGTCGAACGCACCTTCCACCAGGATCTCGCCTTCGGGCTGCGCCAGCTGTCCGACATCGCGCTCAGGGCCCTGTCCTCCGCGATCAACGATCCGACGACGGCCGTACAGGCCCTGGACCGGATCGTGCAGTTCCTGGCCGCCCTGGCCCGGCGGCCACTGGACCCCTCGCTGCACCGGGACCGGCGGGGCACGGTCCGGCTCGTGCAGCCCGTGCCGGGGTGGACCGAGCTGGTGGATCTGGGGTTCACCGAGATCCGCGGCTACGCGGTAGGACATCCGCAGGTCACGCGACGTCTGCTGGCCGGACTCGACGACCTGGCGCTGCTGGCCCCCGAGGAGCGGCGGGGGCCGCTGCTGCGGCATCGGGCGCTGCTCGCACAGGCCGTCGAGCGCGGTGTCCCGCAGGCCTCGGACCGGGCCTTCGCCCTGAGGCCGGACCGTCAGGGCATCGGCTGAGCACCGCGTCACTCCGTACTGCGGGCGTCGTGCACCAGTGCCCGCAGGGCGCGCACCAGCACCGATGCCGTCTCCTCGTCCAACGCCGCGAGGAATCGGCGCTCCGCCGCGCGGCGCGCCCGCTCCGCCTGTCGCAGACACTCCCGCCCGGCGGGCGTCAGCTCCACGATGTTCTTGCGCCGGTCCTGCGGGCTGCGCCGCCGTGCCACCAGCCCGTGGTCCTCCAGACCGTCGATGAGCGACACCATCGTGGTGCGGTCGATCCCCAGTCGTGCGGCCGCCTCGACCTGGGACAGCGGCTCGTCACCGGAGAGCACCACGAGGACGGCCAGTTCATGGCCGTCGACACCGTACGGCGCGAGGGCCATCGCGGACGTACGGGCCAGCTTGGCCTGGGCGTGCTTGAGGAGGGAGCCGAGCCGGTCTTCGAGGGGTGCCGGTCCCTGATCGTTGGCCATGTCAGCGACTGTGTCCACAACTGATCGTCAGTATTCTCGACGATTCAGAAACCTGGCTGGAGGCCGGCGCCGTACCGGAGACCGAGGACGCCGGGCTGTGGGAACACCTGACGCCCGTCGCCGGGCCCAGTGACGGCGACGGATCCGTCCGCCCGCAGTCCTCGGCAGGATGGCGTCCACCGTGGACGTGATCTCCGGCGGTCGCCCGGTCCTGGGGCGCTGCAGCTGATGTGGACCCGGGGCGTCTTCGGCTTCGGCGGCCGCCACCACCGGCTCACGGGCACGCGCAACGAACCCGAGCCGGTCCGCCCCGGCACGGGCCGCACTGCCCCGCCCCTGTCCGCAGGGCGTGGCACAGTGGTCGGCCGGCGAGGTGATCGCCGGGCGGCGCCCGCGGGAAGCGAACACCACCCGGCCGTCGAGCGTCACCTGAGCCGGGCCGACATGACGGGGTACTGCCGGCACGCCTCGTCGCATCGGGCCCGCCGCGTCGGCGTCACGGCCAGAGTTGGTACTCCGGGAAGTTTCCCGGCAGCCGCTCCCCCACCGGGCCTCGGGTCACGGCACGCACCAGCAGCTCGCCGCCGACGAACGCGCCCCGCCAGGACGCGCCGAACCCGCCGAACAACTCGTCACGGTCGCCGCGGGACCGAGGCTTGCCGTGCCCGACCTTGAACGCCCTGATCTGCGGGGCGAGTCGGTCGAAGGTCGCGCGGTCGTCCGTGGACAGCGTGGCGACCAGCGCGCCGTTGGACGCGTTCATCGCGGCCAGCAACTCCGCCTCCGTGTCGACCAGGACGATGGTGTCGACCGGGCCGAACGGCTCCGCGTGGTGCAACGGCGAGGACGGCGGCGGGTTCAGCAAGGTGACCGGCTGGACGTACGCCGAGGTGTCCTGGCCGGGCAGGAACCGCGCGTCGGACGTCCGGCCACGGTGCAGCGGGACGGCACCGCGGTCAACGGCCTCGGCGACCTGGTCGTGGAGTTCCTTGGCCTTGGCCGCGTTGATCACCGGCCCGAAGTCCAGCCGGGGATACGGGTCGTCGGGGCGCTCGACCGCGAGGGGGTGGCCCACCTTGAGCGTGCGGACCGCCGGGAGGTACGCCGCCAGGAACTCGTCGAACAACTGCCGCTGGACGACGAAGCGCGGGTACGCCGTGCAGCGCTGCTTGCCGTAGTCGAAGAGCTTGGGTACGACCGCCGTGAGCGCGTCCCAGTCCGTGTAGTTCCAGATGCCCCAGGTGTTGAGTCCTTCCTGTTCGAGTACGTGTCGCTTGCCGAGGTCGGCGACGGCCGTGGCCACCGCGGCGCCGGTGTCGCGGCCGCCGACGAAGGAGACGCAGCCGATCTCGGGCGCCCGCACCAGCGCCTCGGACAGCTCGCCTCCGCTGCCGCTGACGAGGGTGACGGGAATCCCCTCGCGGGCGGCGAGCGCACAGGCCAGGGTCAGACAGGCGACACCGCCGTCGGTCGGGGCCTTGGCGATGACCGCGTTGCCTGCCAGTGCCTGTACCAGCAATGCGTGAACGAGCACGCTCATCGGGTAGTTCCAGCTCGCGACGTTCGACACCGGGCCGTCCAGCGGAGACCGGCCGGTGAGCATCGGCTCGATGCCGTCGACGTACCAGCGCACGCCGTCGATGGCCCGGTCGACGTCCGCCTGTGCGAGCCGCCAGGGTTTGCCGATCTCCCAGACGAGCAACAGGGCGAGCAGTTCACGGTGTTCGGTGAGGGCGTCGAGGGTGGCCGCGACCCGGGCGCGCCGTTCGTCGAGGGGGACGTGCCGCCAGGCGCGGTGCTGGTCGAGCGAGGCGCGTACCGCCTGGTGGGCGGTGGCCCGGTCCAGGCGCGGCGGGCCGGCGATCGGGCTGCCGTCGACGGGACTGGTGGCGGGCAGTGCCCGGCCGTCCGCCCGCCAGGCGGAGTCCCAGAGGTTGAGGACACGGTCGTCCCGGAACGCCTCGGGGGCGGCCGCGAGGCAGCGCTGCCGGGCTTCGGTCCAGGACGTGCCTGATTTGAGGGTGAGGGTGGTTGCCATCGAGGGTTCTCCGCTCTCGGTGCACAGTCGGGGGCGGTAGTACGTGGCTGGGGAGGAGGCTAGCGAGGGACCTCGGCTCCGGAAAGTGACCTCACGTCACCTATGAGTGATGTCACGCCTGCAGTTGGGCCAGCACCAGGCGTGCCGTCTCGGTGGGGGTGCCGCCGACCTCGACGCCGGCCGCCTCCAGCGCCTCCTTCTTGGCCTGGGCGGTGCCGGCCGAACCGGACACGATCGCGCCCGCGTGCCCCATCGTCTTGCCCTCGGGCGCGGTGAAGCCGGCGATGTAGCCGACGACGGGCTTGGTGACGTGCTCGCGGATGTAGGCGGCCGCGCGTTCCTCCGCGTCGCCGCCGATCTCGCCGATGAGGACGATGATCTCGGTGTCCGGGTCGTCCTGGAAGGCCGCGAGGCAGTCGATGTGGGTGGTGCCGACGACGGGGTCGCCGCCGATGCCCACGCAGGTCGAGAAGCCGATGTCGCGGAGCTCGTACATGAGTTGATAGGTGAGCGTGCCCGACTTGGACACCAGGCCGACGCGGCCCGGCTTGGTGATGTCGGCCGGGATGATGCCGGCGTTGGACTGGCCGGGGGTGATCAGGCCGGGGCAGTTCGGGCCGATGACCCGGGTTCGCTTCCCCTTTGCGTACGCGGTGAAGGCGACGGAGTCGTGGACCGGGATGCCCTCGGTGATGACGACGGCGAGGCCGATACCGGCGTCGGCGGCCTCGACGACGGCCGCCTTGGCGAAGGCGGGGGGCACGAAGACGACCGTGACGTCGGCTCCGGTCGACTGCATACCGTCGGCGACCGACCCGAAGACGGGCACGGCACGGTCGTCGAAGTCGACGGTGCGGCCGGCCTTGCGCGGGTTGACGCCGCCGACGACGTTCGTGCCGGCCGCGAGCATGCGGCGGGTGTGCCTCATGCCCTCGCCGCCGGTCATGCCCTGGACGAGGACCTTGCTTTCCTTGGTGAGGTAGATCGCCATGTCCCGTCTCCTCAGGCTGTGGTGGCGAGTTGGGCGGCACGGCGGGCGGCGCCGTCCATGGTGGTGGCCTGCTGGACCAGCGGGTGGGCGCGCCCGTCGAGGATGGAGCGACCGCGCGCCGCGTTGTTGCCGTCGAGGCGTACGACGAGCGGCTTGCTCAACTGGACGGTGTCCAGGGCCTGCACGATGCCGTCGGCGACCGCGTCGCAGGCGGTGATCCCGCCGAAGACGTTGACGAAGACGGACTTCACGGCCGGGTCGGAGAGGATGACCGACAGTCCGTCGGCCATGACCTGCGCCGAGGCCCCGCCGCCGATGTCGAGGAAGTTGGCGGGGCGGGCCCCGCAGCCGGCGACCACGTCGAGGGTCGACATGACGAGGCCGGCCCCGTTGCCGATGATGCCGACCTCGCCGTCGAGCTTGACGTAGTTGAGGCCCTTGGCCGCGGCCGCCACCTCCAGCGGGTCGTCGTGTGCCGCGCCTTCCGTGCCCCAACGGGCCTGCCGGAAGCGGGCGTTGTCGTCGAGGGTGACCTTGCCGTCGAGGGCGAGGATCTGCCCCTGCCCGGTGCGGACGAGCGGGTTGACCTCGACGAGGACGGCGTCCTCGCGGACCAGCACCTCCCACAGCCGCACGAGGACGTCGACGGTCTGCGGCGGCAGCCCGGCGGCCTCGGCGATCTCTGCCGCCTTCGCCGAGGTGACGCCCTCGGCCGGGTCGACGTGTATACGGGCTACAGCCTCCGGTCGACTGGCGGCGATCTCCTCGATCTCCATGCCGCCCTCCGCGGAGGCGATCGCGAGGAAGCGGCCCGCCGCGCGGTCGAGAACGTAGGAGACGTAGAACTCGGTCTCGATGTCCACGGGTTGGGCCAGCATCACCTTGCCGACCGTGTGGCCCTTGATGTCCATGCCCAGGATCTGTCGGGCCGTCAACTCGGCGGCGGCCGGGTCGGCGGCGAGCCTGACGCCGCCCGCCTTGCCCCGGCCACCGGTCTTCACCTGGGCTTTCACCACGACCCTGCCGCCCAGCCTGCGGGCGATCTCGCGGGCTTCCTTGGGTGAGTCGGTGACCTCCGCCCTCGGCACCAAGATGCCGTGTTCTTCGAAGAGTTCCCTTGCCTGGTGCTCGTACAGGTCCATCTCGGCTCCTGCCTTAAAAGTGCCGCACGCCCCCTGGACACCACCCACCGGATGCGGGATAACAAGCTTCATACAGTATTCGTCGACTGTATGCAATGTACCGCGAGAGCGTTCCAACCCCCTACGAAGGGACAGGACTTCGCCATGCCCGACGACACCCAGGACGTGATTTCCGGTGGTCATCTCGTCGCCAAAGCCCTGAAGGCCGAGGGGGTCGATCGCATCTACACCCTGTGCGGCGGCCACATCATCGACATCTACGACGGCTGCGTCGACGAGGGCATAGAAGTCGTCGACGTCCGGCACGAACAGGTAGCAGCCCACGCCGCCGACGGTTACGCCCGCATCACCGGCAAGCCCGGCTGCGCGGTCGTCACCGCGGGTCCCGGCACGACCGACGCCGTCACCGGTGTCGCCAACGCCTTCCGCGCGGAGTCCCCGATGCTGCTGATCGGCGGCCAGGGAGCCCTCACCCAGCACAAGATGGGCTCCCTGCAGGACCTGCCGCACGTCGACATGATGACGCCGATCACCAAGTTCGCGGCAGCCGTGCCGGACACGGCGCGCGCGGCGGACATGGTGTCCATGGCGTTCCGCGAGTGCTACCACGGCGCGCCCGGCCCCTCCTTCCTGGAGATCCCGCGCGACGTCCTCGACGCCAAGGTGCCGGCGGCGAAAGCACGCGTGCCGAAGCCCGGCGCCTACCGCGCCTCGACCCGCTCGGCCGGCGACCCCGAGGCGATCGAGAAGCTCGCCGACCTGCTCGTCCACGCGGAGAAGCCCGCGATCCTGCTGGGCAGCCAGGTGTGGACGACACGCGGGACCGAAGCGGCCATCGACCTCGTACGGACGCTCAACGTTCCGGCGTACATGAACGGCGCGGGCCGCGGCACCCTCCCGCCCGGCGACCCGCACCACTTCCAGCTGTCGCGCCGGTACGCCTTCTCCAACGCCGACGTCATCGTGATCGTCGGTACGCCCTTCGACTTCCGCATGGGCTACGGCAAGCGGCTCTCGCCAAACGCGACCGTCGTGCAGATCGACCTCGACTACCGGACCGTCGGCAAGAACCGCGACGTCGACCTCGGGATCGTGGGCGACGCGGGGCTGGTGCTGAAGTCGGTGACCGAGGCGGCCTCCGGGCGCGTCAACGGCGGTGCGTCCCGGCGGAAGGAGTGGCTGGACGAGCTGCGGGCAGCAGAGCAGACCGCGATCGAGAAGCGGCTGCCGAGTCTGAAGTCGGACGCCTCGCCGATCCACCCGTATCGGCTGGTCAGCGAGATCAACGACTTCCTGACCGAGGACTCCATCTACATCGGCGACGGCGGCGACATCGTCACCTTCTCCGGTCAGGTCGTCCAGCCCAAGTCACCCGGCCACTGGATGGACCCGGGCCCGCTCGGCACCCTCGGTGTCGGCGTCCCCTTCGTGCTCGCGGCCAAGCAGGCGCGGCCCGACAAGGAGGTCGTCGCCCTCTTCGGCGACGGCGCCTTCTCCCTCACCGGCTGGGACTTCGAGACCCTCGTCCGCTACGACCTCCCCTTCGTCGGCATCGTCGGCAACAACTCCTCCATGAACCAGATCCGTTACGGCCAGGCCCAGAAGTACGGCCTGGAGCGCGAGCGGATCGGCAACACCCTCGGCGACGTCCACTACGACAAGTTCGCCCAGATGCTGGGCGGTTACGGCGAGGAGGTCCGCGACCCCGCCGACATCGGCCCCGCGCTCCGGCGCGCCCGTGAGTCGGGCAAGCCGTCGCTGATCAACGTCTGGGTCGACCCGGACGCGTACGCCCCCGGAACCATGAACCAGACCATGTACAAGTGAGGTGAGCTGGGTGACCACCAAGGCACTCGAAGGCATCCGCGTCCTGGACATGACGCACGTGCAGTCCGGGCCCTCCGCGACCCAGCTGCTCGCCTGGCTCGGCGCGGACGTCGTCAAGCTGGAGGCGCCGACCGGTGACATCACGCGCAAGCAGTTGCGCGACCTCCCGGACGTCGACTCCCTCTACTTCACGATGCTCAACTGCAACAAGCGGAGCATCACCCTCAACACCAAGACCGAGCGCGGCAAGGACATCCTCACCGAGCTGATCCGGCGTTCCGACGTCATGGTCGAGAACTTCGGACCGGGCGCGGTCGACCGCATGGGCTTCACCTGGGACCGCATCCAGGAGATCAATCCGCGGATCGTCTATGCCTCCATCAAGGGGTTCGGGGACGGGCCGTACACCAACTTCAAGGCGTACGAGGTCGTCGCTCAGGCCATGGGCGGGTCGATGTCGACCACCGGTTTCGAGGACGGGCCGCCGCTGGCGACGGGGGCCCAGATCGGGGACTCGGGCACGGGCGTCCACGCCGTGGCGGGGATTCTCGCGGCGCTGTACCAGCGGGAGAACACCGGGCGCGGTCAGCGGGTCAATGTGGCCATGCAGCACGCTGTGCTCAACCTCTGCCGGGTGAAGCTGCGCGACCAGCAGCGCCTGGCACACGGCCCGCTCGCTGAATATCCCAACGACGACTTCGGCGACGAGGTTCCCCGGTCCGGAAACGCCTCCGGCGGCGGCCAGCCCGGCTGGGCGGTCAAGTGCGCGCCGGGCGGCCCCAACGACTACGTGTACGTCATCGTGCAGCCCGTCGGCTGGCAGCCGCTCAGCGAGCTCATCGGCCGGCCCGAACTGGCAGCCGACCCCGAGTGGGCGACGCCCGAGGCCCGGCTGCCCAAGCTGGGCAAGATGTTCCAGCTGATCGAGGAGTGGTCCTCGACGCTTCCCAAGTGGGAGGTGCTGGAGAAGCTCAACGCCCACAACATCCCGTGCGGGCCGATCCTGTCCACCAGGGAGATCATCGAGGACCGGTCGCTGGTCGCCAACGAGATGGTCGTCACCGTGCCGCACCCCGAGCGGGGCGAGTTCGTGACCGTGGGCAGCCCGCTGAAGCTCTCCGACTCCCCCGTCGAGGTGAGCAGTTCACCGCTGCTGGGCGAGCACAACGAAGAGGTCTACGTCGGCGAGCTCGGTCTCGGCGACGAGGAGCTGCGCCTGCTCAAGTCGAACGGAGTGATCTGACGTGATGGCCGAAGACCGCCACCTGAGGGTGCGTACGCTCCTCGACTCCGTGCGGGCCGAGGGCCGGACGGCGCTGACCGCACCCGAGGGCAAGGTGATCGCCGACGCTTACGGGATCGCCGTACCGGGCGAGGAGCTGGCGACCGACGTCGATGAGGCCGTCGCCTACGCGGCGCGTTTCGGCGGACCCGTGGTGATGAAGATCGTCTCGCCCGACATCCTGCACAAGACCGATGCCGGCGGGGTGATCGTGGGTGTCGAGGGCTCGGCCGACGTACGGGCCGCCTTCCACGAGATCGTCGACAACGCGCGCGCGTACAACGCGGACGCCCGTATCGCGGGCGTACAGGTCCAGGAACTGCTCCCCAAGGGGCAGGAGGTCATCGTCGGCGCGGTGACCGACCCGACCTTCGGGAAGGTCGTGGCCTTCGGGCTCGGCGGGGTGCTGGTCGAAGTCCTCAAGGACGTCACGTTCCGGCTCGCGCCGCTGGACGCCGACGAGGCCCTGTCCATGCTGGACTCCATCCGTGCGGCGGAGATCCTGCGCGGGGTGCGCGGCGCGCCGGCCGTGGACCGGTGGGCGATCGCCGAGCAGATCCGCCGGGTCTCCCAACTCGTCGCGGACTTCCCGGAGATCGCCGAGGTGGACCTCAACCCGGTGATCGCCACGCCGGATGGCGCCGTCGCGGCCGACATCAGGGTCATCCTCGCCGAGTCCCTGCCGAAACCCCGACGGACGTACACGCGCGAGGAGATCCTCACCTCCATGCGCCGGCTGATGCAGCCTTCGTCCGTCGCCGTGATCGGTGCCTCCAACGAACAGGGCAAGATCGGCAACTCCGTGATGCGCAACCTCATCGACGGCGGCTTCGCCGGGGAGATCCATCCGGTGAACCCCAAGGCCGATGACATTCTCGGCCGCAAGGCGTACAAGAGTGTCACCGACGTTCCCGGTGAGGTGGATGTGGCGGTCTTCGCGATCCCCGCCAAGTTCGTGGCCTCGGCCCTGGAGGAGGTGGGACGCAAGAAGATCCCGAACGCCGTGCTGATCCCCTCCGGGTTCGCGGAAACCGGCGAGCACGAACTCCAGGACGAGATCGTGGGAATCGCCGAACGGCACGGCGTCCGGCTGCTCGGGCCGAACATCTACGGCTACTACTCGACGTGGCAGGACCTGTGCGCCACGTTCTGCACGCCGTACGACGTCAAGGGCGGGGTCGCGCTGACCTCGCAGTCCGGTGGCATCGGGATGGCCATCCTGGGCTTCGCCCGGACCACCAAGACGGGCGTGTCGGCGATCGTCGGCCTCGGCAACAAGTCGGACCTGGACGAGGACGATCTGCTGACCTGGTTCGGCGAGGACCCGCACACCGAGTGCATCGCGATGCACCTGGAGGACCTCAAGGACGGGCGCGCCTTCGTCGAGGCCGCGCGGGCGACCGTACCGAAGAAGCCGGTCGTCGTCCTGAAGGCGGGACGTACGGCGGCCGGTGCGAAGGCCGCCGGGTCGCACACCGGCGCGCTGGCCGGCGACGACGCCGTGTACGACGACATCCTGCGGCAGGCCGGTGTCATCCGGGCGCCGGGGCTGAACGAAATGCTGGAGTACGCGCGCGCGTTGCCGGTGCTTCCCACTCCTCAGGGCGACAACATCGTGATCATCACCGGGGCGGGCGGCAGCGGAGTGCTGCTGTCCGACGCGGTGACCGACAACGGTCTCTCCCTGATGGAGATCCCGCCGGACCTGGACGCGTCCTTCCGGAAGTTCATCCCGCCCTTCGGGGCCGCGGGCAACCCGGTGGACATCACCGGGGGCGAGCCGCCGTCGACGTACGAGGCGACGATCCGGCTCGGCCTCGAGGACCCGCGCATCCACGCGCTCGTCCTCGGCTACTGGCACACCATCGTGACTCCCCCGATGGTCTTCGCGGAGCTCACCGCGCGCGTGGTGGCCGAGTTCCGGGAGCGCGGCATCGAGAAGCCGGTGGTGGCGTCGCTCGCGGGCGACGTCGAGGTCGAGGAGGCCTGCCAGTACCTCTACGAGCGCGGCGTCGTGGCGTACCCGTACACGACCGAGAAACCGGTGGCCGTGCTCGGCGCGAAGTACCGCTGGGCTCGGGCGGCAGGACTGTTGGGGGGCGGTTCATGAGGTGACCCGGTGCGGGGGCCGACCGACGGTGCGCGTCGGCCGGCCCCGGGACCCGTGCGCACACGAAAGGCATTGGACAGGGGGCGCTGGCCAGATCTTTCGACGCAAGGGGTGCGACACACATGACAACCACCGACTTCTCGACATCCGTCCCCTACAGGGAGGTGACGGACCGCAACGGCCGCGTGTACCGGATCGGCGAGACCGACCGGGACATCATGGGCCGGCCACGATGGACCATGGTGCTCTTCCCGTGGATGGGCATGCTGGGCATCAGCTCCTCGGAGTACGCGTTCACCTCCGCCGAGGACACCCTGCACGAGGCCCATCTGTGGGACAACGGGCACATCTTCTGGCTGATGGGCGTCTGGGTGTTCTTCCAGGCCGCCGTCGCCTTCCCCGCCGGGCAGCTGCGGGAGAGCGGGAAGCTTCCCGCGCGGTACGCGATGATGCTCGGCGCGCTGGGCACGATCCTCGGGTATCTCTCGCTCGCGTACGCGCCGAACGTGTTCGTCGCCTACCTCGGCTTCGGCATGTGCAGCGGCATCGGCGCCGGCCTCGTCTACGCGACCTGCGTGAACATGGTCGGCAAGTGGTATCCGGAGCGCAAGGGCGGCAAGACCGGCATGGTCAACGGCGGTTTCGCCTACGGCTCGGTGCCCTTCGTGTTCCTGTTCACCTCGTACATGGACCTGGGCAACTACAAGGGCGTCCTGGTCATGGTGGGCGTCATCTGCTGTGCGGTCGTCGCCTTCGCGGGCTGGTTCTTCAAGGACCCGCCGAAGAACTGGTGGCCCGCGCACGTCGACCCGCTCAAGCAGACCGACGACCCGAAGATCCGCCGGGCGCTGGAGAAGAACCCGCCGGCGGTCAAGCAGTACACACCCAAGGAGGCCGCCCGTACACCCGTGCTGTGGATGATGTGGTTCTGTCTGCTGTGCACGGCCGGCATCAACATCTTCGGCATCGCCTTCCAGGTGCCGTTCGGCAAGGACATGGGCTTCGCGGGCGGGATCGTCGCCACGGCGATGTCGCTGAAGGCCATCGTCAACGGCACGGGACGCGGCGTGATCGGCTGGATCTCCGACAAGTTCGGCCGCCGCAACACACTGATCATCGTGTGTCTGGTGCTGGGGAGCGCCCAGTTCGGGGTGCTGGTGTCCGGCCAGATGGGCAGTATGCCGTTCTTCCTGTTCTGCTCCATGGTCTCCGGGTTCGGCGGCGGCGCGATCTTCCCGCTGTTCGCGGCGATGACCGCGGACTACTTCGGTGAGAACAACAACGCCTCCAACTACGGCATGGTCTACAGCTCGAAACTGATCTCGGGGCTCGTGGGATCCGGGGTGGGCGCGGTCGTGGTCGACGCGTGGGACTACGAGGGCGCGTTCGTCATAGCGGGCTCCATAGGCCTCGCCTCCGCGGTACTGGCGCTCTTCCTCAGGGCACCGGGCAGGCCGCAGGCCCGGCGCATAGCTCCCAACCCGCACCCGCTCGGCGAGGAGATGGCGTGACATGACGGCTGACCCCGTCGCATCGAACAGCCCTGTACACCCCGACGCCGCGAACCGTCCCTACCGTGAAGTGACCGACGCGCACGGCCGCGTCTACCGCGTCGGCGAGAGCGACCGGGACATCCTCGGTCACTCCCGCAAGCTCATGGTGTATCTGCCGTGGATCGCCATGATGGCCATCAGCGTCTTCGAATACGCGTACGGCTCGGCGGAGGACACCCTGTCCCACGCCCACGGCTGGACGCAGAGCAACACCTTCTGGATCCTCAGCGTGTGGGTCTTCTTCCAGGCCGGCATCGCCTTCCCGGCGGGCTGGCTGCGGGAGAAGGGCATCCTGACCGCCCGCAAGGCGATGTACGTCGGCTCCCTGATGTGCGTCGTCGGCTTCCTCGCACTGTCGCACCTGGGCAACGTCTGGCTGGCGATTCTCGGCTTCGGCGTGGTCGGCGGCATCGGCGCCGGGCTGGTCTACGCGACCTGCATCAACATGGTCGGGAAGTGGTTTCCCGAGCGGCGCGGAGCGAAGACCGGCTTCGTCAACGGCGGGTTCGCGTACGGGTCGCTGCCGTTCATCTTCATCTTCAACTACGGCTTCGACACGGCGAACTACCACCGGGTGCTGGACCTGATCGGCTGCTACATCGTGATCGTGGTCTTCGGGTGCGCCTTCTTCTTCAAGGACCCGCCGAAGAACTGGTGGCCCAAGAACGTGGACCCGCTCACGTTCTCCGGCGACCGGAAGAACTCCACCGGCCTCGCCAAGAACCCTCCGGCGGTGAAGCAGTACACCCCGAAGGAGGCCATCAGGACCGGCATGCTGCCCCTGATGTGGGTCTCCATCGTGATGACGGCCGGCGTGTCGATCTTCGGCATCTCCTTCCAGGTCGACTATGCCAAGGAGGTCGGTTTCGGCCCGTTGGTGGCCGCGTCGTCGATGGGCGTCATGGCGGTCATCAACGGAATCGGCCGCGGCGTGGTGGGCTGGCTGTCCGACAGGTGGGGCCGCAAGTCCACCCTGGTCTTCGTCATCGTCGTCCTGGGCCTGGCCCAGTTCGGTGTGATCTGGGCCGGTGACGTCAGGAGCGAGGCACTGTTCCTGTTCTTCGCCTTCCTCTCCGGCTTCGGCGGCGGCGCGTTCTACCCGCTGTTCGCGGCGCTCACCCCGGACTACTTCGGGGAGAACTACAACGCCACCAACTACGGGCTGGTGTACAGCGGCAAGCTGGTCAGCGGGCTGTTCGGCGGCGGCCTCGGCTCCATGGTGGTCGCCGCCTGGGGCTACGACGGTGCGTACGCGCTGGCCGGTTGTGTGTCGATGGTGGCGGCGGCACTCGCGCTGCTGCTGCGGCAGCCGGGGCGCAGCCGCGACGGCACACGGTCCGCGCAGCCGCAGCCGGCGGGCTGACGCCGGTACGGCGTTCATGAGGCGGCCCTCCCCGAACTCGGGGAGGGCCGCCTCATGTGCGGACGAGCTGTCAGCACTTCTCGCGCAGGGAGTGCAGATGCTCGCTCGAACGGCGTGCGAAGGTGAACGACTCGGTCGGGTTGTCGTGCTCGGCCTGCCAGTGGTGGGCGAGCCGTTCGCCGCGCAGCCGGGTCACGGCGGAGATGAACCGCTGGTAGTCGATGTCGCCGTCGCCGACGTCGGTCATGCGGTAGCCGTACTGGTTCGCCGGATCGCTCACCCCGTCCTTGACGTGGAAGAGCGGGTAGCGGTGGGGCTGCCTGAGGACGTAGTCGAGGGGTTCGAAGGGCGCGGGCGTGCCGTCGGGCCGCTTCGAGAAGCGGAACTGGCCCGAGTACGCCCAGAAGATGTCCATCTCCAGGAACACGAGGTCGGGGTCGGTCTCGGCGAGCAGCACGTCGTAGAGGCGGACCTTGGGGTTGTCGGTGGCGAAGGAGAACTCCTCGGAGTGGTTGTGCTGGTAGAACTTCATGCCCCGCGCCCTCGCCGCAGCGCCGTAGGTGTTGAACTCCTCGGCCGCGCGCTTCCACGCGTCGACGGTCGAGCCGTAGCGGAACGGGCCGGAGGCGGTGCCGATGTGCTTGAGGCCGAGGGCCTGGGCGTCGTCGAGGACCTTGGTGAGGTTCTGCGCGAAGGTGTAGGCGTCGGGGTCGCTGGAGTAGTAGCCGACGTGGCTGCCGATCGGGTTCAGGCCGTGGTTCCTGGCCAGCCGCTTGAGCTGGGCGAGTGTGATGGGACCGGCCGAGCCCTGGGTGTAGCCGGCGAACTCGACCTCGTCGTAGCCGTACTTCTCCAACTCGGCGAAGACGGGGGCGAAGCCCAGCGTGGAGACCTTGTCGCGCAGGCTGTACAGCTGGATACCGAGCCTCCCGGGCGGCAGGACGGGACGGCCCCGGCCTGCGGCGCCGGACGCGGCCTCGGTGGCGGCGGTGGCGGGGGTCGCGGCGGCGCCGAGCAGTGCGGCGGCGGTGGCACCGGCGGCCACGCCGAGCATGCCTCGTCTGGTGAGGCGGTGGGTGAGTTCGGGGTCGGTCTGGGACATGCGGCTCATGCCTGGAACTCCTCGGAATCGGAAGGCGTTGTCAGTGGTGAGTGCTTCACTTGTGACCAGTCGGAAGAGACGGGTCGGGTGAGGCCGATCAGCCGAGACCGGCCAGTTGGAGCAGCAGTGCTTTCACGTCGGTGGCCGCGACGCGGTCGCCGACAGCGCGGGGGGTGGAGCAGATGAAGAGCGGACCGTCGTCGTCGCTCTCGGGGAGGCGGCCGTGGCTGCCGCGAATAGGTGAGGGATCCAACGGCACGACCGCCATGCGGTAACGCATGCCGAGCTTCTTGCGGGCCAGTGCCGTGGCCGCCTTCACCTTCACATAGGGGTCGAGCGGATCCATGAAGAGTTCGACCGGGTCGTAGCCGGGTTTGCGGTGGATCTCTACGAGTCGCGCGAAGTCGGGCGCGCGGGCGTCGTCGAGCCAGTAGTAGTACGTGAACCAGGCGTCCGGCTCCGCGACGGCGACGAGTTCGCCGGATCTCGGATGGTCGAGGTGGTGGGCCTTCTTGCCCTCGTCGTCCAGGAGTTGCTCGATGCCGGCCAGGCCGTCGAGGGCGGCCCGGGTCGCGTCGAGGTCTTCCGGCCGGCGGACGTAGATGTGCGCGATCTGGTGGTCGGCGACGGCGAAGGCACGGGAGGCCATCGGGTCGAGGTACTCCATGCCGTCCTGCGTGTGCACCTCCAACAGATGGGCGCGGCGCAGGGCGCGGTTGATGTCGACGGGCCGGTCCACGCGGGTGATGCCGTACTCGGACAGGGCGACGACGGTACGGCCCTCGGCGCGGGCCTCCTCCAGGAGCGGAGCCAGTGCCGCGTCGAGGTCGGCGGCGGCCTTGCGGGAGCGCGGGTCGTCGGGACCGAACCGCTGCAGGTCGTAGTCGAGATGCGGGAGGTAGCAGAGCGTCAGATCGGGTCGGCGGGTGCGGATGACGTGCCGGGTCGCGTCGATGATCCAGCGGCTGGAGACCAGGTCCGCTCCTGGTCCCCAGAAGTGGAAGAGGGGGAAGGTGCCGAATTTCTCGGTGAGTTCGTCGTGGAGGTCGGCGGGCCGCGTGTAGCAGTCGGGTTCCTTGCGGCCGTCGGCGTAGTAGATGGGACGGGGGGTGACAGTGATGTCGGTGTCGGCGCCCATGGCGTACCACCAGCAGATGTTGGCGACCGTGTAGCCGGGGTGCGTGCGACGGGCGGCGTCCCAGAGTTTGTCTCCGGCGACCAGGCCGTTGTGCTGCCGCCACAGGAGTACGTCGCCGAGTTCGCGGAAGTACCAGCCGTTGCCGACGATGCCGTGCTCGCAGGGGTGGGTGCCGGTCAGGAACGTGGACTGGGCGGCGCAGGTGACGGCGGGCAGGACGGTGCCGAGCGGAGCGCGGGAGCCGGCCTGGGAGAGCGCCTTGAGGTGGGGCATGTGGTGCAGGAGGCGGGGGGTGAGGCCGACGACGTCGAGGACGAGGAGGGGGGTCGGGCCCCGAGTGGTCCGGTGGGTGCTCATGGGAGCTCCTTCAGGCCGAGGTCGGTCAGCACATCGCGGGCGAGGGTGAGTTCGGCGGCGATGCCGTCGGCGAGCTGGGCGCGGGCGCGGGGCCGCAGCTCGGGCGGGAGCGCCTGCCAGGTGTAGGTCTCGACCTCGAGGTGGCGGGTGAGCGGGTGCGGGCCGCCGACGAGCCGGGTCAGGGCGGCCTTCAGGACGGGGAGCGTGGAGGTGAGGGGCGCGGCCGGTGCCGCATGCAGCGGGACGTGGAAGTGGGCGCGCCAGGGGGCGGCGTCGGAAAGAGCGCCGCCCTTGAGGGCCTCGCCCAGGTCGTCGGTGCCGCGGAGACCGGAGGAGGTGGCAGTGCGGGTCTGGTGCAGGAAGCGGGGTTCGTCGAACGCTGCCAAGGCCTCGCGGACCTCGGGGAGATGGGGCTGTTCGGCGTGCAGGGCGGCTGAGAGCTGGGTCTTGACGACGGGGATGCCGGCGCGGGTGAGTGCGTCCAGGGCGGTGTGCGGGTCTTCGAAGGAGGTGGCGAGGTGGCAGGTGTCGACGCAGATGCCGATGCGTTCGTGGCCGATCGCGGTGAGCGGGGCGATGGCGTCGGCGGTGGTCTCGACGATGCAGCCGGGTTCGGGTTCGAGGCCGACGCGGATGGAACGGCCGGTCAACTCGGCCAGGGCGTCGAGTCGTTGGGCGAGGGTGATCAGAGAGGTGCGGGCCGTCTCGGCGCGCGATGCCGTGGACGTACCGTCCGCTCCGGCGGAGCCGGCGGTTTGCGGCAGAGCGGTGCGCCAGGCGAGGGGCAGGGTGGAGATGCTGCCCTCGGTGACGTCGTCGGGGAGGAGGCCGGCGAGGAGACGGGCCAGGGCGGTGGTGTGGTCGAGGCGGGCGGGGTCGGTCCAGTCCGGCCGGTACACGCGGTACTTGACCTCTTCGGCGCCGAAGCCCTCGTAGGGGAAACCGTTGAGGGTGACGACCTCGAGACCGCGCCGGTCGAGTTCGGTGCGCAGCGCGCGCAGGGCGGACGGGTCGGTGACGAGGGCGTGGGCGGCGTCCTTGGCGAGCCACAGGCCGATGCCGAGGCGGTCACGGCCGAGGCGCCGCCGGACGGGCTCGCAGTGGTCCCGGAGCTGGGCGAGGACACCGTCGAGGGTTTCGGCGGGGTGGACGTTGGTGCAGTAGGCGAGGTGGACGGTGGAGCCGTCGGGATGGCGGAAGCGCATCGCTCACTCCCCGCCGCGCAGCACGGAGTTGCCCTCGTGGGTGACGTCGGGCGGGGTGACGTCCAGGTTCAGACGGCCGCTGAGGCCGTAGAAGGCGACGGGGTTGCGCCACAGCACCCGGTCGACGTCGTCCTCGGTGAAGCCCTCGGCCAGCATCAGGTCGCCGACCCTGCGGGTCTTGAGCGGATCGCTGCGGCCCCAGTCGGCGGCGGAGTTCACCAGCACCCGGTCGGGGCCGTACGCACGGAGGGTCGCGACCATCCGCTCCTCGTCCATCTTGGTGTCCGGATAGACGGAGAATCCCAGCCAACAGCCGCTGTCCTTGGCCTCTTTGACGGTGGTCTCGTTGAGGTGGTCGACCAGGACCCGCTCGGGGGACAGCGCGGACTCCCTGACGACGTCGAGAGTGCGGCGCAGGCCGGCGAGTTTGTCGCGGTGCGGGGTGTGGACGAGGGCGGGCAGTTCGTGGTCGGCGGCGAGCTGGAGCTGTGCGGCGAGAGCGGTGTCCTCGGCGGGGGTCATCGAGTCGTAGCCGATCTCGCCGACGGCCACGACCTGGTCCTTGACGAGATAGCGGGGCAGTTCGTCGAGCACGGGGACGCAGCGCGGATCGTTCGCCTCCTTGGGGTTGAGGGCGAGCGTGCAGTGGTGGGCGATGCCGTACTGGGCGGCGCGGAAGGGTTCCCAGCCCAGTAGGGAGTCGAAGTAGTCGAGGAAGGAGGCGGGTGAGGTGCGGGGCTGTCCGAGCCAGAAGGACGGCTCGACGACAGCACGGACGCCGGCGGCGCGCATGGCCTCGTAGTCGTCGGTGGTGCGGGACGTCATGTGGATGTGGGGGTCGAAGATGCGCATCAGAACTCCTCGCCGTCGCCGCCTGGGTTGCCCTTCACTGCGGACGGGGCGGCCGTGGGGTCGGTCAGGGTCAGGACGCGGTACAGGTCTTCGGGCACGGGACGGCCCGCGGAGGTGCGTTCGGTGGCGTAGTCGCCGAGCATGCGGGCGAGTTCCGCGTCGGCGTCGGCACGGCGGTCCAGGTCGGCCACCGCGTCGATGGGCACACCGGTGAAGAGGCACTTCAGGACGGCGTGGCGCCATGGGTGGGCAGGCAGGTGCCGGGCGGCGTACGGGCCCACCGCGGCGGCGAGCAGGCGCGTGTCATTGGTGCGCAGGGCGTCCTCGACGAGCGGGAGGGCGGCCGGACCGGGCACCAGGTGGGGCAGGGCGTACAGGACGGCTCGGCGTTCGGCAGCGGTGCCCTGGAGGTAGACGCGGCTGAGGGCGTCCGTGTCGGCGCGGGCCGCGTGCAGGATGAGGACGCGCACGGCATCGGCGTACGCGGAGCCGCAGCGGCGCCCGGCCTCGGCGAGCCGCAACTCCCACACGGAGATGGGCCCGTGCATGCCGGGATGGGCGGCGGCCTCGTCAAGGGCCTGGTCGAGCCAGGCTCGGGCCGCTCCACCGAGGTGGGCGGCGATGCGGCGGTGCAGGTCGGGCAGCGGGGTGCGGGCAAGGGTGGCGCCCTGTATGCCTGCCGCCGGGTCGGCGTGGGTGTGGGTCATGAGGTGCTCCCTTGTGAGGGCGCCGCCGCGTGAAGGAGGAACGGGAGGGACTGTTCGGCGAAGTGGGGGCCGGCGTGGGAGTGGCGGGGCAGTTCGACGACGGTCAGGCCCTGGTAGCCGGCGGCGGACAGGGCGGCGAGCACCGGCGGGAAGTCGATGTCCCCGTCTCCGAGAGGGAGGTGTTCATGGATGCCGCGACGCATGTCCTCGATCTGGACGTGGCGCAGCCAGGGGGCGGCGGCGCGTACGCACTCGGCGGGAGACCAGGGCTCCAGGCACTGGCAGTGGCCGATGTCGAGGGTCAGGCCGAGGTGCTCCGGGTCGCCGAGGGTACGGCGGAGTCGGTGGAAGTCCGCGAGGGTGGCGAGGAGGTGACCGGGTTCGGGTTCGGCGGCCAGAGGGACGCCTGCGTCGGCGGCGGCGTCCAGGACGGGGGTGAGCGTCTCGGCGAGACGCTTCCAGACCGTGTCCGTGCCCGTGCCCGTCCCCGTCCCTTCCGGAGTGATCCCGCTGAAGCAGTGAACGGCGTGGGCACCGAGGTCCGCGGCCACGCGGACCGCTCGAATCAGCAGGTCGACACGTCGGGCACGATCGTCCGGATCGGGGTCCAGCAGGGAGGGGCCGTGTTTGCGCCGGGGGTCGAGTACATAGCGGGCACCGGTCTCCACGGTGACCGTCAGTCCGAGCGCGTCCAGTCGGCGCGCGAGGTGGCGGGTCCGGGCGGCGAGGTCGGGGGCGAACGGGTCGAGGTGCATGTGGTCGAGAGTCAGACCGACGCCGTCGTAGCCGAGGTCGGCGAGGAGAGCGAGGGCGTCGTCGAGGCGGAGATCGGCGAGGCCGTTGGTGCCGTAGCCGAAGCGGAGGGGGTGGGCCGGGGCACGGTGGGCGGTGGCTGCCGGGGTGTACGGGCGGGCGTCGCCGACCGCGGCTTTGGCTCTGGCCTCGCCGGTCACGGGGCGGAGGACCTCGGGGTTCATGTGACGCTCACCTTCCTCGCGAGCTTCCCGGCAAGCGGGGCCAGGGCCGCCGTGAGCAGCGCGGTGACGGGCGCGCCGGAGCGGGCCGTCAGGGCGGCCTGGAGCGGGATCGTGGCCCGGATGCCGCCGCTGACGGCACGTTGGGTGAGCGCTGGTGACGGGTTGAGGGCGGCGTGGAAGTAGGGGCGGGCGGCGGTCGTGGCGTAGGCGGCGGCGAGCGCGGTGCGCAGGGCCACGACGGACCGGGACGCGGGAACGCCCGGCCGCACGGACGTACGTGTCAGGAGCCCGGTCAGTGCGGCGGTGGTGGCCAGGGCCGTCACGGGGACCAGGGGTGTGCCGCCCCGGGTTTCCCGGCGCGAGACGGTCGTGACCGTGAGCGTGTGCGCGCCGAGGAGGGCTGCTGACGGAAGGGCGCGGCGGATGCCGCTCGCGATGCCCTTGGCGGACGCCGTCCCCTCATCCCTGAGCCCCCTCGTGTGCGACGTGGCCGTGGCTCCGAGCAGCAGGTCCAGACCGCGGGCCGCCGCCATCGCGACAGGGCCTGCCGGTGTGCGCTTCAGGGCGAGGTCGTACGCCCAGACGGTCGCCGCCAAGGTGGTCGCGACGCCCAGGGTGGTGCGGCCGGCGCGAGCGGCCAGGGAGAGGCCGACGCCGGTGAGGGCACAGGCCGCCGTGAGGGCGGCGGTGGGGCGGATGCGGCCGGAGGGGAGAGGGCGGTGCGGGCGTTCCTCGGCGTCCTCGTGCCGGTCGGCCCAGTCGTTGAGGGCCATGCCCGCCTCGTACAGACAGAGGGAGGAGCAGACGGCGAGCAGGGTGCGGGAGTCCGGGCGCACGGTGGCCGCGGCGGCACCGGCGAGGGCGTCGCCCGGGACCGTGAACAAGGCGGGGAGACGGAGCAGTTCGGCCCAGGCCGCTCTCGCCGCAAGGCCGTTCATCGCGCTTCCCCTGCCCGCAACCGCTCCCCGAACCCCACCAGCGCCGCGTACTGCTCCCCCAGCGCCGACGGCCCCTCCCCCACCGGGTCCTTGAAGTAGAAGCCCAACTCGGTCAGCGGGCCGGACAGGCCTCGCTCGTGGGCGCGGGCGACCAGGCGGGCCAGATCGAGGACCAGAGGGGCGGCCAGAGCCGAGTCGCAGCCCTGCCAGGTGGTCTGGAGGATCATGCGGGCGCCGAGGAAGCCGTCGAAGGCGATGTGGTCCCAGGCGGTCTTCCAGTCACCGAGTACGGGGACGTCGTCGATGTGGACCTCGCCCTCGGGGGCCATGCCGAGGGTGTCGGTGAGGACCCGTTCCTTGCCCGCGTTCTTCGCCGCCGCGGCCGCCGGGTCGGCGAGGGAGGCGCCGTCGCCACCGCCCAGCAGATTGGTGCCGGACCAGGCCCGTACGGCGAGCGCCCGCTGCCTGAACATCGGACCCAGCGCCGAGCGGAGCAACGTCTGTCCGGTCTTGCCGTCCCGTCCGGCGTACGGCAGCCCCGAGGACTCGGCGAGCGGCGCCAGCGCCCGGTGGTGCAGGCCGGTCGACGGGGTGAAGTTCACATACGGGCAGCCCGCGCGCAGGGCTGCCGCCGCGTAGAGGGAGCTGGCAGGCAGCTCGCTGCCGGTTGCCGCCGGTTCCGTGGAGGCGAGGTTCACCACGACTGCCCGGTCCAGGCCTCGCCGCCGTACGAAGTCCCGTAGGTCCGCGGCGAAGGCGGCGATCAGCTCGCCCTCGCTCCGGGTGTCTCCCGAGATCGGGCCGCCGGGCCTGATCTCCCGCTCGGCGGCGGCCAGTTCGGCCCCGATCGCCGCCGGGAGGCCGTACGGCAGGACACCGCCGTCCACCAGTGCCTCAGCCCGTTTGGGCAGAGGGCAGTCCAGAGTGTCGTGGCCGCCGAAGACGAGGTTCATCAGGGCCGGCAGGCCGCTGTCGGCGAACACGGGCGTCTCGGTGACCAGTCCGGTCGGCGGGTGCAGGCCCGCGCTCACGGCGGCGCAGCCCGCCACGACGGTGGTGGCGACGGAACCACGCGCCCCGATCAGCCATACACCGACGCGCGGTGTGGAAACGGACGCGGACATGGGCAGCCTCCTTGTCGAACACGTCGTACGAACACCGGCTGTACAGCCACCTGGCGCCGTACGACCACCCGGAGGCCGTACGACCACCTGGGGCCGTAGGAACACCTGGCGGTCGTAGGAACACCCGGGGGCGAAGGAATAGCTGGCGGTCGTACACACTCCGAGTGGGGAAAAGACGGCGGGCGGGAGTCCGGCGTCCCCCGCCCGCCGCCGCTCAGTCGCCCTGCGAAGCCGTCCGTGCCGAGGACTTCGCGGGCAGTTCCTTGATCCGGATGTCACGGAAGGACACCCGGTCGTCGGCTCCGTGGTTCTGGATGCCGACGTGGCCGTCCGTGAGACTCCGGGCCGGATCGGTGTTGGTGAAATCGTTGATCTTCACGCCGTTGAGCCAGACGCGGAGGCGTTCGCCCTCCACCCGGATCTCGTAGGTGTTCCACTCCCCCGGCGGGTTCAGCGCACGGTCGCGCTTCTTCACGTCGGCGGACCGGAAGCCGTAGACGGACCCGGTGGTCTTCTCCGGCACGTCGGTGGCGTCGATCTGGATCTCGTAGCCGTTGTTCACTGCCGACCACGGGTCGTCCGAGGGCGGGAAGCCCACGAACACACCGGAGTTGTCGTCGCCGGACTCGCTTGCCATCTTCCAGTCGAGTTTCAGCGAGTACGACCCGAAGGCCCGGTCGGCGTACCAGAGCATGCCCATCCCGCCCGACGAGGTGATCGTGCCGTCGTCGTCCGGGGTGAAGGAGCCCGGTCCGGCCTGCTGCCAGCCGTCCAGCGAGCTGCCGTCGAAGAGCGGACGGTATCCGGTCTCCGGTCGACAGTCCGCCTGGACATCGCCTATTGCATACCGGATTCCGCCGACCAGGTGTCCACGGAATACCGGATCCGCGTACGACTCCTTCGTGTGACCGCCGCCCGTGTAGAAGGCGCGGCCGCCCTGGTAGGTCTGGCACCAGGCGATCGGATGGTCGCCCTGCATGGTGCCGCCGGTGTACGACGACTCGTCGAGCGAGGCGAGGACGTGGGCCCGTTCCCGAGGGTTCGAGCGGTAGTTGTACCACTCGTCGGTGCGCTCCCAGGTCTTCGGAAGGCCCGAGGTCGCCGGATGGGCGCGGTCCTCGACGTTGACGGTCGCGGCCTGGATCGCCGGGTGTGACTGGAAGTACGCGCCGGCGAGGCCGCCGTAGAACTCCCAGTCGTACTCGGTGTCGGCGGCGGCGTGAACGCCGACGTAGCCGCCGCCGTGCCGGATGTAGCCCTCGAAGGCCGCCTGTTGGGTGTCGTCGAGGACGTCTCCGGTCGTCGACAGGAACACGACCGCGTCGTACCGTCGCAGGTTGCGCGCCGTGAAGGTGCCCGGATCCTCCGTCGCGTCGACGCCGAAGCCGGCTGTCTCACCGAGCTGTTCGACGGCGGCGACACCGTCCGGGATCGAGTCGTGCCGGAAACCGGCCGTCTTGGAGAAGACGAGCACCCGTTTGTCGTCGGCGGGGTGCGAGGCGGCCGGTTCCGAGACGCAGCCGAGGAGTAGCACCGTACCCACAACCGCCGTGCTCAGACGCCCAGTTGAGCGCATCATCGTCATCTCCTCTCAGCCGGTGATGAAGGTGAAGTCGTCCACGTCGTACAGGGCTCCGGATCCGCTGCCCTTGAAGACCAGGTACAGGGTGGTCGTGTCTCGCGGGGCTCGGGACAGGTCGGCGCTGACGTCCTGGAAGGTGTCCCAGCCGCCGGTCACCGGCACGGTCGCCTTCCCGAGCAGCGTGCCCTTCACGGATCCGGCGCGGATCTCGAGCGTGCCGCCCGTGCCGCCCGAGGAGACCCGTGCAGTGATCTTCTGTGCGTTGCCGAGGGCGTACGGCGTGAAGGCGATCCAGTCGCCGTTGTTCACGTCCCCGACCGTCCTCCCACCGTGCGCGGTGTCTTTCTCCATGACGGTGATACCGGAGGAGGTGCCGAAGTGCTCGGCCTGGCGGTGCTTGGGCTGGACCACGTTCTGGTCGTGGGTGGTGAGCGGGGCCTGGCCGCCGCCACCGCCGTCGGTGTACTCGGCGTCGAACACGCCGAAGATGTTCGCGTCGTCGTCGTGGCCGCCGTCGGCGCTGGTCTGGATGGTGCCGGTGCAGCCGTTCGCCGAGGTCACCGGGTGGCCGTGGGTGTCGTGGCCGAGGATGAAGGTGACTTCGACCTTCGAGCAGTCGATGCTCCTGCCGTCCTCGGGATCGGTGACCCGCACCTTGAACGGGATCGCGTCGCCGAAGCTGAACAGCTGCCCGTCACGCGGGAGTTCGAGTGTCACCTTCGGTGCGGTGTTGCCCACGACGATCTGCACACTCGCGCTGCCGGTGCGGCCGCTCGGGTCCCTGGCAGTCAGCGTCGCGGTGTACGTGCCGTTCTTCCGGTACGTGTGCGTCGGGGCGGCCGCCGTCGACTTGCCGCCGTCCCCGAAGTCCCAGCTGTACGTGACGGAGTCACCGTCCTGGTCGGTGGTGCCCGCGGAGGAGAAGCTCACCCTCAGCGGCGCCTGCCCCGAGGTGCGGTTCGCCGCGGCCTGCGCGACCGGGGAGTGGCCGTCGGTGGCGTTCTCGATGCGGTACAGGGCCGAGTGCTCGTCGCCGCCGAACCAGGCCGTGCCGTAGTCGAGGACGTACAGCGCCCCGTCGGGACCGAAAGCCATGTCCATGATCTGGGTGCCGGTCCACGGCACGTCGTTGATCGACTGGACGGTGCCGTTGCCGTTGCCGTCGCTGACGATCCGCTTGATCCAGCGGCGTCCGAACTCCCCGGCGAAGAAGTCGCCGTCGTAGGCCTCGGGGAACTTCACCGGCGAGTCGAGCGAGGCGTCGTAGTGGTAGACCGGGCCACCCATCGGGGACTCGGAGCCGCTGCCGAACTCGGGCACGGACCCGCCGTCGTACGGGATCCAGGCCGGCTGGGCGGGCGGCAGGTCGGTGAGGCCGGTGTTGTGCCGCGAGGTGTTCTTCGGGGCGCTGCAGTCGAACGGTGCACCGGATACACCGGTCGCGAAGTCGTATGCGATATACGGGTCATTGTCGCCCGTGCAGAACGGCCATCCGAAGTTCCCGGGACCGGTGACCCGAGCGAACTCCACCTGGCCGGCCGGTCCGCGAGCGGGGTCGGCGGCGCCGGCGTCGGGGCCGTAGTCGCCGACGTAGAGGATCCCGGTCTCCTTGTCGACGCTGAAGCGGAACGGGTTGCGGAAGCCCATCGCGTAGATCTCGGGCCGCGTCTTGTCCGTGCCGGGCGCGAAGAGGTTGCCGTCGGGGATCGCGTACGAGCCGTCGGCGTTCACCTTGATGCGCAGGATCTTGCCCCGCAGGTCGTTGGTGTTGCCGGCCGAACGCCGGGCGTCGAAGGCGGGGTTGCGGCCGTCCCGTTCGTCGATGGGGGTGAAGCCGTCCGACTGGAACGGGTTGGTGTCGTCGCCGGTCGACAGGTACAGGTGGCCCGCCGCGTCGAAGTCGATGTCGCCGCCGACATGGCAGCACAGGCCGCGTGAGGCCGGTACGTCGAGGATCTTCTTCTCACTGGCGGCGTCGAGGGTGCCGTCGGTGTTCAGAACGAACCGGGAGAGGCGGTTGACGCCGTCGAAGGGCGCGAAGTCGGCGGCGGTGCCGGTCTCGGGGGCGTCGCCCGCGGGGGTGTCCAACGGGGGCGCGTAGTAGAGGTAGATGAAGCGGTTGTTCGTGAAGTCCGGGTCCACGCCGATGCCTTGGAGGCCTTCTTCGTCGTGGGAGTAGACGTCGAGCTTGCCCGCCAGCCGGGTGTTGCCCGACGCGTCGGTGAGGCGCAGTTCGCCGTCGCGCGAGGTGTGCAGGACGGAGCGGTCGGGGAGAACGGCGAGCGACATGGGCTCGCCGACCTCCGGCTCACCCTTGGCGAGGGTGACCTGCTGGAAGTCCTCGGCAGCGGAGGCGGCCGGGACGGCGGGTGCGGCTCCCGGGTCGGCGACGGCTGCGCCGGCCTGCGGTGCGGTGAGGGTGAGGGACGCGCCCGCGAGCAGCGCGCCGCCGAGCAGGGCGACTGCCTTGTGGAACGGCAGGCGTCGTCTGTGGGTCTCGTTTCTGTCGGTGCCGGTGGTGCGGTCGTTCCCGTGCACGGGTGCCTCCAGAATGGGGCCGGTTGAACGTGCGGGTGCGGTTCGCCGGGATGCGCCGTCATCCCGGAACTCACTGAAGGGGCAACACTGTTGCTCTACTCGTTGCCGCCGAACGCCGCGTCGAAGGAGGCCGACGGCGGCTCGAAGTCGTACGCCTTGAGGCGGACCAGGGCCTCGGGGGCGCCCTGCAGCCGGTCCATACCGGCGTCCTCCCACTCCACGGAGATGGGCCCCCGGTAGTCGATGGATCGCAGCATCCGGAAGACGTCCTCCCAGGGGACGTCGCCGTGGCCCGCGGAGACGAAGTCCCAGCCGCGGCGCGGGTCGCCCCAGGGCAGGTGGGAGCCGAGGCGGCCGTTGCGGCCGTCCAGCCGCTTGCGGGCCTCTTTGCAGTCGACGTGGTAGATGCGGTCGCGGAAGTCCCACAGGAAGCCGACCGGGTCGAGGTCCTGCCACACGAAGTGGCTCGGGTCGAAGTTGAGGCCGAAAGCCGGTCGACGGTCGACTGCATCCAGCGCGCATACAGTCGTCCAGTAATCGTATGCAATCTCGCTGGGGTGAACCTCGTGCGCGAACCGCACGCCCTCCGCGTCGAAGACGTCGAGGATCGGATTCCACCGTTCGGCGAAGTCCTCGTAGCCGCGCTCGATCATCGACTCCGGCGCGGGCGGGAACATGGCGACGAGGTGCCAGATCGAGGAGCCGGTGAACCCTATGACGGTGTCGACGCCGAAGGCGGCCGCGGCGCGGGCGGTGTCGGCGATCTCGGCGGCGGCCCGCCGGCGTACACCCTCCGCGTCGCCGTCGCCCCAGATCCGGGCGGGCAGGATCGCCTGGTGCCGTTCGTCGATGATGGCGTCGCAGACCGCCTGACCGACCAGGTGGTTGGAGATGGCCCAACACTTGAGGCCGTACTTGTCGAGGAGCTGGTGGCGCGAGTCGAGGTACGAGGGGTCGGCGAGAGCCTTGTCGACCTCGAAGTGGTCGCCCCAGCAGGCGAGTTCGAGCCCGTCGTAGCCGAAGTCGCGGGCCAGGCGGCAGACCTCTTCGAGCGGCAGGTCGGCCCACTGGCCGGTGAAGAGCGTGAAGGTGCGCGGCATGTCGCGGGGCCTCCTCAGGCCGCTATGGGCGTGTAGACGGAGTTCTTCTCGGCGCTCTCCTCCACCGCGGCCAGGACGCGCTGCACCTGGAGCCCGTCGGCGAAGGAGGGTTCGGGTCGGCGGCCCTCGGCGATCGCGTGGACCAGGTCGCGGGCCTGGTGGACGAAGGTGTGCTCGTAGCCGAGGCCGTGGCCCGGCGGCCACCAGGCTTCCAGGTAGGGGTGGTCGGGTTCGGTGACGAGGATGCGGCGGAAGCCGGCGTGCGCTCCGGGCTCCGTACCGTCGTGATACGCGAGTTCGTTGAGGCGCTCCAAGTCGAAGGCGAGCGAGCCGAGTTCGCCGTTGAGTTCGATGCGCAGGGCGTTCTTGCGGCCGGTGGCGTACCGGGTGGCCTCGAAAGAGGCGAGGGCACCGGAGGTGAAGCGGCCGGTGAACAGGGCGGCGTCGTCGACGGTGACCTGGCCGGTGCCGGCGGCGGAGGTCGCGGTGAGGCCGCTGCTGGGGCCGCCGGGCAGCGGACGTTCGCGTACGAACGTCTCGGTGAGCGCGGAGACGCCGGCCAGGGGCTCCCCCGCCAGGTACTGGGCGAGGTCGACGATGTGCGCGCCCAGGTCGCCGAGCGAGCCCGAGCCGGCCAGTTCCCTGCGCAGCCGCCAGGTCAGCGGGAACTGCGGGTCCACCAGCCAGTCCTGAAGGTACGTCACCCGCACGTGCCGCAGGGTTCCGAGGCGGCCGTCGGCGACCATCGACCGGGCCAGGGAGGTGGCGGGCACCCGGCGGTAGTTGAAGCCGACCATCGCCAACTTGCCTTGCCGATATGCCGTTTCGGCCGCCTGCGTCATTGCCTCGGCCTCCTCGACGGTGTTCGCGAGGGGCTTCTCACACAGCACGTGCTTGCCGGCGGCGAGGGCGGCGAGGGCGATCTCGGCGTGGCTGTCGCCGGGGGTGCAGATGTCGACGAGATCGATGTCGTCCCGCGCGATCAGGGCACGCCAGTCGGTCTCGGCGGACGCCCAGCCGTGCCGGTCGGCCGCCGCGCTGACGGCCGCCGCGTCCCGCCCGCAGATCGCGGCCAGGACCGGGGTGCGGGGCAGGTCGAAGACGCGGCCCGCGGTGCGCCAGCCCTGGGAGTGGGCGGCGCCCATGAAGGCGTAACCGATCATGCCGACGCGCAGCGACGGCTTCCCGGCACCGGCCGGGCTCCGCGACCCGGCCGTCTTCGTGTTCTCGGCTTCGGCCCTCTCCGGACTCCTGGCCCCGGCCATGACCGGCCCCTTCGCCTCCGCCCCTGCTGACTGCTGCGGCTGTGCCATACGCGATGTCCTCCTCGTCGTGGTGGCGCGGTGGGGGGTGCAGCCCGGACCGTCGACGAACCGGGCCCCTTCGGCGGGACACCTCACTTGAAGCCGGTGGACATGTACTGGTCGACGTTGCCCTTGTCCACAACAGCCGAGTAGAGCGTGATCGACGCGGGGATCTCGTACTCGGCAAGACCGCTCACCCCCTTGGTCTGGCCGAGGGCGCGGGCGAGGTCGATCGCGGAGGCGGCCATGGTCGGCGGGTAGAGGACGGTCGCCTTCAGGACGCCGTTGTCCTGCTTGATGGCCTGGAAGGCGGACAGGGCGCCCGCGCCGCCGACCATCAGGAAGTCGTCGCGCCCGGCCTGCTCGATGGCGCGCAGCGCTCCCACGCCCTGGTCGTCGTCGTGATTCCACAACGCGTCGAACTTCGGCTGGGCCTGCAGGAGTTGGGCCATCTTGGCCTGCCCGGACTCGACCGTGAAGTCGGCGGCCTGGCGGGCCACCTTCCTGATGTCGGGATAGTTCTTGAGCGCGTCGTCGAAGCCCTGGGTGCGCTGCTTGGTGAGCTCCAGGTTGTCGAGACCGGCCAGTTCGATGACCTTGGCGCCGGACTTCCCCTTGAGCTTCTCGCCGATGTAGTGGCCGGCGTTGAGGCCCATGCCGTAGTTGTCGCCACCGATCCAACAGCGGTACGCCTGCGGGGTGTTGAAGATCCGGTCGAGGTTGACGACCGGGATGCCCGCGCGCATCGCCTTGAGTCCGACCTGGGTGAGCGCCTTGCCGTCGGCGGGCAGGACGACCAGGACGTCGACCTTCTTGTTGATGAGGGTCTCGATCTGCCCGATCTGCTGGGCGGTGTCGTTCGAGCCCTCGGTGATCTCCAGGGTGACGTCGGAGTACTTCTTCGCGCGGTTCTTGGCGTTGTCGTTGATGGCGTTGAGCCAGCCGTGGTCGGCCTGCGGGCCGGCGAAGCCGATGGTGACCTGCTTCCCGGGCTTGTCCTCGGCGGCCGGCTGGTCGTTCGCGGCCGGCTCGTCGTCACTGGAGTCGTTGCTGGTGCAACCGGCAAGGAGGGCGCCGGCCGAGACTGCGGCGGTCCCGAAGAGCAGTCCTCTGCGACTGGTGAAGCGGCTCGGATAAGTCGGCTCTGGCATGGCGGTGAACCCTTTCCTCAGGTCGTGCTCGCGGTACGGCGCTGGACCAGCACGGCGGCGACGATGATCGCGCCCTTGGCGATCTGCTGGACGTCGCTCTGCAGGTTGTTCAGGGCGAAGATGTTGGTGATCGTGGTGAAGATCAGGACGCCGAGTACGGAGCCGGTGATGGTGCCGCGGCCCCCGCTGAGCAGGGTGCCGCCGATGATGGCGGCCGCGATGGCGTCGAGTTCGTAGAGGTTGCCGTTGGTGTTCTGGCCGGAGCCGGACAGGATGATCAGCAGGAAGGCGGCGATGCCGCAGCACAGTCCGGACAGCAGGTAGAGGTACAGCCGCTGGCGGCGTACGTCGATGCCGGCGAGCCGGGCCGCCTCCGCGTTGCCACCGACGGCGACCGTGCGGCGTCCGAAGGTGGTCCGGTTCAGCACCAGCCAGCCGATGATCGTCACGACCGCGAACACCATCACCAGTGGCGGGACGCCGAGCACGTAGGAGTCGCGTTCACCGAGGTCGAGGATGCCGTCGACGGTGACGATCTGCGTGCGGCCGTCGGTGATCTGCAGGGCGAGACCGCGCGCGGAGGCCAGCATGGCGAGGGTGGCGATGAAGGGGACCATCCCGCCGTACGCGATGAGCAGCCCGTTGACGAGGCCGCAGCCGACGCCGACGAGCACCGCGGTGAAGAGGATGCCCGCGAAGCCGTACTCCTGCGTGGCGACCGTGGTCGCCCACACCGAGGCGAGCGCGACGATGGCGCCGACGGACAGGTCGATGCCGCCGGAGGTGATGACGAAGGTCATCCCGACGGTGACGACACCGATCACCGAGGCCTGGGTGAGGACGAGTTGGAGGTTGCGGGTGTCGAGGAACTCGTCCGGCTTGGTGATGCCGCCGATGACGATCAGCGCGGCGAGCACGCCGAGGAGGGACAGGGTGCGCACGTCGGCGCGGAACACCAGGGAACGCCATGCCGGGGCTTCATTCGTCGACGGCACCTTGTCGGCGCTGTCCCTGGGCGGGGAGACGGGCTGCGTCATGACGCGGGGCTTCCTTCCATGACGAGGTCGAGTACGCGGTGTTCGTCGAGGTCGCGGGCGGGCGCCGCGTGGACGACGCGGCCCTCGCGCAGCACCAGGACACGATCGGCGAGGCCGAGCACCTCGGGGACCTCGCTGGAGACCAGCAGCACGGCGAGGCCTTCATCAGCCAGTCGACGGACGACTGCATACAGTTCGGCGCGGGCGCCGACGTCGACCCCGCGGGTCGGTTCGTCGAGCAGCAGCACCCGGCAGCCGCGCAGCAGCCAACGGGCCAGGACGGCCTTCTGCTGATTGCCGCCGGACAGGGTGCGGATCGGCACGTTCGGGTTGTCGGGCCGCAGCGACAGCTCGCGGGTCGCTGCCCGCGCGGCCCCCAGTTCGGCGCCCCGGTCGATCCAGCCCGCGCGTGAGAAGCGGGACATGGAGGAGACGGAGACATTACGGGTGACCGACTCCAGCATCAGCAGAGCCTGCGCCTTGCGTTCCTCCGGGGCGAGTCCGAGGCCGGCGCGGACGGCGGCACGGACGCTGCCGGGTCGCAGCGGGCGTCCGCCGACGCTGACGTGCCCGGCGCTGGCCTTCCGGGCTCCGTAGATCGTCTCCAGGATCTCGGAGCGGCCCGAGCCGACGAGTCCGGCGAGGCCGACGATCTCGCCGGGACGGATGCTCAGGTCGAGGGGTTCGAACTCGCCGTCGCGGGACAGGCCCTGGACCTCCAGGACCGGGGCGCCGCCAGGCGCCTGCGAGGGCCGCTCGGGAAACACGTACTCGACATTGCGCCCGGTCATCAGCGCGACGACCTCACGGGTCGGCGTCGTCTTCGCGGGCAGCCCGACCGCGACGGCCCGTCCGTCCTTGAGGACGGTCACCCGGTCGCCGATGCGGCGGATCTCCTCCAGCCGGTGCGAGATGTAGACGACCGCGACGCCGTCGGCGGTGAGGTCGCCGACGATCCGGAAGAGGTTGTCGACCTCGTCCGGGTCGAGGGCGGCGGACGGTTCGTCCATCACGATGAGCCGTACGTCGTGCGAGAGCGCCCGCGCCATGGACACGATCTGCTGCTGGGCGGCCGACAACTCCCCCACCAGACGGGCGGGATCGATCTCCGAATGCCCAAGTCGGCGCAGCAAGGCGGCAGTTGATGCTCGCGCCGCCTTGCCCCGTACGACGAAACCGGCCGTCGTGGGTTCATGGCCGAGGTGGACGTTCTCGGCCACCGACAGGTGTTCCACCAGGTCGAGTTCCTGGTAGATGGTGGCGATGCCGAGGCGCATCGCGGCGATCGGCGAGCGGAGGGTGACGGCCTCGCCGCGCCAGCGGATGGTGCCGGTGTCGGGTTGGTGGGCACCGGCCAGGACCTTGATGAGGGTGGACTTGCCGGCGCCGTTCTGGCCGAGCAGACAGTGCACCTCTCCGGCCTGGACGTCGAGGTCGACACCGTCGAGGGCCCGGACTCCGGGGAACGACTTGGTGATGCCGGACATGCTGAGCAGCGTGGGTTGTGGTGCCATGTGCGGGTCCCCCTGGCAGGCGTGCGGGCCGGATTCAGGGCAGGGCAGGGCAGGGCGGGGCAGGGCGCGGTGCTGGTGTGCTGTATTCGGTCGACCGCGCGTGTGCGGATGCGATATGCGGTCGACGTCGGGTCTGCTGTATGGGGTCGACGATGTACGTGCCGTATGCGGTCGACGGTGTGCCGTATGCCGTCGACAGCCGGTGTGCCGTATGAAGTCGGTGTCTACGCGGGCGAGAACAGGTGGTCGCTGATGAGGCGGGCCGCGCCGATGACTCCGGCGGTGGGGCCCAACTCCCCCAGGACGATGGGGAGGTTGCCGGTCGCGAGCGGCAACGACTGGCGGTAGACCTGGGTGCGGATCGCGGCGAGCAGGGTGTGGCCGAGGCCGGTCACCCCGCCGCCGATCACCACCAGGCCTGGATTGAAGAAGCTGACCAGGCCTGCGATGACCTGGCCGACGCGGTCGCCGCCCTCGCGGATCAGGTCGAGAGCGGTGGCGTCGCCCGCGGCGGCCGCGGCGGCGACGTCGACGGCGGTGAGGCCGCCGTTCGTCTCCAGGCGGGTCGCGAGTTCTGCCGACAGGCCCTGCTGGGCCGCGTCCACGGCGTCCCGGGCGAGGGCCGCCCCGCTGAAGTGGGCTTCCAGGCAGCCCCGGTTGCCGCAGGCGCACGGTCGTCCGTCGGGCACGGCCTGGATGTGTCCGATGTCGCCCGCGCTGCCTGTCACGCCGCGGTGGACGTCACCGCCGGCGACGATGCCGCAGCCGATGCCTGTGCCGATCTTGACGCACAGGAAGTCGCCCACGGAGCGTGCGACGCCCGCGTGCATCTCCCCCATCGCCATCAGGTTCACGTCGTTGTCGACCATGACCGGACAGCCGAGTTCCTGGCTGAGCGCCTCCCGGACGGGGAAGCCGTCCCAGCCCGGCATGATCGGCGGAGCCACCGGGACGCCCTCGGGGAAGCGGACGGGGCCGGGGACGCCGATGCCGGCGCCGTCGTACCCCTCCGCGAGTCCCGAGGCCTTCAACTTCGCTGTCATGGACAGGACTTGCTCGAAGACCGCGACCGGGCCCTCGCGGACGTCCATGGGCTGGTTGAGGTGGCCGAGGATCTCCAGTTCGGCGTTGGTGACGGCGACGTCGACCGAGGTCGCGCCGATGTCTACGCCGAGGAACCGCAGGCCCGGGGCGAGCCTGATGTTGTGGGAGCGGCGACCGCCGCGCGAGGCGGCGAGTCCGTCGGCCACGACCAGGCCGGTCTCCAGCAGCCGGTCGACCTCCACGGCCAGCTTGGACCGCGACAGATCGACCTGATCCCCCAGCTGAGCACGGGAGTTGGGACCGTCGTCCCGCAGCAGCTTGAGCAGGCGGGCCTGATGGGCATTCGCGGGTCGTGCCGTCATGCGTCTCACGAGCCCCTCCCCGCCTCAATCGGCCACCTGTTGCCGGGCTTTCGAGGGGAACGTAGCAGCGGCTGCCGAACCTGGGAAGAAGCTGTGCAGAGATTGCTGCCAACTTTCTCCACTCACAGGACAAAGACCATTGGGGGAGTTCCGGTGCCCTGGTGCCGGCCGGGCCCGCACCGCAGGATGGGCACGACACCGGGTCGGCGCGGCCCGGGGCGGGGAGAGCGGGACCCGGTGTTGCTGGTGACGGGTGCGACGGGGAACGTGGGTGCCGAACTGGTCCGTGCGCTGGCCGAGGCCGGGAAGCCGGTGCGGGCGCTGAGCCGTGCGGGCCGGGCGGACGGACTGCCGCCGGGGGCGGAGGCGGTGGCGGGCGACCTGAACGAGCCGGGGACGGTGCGAGATGCGCTGGACGGCGTGACGGCCCTGTTCCTGATGCCCGGTTACAGCGGGCAGCGGCAGGTCCTGGCGGACGCGCGGGCCGCGGGCGCCCGGCGGGTGGTCCTGCTCTCCGGCCTGTCGGCGGGCATCGGCGACACGAGCAACGCGGTCGTCGGCTATCTGACGGACGCGGAGAACGCGGTGCGTGAGTCGGGGATGGAGTGGACGTTCGTACGGCCGACGAGTTTCATGTCGAACTCACTGCAGCTCGCGGACCAGATCCGCAAGGGCGGCACGGTGCGGGTGCCGTTCCCGGACGCGTACACCACCGACATCGATCCGTACGACATCGCGCAGGTCGCCCTTCGCGCCTGCTGTCCGAGGAGTTCGCCGGCCGGGTCCTCGAAGTGACCGGCCCCGAGGCGCTGTTGCCCCGACCGGGTCCGGATCCTCGGCGAGGTGCTGGGCCGGGACCTGCACGCCGTCGGGCTCTCGCACGAGGAGGCACGCGTCGAGCTGGAGGCGGCCGGCATGCCGACGCCGTACGTCGACGCGTTCTTCGGCTTCTTCGTCGACGGCACCCTGGACGAGTCGGTGGTCCTGCCGACGGTGCGGGAGGTCACCGGCCGGGCGCCGCGTGCCTTCGCCGACTGGGCGAGGACGCACGCGGACGCCTTCTGAGGGTCAAGCCCCTTGAGGGTCAGGGTCGTTGGCGGGCGTGGTACGAGCGGCGCGTGTGCTCGGTGTGTTGCCGCATGAGATCGGTGGCGCGCTGTTCGTCACGGTCTTCGATCGCTGCGATCAGCTCCTGGTGTTCGACCCAGGACTGACTTCCTCGCTGCCGGGCGACCGGTGTGTAGTACCAGCGCACCCGCCGGTCGACCTGCGCGGCGAGCTCGGCGAGGACCGCGTTGCCCGCCAGCTCCATGATCTTCCCGTGGAAGCGGGCGTTCAGGGCGACGGCGGCGTCCACGTCGTCCGAGGCGACCGCCAGCCTGCCCTGCTTCAGGATCTCGTTCAGGGCCTCGATGCCGGCTTTGTCCGAGTTCGCGGCGGCCAACCGGGCGGCCTCGGCCTCCAACAGCGTGCGTACGGTGAGGAGTTGGTCGGCCTCCTCCTCGGTCGGCTCGTGCACGAACGCGCCCTGGGCGGGGCGCAGATCCACCCAGCCCTCGGTGTTCAGCCGCTGCAGCGCCTCGCGCACCGGCTGCCGGGAGACCCCGAGGTGGCCGGCGAGTTCGCTCTCCACGAGGTGCTGGCCGGGCTGCAGGGCGCGGGTGGTGATGAGTTCGAGCAGCGCCTCGTAGACGCGGTCCCGCAGCGGGCCGGGCCGTTCGAGCTTGGGCACTGCTCCCTGCGGCAGTCCTGTCGACAACATCGCGGTCCCCCTCCTCGGCGGGCCGTGCACAGCAGCCGTAAAAGCCGGTGTCAGCCGTAGACCAGTATCAATTGTCTTTCGTCTACAGTCTACGGTGCACAGTCGCCAGAGGAACGGCGAGTTGGCCTCGTCACACTCCGTTGTACCCGCGCGTCACGGCACGTCAGGGACAGCGGACGACCTGTCCGGCGTACGACAGGTTCCCGCCGAAGCCGAAGAGCAGCACCGGATCCCCCGTGGAGATGGCGCCCTGCTCCACCAGCTTGGAGAAGGCCAGCGGAATGCTCGCGGCGGACGTGTTACCCGATTCGGTGACATCGCGTGCGATCACGGCGTTGACCGCACCCAGTTTCTCGGCGAGGGGTTCGATGATGCGCAGGTTCGCCTGGTGCAGAACGACCGCGGCGAGGTCCGCGGGGGCGAAGCCCGCGCGCTCGCAGGCCCGGCGGGCGATGGGCGGGAGCTGCGTGGTCGCCCAGCGGTAGACGCTCTGTCCCTCCTGCGCGAACCGCGCGGGCTGCCCCTCGATCCGTACCGCGTGCCCCATCTCGGGCACCGAACCCCACAGCACCGGCCCGATACCGGGCTCCGCCTCCGCCGCCTCGACGACCGCGGCGCCCGCACCGTCGCCGACGAGCACGCAGGTGGTGCGGTCGGTCCAGTCGGTGACCTCGGACATCTTGTCGGCACCGATGACCAGGGCGCGGGTCGCGGCGCCCGCCCGGACGGTGTGGTCGGCGGTGGCGAGGGCGTGGGTGAAGCCGGCGCAGACGACGTTGACGTCCATCGCGGCCGGTGAGGGGATGCCGATCCGGGCCGCGACCCGGGCGGCCATGTTCGGCGAACGGTCGACGGCGGTCGACGTGGCCACCAGCACCAGGTCGATGTCGGCGGGTGTCAGGCCGGCCGCCGCGAGCGCCTTGGCGGCGGCATGCGCGGCCAGCTCGTCGACCGGCTCGTCGGGCCCGGCGATGCGGCGGGTGCGGATGCCCGCCCGACTCCTGATCCACTCGTCGCTGGTGTCGACCATGCCCGCCAGGTCCTCGTTGGTGAGTACCCTGGCGGGCTGGTAGTGGCCGACACCGGTGATGCGCGAGCCGTTCATGGGCGAATCCCCCTCGTTGCCTCAGGTAGCGGGATTCACCAGTCTGATCAGTGACTCGCGGGTACGACGGCAGGTGAAGCCACAGGAAACCGGAGCCCTGCTTGTCGGCTTCCGTCAGACCCTCGGACGCCCGAACACTTTCCGAACAGTCAGCCGGTGAACAGCTGGGTCGCCTTCTGTACGAGTTCGTACAGCCCGTAGGCGAGCGGTGCCCCCACCCACACCCAGGCGAAGGCGATGAGCCCTCGCCGGCTAGGCGGACTCTGACTGCTGTCGCTGGACATCGACGGCCTCCTCCCTCGGGGCGGGGATGTGGTGACGGGCATGGACGGGCCGGACGAGTTCGTTGGCGACGAAGCCGACGACGAGCAGCCCGATCATGATGACGAACGACAGACCGTACAGCGAGGCCCCGTGCTTGCCCGCCTCCTCCTGCCGGTCGGCGATCCAGTTCACGATCAGCGGCCCGAGGACACCGGCCGTGGACCAGGCGGTGAGCAGCCGTCCGTGGATCGCGCCGACCTGGTAGGTGCCGAAGAGGTCCTTGAGGTATGCGGGGATGGTCGCGAACCCGCCGCCGTAGAAGGACAGGATCACCAGCGCGCTGAGGATGAACAGCGGTTTCGACGAGTCGCCGAACAGGGCGATCAGCGCGTACATCACCGCACCCACGCCGAGGTAGACGCGGTAGATGTTCTTGCGGCCGATCAGGTCGGAGGTCGACGACCAGCCGATGCGGCCCGCCATGTTGGCCGCGGACAGCAGGGCGACGAAGCCGGCGGCGGCCGACACCGACACCGGGGTCGAGGTGCCCGCGAAGAAGTCCGTGATCATCGGGGCGGCCTTCTCCAGGATGCCGATGCCCGCGGTCACGTTCATGCAGAGTACGACCCACAGACACCAGAACTGGGGTGTGCGCACGGCCCCGCGGGCGGAGACCTGCGGTCCCGTCAGGGCACTCGGCCCGTCGGGGGCGGGCTTCTCACCGCGCGGGACCCGCACGAGCAGCACACCCAGGGTCATGAAGACTGCATACGAAAGCCCGTGTACGAGAAACGCGAGCGCGATCCCGGAGCTGTCGCTGCCGAACGACTCCAGCATCTGCGCCGACCAGGGCGAGGCGATCAGCGCGCCGCCGCCGAAACCCATGATGGCGATGCCGGTGGCCATGCCCGGCCTGTCCGGGAACCACTTGATCAGGGTCGAGACGGGCGAGATGTAGCCGATGCCGAGGCCGATCCCGCCGACGAAGCCGTAGCCGAAGACGATCAGCCAGTACTGCTCCGTGGCCGCGCCGAGCGCAGCGAGCAGGAAACCGGACGAGAAGCAGACCAGGGCGACGGTCATCGCCCAGCGCGGCCCGTTGCGCTCCACGAGGGTGCCGCCGAACGCGGCCGACAGGCCGAGCATGACGATGCCGAGCTGGAAGGGCAGCGCGCTCTGAGTGCCGCTGAGGCCGAGCGCGGACTCGAGAGGCGGCTTGAACACGCTCCAGGCGTAGGCCTGCCCGATGGAGAGGTGGACCGAGAGAGCGGCGGGCGGAACCAGCCAGCGGCTCCAACCCGGGGGTGCGACTGGGGGACTCATGATCCCGAACGGTAGGAAGAATCAGCGAAGTTGAGAAGGCGGCGCGTCGACCGTATGCGATGAACGGTATGCCGTACGCGCCGAACGGCTCCTACGACCGGTTTCTCGAAGCAGCTTCCCATGCTGCGCGAACCCTTGCTGGCGCAACCTCCATACTGTAGACAATATTTCGTCGACAGCGTTCGACAGTTCCTCGGTACCCTCGACCGAACGGAGCTCCCTCGTATGAAAGTCGCAGTACTCGGCGCCGGAGCAATCGGCGCCTACGTCGGCGCCGCGCTCCATCGTGCGGGCGCCGACGTGCACCTCGTCGCCCGTGGACCGCATCTCGCGGCCATGAGGCAGCACGGTGTGCGGGTCCTCAGCCCGCGCGGTGACTTCACCGCGCACGCACACGCCACCGACGACCCGGCCGAGGTCGGCCCGGTCGACTTCGTCTTCCTGGGCCTGAAGGCCAACTCGTACGCGGCGTGCGGGCCGCTGATCGAGCCTCTCCTGCACGACTCCACGGCGGTCGTGGCCGCCCAGAACGGCATCCCCTGGTGGTATTTCCACCGGCACGGCGGCCCGCACGACGGCCATCGCGTCGAGAGCGTGGACCCGGACGGCGCGGTCAGTGCGGTGCTCGCACCCGAACGGGCCGTCGGCTGCGTGGTCTACGCGGCCACCGAGCTCGAAGGGCCGGGCGTCGTACGGCACTTGGAAGGAACCCGGTTCTCCGTCGGGGAGCCCGACCGCAGCGTCTCGGCACGCTGTACGGCGTTCAGCGAGGCGATGCAGGCCGGCGGGCTGAAGTGCCCGATCGAGCCCGACCTGCGCAACGACATCTGGCTCAAACTGCTCGGCAACATCTCCTTCAACCCGATCAGCGCGCTGGCCCGCGCCACCATGCGGCAGATGTGCCTGCACGGCGGCACCCGCAAAGTCATCGAGATCATGATGACCGAGACGCTCGCCGTCGCCGAAGCCCTCGGCTGCAAGGTCGGTGTCTCCATCGAGCGCCGCCTCGCGGGCGCCGAACGGGTCGGCGACCATCGCACCTCCACGCTCCAGGACCTGGAACGCGGCAAGCCGCTCGAACTCGACGTCCTGCTCGCGGCCGTCGTGGAGCTGGCGGAGATCACCGGCGTCGAGGTGCCCACCCTGCGCACCGTGCATGCCATCTCGGACCTGCTCGCGCTGAGGAGCGCCGCATGAGGAGCACCGCATGAGGAAACGCGATCGAACCCCGAAGACCTACACCCGGCTCACTCGTCCACTGGTCCGGGACTCCCGCGACGAACCGTTCCGGCAGGCCGGCTGGGAGGAGGCGCTGGACCGTGCCGCCCACGGTCTCGCTCGGGCACGCGGCGCGTTCGGCATGTTCTCCTGCGCCCGGGCGACCAACGAGATGAACTACGTGGCGCAGAAGTTCGCCCGCGTCGTCATGGGCACCAACAATGTCGACTCCTGCAACCGGACGTGTCACGCCCCCAGCGTCGCCGGCCTGTCGGCGGCGTTCGGCTCGGGCGGCGGGACGTCGTCGTACGAGGAGATCGAGCACACCGACGTCATCGTGATGTGGGGTTCCAATGCCCGCTTCGCGCACCCGATCTTCTTCCAGCACGTACTCAAGGGCATACACAACGGTGCTCGACTGTATGCAGTCGACCCGCGACGGACGTCCACCGCCGAGTGGGCGGAGAGCTGGCTCGGTCTCAACGTCGGCACCGACATCCCGATGGCACACGCGATCGGCCGCGAGATCATCCACGCCGGCCTGGCCAACGAGGCGTTCATAGCGCGGGCGACCAGCGGCTACGAGGAGTACAAGCAGCTCGTCGAACCATGGACGCCGTCCCTCGCCGAGAAGGTGACGGGCGTACCGGCCGCCGCCATAAGGGAGTTGGCGCACGCCTACGCCCGCGCCGAACGCGCCCAGCTGTGCTGGACCCTCGGCATCACCGAGCACCACAACGGCACCGACAACGTGCGGGCGTTGATCAACCTGTCGATACTCACCGGCCACGTCGGCCGCTACGGCTCCGGCCTGCAACCCCTGCGCGGCCAGAACAACGTGCAGGGCGGCGGCGACATGGGTGCCATCCCCAACCGGCTGCCCGGCTTCCAGGACATCCTCGACCGCGAGTCGCGGCTGAAGTTCGAGTCGGCCTGGGACACGGTCATCCAGCCGCACTACGGGATGAACCTGACCGAGATGTTCGAGGCGATGGAGGAGGGCACGCTCAAGGCGGTCTACTGCATCGGTGAGAACCCGGCGCAGTCGGAGGCGGACAGCGAACAGGCCGTACGGCGCCTGAAGGCCCTCGACTTCCTCGTGGTGCAGGACATCTTCCTGACGAAGACGGCCGAGTTGGCGGACGTCGTCCTGCCCGCCACGGCCGGCTGGGCGGAGACCGAGGGGACAACCACCAACAGTGAGCGGCGAGTTCAGCGCGTACGCCGGGCTGTGACACCGCCCGGCGAGGCCCGCGAGGACATCGACATCATCTGCGACCTGGCGGCGCGGCTCGGCCACGACTGGAAGTACGCCGACTCCGAGTCGGTCTGGAACGAGCTCAGGTCGGTCTCGCCGGACCACTACGGGATGACGTACGAGCGCCTGGAGGAACACCAGGGCATCCAGTGGCCCTGCCCCGACCCCGACCGGCTCGAACCGACGTACCTGCACGGCCGGTTGTGGGAGAAGGACCCCTCCAGGCGCGGCAGGCCTGCTCCCTTCGGGCTCGTCCAGCACGATCCGCCGGTCGATCTCACCGACGAGGAGTATCCGATCCGGCTGACGACCGGCCGACGCCTCGACTCCTACAACACCGGTGTGCAGAGCGGGAGTTTCGCGTCCCCGCTGCGGCGTGGCGAGTTCATCGAGCTGTGCCCGGAGGACGCCGAGCGGTACGGGGTCGTGGTCGGCGAGGAGGTGCAGGTCGCCTCGCGGCGCGGGTCGGTGGTCGCGCCCGTGTGGATCGACACCGCCCTCAGGCCCGGGCTGGCCTTCATGACCATGCATTTTCCCGACGAGGTGGACACCAACCAGCTGACGATCGAGGCGAATTGCCCGATCGCGGGGACGGCGGAGTTCAAGGCGTCGGCGATCCGCATCGAGAAGCTTCCGGTCGTGACCTACGTGAGGTGATGCAGTGGACCTGCACTTCGGTGACAGCAAGCCGACGGACGAGGAGCGGGCGGCGGTCGACACGCTGCTCGGTCCTCCGGAGTCCTCGTGGGAGGGGGCGGCCCGCGATGAGATGACGGCCGCGGACCTGAGGTGGGCCCGTGGCGGGCGCGCGGCCCGGGACCGCCGCGACCTGCTGTTGCCGGGGCTGCACGCGATCAACGACCGGGTCGGCTGGATCAGCGAGGGCGCCCTCGACTACCTGTGCCGCAGGCTGACCGTGCCGCCGGCGGAGGCGTACGGGGTCGCCACCTTCTACGCGATGTTCTCGGTCAAGCCGCGTCCCGCGACCGTGCTGCACGTGTGCACGGACCTGGCGTGCGCGGCCGCCGGTGCGTCCGAGCTGTGCACCGGGGTCGAGTCCCGGCTGGGCCTCGGCAGCGGTGTGTCCGTCGAGCGCAGCCCTTGCCTGGGTCTGTGCGAGCGGGCCCCGGCCGCGCTCGCGATCAAGGCGGGGGATCCGGTGCGTACGGCGGTGTCGGCGCCGACGACGGTCGAAGCCGCCGTGCTCGCCGCGAGCGCGCCGGACTCGGTGCCGGAGGAGCCGCCTGCGGCGGTGGCGGTGCCCCAGGCGGGGGATCCGTCGCTGACCCTGCTGCGCCGCGTCGGCGTCGCGGACCCGGCGAGCCTGGACGACTACCGTGCGCACGGCGGCTACACCGCCCTGCGCCGGGCCTTCGACCTCGGTCCCGCCGGGGTCATCCGCGAAGTCACCGACTCCGGGCTGGTCGGGCGTGGCGGCGCCGCCTTCCCCACCGGCCGCAAGTGGCAGGCCACGGCGTCCCAGCCCGACCATCCGCACTACCTGGTGTGCAACGCGGACGAGTCCGAGCCGGGCACCTTCAAGGACCGCGTGATCATGGAGGGCGACCCGTACGCGCTGGTGGAGGCGATGACCATCGCGGCGTACGCGACCGGCGCGCACCAGGGCCACCTGTATCTGCGCGGAGAGTATCCGCGGGCAATACACCGTATGCAATATGCCGTCGACCAGGCGCGCGCCCGTGGCCTGCTCGGCGACGACGTCCTCGGCCAGGGCTACGCCTTCGACATCGAGATCCGGCGGGGTGCGGGGGCGTACATCTGCGGCGAGGAGACGGCCCTGTTCAACTCCATCGAGGGCTACCGGGGCGAGCCGCGCTCGAAGCCGCCCTTCCCCGTGGAGAAGGGCCTGTTCGGCAAACCCACGGTCGAGAACAACGTGGAGACGCTGGTCAACGTGCTGCCGATCCTGACCATGGGCGCCCCGGCGTACGCGGCGATCGGGACGCAGAGGTCCACCGGACCCAAACTGTTCTGTGTGTCGGGCAGCGTGGAGCGGCCAGGCATCTACGAGCTGCCGTTCGGCGCGACACTGGGCGAACTGCTGGAACTGGCCGGCGTGCGCGAGGGGCTTCGGGCGGTCCTGCTCGGCGGGGCGGCCGGCGGCTTCGTACGGCCCGACGAACAAGACATCCCGCTCACCTTCGAAGGCACGCGGGAAGCGGGCACCACGCTCGGTTCGGGCGTCGTGATGGCTTTCGACGACACGGTTCCGCTCCCCCGACTCCTCCTGCGCATCGCCGAGTTCTTCCGCGACGAGTCGTGCGGGCAGTGCGTGCCGTGCCGGGTCGGGACCGTCCGCCAGGAGGAGGCCCTGCACCGGATCGTGGAGCGCACGGGCGCGGCGGCGGCCGATGACGTCGCCCTGCTCAGGGAGGTCGGCCGCGCCATGCGGGACGCCTCCATCTGCGGTCTGGGGCAGACCGCGTGGAACGCCGTGGAATCCGCCATCGACCGCCTGGGGGCGTACGAATGACCGTGACACCGCTGGGGATCCCCCGCCGCCTGCTGGAGTTCACCATCGACGGCGAGGAAGCCAGGGTCCCCGAGGGCTCGACCATCCTCGACGCCTGCCGGGCGGCCGGGAAGGACATCCCGACCCTCTGCGAGGGCGACACCCTCACCCCAAAGAACGCCTGCCGGGTCTGTGTCGTCGAGGTCGAGGGCTCCCGCACCCTGGTTCCGGCCTGTTCCCGCAAGGCCGAGCCCGGCATGGAGGTGAAGACCGACACCGAGCGGGCCCGGCACAGCCGCAAGATCGTCCTCGAACTGCTCGCCTCCTCGGTCGACATGTCGACGACTCCGAAAGTCGCTCAGTGGATCAAGGAGTACGAGGCGAAGCCGGACCGTTTCGGCCCGGACGCGGCCAGGCTGGGCGAGGAACCGAAGATCGACAACGATCTGTATGTGCGCGACTACGACAAGTGCATCCTCTGCTACAAGTGCGTGGACGCCTGCGGCGACCAGTGGCAGAACACCTTCGCCATCTCCGTCACCGGGCGCGGCTTCGGCGCCCGGATCGCGGTGGAGCACGACGCGCCCCTCACGGACTCGGCGTGCGTGTACTGCGGGAACTGCATCGAGGTGTGCCCCACCGGGGCCCTGTCCTTCAAGTCGGAGTTCGACATGCGGGCGGCGGGTACCTGGGACGAGTCGGCGCAGTCGGAGACGACCACGGTGTGCGCATACTGCGGAGTGGGCTGCAACCTCACGCTCCACGTGCAGGACAATGAGATCGTGAAGGTCACCTCGCCGCACGACAACCCGGTGACCCACGGCAACCTCTGCATCAAGGGCCGTTTCGGCTACCAGCACGTACAGAACCGGGGCTGATCAGGACATGGGACGAGTCACGGAACGACGCAAGGTGATCCGCATCCGGGACGGATCGGTCTCCAGCCGCCCGGACACGCTCGTCGCCGAGGAACCGCTGGAGATCCGGCTGAACGGCAAACCGCTCGCGATCACCATGCGCACACCGGGCGACGACTTCGCGCTCGCCGCCGGTTTTCTGGTGAGCGAGGGTGTACTGGCTGCCGCATCCGATCTGCTGAATATCGTCTACTGCGCGGGGGCGACCGTAGACGGCTCGAACACCTACAACGTGGTGGACGTCAGGACCGCGCCGGGCGTGACGATGCCCGACATCACGCTCGAGCGGAACGTGTACACGACCTCGTCCTGCGGCCTGTGCGGCAAGGCGAGTCTCGACGCCGTCCGTACGACCGCCCGCTGGCCCATCTCCGACACTCCCCCGGTCCGAGTCGACCCCGAGCTGCTCGCGAGCCTCCCCGACCGGCTGCGCTCGGCACAGCGGGTCTTCGACCGGACCGGGGGCCTGCACGCGGCGGCCCTGTTCTCCGAGGACGGCGAACTGCTCGACATACGGGAGGACGTGGGCCGACACAACGCCGTCGACAAACTGGTCGGCCGCGCCCTGCAGAACGGGGACCTGCCCCTGTCCCGAACGATCCTCCTCGTCTCGGGCCGGGCCTCCTTCGAGCTGGCGCAGAAGGCCGTGATGGCGGGCATCCCGCTCCTCGCGGCGGTCTCGGCGCCCTCGTCGCTGGCGGTGGACCTGGCGGCGGAGGCCGGGCTGACGCTGGTGGGTTTCCTGCGGGGCAGTTCCATGAACGTGTACGCGGGCGAGGACCGCATCGCCCTGCGGGCCGCGGCCGCCCAGGGCTGACCGGCTCCCCGCGACACGGCGGCGGGGCCCCGACCGGCGGGGAGCGCCCCCTGCGCCGCAGGGGCCCCGCCTCAGCCCGCCGCGGTCCTGGACGGCGGAGCGGTACTGGCCTGAGGGCTCAGTCCGTCGTGAAGCGCACCTGCGCCGCGGTCACCACGGTACCCAGCCGGGGGAAGTCCAGCCGTACGGACGCCTCGTGCTCGGCCGCCGTGAACGCGGCCATGGCGTCCTCGACGAAGACGAGGTCGTAACCGAGGTCGCCGGCCGCCCGCGCGGTGGACTCGACGCCGAGGTTGGTGGCGATCCCGCCGAACACGAGCGTGGTGACGCCGTGTTGGCGCAGTCGCTCGTCGAGGCCGGTGGCCTGGAACGCGCCGATCGTCCGCTTCACGATCTCGACGTCACCGTCCTGGAGCAGACCGGCCACCAACCCGCTGCCGGGCGGCTGCTCGGGGACGCCCGGGCGTTCGACGCGGACGAGGACGACGAGCGCGCCGGCCGATCGGAATCGGGACGCCAACTCCTCTGCCGTGACGAGGACTTCGGTGCCCTTGCGAGGTTCCAGGGACAGCGCGACGATCCGGTCCATCAGGTCGACGAGCACGAGGGCGGTGCGGGCGGGGTCGAGCGCGGGCCCGGATTCGGCGGTATGTGGTGCGGTCATGACGGAACGTTATCCGCCGTCAGCCGTCCGTACCGGAAATCCGGATCAACAGGCCCATGAACTGGTCGCGTTCGGCCGCCGAGAGCGGGGCGAGAAGCTCGTCGTTGGCCCTGCGAGCCACCTTCTCGCAGCGTTTCAGAAGGCGTTCACCGTCGCCCGTGAGGGAGACCGCGTTCTTGCGACGGTCGCTCGGATCCGGTTCGCGCACGACGAGGCCCGCGGACTGCAGGTCGTTGAGGATGCCGACGAGGTCCTTCGGGTCGAGGCCGACACTGCGGCCGAGGGCGGCCTGGGCGACGGGGGCGAGGTCGCGAACGGCGGAGAGCACCACGTGGTGCCACATCTTCATGCCCTCACCGGCCAGCGCCTCGGCCACCAGGGCGCGACCTCGGGCGGCGGCGCGACCGAGGAGCCAGCTGGGCAGGGATCGGATCGCGGGGAGGGGTGCTTCGGCCATGGCCGAAGCCTAGCGAAAAAGTCGTTGGACCTCCCCACGACTCCCGTAATACCGTTGGCGAACCCAACGTTGGGTTCACCAATGAATGACTTGTTGGAGGCATGGTCGATGCGTCGCGTCCGATACGACTCCCCCGGCGGCCCTCTGTTCCTCGAAGAGGCCCCCGTCCCCGAGCCGGGCCCCGGCGAACTCCTCGTGCGCTGCGAGGCCGTCGGCGTCACCCTCCCCGTCGTCCGCAAGGTCACCGAGGCCGCCGAGCCGGTCCCGCTGGGCGGCGAGATCGCCGGAGAGGTCGTGGCCGTAGGGACCGACGTCACCCGCTTCCGGACGGGCGACCGGGTGACGGGACTGTGTTTCACCCACGGCTACGCCGACTACGCGCCCCTGAACTCGGACATGGCATCCCCCGTGCCCGACTACGCCTCCGCCGTCGACGCGGTCACGCTGGTCCGCAGCGGCCTGGTCGCACTCGGCGCCCTGGCGGCCGCGCAACCCGAGCCGGGAGAGACGGCCCTGGTCACGGCCGCGGCGAGCGGCGTCGGCCAGCTGGCGGTCCAGCTCGCGAGAGCGCGCGGCGCGGCCCGGGTCGTGGGCGCCGTCTCCGACCCGGCGAAGGCCGACTTCGTACGGTCCCTGGGCGCCGACGCTGTCGTGGTCTACGGCGACGACGGCTGGGGCGAGCCCGTCGACTACGTCCTCGACGCGGTCGGCGGCGACCTGCTCGCCCCGGCGCTCGCCGCGCTCACGCCCGGCGGGCGGCTCGTGGCGTACAGCTCGGGCGGCGGGACGATCCGGGCGTACGACCTCCTCGTGGGCGCCAAGTCCGTGATCGGGTTCCAGATGGCGCGGATCGCCCGCACCCGGCCCGAGCTGTGCGAGCGATGGCGGCAGGAGCTGTGGCGGATGTTCGCGGACGGCACGCTGAAGCCCGCCGTGCACGGGGTGTTCGCGCTGGAGGAGGCGGCAGAGGCACACGAGGTGATCGAGTCACGGAGCAACCTCGGGAAGGTACTGCTGCGCCCCTGACCGCCCAGCCCATCGGCGCCCCGCTCGCTCCGACGGCTCGTCACCACCCGTACGGAGCAGCGACCCGCCCCGGCTGGCATATCTGACGTTTCGTCAGATCTAGGGTGTTCGGATGTTCAGACAGGAAAGGGCCGGTCGTCCCCTGCCGGCACGCCTTCGCGCACATCCGGGATCCACCACTTTGACAGCGGTGATCGCGACGGCGGCCCTGATCGCGTCGCCCACCCCCGTCCACGCCCAATCACGCGCCGCCGCACCGGAGTTCGAGCAGCAGGTGCTCTTCAAGGCCTCGCAGGACTCCGGGTACGCCTGTTTCCGCATCCCGGCGATCGTGCGGACCGCCGGCGGCACGCTGCTCGCGTTCGCCGAGGGCCGGGTCCTCAACTGCGGTGACGCCGCCGACATCGACGTCGTGCTGAAGCGCTCCACCGACGGCGGCCGCACCTGGGGCCCGCTCCAGGTCGTCAACGAGGGCGATGGCGACACCCACGGCAACCCGGCCCCGATCGTGGACCGGAACACCGGCCGCGTGCTGCTCGCCGAGACGTACAACACCGGCCGGACGGACAGCGGCGGCTGCTCCGCGCCCTGCGACCGGACCCCCCATCTGCAGTACAGCGACGACGACGGCCTGACCTGGTCGACACCGCGCGACCTGAGCGCCGAGATCCTGCCCGCACACTGGAACTCCTGGTACGCCACCGGCCCCGTGCACGGCATCCAGCTCACCCGCGGCGCGCACGCCGGCCGACTGGTCTTCGGCGTCAACACCGAGACGTGGAACGGCGCTCGGGTCACCACCAACCACGCGGCGCTCATCGTCAGCGACGACGGCGGCGAGCACTGGAAGGTGGGTGCCACCGACTCCTGGCCGAGCGCCGAGAACGGCACCGTCCGGCAGAGGCCGTCCGAACTGACCCTCACCGAACGCACCGACGGCGCGGTCCTGGTCAGCGGCCGCGAACAGGGCGGCACCGACATCGGCCACCGCGCCCAGGCCGTCAGCCTCGACGGTGGCACCAGCTTCACCGCCCCCTTCCACGGCCTCCCGGACCTCTACGCACCCCAGGTCCAGTGCGCGACACTTCCCTTCGGCGACCGCCTCCTGCTGTCCTGCCCCGGCGACCCCGACCGCCGCCGGACCATGATGATCCGCTCCTCGTACGACGGTGGCGCCACCTGGGACAGTGTCGACCGGGGCACGGTCGTCACCACGGACTGGTCCGGCTACTCCGACCTGGCACCGGTCGACGACGACACGGTGGGCCTGCTGTACGAGGGCGGCGCCGTCGACGCCCGCGACGAGATCCGCTTCGCCCGCTTCACCGAGGACTGGCTGCAAGCGCGCCGCGGTCCTGATCCGACCACCGCGGACCTGGCCCCGGGCGCCCGGAACGCGACCGTGCTCGGTGGCCCCCTGGTGACGGACGGTGTGTCCGGCGGGGCGCTGGAGTTCGACGGCGCCGATGACGCCGTACGCCTGCCCTACCGTGAGCAACTGGCCCTGGACACAAAGGAGTTCACGGCGTCACTCCGATTCCGCTACACCGCCACGACCGGGGAGCAGCCGCTGCTGTGGATGGGCGGGGTCGGCAACAGCCAGCCGCAGGTCTGGCTGCGCGGCGAGCCGGCGGGCAACCGGGTGCGCGGCCGGATCACCGTGCGGGACGGTGCGAGGACCGTGCGTACGGCGTCCGTCACCACCACCGGCGCCTACAACGACGGCCGGTGGCACCGCCTGGCGCTGCGCCGCGGCGGCGGCCGACTGACGCTGTTCATCGACGGTACGGCCATCGGCGCCGCGGATGTGGCGGGGTCGGTCAGCCGCAATGGGCCGTTCGGCGTGCACATCGGGCAGCGCATGGACAGCCGGGCCTTCTTCACCGGCGCGATCGACGACGTCCACGTCTGGGACCGAGCGCTCACCGACGAGGAGATCGAGGCCGGGAGCGCACCTGTGGGGAACACCGTCCTGTGGCTCCCCATGGACCACGTGAGCGACAACCGCTAACGTCGCGGAGCGTGCCCGAGGACGTACGAGCACGCCAGCGGACGGGAGTCGGGGTCGGCCTGCTGATGGCCCTGGTTCTCGCGGCGGTGCTGCTCAGCGCGCTGCCCGACGACGACAATCGACAGAATCCGGGAGACTGTATACCGCATACCGTCGGCTCGTGGTCGACGAACGACCGTCTCACCGCGGAGTTCGCCCGCTACGGCGACGACGCCACCCGCACCGACGACTGGACCGGCGGCGACGGCACGCACTCGGTGCGGCTGCCGGACGGACGGCTGCTGTGGCTGTTCTCCGACACCTACCTCGGCCAGGTGCACGGCCCGCCCAACCCGGTCGGCGAGTCCTACGCCTGGCGGGACGGGACGGCGCCCCTGGTGCGCAACTCCGCCGTGCTGATGGACGACGGGCGACTCACGGCCACGCTGCCCGCGCCGCTCTTCCCCGACCCGGGCCCGAACCAGTGGCGTTGGCCGGTCGCGGCCCGCGTCGAGCCCCGCTCCCCCGGCTCCTCCGAACAGGTGCTGCGGGTGCTGCTGTGGGTGCGGACGGCCGGGCCGGCGCCGTGGATCTACGGGGTGCCCACCGCCACCGAGGTCGCCACGCTGTCCCTGCCCGACCTGCGGGTCGAGTCGGTCGTCAAGGTGCTCGACCAGCAGCTCGTCCAGGATCCGTCCCGGCGGGTGCTGTTCGGCACCACGCTGGTCGAGAAGGGCGGGTGGACGTACGTGTTCGGCGGCGACGACGGGCAGGCCGCGTCCCGGCCCGCCTCGCAGGCATACGTGGCGCGGGTGCCCGAGGGCGGGCTCGGGGACCCCGCCGCCTGGGAGTACTGGGACGGCTCCGCCTGGGCGGCGCGCGCCCGACCGGGGGCCGTGCTCGGGGACGGGCGGCGCTCCGGGGTGGGCAGCGCGTTCTCGGTGGTGCGGGTGGGTGGGACGTACATGCTGTTCACGATGGCGGCGGGGGCCCGGGGGCTGACCACGGTGACCTCGTACTGGGCCTGCTCGCCCACCGGGCCCTGGTACGGCCCGGCGAAGGACTTCACGCCGTCGCTGCCGCCGGGCCAGGTCGCCGCCTACAACCCCCAGGTGCACCCCGAACTCAGCGAAGACGGAAGGCTGGTGCTGAGCTACGACGTCAACTGGCTGGAAGCGACGGGCGCGGCGGCGCAGCTCAACCGGAACGTGTCCCTGTACCGACCGCGGTTCGTGACCCTGCGGCCGGCGTCGACGCGGTGACCTCCTCCTGAGGGTCGTGCGAGCGGCGCTTGGCGATCACCGCGCACACCATCAGCTGCATCTGGTGGAAGAGCATCAGCGGCAGCACGGCCAGCGAGGCGTGTGCGCCGAACAGGACGCTCGCCATGGGCAGCCCGGAGGCGAGGGACTTCTTCGAGCCGGCGAACTGGATCGCGATCCGGTCCTCGCGGTTGAAGCGGAGCGCCTTGCTGCCGTACCAGGTCAGGGCCAGCATCACGGCGAGGATCACGGCCTCGACGATCATCAGGCCGCCCAGCCGGACGGGGCTCACCTGGTGCCAGATGCCCTGGACCATGCCCTCGCTGAACGCCGTGTAGACGACGAGGAGGATCGAGCCGCGGTCGACCAGACCGAGGACCTTCTTGTGCCGGGCGACGAAGCCGCCGATCCAGCGGCGCAGCAGTTGCCCGGCGAGGAACGGCACCAGCAGCTGGAGCACGATCTCCAGCAGCGAGTCGGCGGAGAACCCGCCGGCGCTGCTGCCGAGCAGGGCGGCCGCCAGCAGCGGGGTGATGACGATGCCCACCAGGGAGGAGAACGAGCCGGCGCAGATCGCGGCGGGAACGTTTCCGCGGGCCATCGAGGTGAAGGCGATCGACGACTGGATGGTCGACGGGACGAGCGTGAGGAAGAGCAGACCCTGGTAGAGCGGGTCGGTCAGGAAGACGGGGACCAGTCCGCGGGCGGCGAGACCGAGCAGCGGGAACACGAGGAAGGTGCAGGCCAGGACGGTGACGTGGAGTCGCCAGTGCTTGAGCCCGTCCAGCGCCTCACGGGTGGACAGGCGGGCGCCGTAGAGGAAGAAGAGGAAGGCGATCGCGCCCGTGGAGGCTCCGGAGGCCACGTCGGCCGCCGTCCCGCGCGCCGGGAGGAGAGCCGCGAGGCCCACCGTCCCGAGCAGCAGCAGGATGTACGGGTCGATCGGCATCCAACTCGGCCATCGCAGGCGTTTCACGGTGCTCCACATACTCGGTGCTGTCGGCGGTACGGGGTCACGGGTCCCCGCTCCATCCTGCTCCCTCACCCGGCGATCGGGAATCCGGCATACCGCACTCACTGTCATCACGTTCCGCGATAGCCTGGGTTTCGTGTACGACCCCTCCCAGCTGCGTACGTTCCTCGCGGTGGCCCAGACGCTCAGCTTCACGCAGGCCGCCCGGCGGCTGGGGTTGCGCCAGTCCACCGTCAGCCAGCATGTACGAAGGCTGGAGGACGCCACCGGACGGCAGCTGTTCACCCGGGACACCCACTCGGTGGAGCTGACGGAGGACGGCGAGGCGATGCTCGGCTTCGCCCGCCGGATCCTGGAGGTGCACGAGCAGGCGTCGGCGTTCTTCACGGGGACGCGGGTGCGCGGCCGACTGCGGTTCGGCGCGTCGGAGGACTTCGTACTGACCCGGCTGCCGGAGATCCTGGAGGGCTTCCGGCACGACCATCCCGAAGTCGACCTGGAGCTGACGGTCGAGCTGTCGGGCACGCTGCACGAGCAGTTGGCGGCCGGGAAACTGGACCTGGTGCTGGCGAAGCGACGTCCCGAGGATCCGCGCGGACAGCTGGTCTGGCACGACGAACTGGTGTGGATCGGCGCGGAACGCCTGCGCCTCGACGCGGACCGGCCGGTGCCGTTGATCGTGTACCCGCCGCCCGGCATCACCCGGGCGCTCGCCCTGGAGGCGCTGGAGCGGCAGGGGCGGGCGTGGCGCGTCGCATGCACCAGCGCCAGCCTCAACGGGCTGGTCGCCGCGGCCCGCGCGGGCCTGGGCGTGATGGCCCACTCCCGGGGCCTGATCCCGCCCGGCCTGGTACGCGTCCCCGACCGGTCGGGCCTTCCGGAACTCGGCCGCGTCGACTTCGTCCTGGTCCACGGCCGCCGCCGGACGGCCGCCCAGGGCGCGGCCGACGCGCTGGCGACGGCGATCCTGGCGGGCGGGGACCGGCTGCACCGGCGGTAGCGCGGGACGGCGACACGGGCGTCAGCGCAACGGCCGCTGGTAGGTGAGCTGCTTCACCCGCCGCAGGAACGGCGAGGCCTCCACGTGCTGGACCCCGTCCAGGTGGCCGAGCGGGCCGCTGAGGTAGGCGTACAAGTGCGCCGTACTCCTGACCACGGCGGTGGCGATGAGGTTGGAGGGGCCGGCGGTGGCGGCGGCGTGGGCGATCTCGTCGTGGGTGGCGAGGGCCTCGCCGACGGAGTGCAGGGCGGCGGGGGTGGTGGTGATCCACAGGACGGCGGCGAGCGGGTAGCCGATCGTCTCGGAGTGGTACTCCACGTCGATGTAGACCGCACCGCAGGCGAGCAGCGCGGCGAGGCGGCGTTTGACGGCGGACTCCGAACGACCGGTGGCGCGCTGGAGTTCGGGGTAGGTGGCCCGACCGTCCTGCTCCAGAGCGGCGACCAGGGGCTCGTCCTGGGGGTCGATGCGCGCGGGGCCCTCGGTGGAGACCGGTTCGGGCCGGAGCGCGGCGACCTGGTCCTCGGTGAGCGCGGCGAACTTGCGCAGCCAGCCGCTCGGGCCGCCGTAGAAGCGGTGCAGCGTCTGGTGGGCGCGGATCTCCATGACACGCGGCGTGCGCGGGAGTTTGCCGGGCAGCAGGTCGTCACGATCGCCGGCGCTGCGCGGCCGGGTGCTGACGATCACCTCGGTGCCGCCCGCGGCGAGGCCGATCCAGTTGGTGTCGGGCCGCTTGGCGAGCGCGTCCGCGATGGCCAGGGCGCTGTCGGGGACACAGCGCAGCCGCAGGGTCCACTGGTCCTGCCCGAGGCGTTCGGCGTCCCGGACGGCGACCACTCGCAGGCCGCCCTCGGCGTACAGCCTGCGGTAGCGGCGCGCGACGGTCTGGTCGGAGACGCCGAGCACCGACCCGAGCCGGCTGAAGGAGGCACGGCCGTCGACCTCCAGCGCGTCCAGCAACTGCAGATCGAGCTCGTCGAAGGTGTGGGATTCCATCTTCATTCCGCTCACCTCTGTCGGATTCCGGCACCAGGCGGTCCGATACCGCTGCGATCGGCCGTGTGCGCCCCATCGTACGGAGGCAGCACACACATCACAGAGGGAGTTGGGGAGATGCGTGCATGGGGGCCGCTGACGGCGGTGTGCCTGGGGACGTTCATGTTGTTGCTCGACGTGACGATCGCGGTCGTGGCACTGCCGGACATGGCACGGGCGCTGGACGCGTCGCTGAGCGATCTGCAGTGGGTGATGGACGGGTACGCGCTGGCGCTGGCGGCGCTGCTGCTCGGGGTGGGGGCCGCGGCCGACGTGCTCGGGCGGCGGCGGGTGCACGTCATGGGCGTGGTCCTGTTCGCCGGCGCGTCACTGCTGTGCGGGCTGGCGACCGGGCCGGAGATGCTGGTCGCCGCGCGTGGACGGCAGGGCGTGGGCGCTGCGGCGATGTTCGCCACGACGCTGCCGCTGCTGGGGTCGGTCTACCAGGGGCGGCAGCGGTCGACGGCGCTGGGGGTGTGGGGCGCGGTCAGCGGTGCGGCGGCCGCGGTCGGGCCGCTGGCCGGCGGGCTGCTCACCGACGGGCCGGGCTGGCGGTGGATCTTCTTCGTGAACCTGCCGGTCAGTGTGGCGGCGGTCTGGCTGACGCTGCGGGTCGTTCCCGAGTCGCGGGGCCGGCAGGGGCGGCGTGTCGACTGGGCGGGCACGGTGACCTTCGCGGCCTTCGCCGGCGCGGTGACGTACGGGGCGGTGCGGGCCGGTTCGCACGGCTGGGCCGCCGGCGGCACGCTCGCCTGGTTCGCGGTGGCGGTCGTGGCGCTGGCGGGCTTCCTCGTCGTCGAACGGCGCGGCACGGACCCGCTGCTCGATCTACGGCTGTTCACCAAGCCCGCGTTCTCGGGCGTCATGGCGGGCGCGCTCGCCTTCAACGGTGCGGCGTTCGGTGTGCTGGCGTACACCTCCATCTGGCTGCAGACGATGCTCGGAATGAGCGCGGTGCGCGGTGGCCTGGTGTTCCTGTGGATGTCGCTCGCCTCGTTCGTGGTGGCGGCGGTCGGGGGCCGGTTGCTGCACGGGGTGCCGGTCCGGTTCACCATCGGCGGCGGGCTGCTGCTGATCGGCGCCGGCCAGTTCTGCATGGCGGGCCTGGACGCGGACTCCGGTGCGACGGCGCTGATTCCGGGTCTGATGCTGGTGGGTGCCGGTACGGGGCTGGTGTCGCCCGGCATCGCGGGCGCCGCGCTGGCCGCGGTGCCGGCGGAGCGGGCGGGCATGGCGGGCGGCGCGGTCAACACGTTCCGGCAGCTCGGATACGCCATCGGTATCGCGCTGTGCGGCACGGTCCTGACCTCCCGGATGCAGGACAGCCTGCCGCACGACGCGGCCCACGCCCTGGCGGGCGGCGGCGCCGAGGCACTGGGGGGCGCCTTCTCCGAGCACACCCTCCGGGCGGCCTTCGCCGCGGGGCTCGACCGGGCGGCACTGGTCGCCGGCGTGGTGGCCGTGCTCGCGGGAGTGCTGGTGCTCGCGCTGGTCAGGACTCCACGGGCGGCACGGACCCGTGTGACGGATCCGGCCGCTCCGACGCTGACAGAGGAGAGGGCCGCACAGCACGGATGAGGCCGCCGGCCCGGCCCGGCGGACATGATCGGGTCATCGCGACGGACGTCATCCAGCCGTCGCGATGGCCGTAATCAGGTCGTACAGATTCGGTGGAGATTGCGGCACCGAAACTTACCCAACCGTCAGTTTTCTGTCCGACCCTTCCCCATGTGAGCGCATTTTCCGCCACTGACCAGTGCATACGTGAGCAGTGCTCGATTTCGGCCCCCCTCCCGCCCGTTCCCCGGGTGGGGTAGCTTTCACGGCGCTGTGCGGAGCGTCACCAGAGGCGGGGAGCGGGGATTGCGCGAGTTCACCAACCCTCCGTTGGCGTTGGCACCGCCGGTGGGCGGCCTGGCCGACGTCGTCTTCCAGCATGCCCAGGAGGATCCGCTGTTCATCGCGCTCGGCCGCAAGGACGAGACCGGGCAGTGGCGGGACGTGACCGCCGCCGAGTTCCGCGACGAGGTCCTTGCCCTCGCCAAGGGCCTGCTCGCCCAGGGCATCCGCTTCGGCGACCGCGTCGCGATCATGTCCCCCACCCGCTACGAGTGGACGCTGTTCGACTTCGCCCTGTGGACGATCGGTGCCCAGGTGGTGCCGGTCTACCCCACCTCCTCGGCCGAGCAGTGTTTCTGGATGCTGTACGACGCCGAGTGCACGGCGGCCATCGTGGAGCACGAGGACCACGCGATGACGATCGCCACCGTCATCGACCGGCTGCCGCAACTGCGCCGGCTGTGGCAGCTGGACGCGGGCGCCGTACAGGAGTTGTACGACTCCGGCGCCCACCTCGACGACGACGTGGTGCACCGGCACCGGCAGGCGGTCACCCCCGACTCGGTCGCGACGATCATCTACACCTCGGGCACCACCGGCCGCCCCAAGGGCTGCGTCATCTCGCACGGCAACTTCATGTACGAGGCGGACACGGTCATCGAGCGCTGGGAGCCGGTGTTCCACTCCAAGAAGGGCGACGAGGCGGCGACCCTGCTGTTCCTGCCGCTGGCGCACGTCTTCGGACGGATGGTCCAGGTCGCCGCGATCCGCGGCAAGGTCAAGTTCGGCCACCAGCCGCAGCTGAACGCGGCCGCCCTGCTGCCCGACCTGGCCGCCTTCAAGCCGACGTTCTTCCTCGCCGTGCCGTACATCTTCGAGAAGGTGTTCAACGCGTCCCGCCGCAAGGCCGAGAAGGAGGGCAGGTCGGGGGCCTTCGAGAAGGCCGTCGAGGTCGCGGTGAAGTACGCGGACGCGGTCGAGGCGAAGGCCTGGGGCATCGGCCCCGGCCCGTCGGCGGGGCTGCGCATGCAGCACCAGGTGTTCGACAAGCTCGTCTACTCCAAGGTGCGCGCCGCGATGGGCGGCCGCATCCGGCAGGCGATGTCGGGCGGTTCGGCGATGGACCGCAGGCTCGGACTGTTCTGGGCGGGCGCGGGCGTGCACATCTACGAGGGCTACGGCCTCACCGAGACCACCGCCGCGGCGACCGCCAACCCTCCCGAGCGCACCCGCTACGGCACCGTCGGGCAGGCCATCCCCGGCATGACCGTGCACATCGCGGACGACGCCGAGATCTGGCTGCGCGGCGAGAACGTCTTCCAGGGCTACCTCAACAACCCCAAGGCCACCGACGAGGCCCTGCACGACGGCTGGCTCGCCACCGGCGACCTCGGCTCCCTCGACGAGGACGGCTACCTCACCATCACCGGCCGCAAGAAGGAGATCCTGGTCACCTCCGGCGGCAAGAGCGTCTCCCCCGGCCTGCTGGAGGAGCGCGTGCGCGACCATCCGCTGGTCGCCCAGTGCATCGTCGTCGGCAACGACCGCCCGTACATCGCCGCTTTGGTCACCCTCGACCAGGAGGCCGTCGAGCACTGGCTGGCGATGCGCGGCAAACCACGGATGCCGCCCGCCGAGTTGGTGCGCGACGCGGACCTGGAGACGGAGGTACGGCGAGCCGTGGTCGCCGCCAACACGCTGGTCTCGCAGGCCGAGTCGATCCGCACCTTCCGCATACTCGCCCAGCCCTTCACCGAGGAGCACGGCCTGCTGACCCCGTCGCTCAAGCTCAAGCGCAAGGCGATCGAGAACGCCTACGCGAGCGAGGTCGAGGCGCTGTACCGCGCATGATGCTCGACACCGACACATTCCGTCTGATACCGGCCGATTCTCCGGTCAGGAATGCACCACGGCTTGTGATCGTTGACGATGGGAGTACCACCTGACGACAACCGTAAGGATCAAGAGCTCGTGAGCAGCAAGGTCCCCCCGATCATCCTCAACAACGGCGTCGAGATGCCCCAGCTGGGTTTCGGAGTCTGGCAGGTGCCGGACGACGAGGCGGAGCAGGCGGTCACCACCGCGCTGGAGGCCGGGTACCGCAGCATCGACACAGCGGCGATCTACGGCAATGAAGAGGGCACCGGCAAGGCCGTCGCGGCCGCCGGACTCCCCCGTGAGGACGTCTTCGTCACCACCAAGCTCTGGAACAGCGACCAGGGATACGACTCCACGCTGCGTGCCTTCGACACGTCGCTGGCCAAGCTCGGCCTGGAGTACGTCGACCTCTACCTGATCCACTGGCCCGTGCCGTCCGCGGACAAGTACGTCGACACCTACCGGGCGTTCGAGAAGCTCCTCGCCGACGGCCGGGCGCGCGCCATCGGTGTGTCCAACTTCCTTCCCGAGCACCTCGAGCGGCTGATCGCCGAGACGTCCGTCATCCCGGCGGTCAACCAGATCGAGCTGCACCCGCACCTGCAGCAGCACGCCTCCCGCGAGTACCACGCGGAGCAGGGCATCGCGACCGAGGCCTGGTCGCCGCTCGGTTCGGGCAAGGGCCTCCTGGAGGTCCCGGCGATCGTCGCCATCGCCCAGAAGCACGACCGCACCCCGGCCCAGGTCGTGCTGCGCTGGCACCTCGAGCTCGGCAACGTCGTGATCCCGAAGTCCGTGACGCCGTCCCGGATCAAGGAGAACATCGAGGTCTTCGACTTCAGCCTGGACGCCGAGGACCTGGCGGCGATCAGCGCGCTGAACGAGGACCGCCGCCTGGGCCCGGACCCCGCGGCGTTCGACGGCTGATCTACCCCCGGCCCGGCGCCCCGGGACCGGTACCACCTCGGTGGTGCCGGTCCCGGGGCGCGGCCGTGTACGCCACCCGGGCGGGGGACGGCCGCGGCCGTGTCGGCGGGCCGCCGCGGACCCACATGGTAGGGACACGTTACTAACGGATTTCCCTACGGAAGGGCCCCCTCCCAGTGCACCTCCGGACACTGACCCTCGCCACGCTCTCCGCGGCCGCCCTGCTGACCGCCGGGCAGCTCCCGCTCACCGCGAGCGCCCACGGCACCGCGCGCCCGACGTCGGCCGGCGAAGGCTCTGTCGGCGCGGCCGACCTCCTCGCGAAGGTGACGTCCTGCACGCAGGTCTCCCACGGCAGGTACCGCACCGACGCGAACACCCGGGCCGCGATCCCCGTGTGCGGCAAGAAGGGCGCCGTGTTCTGGAAGGCCGACATGGACATCGACTGCGACGGCCGGCGCACCGCGAAGTGCAACGAGCGCACCGACCCCTGGTTTTATGCCGACACCGCGTTCCACCAGTCCGACGGCAGGCCACTGCGCTCCGACACGCTGCCGTACGTCGTCGTGCCCGGGGCGAGCGGCATCTGGAACCCCGCCCGCGCGGGCATCAGGGGCGGCGCCGTGGTCGCGGTGATCCACGACAAGCAGGTCCGGTACGCCGTGGTCGGCGACACCGGCCCGACGAAGATCATCGGTGAGGCGTCGTACGCCACCGCCCGCGCCCTCGACATCGACCCGAACCCGTCGACGGGCGGTACGGCCTCCGGGGTGACGTACATCCTGTTCAAGAACTCCCAGGTGTCCCCCATCGAGAACCACAAGGCGGCGGTGGCCCTGGGTCAGCGGCTCACGAAGCGGTTCCTGCTCGACAACTGACGGACGGATCCCATCAGTTGGGCTGCCCGATCGGCCGTACGACGACGGTGTTGACGTCGACGCCGACGGGTTGCCCCATGGCCCACACGATGGAGTCGGCGATCTGGTCGGCGGTGAGCAGATGCCCGGGAGGCAGACTTCCGTAGCTGTCCCAGAACGGGGTCTCCACCCGGCCGGGCGCGATCAGGGTCACGCCCACGCCGAACTCCGTCACCTGCCGACGGGTGTTCTCGGCGAGACCGGTCACCGCCCACTTCGTCGCCCCGTAGACGTTGCCCGGCGTCGGCACGAACCCGGCGACACTGCCGACGAGCACGATCCGGCCGCGGGTCTCCTTGAGGGCGTCGATCGACGCACGGATGAGCAGCGCGGGGCCGAGGACGTTGGTCAGCACCATCTCGGGCCATCCGGCGGGGTCGCCGTCCGCCACGGAGTCGTGGGTGGCGAAGCCGGCGTTGGCGACGACTGTATCCAGCCGACCGTATTCCTTGAGCGTACGGTCGACCGCCGACTGGATACTGTCGTACTCGGCCGCGTTGCCGACGAGCGTCAACAGACCGTCGGGAAGGCCGAGTTCCTCGGCGAAGCCGCGCAGCCGTTCCTCGCCGCGGCCGGTGACGGCCACCCGGTGGCCGGCGTCGAGCAGCCGCCGGGCGACCGCCGCGCCGATGCCACTGCCGCCGCCGGTGATGAGCGCGACCGGAGAGTCGGTCATGGTTCCCCCTGGGACTTCGATGGAGCTTGCGTTTGTGTCGATGCCGGGGAGTCCATCAGTTGGAGCGTTCTCGAAGTCAAGGGGTTTGGCTGGGGCCGGAGTTGGGGCCGGGGTGGGGTGGGGGGTGGCGTTGAGGCTGGCGTTGAATGCGCGGTCGGGGCCGCCAGGATTGTCTACAGTCGACTTCATCCCGAACGCACGGCCGTGTACACCGTATGGGCTGCCAGCACGAACACATCCGGCCGATGGTGCACGCTCGCCCGGTCCTCGGGATCCACGAGCCGGTCGAGGGTGGCACGGTCGGAGGCGTCGAGGTGGTCGCCGAGCCCTTCGCGGCGACGGGTCAGGGACTCGGCGACGTAGGCGCGGGCCCGGTCCGTGGTCGGTGCGGGCAGGTCGAGGAGGAAGCTGCGCGTGCCGGTCGGCCTCAGACCCGCCGCGGTCATCAGCGCCGGCCAGTCCTCGGTCTCGGCGACGACATCGGGCAGGTCCGCGCGCATCGTCGCGAACCGCTCCTCCTCCAGCGCGTCGAGGCGTGCCTGCAGCCCGGGCCGCCCGATGCCGATGTCACGGGGCAGGAACCGGGTGGGCAGGCCGCCCTCCAGGAGCGCGAGGGTGCCGCCGGGTGCGAGCCGGGCCGCGAAGGCGGCGAGGGCGGCGCGCTGGTCGCCGAGGTGGTGCAGGCTCCGGCTGGCCCACAGCAGGTCGGCCGGATACTCCAAGTCGTCGAGGACGCCGGGCAGTTCACCGGCGAGGGTGTCGAAACGGTCGGCCACGCCGAGTCGGCCGGCCCGGGCCCGGGCCCGTTCCAGCAGCGGTTCGGAGCTGTCGACGGCGACGACGCGGGCGCCGGGGAAGGCATCGGCGAGCAGACAGGAGACCACGCCTGGTCCGCTGCCCGCGTCGACGATGAGCCCCGGTTCGGTCTGTTTGTGACCGAGCCACGCCAGGGCCCGCTCGTACAGGGGGGTGAACAGCTCCGCCTGGTTCTCCAGCAGCGAGGCCATCTCGTTCCAGTCGATGTCGCTGTGGCCGTGACCGTGATCGTGCGGGCCGTGATCGTGCGGGTCGTGGTCGTGGTGCGCCATGGAAGTCAGCCTCTCGTCAGGATGCCGCCAGCGTGCGCCGACGCACCGCGCAAGGGCCACCGCTGTTGCCACGACCGCAAAAAATCCGTGCGATCCGCCGGGGTCCGGCCCGCGAAGGCCGGCCCCGGCGGATCACTCAAGGAGTCAGAGCGCCGGGTAGGCGTTCTTCATGAGCTCCTGGAACTGCGCCGAGAACCAGTGTCCCGACAGCGGGGAGTTCGGCAGGGCGCCGGAGAGGTTGTTGCCGTTGCGCGGGTTGCCCGTGTAGGTCGGGTCGCACATCCGGTCGAAGCCCTTGCCCTCGTCGTTGTCGATGGCCTGGCTCGAGCCGTCGGACTCGCCCGGGGGCTTCATCCACACGTACGCGTCGATCCCGGTGGCCGGGTTGGCCTGCGGACGCTCGCCGAGGCCGGCACCGGACTGGTTGCACCAGTTGCCGATGTGGATGCGACGGTCGTAGCGGCCGCCGTCGACGTAGGTGTCCACGGTGGTCGTGGCGCCCGGTCCGGCGGGCCGTGCGGCGCCGCCCCAGCCGTTGCGGGAGGTGTCGATCAGCATGCCGATACCGGAGTTGAAGCCGGTCGTGACCAGCTGGTTGCGGAACGCCTGGGCGAACGACAGCTCGTCGACGTACCGATTCCAGTCGACCCACTTGGACTCGCGGACCGACTTGCCGGCCACGGAGTCGTTGATGGTGAAGTTGTTCTCCTTCAGGGCGCTGTAGTTGGCGGTGTTGGTGATGAAGCCGTGGACGTCGTTGACGGTGGCGCCCTCGCTGGTCGCCGCCTCCTTCATCACGGTGGCGCTGGCGGCGAAGTTGTCGTCCCAGCCGATCCAGCCGTGGTGGCCGGCGTCGATGTAGTTGTAGACGTTGGCCACGTCACCGAGCTTGTTCAGGGCGTAGCCGACGCCCTTCTGGTAGTTGCCGTTGGCCTTCATCACGTCGCACTGCGGGGTGGCCGTGGGCCGGCTTCCGGTGTTGGTGACGAGGTTGGGCAGGGAGTCGATCTCGATGGTGGTGACGATCCGCAGCGCGGCGTACTTGGCATCGGCGAGGATCGCGGCGATCGGGTCGATGTACTCCGTCTTGTACCGGTCGATCTCCGTCGGGCCGAGTTCGCCGTTGGAGGCGAGGGCGGCGCAGTCGCGTCCGGGCAGGTTGTAGATGACCAGCTGGACGACGAGCTCGTCGGCACCCTTCTGCGTCAGCGCCTCGTCCAGGTGGTCGCGCAGGCCCATGCCGCCGTTGGCGCCGTTGATGGCGGCGATCCGGTCCAGCCACACACCGGTCGGCTGGCTGGAGATGCGGCTGCCGCCCGGCTCGGCGGCGGCCTTCGCGGACCACTCCGGGTTCACGTACACCTTGGCGCCGGAGTACGGGTTGTCGACCTTCGGGCCGGTCGGGTCCGGCGGATCGGTGGGGCCGCCGCCGCCGTCGTCGACGTTGCAGGTCACGCCGTCGAGGGTGAAGGTGGCCGGGATGGCGTTGCTGCCGCTGTAGGTGCCCTGGAAGCCGAAGCTGGCCGAACCACCGGTGGCGAGCGTGCCGTTGTAGGACTCGTTTGCGGCGGTGACGGCGGTGCCGCTCTGGCTGATCTTGGCGTTCCAGCCGCTGGTGACCTTCTGGTTGCCGGCGTACGACCACTTCAGCGCCCAACTCGACTTGGCAGCGCCGTTGTTGGTGATGGTGACGGCGGCGGTGAAGCCGGTGTCCCACTGGTTCTGCACCTTGTAGTCGACGGTGCACGGGATGGCGGCGGCGCCGACGTCTCCGGGGACGACGGCGAAGGCCGTCCCGGAGGCACCGGCGACCAGCGCCAGTGCAGCGAGCATCGCGGTTCTGGTACGACTCATGAGTGCGGGTTCCTTCTCGGTTGCGGGTGACTCGGTTGCGGGAGCTGTCAGCCGTTCAGGGCGCGCAGATGGTCGCGCAGCCCGATGCCGTACGCCGTGGGCGTACCGTCGTAACCGGAGATCAGAGCGGGACCGGTGTTGCAGTCCCAGGTGTTCCAGGTCCAGCCCAGGTACGACAGACCGCGGTCGTCGAACCACTTCATGACCTGGTCGACGAAGCCGTGCGAGCAGGTGTTCTCGCCGATCTCCCCGGCCAGGAGCGGCACTTGGGCGGCGACCGGGGCCAGCGTGGAGTTCCAGCAGCTCTCGTTGGAGCAGGTGTTGAAGTTGTACACGTGCCAGGCGGCGGCGAGGTTGCCGGCCGGGTCGGTGGGCTTGTAGGTGAGCCACTGGCTGAGGTCGTTCGAGTACGCGAGCCCGCCGGCCAGGATCAGGTTCTTGGCGCCGGTGTTCCGTATGGCGTCGACGAGATCCTGCATACCGGCGACCTCATACCCGATGCCGGGGCAGGTGCCGCCGTCCCGCCAGCACTGCCACGCCTGGGTGGTCGTGGAGGTGGCGCGGTCCGGATAGGGCTCGTTGAACAGGTCGAAGGCGACGGTCGGGTCGTCCTTGAAGGTGTTTGCCACCGAAGTCCAGAAGGACGGGGTGTACTGCATGTCGGGCATCGGCTTCTGGCAGCTGGCGTGCACGTCGGAGCAGCCGGCGGAGTTTCCGGTGTACTGGCCGTAGCTCCAGTGCAGTTCGAGCATGGGCGTCATGCCGTTCGCCTTCACCTTCGCCACCAGGTCCTTGACGGCGTTGATGTAGTTGGCGCCGGCGTACTCCGGCATGATGTTGGAAAGGCCCAGCCAGCACTCCTCGTTGAGCGGGATGCGGACGGTGTTGGCGTTCCAGTCGGCGATCGCCTTGACCGACGCGTCGTCGACCGGGCCGTCGAAGATGCCGCGGCCCTGGACACACATGAACTCGCCGCCGGACCGGTTCACTCCGAGCATGCGTCGGGTGGTGCCCTCGGCGTCCACGAGCTTGTTGCCGGAAACGCGCAGGGCGGGTGCCGTGCCGTCACCGGGGTCCGGCGGATCGGTCGGATCCGGGGTGGGCGACGGCTCGGCGTCGACGTTGCAGGTGGTGCCGTTCAACCGGAACGACGTCGGTACGGCGGTGCTCCCCGACGAGGAGGCGAGGAACCCGGCGCTGACGCTCGCGCCGGTGCCGAGCGAGCCGTTGTAGCTCTCGTTGGCGGCGGTGACGGTTGTACCGGACTGGGACCACTTGGCGCTCCAGCCCTGGTTGACCTTCTGGCCGTTCGCAAGGTCGAAGGTCAGCTTCCAACTGCTCACGGCCGCCGTGTTGTTGGTGATGTTCACGGCGCCCTGGAAGCCGGTGTCCCACTGGCTGGTGACGGAGTACTCCACCGTGCAGGCGGGCGCGGCGCCGGACGCCGTAACTGCCGTGGCAGTCATGGACCCGACAAGAGCAACCGAACCGGCGACGGCTAAAAGTACTGAACGCGGGGGGTGTCGCATGAGCGACTCCTTGCAGTTCGGGCGCGTCGTTACGGACGCGTCGACTGATGGAATCGCTCCCACTGGTGTCAACGAAGCTAGCGCCAAGTGACGGTAAAGAACAGAGGAGCCGCTGACTTTCCCTCAACGTCTCGTGTCGAATCTTTTCGACTCTTCAAGCACCTTGACCCCTTCCACCCCCGTCCCCACTATGGGAGCGCTCCCACTGGTTCAAGCCTTGACATCTCCGAGCCGCAAGGAGGAACCAGCACATGCCCCCCAGAGCAAGATGCCGGACCGCTCGGCGTTTGTGGACCGCCGTCGTGGCGGCCCTGGCACTTCCTTTCACGATGTTGAGCGCGGGCTCAACTCCCGCACAGGCGGCGCCACTTCAGTGCAGCGTCGACTACAAGACGAACGACTGGGGCTCCGGTTTCACCGCGGACCTGACGATCACCAACCGTGGCACGGACCCCATAGCCGGCTGGACCGTGACGTACGCCTACGCGGGCAACCAGAAGCTCAGCGGCACCGGCTGGAACGGCACCTGGGCCCAGTCCGGCCAGGCGGTCACGGTGAAGAACGCGTCGTACAACGGCACGATCGCCGTCGGTGCCGCTGTCTCCACCGGCGCGCAGTTCACCTACAGCGGCACGAACGCGAATCCGACCGACTTCGCGGTGAACGGCACCAGTTGCACGGGTGCGCACCAGCCGCCGATCACCGTGCTGACCAGCCCGGCCGCGGGCGCGGTCTACACGCAGGGTGACGCGGTCCCGCTCGCGGCGACCGCCGCGGCCGCGGACGGCGCGACGATCAGCAAGGTGGAGTTCTACGACGACACCACGCTGCTGGGCACGGACACGACGGCGCCGTACTCGCTCTCGGCCTCAAGTTTGACCGTGGGCAGTCATTCGCTCCTCGCGAAGGGGTACGACAGCCTGGGTGCGTCCGCGGAGTCCACGCCGGTCGGCATCACGGTCGCCTCGGGTCCCGCCGTGGTGGCCTCGACCAACCAACTGGCCGTCCAGCAGGGCAAGACGGGCACGTTCGACGTGAAGCTGTCGACCCAGCCGTCCGCCAACGTGACCGTCACCACCGCCCGCACAGGCGGCAACACGGGCCTGTCGGTGACCGGCGGGGCGTCTCTCACCTTCACCCCGTCGAACTGGAACACCGCACAGAAGGTGACCATCACGGCCGACGCCTCCGGCACCGGCGCGGCCACCTTCGAGTCGAGCGCCACCGGTCACGCGAAGTCCGCTGTGACGGTCACCCAGATCGCGGCGTCGAAGGCTTACGACGCCCGGTTCCTGGAGCTCTACGGCAAGATCACCAACCCGGCCAGCGGCTACTTCTCCCCCGAGGGCATCCCCTACCACTCGGTCGAGACGCTGATCGTCGAGGCCCCGGACCACGGCCACGAGACCACGTCGGAGGCGTACAGCTACCTTCTCTGGCTGCAGGCCATGTACGGCAAGGTCACCGGCGACTGGACGAAGTTCAACGGCGCCTGGGACATCATGGAGAAGTTCATGATCCCGACCCACGCCGACCAGCCGACGAACTCCTTCTACAACGCCTCGAAGCCGGCGACGTACGCGCCCGAGCTGGACACCCCCAACGAGTACCCGGCGAAGCTCGACGCGTCGGTCTCGGTCGGTCCGGATCCGATCGCCGGTGAACTGAAGACTGCATACGGTACGGACGATGTCTACGGTATGCACTGGCTGCAGGACGTCGACAACGTCTACGGCTACGGCAACTCGCCGGGCAAGTGCGAGGCAGGCCCGACGGACACCGGACCGTCGTACATCAACACCTTCCAGCGCGGCGCGCAGGAGTCGGTGTGGGAAACCGTCCCGCAGCCCACTTGCGACGCCTTCAAGTACGGCGGCACCAACGGCTACCTGGACCTGTTCACGGGTGACGCGTCGTACGCCAAGCAGTGGAAGTTCACCAACGCCCCGGACGCCGACGCGCGCGCCGTGCAGGCCGCGTACTGGGCGGACATCTGGGCGAAGGAGCAGGGCAAGGGCGGTGACGTCTCCGCGACCGTCGGCAAGGCCGCGAAGATGGGCGACTACCTGCGCTACTCGATGTACGACAAGTACTTCAAGAAGGTCGGCAACTGTGCCGGGCCCACCACCTGCCCGGCCGGCACCGGCAAGGACGCCTCGCACTACCTGATGTCCTGGTACTACGCCTGGGGCGGCGCCACCGACACCTCGGCAGGCTGGGCCTGGCGCATCGGATCCAGCCACACGCACGGCGGCTACCAGAACCCGCTGGCCGCGTACGCACTGAGCAGTTACGCCGACCTGAAGCCCAAGTCGGCGACGGGGCAGGCCGACTGGGCCAAGTCGCTCGACCGGCAGCTGGAGTTCTACCGCTGGCTGCAGTCGGACGAGGGTGCCATCGCGGGCGGTGCGACCAACAGCTGGTCGGGCCGCTACGCGACGCCGCCCGCCGGGAAGTCGACGTTCTACGGCATGTACTACGACCAGCAGCCCGTCTACCACGACCCGCCGTCCAACCAGTGGTTCGGCTTCCAGGCGTGGTCGATGGAGCGGGTGGCCGAGTACTACCAGCAGACAGGTGACGCGGACGCCAAGACGGTCCTCGACAAGTGGGTCGACTGGGCACTGTCCAAGACCACGGTCAACCCGGACGGCACCTATCTGATCCCGTCGACGCTCCAGTGGTCCGGCCAGCCCGACACCTGGAACGCGTCAAGTCCCGGTGCCAACAGCGGACTTCACGTCACCGTCGCCGACTACACCAACGACGTCGGCGTGGCCGCCGCGTACGCCAAGACCCTGACGTACTACGCGGACCGCTCCGGTGACACCCAGGCCGCGACCACGGCCAAGGCTCTTCTCGACGGTATGTGGGACAACTACCAGGACAGCCTCGGCATAGCCGTCCCGGAGACCCGCGCCGACTACAACCGCTTCGACGACGGCGTGTACGTCCCGAGCGGCTGGACCGGCACCATGCCGAACGGCGACGCCATCAACGGGTCGTCGACCTTCGACTCCATCCGCTCGTTCTACGAGGACGATCCGGCCTGGTCGAAGATCGAGGCCTACTTGGCGGGCGGAGCCGCGCCCTCCTTCACGTACCACCGGTTCTGGGCCCAGGCGGACATAGCCCTGGCCATGGCCTCGTACGCGGAGCTCCTCGAATAAGTCCCCGCTGACGCTCCGCGTGCAGGCCCTGTCACCTGACGACAGGGCCCAGGCCGGGCGGCCCCCACCCGCACTGGGGGCCGCCCGGTCCTCGCACGCTCCCCTCCTGAAAGGCCCCCCGAAAGGCCCTCCCGAAAGGAAGGTCCCCCACCGTGCGAAGAACCCGCATCCTCACGGCAGTGCTGGCACTGGCGGCCGGACTGCTCGCGGGCACCCCGCCCGCACTCGCCGCCGACACCGCGAAGCCGGCGATCGCCGCCGACACGTACACCTGGAAGAACGCGCGCATCGATGGCGGCGGATTCGTCCCCGGCATCGTCTTCAACCGCACCGAGAAGAACCTCGCCTACGCCCGCACCGACATCGGCGGCGCCTACCGCTGGCAGGAGTCGACGAAGACCTGGACGCCTCTGCTGGACTCGGTCGGCTGGGACGACTGGGGACACACGGGCGTGGCCGGTCTGGCGTCGGATTCCGTGGACCCGAACAAGGTGTACGCGGCCGTCGGCACGTACACGAACAGCTGGGATCCGGGCAACGGGGCCGTGCTCAGGTCCTCCGACCGGGGCGCCAGCTGGCAGAAGACCGACCTGCCCTTCAAGCTGGGCGGCAACATGCCCGGCCGGGGCATGGGCGAGCGCCTGGCGATCGACCCGAACAAGAACAGCGTCCTGTATCTGGGCGCGCCGAGCGGCAAGGGCCTGTGGCGGTCGACGGACTCCGGCGTCACATGGTCGCAGGTGGCGAACTTCCCCAACGTCGGCAACTACGCCCAGGATCCGAGCGACACCAGCGGCTACGCCAGCGACAACCAGGGCATCGTCTGGGTCACCTTCGACGAGTCGACGGGTACGTCCGGGAACGCGACGAAGACGATCTACGTCGGGGTCGCCGACAAGGACAACGCGGTGTACCGCTCCACGGACGCGGGCGCGACCTGGACGCGGCTCGCCGGACAGCCGACGGGATACCTCGCGCACAAGGGTGTACTGGATGCGGCGAACGGTTTTCTGTATTTGGCATACAGCGACAAGGGCGGCCCGTACGACGGCGGCAAGGGCCAGCTGTGGCGGTACGCGACCGCGACCGGCACCTGGACGAACATCAGCCCGGTCGCCGAGGCCGACACCTACTACGGCTTCAGCGGGCTGACGGTGGACCGGCAGAAGCCCGGCACCGTCATGGCCACCGCATACAGTTCCTGGTGGCCTGACACGCAGATCTTCCGCTCCACGGACAGCGGCGGGACCTGGACGAAGGCGTGGGACTACACGTCGTACCCCAATCGCTCGAACCGCTACACCATGGACGTTTCGTCCTCCCCGTGGCTGACCTGGGGCGCGAACCCCTCGCCGCCCGAGCAGGCCCCGAAGCTCGGCTGGATGACCGAGTCGCTGGAGATCGACCCGTTCGACTCCAACCGCATGATGTACGGGACGGGCGCGACGGTCTACGGCACGGAGAACCTGACCAACTGGGACGGCGGGAGCCAGTTCACCATCAAGCCGATGGTGCAGGGCCTGGAGGAGACGGCGGTCAACGACCTCGCGTCGCCGCCCTCGGGCGCTCCACTGCTCAGCGCCCTCGGGGACATCGGCGGCTTCCGGCACACGGACCTGACGAAGGTCCCGTCGATGATGTTCACCTCGCCGAACTTCACCTCGACGACGAGTCTGGACTTCGCCGAGACCAACCCGAACACGGTGGTCCGGGTCGGCAACCTCGACTCGGGGCCGCACATCGCGTTCTCGACGGACAACGGCGCCAACTGGTTCGCGGGGACCGACCCTTCGGGCGTCAGCGGCGGCGGCACGGTCGCGGCGGCGGCCGACGGCAGCGGGTTCGTGTGGAGCCCCGCGGGCACGGGTGTCCAGTACACGACGGGGTTCGGCTCGTCCTGGGCGGCCTCCAGCGGCATCCCGGCCGGCGCGATCGTCGAGTCGGACCGGGTGGACCCCAAGACCTTCTACGGCTTCAAGTCCGGGAAGTTCTACGTCAGTTCGGACGGCGGCGCGACCTTCACCGCGTCCTCGGCGACCGGCCTGCCCGCCGGTGACAGCGTCCGCTTCAAAGCACTGCCCGGCACCAAGGGCGACGTGTGGCTGGCGGGCGGTGCGAGCGACGGCGCGTACGGTCTGTGGCACTCCACGGACGGCGGCACGACCTTCACCAAGCTCTCGGGCGTCGAGCAGGCCGACACGATCGGCTTCGGCAAGGCGGCGACGGGGGCGTCGTACCAGACGCTCTACACCAGCGCGAAGATCGGCGGAGTACGCGGTATCTTCCGTTCCACCGACAAGGGCGCGACCTGGACCCGTATCAACGACGATGCCCACGAGTGGGGTTGGACGGGCGGGGCGATCACTGGTGACCCGCGGGTGTACGGCCGTGTGTACGTGGCGACGAACGGCCGCGGCGTCATCTACGGCGAAAGCTCCGACACGGGCGGCGGAACGGATCCGGGGCCTGATCCCGATCCGACTCCGACCGGCGCCTGCACGGTGACGTACAAGGTCACCAACCAGTGGTCGGGCGGCTTCCAGGCGGACGTACAGCTGACCAACAACGGATCAACTGCCTGGAGCGGATGGTCACTTGGCTGGACCTTCCCGGACGGCCAGAAGGTGACCCAGGCCTGGAACGCCGAGACGTCGCAGTCGGGTACGGCCGTGACGGCCAAGAACGTCGGCTGGAACGCCAACGTGGCGGCCGGTTCGTCGGTGGGCTTCGGGTTCACGGGGAGCTGGTCGGGGTCGAACACGAAACCGGCGGCGTTCAAGCTGGGCGATCAGACCTGCACGGTGAATTGACGGGCAGGAGACCGAGGTGCGGTGGGTGCGTGCTCCCCGAGGAGCACGCACCCACCGTCGTTCACGGGGTGTAGACCGTCGGCCTGGGTGCCGTCGCCATCCCGTTGCCGATGAAGAAGCTCGGGTGCGGCGGTTGGTTGTATGCAGTGTTCTGCCATGCGAGGCCGGTGCGGTACATCGTGTCGTGCAGCAGGGTCGTGATCTTGGTGCTGGTCTCCGTCGGGGTCGAGTAGATCCGCAGCGCCGTGTTGTTCGACGTCGGCCAGACGACCTCCTCGCGCCAGTCGCCGATGATGTCGCCGGAGAGGGACGGCGTCGCCTTGGTGCTGTTGTTGGAGTGGACGCCGGAGCCGGTCAGCAGGCGGGTGTCGGAGGATGTGCCGTACTTGTCGATGTGCGTACCGTCGAGGAGTTCGCGGACGGTGTCGCCGTCCCACCAGGACAGGAAGTTGACGGAGGACGGTTCGCGGCCCTTGGTGGCGCCGGCCTCGTCGCGGACGGACGTGTCGGAGGCGGACCACACTTCGGCACCGTCGTTGCCGGCCCAGATGTCGCCCGCCACACCGCGTCCGTTGTCGCAGCAGGCGGCCAGGCGCCAATTGACCGTGCCGTTGGCCGGGTTGATGTACAGCTCGGCGGGCTGACTCGTCGACTCCGACACCTTGAAGTACTCCAAGCCCGCGTGCGAGGGGTCGAGGTCGCCCAGGTGCTGGGCGTCGCCGTGACCGGTCTTCGTGGTCCACAGGCCGTTGCCGTTGTCGTCGACGGCCATCGCGCCGTAGACGATCTCGTCCTTGCCGTCGTTGTCGACATCCCCGACGGAGAGGCTGTGGGAGCCCTGACCGTCGTAGCCCTTGCCGCTGTTGGTGGAGGAGTTGGTGTCGAAGGTCCAGCGGCGGGTGAAGGCGCCACCTCGCCAGTCCCAGGCGGCGATGACCGTTCGGGTGTAGTAGCCGCGCGCCATGATCAGGGAGGGGCGTGCGCCGTCCAGATACGCCGTTCCCGCGAGGAAGCGGTCGACCCGGTTGCCGTACGAGTCGCCCCACGACGAGACCGTGCCGCGGGCCGGGACGTAGTCGACGCTCTGCATCGCCTTGCCGGTCTGGCCGTTGAACATGGTCAGGTACTCGGGGCCGGACAGCACGTAGCCGCTGGAGTTGCGGTAGTCGGCCGACGAGCTGCCGATGACCGTGCCGGTTCCGTCGACCGTGCCGTCGGCCGTCTTCATGGCGAGCTCGGCCTTGCCGTCGCCGTCGTAGTCGTATGCCTGGAACTGCGTGTAATGGGCGCCTGAACGGATGTTGCGGCCCAGGTCGATGCGCCACAGCCGGGTGCCGTCGAGCTTGACGCCGTCGACGATCGTGTTGCCGGTGTAGCCGGACTGGGAGTTGTCCTTGGCGTTGGTGGGCTGCCACTTGAGGACGAAGTCGAGCGCACCGTCGCCGTCCAGGTCGGCGACCGAGGCGTCGTTGGCCTCGTAGGTGTAGGCGACGCCGTCGGGTGTGGTACCGCCGGCGGGCGGCGTGATGGGCACGTCCATGTAACCGGTGCGGAGTTGGACTGCATGGACGGAGTCGGCCTGCTCCACGCCGCCGACGATCGCGCGGACCGTGTAGTCGGCCTGGGCGGGCGCGCCGGAGTGGAAGTAGTTCGTGGAACCGGTGATCGGGGTCGAGTTGACCTTCGTGCCGGCCCGGTAGACGTTGAAGGAGACGTCGCCCGGGTCGGTGCCGAGCCAGCGCCAGCTGATCAGGTTGCCGCTGTCGGTGTGCACGCTGACGACACCGCGGTCGAGCTTCTCGACCTGGCGGGCGGTGGCGGCCTCGGCGATGTCGCTGCCGAGTGTCGTGGTGAGTCCGGCGCCGACGAGGGCGGCGACGGCGGTGGCCGCCGAGAGGAGCACTCGGCGTCTGCGGTGCTTGCGCGGGTGCGACCGAGGGTGCGGGTGCGGGTTCTGCACGGGTCAGACCTCCTGGGAGCACGGGCGGGTTCCGTTCCTCGTCAGTCGCCGCCACGCATCCCCAAGTTGCCGTACTTCTCGGCCAATTCGGCGATCGTTCGGGCGATCTTCGCGCGCAGCTCCGGCGGTTCGAGCACCTCGATGCCGGTGCCCAGGCGCAGGAACTCGGCGTGGGCGTGGTCGAGGGACTCGATGGGGACCGTGGCCACGGTCCAGCCGTCTCCGTCCGTACGTCCGTCGGCCTCTGCCTCTGCCTCTGCCTCTGCCTCTGCCTGCCTGGCGAGTCTCACGCCCGGCGCCAGGCGTACCACCGCCTGGCCCTGCTTGAGCCGGGCGTGGAAGTCCCGTTGGTAGGCCGTCCAGTAAGCGGTCAGGTCGAAGTCGTCTGGGCGCGTGAACTCTTCTTCTTCGGTGGCGAGTTGGAGGATCTGGTCGACGCGGAAGGTGCGCGGGCCGGGGCCGGCGACGACGTACCAGCGGCCTGCCTTCAGGACCAGTCCGTACGGTTCCAGACGACGCTCCACATCGGTCGGTGTACGCCAACGACGGTATACGATATGCAGGATATGGTTGTTCCATACCGCATCGGCTACTGCAGACAGGTACGGCGTCTCGTCCGCGTCCGCGTACCAGCCCGGGGCGTCGAGGTGGAAGCGGCCGCTGATCCGGTCGGCTTGGGCGCGCAGCTCCGGCGGCAGCGCGGCGCGGACCTTGAGCTGGGCGGCGGCCAGGACAGAACCGAGCCCGAGGTCGGCGGCGGGCCCGGGGGCTCCGGAGAGGAACAGGGCCTGCGCCTCCCCCACGGTGAGGCCGGTCAGGCGGGTGCGGTAGCCGTCGAGGAGGCGGTAGCCGCCGGCGTGGCCAGCGTCGCCGTACAGCGGGACACCGGCGGCACTCAGCGCTTCGACGTCCCGGTAGACCGTGCGGACGGAGACCTCCAGTTCCTCGGCGAGCTCGGCGGCGGTCATCCGGCCGCGGGCCTGGAGCAGGAGAAGGATGGACACCAGTCGGCTCGACTTCACTGACACAGGATGTCAGTGAAGTCGCCCTAGCGTCGCGTCATGGCTTTCACGGAGAAACTGCTGACCGTGCGGCCGCCGATCGAGGTGGCGGGGCGGCGCATCAAGCGCTACCACGTCACCGCGGACCCCGCGGGCATCGCACCCGACGTGGAGAAGGCGGCGTACGAGATCCTGCCGGAGCTGCTGCCGGAGCAGGACGGGACGCCGCCGGCGACGTTCGTGGTGCTGCACCGCGGTGGTGACGACGGCGCCTATCTGAACGCGTACAGCTGGGTGTGGGACAACGTCCTGCACTTCCGGGGCGCCGCGGCCGGTCAGCCCGTCCTCGGCTGCCCGGACGACGATCCCACGCACTTCGTCACGCCGGACCTGCCGTGGATCGGCTGTGTCTGGGAGCTGCCGCCGATCCTGCACGAACGCGATGCCTGGGTGCGCCACCTGCTCGCCCCCGAAGTCCCTGACCTGGACGCCTACTTGTCCGACTGCCTGCCCGACGGAACAACCGGAGACCGCTCATGAGCAGCCCGCACGACTTCGACTTCTTCCACGGTGAGTGGGACGTACTCAACCGCCGCCGCACCGACTTCCTGGACCCCGACAGCGACTGGGTGGAGTTCCCGGCGACGCACCGCTGCTGGGCGCTGTTCGACGGGGCCGCCAACATCGACGAGATCGACATGCCGTATCTGGGGGCGAAGGGCCTGACACTGCGGCTGTTCGACCCCGACGCGCGCCAGTGGTCGCTGAACTGGTCCTCCAGCAGCACCGGAAGGCTCTTCCCGCCGGTCATCGGCCGCTTCGAGAACGGGCGCGGCGAGTTCCACGGCGATGACACGTGCGACGGGAAGGACGTGCGGGTCCGGTTCGTGTGGGCGGACGTGTCCGCGACAGGGGCACACTGGGAGCAGGCCTTCTCGGTGGACGGCGGAGCCACCTGGGTGACCAACTGGCACATGGACTTCAGCCGGCCTTCCGGAACGCCAGCACCGTGAACACGGGGTCGGCGCGCGGCCGGTCCTGTTCGGGCAGGGCCTGTAGCCGTGCGGCGAACCGTTCGGCGAGCGGACCGCCGGGCGGCAGCCGCGTGAACCAGCCGCGCCGCAGATCCGCGACCGTGCTGCGCGGGCTGCGGCCCTGACCAAACCCCTGGAAGTGGGCCCGACCGGCCGGATCCAGTCCGCAGTCGACTGCATACGACGTGACGGTCCCGGCGGCGTCCTGGGCCGGCCGGCGCGGGCGCGGCGCGAGAACCGCGTCGATGTCACTGCCCACGTCGTGTGCGGCGGCCTTGTCCACGGTGGTGACGTACACCCCGCCGGGCCGCAGCACGCGAGCGCACTCGGCGACGACCGCCCGGACGTCGCCGGGCCCGTCGAGCAGGTGTAACAGCCACACACTGGTGACGGCGTCGAACGCCCCGTCGGGGAACGGCAGCCGACGGCTGTCCGCGAGAACGATCGCCCCGGGCACCCGCGCGGCCGCCAACCGGGCCATCCCGTATGTCAGGTCCACGCCCGTCACCCGCAGGCCGGGCCGGGCCGCCGCCAGGCGGCGGGTCACGATCCCCGTGCCGCAGGCGACGTCGAGAAGGCGGCGGGCACCGACGGGGACCAGGCCGAGGACCGCGTCGGCAGCCGCGGCGGCTCTGGGCTCGCCGCCGCGGCTGGCGTCGTAGGCGTCGGCCTCCTTGTCGTAGTCCAGCACCTGCGTCACTGGGCTCCGTGGCCGGGGGCGAGCGCCTCCACTTTCCTCGCGAGCTCGAAGTCCAGCTCGGTCACGGCCCCGCCCACACTGTGCGTGTTCACCGTCAGGGAGACGGTGTTGTAGCCGAGGGTGAGGTCCGAGTGGTGGTCGAGCTCCTCCTGGACCTGTGCGATGTGGACGACCATCGCCGTGGCGGCGAAGTGCGTGCCGAGCCGGTAGGAACGGGCGAGACGGTCCCCGTCGAGCGACCAGCCCGGCAGTTCCGCGAGCCGGTCCTCGATCTCCTTCTGCGACAGCGGTTCCACAGGCATGGCCGCGCTCCTTCCTGGATGCCGGGTACTTCTTCAGCGTGCCACAGCCGGGCTGCTTCGGCCCTGGTCACGGCCCTGGTCAGCAGGGTTCCCAGTGGTCAGTGGCGGACACCCCCCACAGGGGAACTCCCGGCCGCCAGGTCGTCGGCGAGCGCCGCGATCCGGGTACGGCCCTCGACCTGCTCCACCCACTCGTGCGGCAGTCCGACGTCGCCGTGCCGGGCACCGAGGAGGTTGCCGCAGATGGAGCCGGTGGAGTCGCTGTCGCCGGAGTGGTTGACGGAGAGCAGCAGTGCGTCCTTGACGCCGGGCGCGACGAGCGCGCAGTAGACGCCGATGGCGAGGGCCTCCTCGGCGACCCAGCCCGCACCGAGGGACTCGGCCTTCTCCGCCGTCGGTGCCCCCTCCGCGGCCAGGTCGACGGCCTGGCGCAGCGCGGCCGAGGTCTCCTCATGACCCGGGTGGCGCTCCAGCTCGCGCAGGGCGCGCAGTACCGAGCCCTCCAGGGAGTCCCCGGCGACGAGGTGGGCCACGATCGCGGCGAACGCGCCCGCCGCGTAGTAGCCGGTGGGGTGGCCGTGGGTGATCTGGGCGCCGCGGGCCGCCATGGCGAAGGCCGCGTCGGCGGGGTTGACGAGACCGAAGGGGGCCGAGCGCATTACCGCGCCGCAGCCCTTGGAGTCGGAGTTGACCTGACCCGGCTTGCCGTCGAGTTCGAGCCACGGGTCGGGGGCGTACATCTGGGCGACCCCGGACAGGCAGGCGTTGCCGGGGGCGCGACGGGAATACAGCCACGCCTCGGCGATCAGGCCGCCGGAGGGAGCACCGCTCCGGGGCGGTGCGGCCTGCTCCGGGCCGGGCTTCGTCTGGGTCTCCAGCCACCGCTCGTACGCCTGGCGCAGCAGCAGGGCCCAGCCGCCGCCGATGCCCTTCTCCCGTTCCCGTGCCTGAGCCTGGACGATGGCCTCGACGGTGAACAGGGTCATCTGCGTGTCGTCGCTGATGCGGCCGAGCACGCCGTGCGCGCCGGGCACGAAGCCGGTCACCCCGCGCTCGCCGTGGGACGCGCGGATCCGGTCCAGGGAGGAGAACTCGATCGGGTAGCCGAGGGCGTCGCCGATCGCCCCGCCCAGGAGGCACCCCCGCACTCTGGCGCGGTACACCGCGGCGGTCTCCAAGGTCGGCATCGGCGGCCAGCTCATGCGCCCACTCCTCAACTGAACACGGGCGACCGTCTATTGTCTACAGTCGCCGGTTTCTCGACTACGGTTCTTGGCCGACCGTCGTCGCTCTCCCGCTGCGGCTGCTCGCCGACGGCGGCCGTTCCTCGACTACGGTCGTCGGTATGACCATTCTCGCCTCCGGGTCCCCCACATCCTCCGGCACCCCCGGCGACAGGGGTGTGGGCCCGCTGTTGCGGGCCTGGCGGGAGCAGCGGCGGGTCAGTCAGCTGGAGCTGGCCTTGCGTGCCGACTCCTCGGCCCGGCACATCAGCTTCATCGAGACGGGCCGTTCCCGGCCCAGCGAGGACATGGTGCTGCGGCTGGCCGAGCACCTCGACGTCCCCGTCCGTGAGCGCAACTCGCTGCTGCTGGCGGCCGGTTACGCCCCGCGCTACCCCGAAACGCCGCTGGACGACCCGGCGCTGGATGCCCTGCGCGAGGGCATGGAGCGGCTGATCCAGGGCTACGAGCCGTATCCGGCCCTCGTCGTCGACGCGATGTACGACGTCGTCGCGGCCAACCGGGGCATCCTGATGCTGCTCGACGGCATTCCGGAGTCCCTGCTCGCGCCGCCGCTGAACGCGATGCGGCTGACCCTGCACCCGCAGGGCCTGGCGCCGCGCATCCGCAATCTCCGTGAGTGGCGCGGGCATCTGCTGGCGCAGATGGAGCGGCAGATCGCCCTGCACCGGTCGGAGCCGCTGCGGGCGCTGTACGAGGAGGTCGCCGCGTACCCGGCGCCCGAAGCGGCGGCCGACGGGCAGGACGCACAACCGGCTGAACCCGTCCCCTACTTCGCACTGCCGATGCAGATCGAACACGAGGGCCGGACACTGTCGTTCATCTCGTCCATCTCCACCTTCAACACCCCCATGGACGTGACCGTCGCCGAGCTGGCCATCGAGACGCTGCTCCCGGCCGACCCGGCGACGGTCAAGTACCTTCACTCGTTGATGTCTTGACGAACCCTCAGGGCAGCGTGCTGGAGCAGGGCGAACCCGGCGACGGTGAGCGCCTGGAGTACGGTCCACACGGCGCCGGCCGTGGTCGGCGACAGCCACAGGCCCAGGGCGACGAAACTCAGCGCGGCCCAGGCGAGGTTGGCCTCGATCACGGCCCGGACCGGCAGCGCGGCCGGGCGGGCGCGGGCGGCGAGAAGGCCGACGGCCGCCGCGTACACCACGAGGAAGACGCCGAGCCCGAGCAGCAGTCCGGAACCGGCCCCGAGGAAGCGCCCCAGCGGGCCGGACGCGGCGAGGTAGGCGAGTCCGTTCACCCCGGTCACCACCGCGTCCAGGGCGAGGAAGCGACGGAGCATGGTGTGCGGGTCGGGGGTCCGGGCGAGCGCGGCGATCTGGGACGCGGACATGACGAATCACCTTCCGTCGAGATTGAGTTGGGAACACGGCATCCTGCATACCGAATGCCTGACGGCTACCGGATCCCGCAGGCCGGATCCCGCATGCCGGATCTCGCATGCCGGATACCGCATGCCAGGCGGCTACCGGATCCTGCATACCGAATACGGGCGGGATACCGGATCCCGGACCGGAGTGCGCCGGCCCGGGACCCGTTGCCACCACGATCCCGCCCGCCGGCGCCACGGTCGATTACCCCTGAGGTAATCCCGGTCGCGACGAAACCGCGGCAGACAAGCCTCATCCGCCCCCTGGGACTGGTGTGACCGACGGCGGAACATGGCACACTGCACGCAAGCTTCGACGCGTAGGGGAGGCGTGGCGTGAGTGAGCGGCGCCCTGCGCCCACCGTGGGTCAGGTGGTGCTCGGCAGACGCCTGCAGGAACTGCGAGAGGCGGCCGGCTTCAAGCGCGAGGAGGCCGCGCAGGTACTGCGGGTGGCCCCGGCGACCGTACGGCGGATGGAGATGGCCGAGGTCGCCCTGAAGATACCTTATGTCCAGGTGCTGTTGGAGACGTACGGCGTCGGCGACGACGAGGCGGCCGCCTTCATAGACCTGGCCGAGGAGGCGAACCAGCCGGGCTGGTGGCAGCGGTTCCACGACGTGCTGCCGGACTGGTTCAGCCTGTACGTGAGCCTGGAGGGCGCCGCCCGGATCATCCGCTCCTACGAACCGCACTTCGTGCCGGGGCTGTTGCAGACCGAGGCGTACGCGCGTGCCGTGATGGAGGCGGGGACGATCGGGCAGGCGGGGCCGGACACGATCGACCGGCATGTGTCCCTGCGCATGGAGCGTCAGCGGCTGCTGGAGCGCCCCGACCCGCCCCACCTGTGGGTGATCATGGACGAGACGGTGCTTCGGCGGCCGGTGAGCATGCGCGGCGAGGTCATGCGCGACCAGCTGGACAAGCTCCTGGAGTTCGCCGAACGCGACCGGATCACGCTGCAGGTCGCGGAGTTCGAGGAGGGCCCGCATCCGGGGACGTACGCACCGTTCTCGTTGTTCCGCTTCGCCGAGCCGGAACTGCCCGACATGGTCTTCACCGAGTACCTGACCGGTGCGCTCTATCTCGACTCCCGCACGGAGGTCGCGACGCACCTGGAGGTCCTGGACCACATGTCGGCGCGCGCCGCGTCGGCCGAGCGCACCAAGAAGCTGCTCCGGGAGCGCCGCGAGGACTTCTGAGCCCCCGCACCACCCGCCCCCGACTCGAAGCCCCTGCTTCCAAGCCTCTGCTTCCAAGCCCCTGACTTCGAAGGCCTGGACTTCGAAGCCCCTGACTCAAGACCTAGGAGACGACGCCGTATGACCGGATCCGACGCCGCGCCCGCCCGTATCGACACCAGCCGGCCGCATCCGGCCCGGGTGTACGACTGGTGGCTGGGCGGCAAGGACAACTACCCGGTGGACGAGGAGCTGGCCCGCAAGATCCTCGCCGTCGACGGCACGGTGCTGCGCGGGGCGCGGGCCAACCGCCGGTTCATGCAGCGGGCGACCAGGGTGGCCGCCGAGGCGGGGATACGTCAGTTCCTGGACATCGGCACCGGCATTCCCACCGAGCCGAACCTGCACCAGGTGGCGCAGGGTGTGGCCCCGGAGTCGAAGGTGGTGTACGCGGACAACGACCCGATCGTGCTCCGGCATGCGGAGGCGCTGCTGCACGGTTCGCCGGAGGGCTCGACGAACTACATCCACGCGGACGTCCGCGACCCCGACACGATTCTGCGTCTGGCGGCCGAGTCGCTGGACTTCGGGCAGCCTGTGGCCCTGTCGCTGGTGGCCCTCACGCACTATCTCGGTGACGAGTCCGACGGCGACGACGTGCACGGTCTGCTGAAGCGTTACGTCGATTTCCTTGCCCCCGGCAGCTACCTGGTCCTGTCGCAGGTCACGGCTGATCTGAACCCGGAGGCGATCGAGAAGGCCGCCGAGCACTTCCGTCGCAGCGGCACCTCCTTCCACCCCCGCTCGCTCACCGAGTTCTCGCGCTTCTTCGACGGCCTGGAACTCCTCGGCCCCGGCGTGATCCCGGTCTCCGGGTGGCGACCCGAGCCGGAGGACGTGGCGGTGCAGGCCGAGGGCATCGTGCCGGTGTACGCGGGGGTCGCCCGTAAGTCCTGACCCGTACGGGTGCCGTCGGCGGGCACGGGACCCGTACGGGTGCCGTCAGAAGGTGCGCTCCCCCGCCCCGCCCTAGGTTCGAATGAGCCGCGGGCGAGCAAGGGAGCGCATGTGACCGACACCCGGAAGTTCCACGGTCCGCGTCACCGGCAGACCGCCGACGAGGCGGAGGATGCCTGATGCCCTCGGACGCGGTGCTGTACCAGGCGGCGGCGCTCTGTCTGACCTACCCGGACGACGACTTCCGCGCCCGGCTGCCCCTGCTGCGCGAAGCCGCCCCGCAGCTCAGGGAGTTCACGGACCACGCGGCCGTCACCCCCGCGCAGGACCTGGCCGCGCACTACGTCCGGGTCTTCGACTTCACGGACGGGCACAGCCTGTACCTGAGCCGGTGGCGGGACGGAGACACGCGGCGGCAGGACACGTCGCCGGTCCGCTTCGAGGACGTCTACCGTGCGCACGGCCTGGAGTGCAGCGACGAGGAGCTGCCGGACTTCCTGCCAGCGGTGCTGGAGTTCGCGGCCCGCACCGGCGACATCGGCCTGCTCACCGGACACCGCGCCGGCCTGGAGCAGCTCCGCGCCCGGCTCACCGTCTTCGGTACACCGTATGCATCCGTCCTGGATGCCGTGTGCGCCACACTGCCGACGGCGTACACCTGAATGCGGCCGATGACCTCACCGCTCCGCGCGGGAGCTAGGCCGCCCCGCCCCGCCCGTCCCTCGCATCCTGGTCCCTCGCGTCCCGGTCCCTCCCCTCCCGGTCCCTCTCGTCGTCCACGATCTCCGCGTCCACCACGCCCTCCTCGTCCTGCGGCGGGGTGTGCCGGCCGGTGTCCGTGTTCTCCGTGGGGGTCTGCTGGGCGGCGGCCTGGGCGTACATCGCCTGGCCCATCTTCTGGCTGACGGAGGCCAGTTTCTCGACGCCTGTGCGCAGGGCGCTGGTCTCGGCGTTCTGTTCCAGGAGCTGCTTCAGCTCGGCGACTGCGGACTCGACCTCGGTCTTGGTGTCGGCGGGGACCTTGTCGCCGTTCTCGCGGACGAACTTCTCGGTCTGGTAGACGAGTTGTTCGGCCTGGTTGCGGGTCTCGGCCGCCTCGCGGCGTTTGCGGTCCTCCTCGGCGTACTGCTCGGCGTCCCGCATCATTCGGTCGATGTCGTCCTTGGGGAGGGCCGAGCCGCCGGTGACCGTCATCTTCTGTTCGCGGCCCGTGGCGAGGTCCTTCGCGGACACGTGCATGATGCCGTTCGCGTCGATGTCGAAGGCCACTTCGACCTGCGGCACCCCCCGAGGCGCGGGCGGCAGGCCCGTGAGGTCGAAGACGCCCAGCTTCTTGTTGTACGCGGCGATCTCGCGTTCGCCCTGGTAGACCTGGATGCCGACCGAGGGCTGGTTGTCGGTGGCGGTGGTGAAGATCTCCGAACGCCGGGTCGGAATGGTCGTGTTGCGTTCGATGAGCTTCGTCATGATGCCGCCCTTGGTCTCGATGCCCAGGGACAGCGGGGTGACGTCGAGCAGGAGGACGTCCTTGACGTCGCCGCGGATGACGCCCGCCTGGAGGGCCGCGCCGACCGCCACGACCTCGTCCGGGTTGACGCCCTTGTGCGGGTCCTTGCCGGTGAGTTCCTTGACCAGGCCGGTGACGGCGGGCATGCGGGTGGAGCCGCCGACGAGGATGACGTGGTCGATCGCGGCGAGCTTGATGCCGGCGTCCTTGACCGCCTGGTGGAAGGGGTTCTTGCAGCGGTCGAGGAGGTCGGCGGTCAGCTCCTGGAACTGGGCGCGGGTCAGCTTCTCGTCGAGGTGCAGGGGGCCTTCCGCGGAGGCGGTGACGTAGGGGAGGTTGATCGTGGTCTCGGTGGAGCTGGACAGTTCGATCTTGGCTTTCTCGGCGCCCTCGCGCAGCCGCTGCAGGGCCATCTTGTCGTTGCCGAGGTCGATGCCGTACTGGCCCTTGAACTTCTTCACGAGGTGCTCGACGACCCGCTGGTCCCAGTCGTCGCCGCCGAGGTGGGTGTCACCGTTCGTCGCCTTGACCTCGATCACTCCGTCGCCGATCTCCAGCAACGACACGTCGAAGGTGCCGCCGCCGAGGTCGAAGACGAGGACCGTCTGCTCCTCGCCGCGGTCGAGACCGTAGGCGAGAGCGGCGGCCGTGGGTTCGTTGATGATCCGCAGCACCTTCAGGCCCGCGATCTCCCCGGCCTCCTTCGTGGCCTGCCGCTGGGCGTCGTCGAAGTACGCGGGGACGGTGATCACCGCGTCGGTGACGTCCTCGCCCAGGTAGGACTCGGCGTCCCGCTTCAGCTTCTGCAGCACCCGCGCGGACAGCTCCTGCGCCCGGTAGCGGTTGCCGTCGACGGCGCCCTGCTCGGGAAAGCGCCAGTTCACGTCGCCCATGTGGCGCTTCATGGAGCGGGCCGTGCGCTCGACGTTCGTCACCGCCTGCCGTTTGGCGACCTCGCCGACGAGCACCTCGCCGTTCTTGGCGAAGGCCACGACCGACGGTGTGGTCCTGGCACCCTCCGCATTCGCGACGACCGTGGGTTCGCCGCCCTCCAGCACGGCCACCACCGAGTTCGTGGTCCCCAGATCGATTCCGACCGCACGTCCCATCGCTGTCCCCTTCCGTCAGGGAGCCTCCCGCACTCCAGCACAAAACTTGAGTGCGTTCTTGTCAATGGGTGGGTCTTGTCAGTGGAGGGCTCCTGTCAAACGGACGGGTACCCCAGGGAGGGCTCGTCCTGCCTCCCGCCCCTCAGGTCGACCGCCCGCCGCGGCCGGTCGGTGACCAGGACGTCCACGCGCGGGTCCGCGAGGAACGCGCGCATCGGCACGTCCTCGTTGACCGTCCACACCATGGTGAACAGACCGTGCCGGGCGGCCTCGCGCAGGACGTTCGCCCGCGCCAGCCTCTGGTGGACGGCGACTCCGGTCGCCCCGCAGGCGCGGACCCGCCGCATGGGCAGCAGCTCGCTCAGCCGGGTCCCCGGCAGCCGGGCCGGGCGGACCTCCCTGCGGTCGCGGCCCAGGGAGAGGGCCGTACGCACGGCGGGGAAGGCCCTCCTGATCGCGGCGACGGAAGGATCCTCCAGGGTCGTCGCGACGAAGCCGTCCATGCCGAGCAGGGCGATGGCCCGGTCGATCAGTTCGCGCTCGTGGCCCACCTCCTTCAGGTCCAGGTGCCCCACGAGCTTCCCGGCGATCAGGGCCATGACCTCTTCGGCGACCGGCACCGCGTACCCGGCGCGCTCGCTCAGCTCGGCGTGCGTGATCCGCGACAGGAGCGGCCCGGTGTGTGCGACGCGGGGGTCGTGGTAGACGACGAAGACGCCGTCGGCGGTACGCCGGATGTCGAACTCGGCGTACTCCGCGCCGGAGGCGAGCGCGTCCTCGTACGCCTCCCAGGTGGCGGCGCCGGCGCGCTCGGATCCTCCCCGGTGGGCCGACACGGCGGGCAGTCGCGGCATGGTCGGGTCAGCTCCCGGAGGCGGATCGGGGCGGGGGCACCGGTGCGGGCGGCCCGCCGTCGGGCGGTGTCAGGAGGGTGCCGGAGCGTCGGCTGACCCGCCTGAGCATCACGTATCCGATCACGACGAGGACCACGAAGGGAAGCCAGGCCAGCGCGTACGCCGTGCCGTACTCGCGCAGGTCGAGGATGGAGCGGTCGGCGTGGACGTTCGTGCCGTTGATCCCGAAGAACGTCAGCAGCAGGGTCGGCGGCAGTGCGATGAGGGTGGCCGCGGCGACGAGGGCGGAAACGGTGCGGTCCCGGCGGTCGTCGCGTTCGGCGAGTGCCGCGTCCAGGGCGGCGGAGCGGGCGCTGATGACGGAGGTGAGGCGCTCGACCATGCGGGCCGAGTTGTCGAGGCTGTCACGGATGCCGAGGGCGTCGCGCAGTGAGGACTGGAAGCTCTCCATGAGCATCTCGGGGATCAGCAGGCTGTCGACGTAGGCCTCGACGCCGAAGGCCAGGTCCAGCTGGAGTTCGTTGACGCCCGCGGAGAGGCGGGAGATGAGGGAGCGGACCTCGTACGGCGAGTCCGTCATGGCCCGCTCGTTGGCCCGCATCGTCTCGAAGGCGGCGAGGCGGGTGCGCTGGAGGACGGCGAGCGCGGAGATCATGCCGAGCGCGACCAGGGTGAGGCCGTTCTCCACGTGCGGGGCCCAGCCGGCCTGGACGGAGACGCCGCGGCCGTGGGAGGAGAGGGTGACGCCGTGGTTGCGCAGGTTGGGCGGCATGGTGGCGTCGAGGTCGGGGGTGTGGTTCGCCGGCATCCTGCCGCGGTAGACGATCTCGTTGAGCAGGGCGGGGCGGCGGGGCGCGTCGTCGACGCCGTCGGCGAGCAGGTCGTGCAGTAACCGCCCGCCGGGGAAGACGAGTTGGTGCACGTTCTGGCCGTGGGCGAGCGGTGTGGGCAGGGTGAGCCGCTCGTTCACCACGTCGAGGAGCGGCCGGCCGCCGAGGCGGATGCCTTCGCGGTCGAAGCAGGTGTCCGCGAGCCAGGCGGCGAGGGCGGCGGGCTCGGTTTCGGCGGCGAAGCCGCAGTCCAGGAGCAGGGTCACGTCGCCGCGCGGGGTGGCGACGACCATGATGTCGACCGAGGCGAGGCCGAGGCCGTGACCGCCGTGCGGCAGGTGCAGGTCGTCCGGTGCGGCGCGTACGGCCAGGACCGGTACGGGGAGCACCTTCTCGCTGGTTCTCAGGTGCGGTTCGAAGCGGCCGAAGTCGTAGCGGTCGACGAGGGCGCCCAGCGGGGAGGCATCCGGGCGTATCCGGCCGGCCAGGCTGAACAGCAGTACCGCGCGGGTGAGTTCACGCGTGGCGGAGTCGAGTACCGCCGACCCGCTGGATGTTCCCGGCCCCATCACGTCCCCTTCGACACCGTCATCTTGATACCCCTCCCCCCGGTCACGAACCGACCGTCGCGCGGGCCGCCCCCGGTGGGGGCCCGCCCGCGCGACGGTCGTGGTGTGCCGGTCCGGTCAGGCGAGCTTCGCGGACAGGGTGATCGGTACGGCCTTCAGGGCCTGGCTGACGGGGCAGTTCACCTTGGCCTGCTCCGCCGCGGCGACGAAGCCGTCCTCGTCCAGGCCCGGCACGGTGCCCTCGACGGTGAGGTGGACGCCCGTGATGCCCTCTCCCGGCTGGAAGGTGACGTCGGCGGAGGTGACGAGCTTGGTGGGCGGGGTGCCGGCCCCGGCGAGGGCGTGCGAGAACGCCATGGAGAAGCAGCTGGAGTGGGCGGCCGCGATCAGCTCCTCGGGGCTGGTCTTGCCGTTCGCCTCCTGGGTGCGGGCAGCCCACGTCACCGGCTGCTCGTCGATGGCGCCCGAGGAGTCGAAGGTGACGACTCCGTTGCCCTCGAGCAGGTTGCCTTCCCAGACGGTGTGTGCGGAGCGCGTGGTGGCCACGGTCATTCCTTTCCTATGGTCCCGGATCCGGGTTCGGGACCCCATACGATCACACTCCGGCTCAGCTCACCCGGAAGACCGGTCCACGTGCGCTGAACGGCAGCCGGGCGCCCTGCGGGATCAGGTAGGCGTGCTCGCGCCGCACCCGCAGGACGTCGCACCAGCCGTCGGTGATGACCAGGACGGGTGCGGCGGGCGGGAAGTCGTCCGCGCGGTGCAGCAGGTCGATGCCGGGCTGCAGCACGGTGCCGCCGCGGCCGTGCACCCGCACCCGGCCCGCGATGTCCGTGACCGGCAGGTAGCCGGCGTCGTGCGGGGCGGCGTCGCAGAACACGACCCGGGCGGCCGGTACGTCGCGGGCCTCGGCGTACGAGGCGATCGCGCCGAGTGCCTTGCCGAGCAGGACCCGGTCCATGGAGCCGGAGGTGTCCAGGACGACGCCGAAGGTGCAGCGGGCGATCTCCTCGGGCGGGAAGTACCGTCCCGCGCGCGGGATGTCGGGCGTGGCCGCCTGGCGGCGGGAGGGGCGGGCGTACGTCCGTACCGGCTGCGGACTCGGCACGAACTCGTCGAACCAGCGGGCCAGTCGGGCGTCCCAGGGCAGCGGCGGATGGCTGAGCGCGCGGATCTCCTCGACGAGGCCGCCGGGCAGGAAGCCGCGGGCCTGCTGCTGGTGCAGGTCGAGACCGCGGGCAAGGCCCCGGCGGTAGAGCTCGTCGAGGTCGACCGGGGCGCCGGGGGCGCCGAGCGGGCCGCCGAGGATGTCGCCGGCTCCCTTGCCGCGCAGGGTGGCCAGGCGACGGGTCCGGCGCAGATCCCGGGTGATGCGGTCGTAGACCTCCTCCGCGGACAGGCCGGAGAGCTCCGGGTCGTACAGGAGCCCCTCGGGCATGGTGCCGACCTGCATCTCGCTCAGCCAGCCGTTGATGACGTAGTCGCAGGCGACGTTGAACAGGAACGGGTCGCGGGTGCCGCAGCGGTCGCCGTGGCGCAGGGCGGCGTGCAGCATCTCGTGGGCGAGGACGAACCGCCACTCCTCGTCGTCGAACCGGCGCAGGGGGTTGACGTAGATCTCCCCCGCCTGCGCGTTCACCGCGGCGACGGAGATGCCGTGGGCGCGGGCGAGTTCGGCGTCGGCGACGAGGGTGATGCCGGCGGCGATGCCGCCGAGCAGCGGGTAGGAGGAGACGAACCAGCTCAGGGCCTCTTCCCAGGGGCGCAGCCGGGTCGGACCGCCGGCCATGGAGTCGCGGCGGCCGCCGGCCAGGTCCAGGGCGGTGGACATGGTGCGGGTCAGGGCGTGCGCGAAGGCGAGCTGCCAGTCCGGGACTTGGCCGCCCCATCTGCTCCACGGCACGAGCAGCTGGTCCGCCTCTCCGGCCGCCGTACCGCAGTGCTCGTACGCGCCCGGGATGCCGTCCCGCCGCCAACGGGCGGCGAGTTGTTCCTCGTCGCCGTCGGGGTACGACAACGGGAGGTGGTCGGGGGCCTGCCCGACGGGGGAGGTCAGCAGGAAGCGGTTGACGACCGCGCAGCGCGCGGCGAGGTCGTGGCGGTCGGGCTGTTCGCGCTCGCCGGTGGCGGCGGGGACGTGCCCGAAGCCCAGGTGGATGAGGGCGTGGGCGATCGCCCAGGCCCATTCGCCGGGTTCCGCGAGGCGGGTGGGGTGCAGGTGCACGGTGCCGCTGGAGGTGACGCGTGCCAGGCCGTGCCGAGGAGCCAGGCCGCACTCCTTCTCCCGGCACAGCTTGGCTTCGATCGCGGCCAGCGCGTGATGGGCCCCCACCAGCCGCACGCCCTCGGCGCACGCCTCGGCGGCCGGGTCCTTCTTGGGCTCGGCCTGCCTGCGGCTGCGGCTCATCTGCGGGCCTCCACCAGCCGGGGCATGTCCCGGGCCGCCTCGATCAGGAACCAGGCGGGCAGTACGGGGTGGCCGTCGGCGTCGGAGGCGATGACGCTCTGGGCGACCTCGACGGAGATCTCCGCGAGCTGCACGAGCAGCGACTTGGCGCGGTACGCGGTCTGGCGGCCGTTGGCCGACATGTGGTCCTTGCTCGCGGGCAGTTCCTTGACGAGGCGGCCGCGGAAGGACTCGGCGAGGTAGTAGAGCAGGTCGCGGTCCTCGAGGCGGCCGGGCCAGCGGGCGTCGCCCTTGAGGATCGCCTCGATGCCGAACCGGCTGCGCACGATCTTGACGTAGCCGCAGAACGCGGTCGCGTGTGCGGGCGTCAGGGTGCCGTGCGCCAGCACCTTCAGGGTCTCCTCGTCGAGGCCCGGCCCGAAGGAGTGCAGGGCGTCGGAGAGCATGTGCCAGGAGCGGGGCGTGGAGAACGGCTCCTCGGTCTTCGGCGGCTTGGACCACAGGTGGTCGGGCCGGTCGGTGAGGTGGTCCAGGATCCACGGGTGGATGCCGTTGCCCGCGGCCCAGACGAGCCAGTCCTTGGCGGAGGCCTCCAGGTGCACGTGGGTGAGGCGGTTGACGAGCGCGGAGGCGATCGGGCGGGCGAGGGCGTTGTCGGTGGCGCGGTTGCCGGCGCCGATGACGATGGAGCCCTTCGGCAGTTCGTAGGTGCCGATACGGCGGTCCAGGATCAGCGAGTAGAACGCCTTCTGCACGTCCGGCGTGGCCGCGTTCAGCTCGTCCAGGAACAGGCAGTACGGCTCGTCGCGGGCGATGGACTCGGGCGGGCAGAACACCGAGCGTCCGTCGCGGATCTGCGGGACGCCGATGAGGTCCTCGGGGGCGAGCTGGGTGCCCAGCAGGCTCACGCACTCGAGGCCCAGTGAGTCGGCGAACTCCCGTACCAGGGAGGACTTTCCGATGCCGGGGGCGCCCCAGACGAAGACCGGCCGCACGGTGGCGAGACCGAGCAGCAGCTCGGGGATGCGGGAGGGCGTGACGGTGACGGCTGCCTGCAAGAAGTGACTCCTGGGGGTGTTCGAAAAGGGCGCGCTGGTGCGCGACGTCCGGTACGAACAGTGTGGGCGCGGCCATCGGCGGGCGCAGCCCATTTTCCGGGGGCCGGCGCCGGCGTCGTACCACCGGCGCCGCCGACGGGTGGGGCGCGGGGAGACGTCCGGGGTGACCGGAATGTGCGCTGGGCAAACCGGGCGTGGGGTGACACGGTGAGTCACGTCCTCCGTGACAACCGCTTCTTTCGTTCATGGGGGTACGAAAGAAGCGGCGGGAGGTGTGGGTTCAGGCGGCGCGTCGGTCCTGGCGCGCCGCCAGCGGAACCTGGGGGCCGTCCGTCTCGCGCAGCCAGCGGCGCAGCACGCGGTGGATGTGCTCGGCTCCGGCGAGTTCCGTGCCGTCCTCGACGGGTGTGGACAGGGCGAGCGGCGACAGCAGGAAGGCTTTGGCCTGGGCGCCGCCGAGGCCGCCGTGCGAGCCGATCTGCTCCTCGAAGGCGAGGACTTCGCCGTCGGCGGGGTCGTACCAGGAGTTGACCATGATGTCGGCGGTGTGCGGGAAGGAGTGCGTGCGGCGGACGGCGTCGGCGGCGCCGGGCCCGAAGTCGGCGAGCGGGCCGGGGTTGTCGTCGAGTTCGCCGAGGGGGATCTCGGCGCCGAACGGGCCGAGGACGACCCCGCCGTGCTCCTCGCTGCGCACCAGGAGGAAGCCGATGCCGGGGTGGTTGGCGAGGGTCGTCAGCAGGGCGGGGTGGCGGGCGTCGATCTCCTCCTTGCTCATCCGGTGCGGCACGTCCGGGAAGGAGACCAGGCCGAGGTTGCCGGAGGCCAGCACGATCGGCTCCGGGCGGCGGCTGGAGGGGCGGTACTGTTCGCCGCCCTCCTCGACGGGCCGGTGCAGTGCGGCGCGTACCGCCGCGCGGGCCTCGGCGCCGCTGTGGGTGTGCCGTGCCCTGCGCGGCACGGGCAGCCCGCAGCCGGCCCGGACCAGGTCGCCGAGGGTGAGGCCGTAGCGGGTGCGGAAGGTCTCGCCGGGACTCTGGCCGTGGTCGGACAGGACGACGATGCGGTACGGGCGGGGTGCGTGCTCGGCGACGTTCTCGATCAGGGCGAGGGAGCGGTCGAGGCGTTCGAGGACCTTGGCGGCGTCGCGGCTCCCGGGCCCGGAGTGGTGGGCCACTTCGTCGTACGCGACGAGGTCGGCGTAGACGGCGGTGCGGCCGGCGAGCATGTCGCCCGTCACCGCGGCGACCACGACGTCGCGTTCGACGACGGTCGCGAAGGCGCGGATGAAGGGGTAGAGGCCGCCGCGTCCCACCCGCGGGCGGACCTTGCGGGCGCGGGCCCGGGTGGACTGGCCGATCTCGCGGCCGGCCTCGGCGACGAAGGACATGGCGGTGCGCACGGCGTTGGCCGGGTCGGAGAAGTAGGCGAAGTAGCCGGCCCTGGAGCGGGTCTCGCGGCTGCGGCGGCGGGTCGCGATGGACAGGACGAGGGCCTGTTCGTCGGCGCCGCCGGAGAAGAGGTTGCCGCGGCTGGCGCCGTCGGCGGTGAGCAGTCCGCCGTCGCCGGTGGCCTCGACGGCGCGGCGCTGGAGCTCGGCGGCGCTGGTCGGCCGGTTGCAGACCATGACCTCGCCGCGGTCCTTCTCGTACCAGCGGAAGGCGGGCACGTCGTGGTTGCAGCCGTGCAGGATGCCGAGCTGGCTGGCGCCGGTCTGGCTGGACCAGTCGGTGCGCCACGGGGTGAGCCGGTGGGTGGGCCGGCGCCGGCCGCCGACGTCGGCGGTGGCGTCGCCCAGCCAACGGGCGACGGTCGGCATGAGGCCCCGGCCCACCGCGTCGAGCAGGACGTCGTGGCCGACGCCGTCGAGCTGCATGAAGACGGTGCCGTGGCCGGCCGGGCAGGCCGGGCCGCCGCCTCTGCGGCGGCGGTCGGCGAGGCGGTACAGGCGGCGCCGGTAGGCGTCGTCGTCGCGTACGGCCAGCGCGGCGCCGGTGGCGGAGGCGACGGCCGACATCACGGCGGCGACCACGACCGCGGTCTCCGGAGCGGCGTCACCCTGTTCGGCCGGGTTCAGCCGCAGGGCGAGCAGCAGCAGCCCGCCGTTGAGGAAGAAGACCAGCAGGCCCAGCACCAGCGCGGGCACGAGCAGCAGCAGCCGTACGAGAAGGGGCCACACCAGCGCCGACAGCAGACCGAAGGCGCCCGCCCCGAACGCGGCGGTGATGGCGATCCGGGTGGCGCTGTCGCCGTCGGGGGACTGGAGCCGGAAGTCGGGCAGGATGCCTGCCAGTACGAGCATCGTGAGGGTGGAGACGGCCCACACCGTGACGCTCCGCCCGACCTGACTGGCGACCCGCCGCCAACGCCCTCCACGCACGCCCAGCACACCTCACGTCCCGGCCCGGCCCGTCATCGGCGCGGGCCCGGGGGCAAGCCTGTCATATGGTCGTGATCGAGAAGGATCCCCGAGAGCCTCGCTAGCGCCCGTCGTACCCGGCCGTCGGCATCGACAGCCGCCGGTGCACCCGGGCCTTCATCTGGGCGTCGTACGACGGCTCCGCTCGCCCCACCGTCTCGACCCGCACCCCGCGTCGCGCGCACTCGGCGGTGAACTCGTCGACCGACGCCAGGGCGCTCCGCAGGACGCGCAGGCTCGGTGCGACGAACAGGTCGCGGCCGGGCCGGACGCCCTCCCACAGGACGTCGTGGTCGGGACGCAGCCCGCACACGAGCAGTTCGCGGGTGACGACGTAGCCCCGTTCGGCGGCCCAGCGGGCGCACATCGCGTGCTGGCTGCGGGAGTCCACCAGGAAGGGGTCGTCGTCGAGCTCCTCCAGGGGCGTCAAGCCGGCGATCGCCGTGACGCGCAACGGCGGGCGCGTGCCCGGTGCACCGCGAACCTCTCCCATGGAGTCCCCCCTCACCTCCGGGTTTCGCCGCCGACCCTACTCCTGCCCGTAGGCTTCGGGGGAGTCGCGCGAAGGGGGCAAAGAGGTGCCGGTGGAGATCACCTGGTGGGGTCACGCCACCTGCACGGTCACGGATTCGGACGTACGTGTGCTCACCGACCCTCTGTTCGCCCGCCGCCTCGCCCATCTGCGGCGCCGCCGCGGGGCGTTGCCGCCGCCCGACGCCTGGCGCGCGGACGTGGCGCTGGTGTCCCATCTGCACGCCGACCACTTGCACGTTCCCTCGCTGGCGCGGCTCGAGCCGGGCACGCGCCTGCTCGTGCCCCGGGGCGCACCACGGGCGGTGCCGGGGCTGCGCCGGCTCACTCATCTGCGGCTGAGCGAGGTGGCTCCCGGGGACGAGACGGCGGTGGGTGACCTGGTGATACGGGTCGTGCCCGCCCGGCACGACGGCCGGCGGCTGCCGCTGGGACCGCACCGCTCCCCCGCCCTCGGCTATGTCGTCGAGGGCGAGGGCCGTACGTACTTCGCCGGGGACACCGGCCTGTTCGACGAGATGGCGAAGGAGGTCGGGCCCATCGACGTGGCGTTGCTGCCGGTGGGCGGCTGGGGACCCTACCTCGGTGAGGGGCATCTGGACGCGGGGCGGGCCGCGGAGGCGCTGGCCCGGCTGGCGCCGCGCAGTGCGGTGCCGGTGCACTACGGCACGTACTGGCCGATCGGGATGGACGCGGTGCGCCCGCACGAGTTCCACGCGCCGGGCGAGGAGTTCGTACGCCTCGCGGCCGAGCGGGCGCCGCAGGTGGCGGTGCACCGGCTCGGGCACGGGGAGAGTGTGCGGCTGGAGGCCGCCCGGTGAGCTGGCTCGCTGCCGCCTCGACGGGCGTGACGCCGGAGTCCACCCAGCAGGCGATCGGGTATCCGACGCTGTTCGTGCTGGTGCTGCTCGGGGCGCTGGTGCCGGTGATCCCGACGGGGGCGCTGGTGAGTTCGGCGGCCGTGGTGGCCTTTCACCAGACCGCGCCGTTCGCGCTGGCGCTGGTGTTCGTGACGGCCTCGGCGGCCGCGTTCCTCGGGGACATGGCTCTGTACTGGCTGGGTCGGCGCGGAATGAAGTCGAAGAACGGCTCGCGCTGGCTGGAGGCGATCCGCTCGCGCGCGCCCGAGGACCGGCTCACGCAGGCGCAGGAGAAACTGGCCGGCCACGGTGTGGCGGTCCTGGTGCTGTCCCGGCTGATGCCGGCCGGCCGGATCCCGGTCATGCTGGCCTGCCTGATGGCGAAGTGGCCGATGCGCCGCTTCGCCCGCGGCAACCTCCCGGCCTGTCTGGCCTGGGCGGTGACGTACCAGCTGATCGGGATCCTCGGCGGCTCCCTGTTCGCGGAGCCCTGGGAGGGCGTGGTCGCGGCGGTCGCGCTGACCGTGGCGATCAGCGCGGCGCCGAGTGTCTGGAAGAGGATCCGCAGACCTGCGAAGGCGGAGAAGTCCCGGAAGGCCTAGTCGAGGATCCGGGACCCTCCCACCGGCAGGTCCCACAGGTTCTCGCGGTCCAGGCCCGCCTTCTCCCAGGCCGCCCGGACCCGGGTGAGCGGCTCCAGCACCGGCTCCGCCGACAGCACGAACGTCGCCCAGTGCATGGGCGCCATGCGGCGCGCCCCGAGGTCCTGCGCCGCGCGCACCGCCTCCTCCGGGTCGCAGTGCACGTCGCTGAGCCACCAGCGTGGGTCGTAGGCGCCGATGGGAAGCAGGGCGAGGTCGATGCCGGGGTAGCGCTGTCCGATGTGGGCGAACCAGTGGCCGTAGCCGGTGTCGCCCGCGAAGTAGACGCGCTGTCCGTCGGGGGCGGTGAGCACCCAGCCGCCCCACAGGGTGCGACAGGTGTCGGTGAGGGAGCGCTTGGACCAGTGGTGGGCGGGCACGAAGTCGAAGCGGACCCCGCTCAGTTCGGCCGCCTCCCACCAGTCCAGTTCGGTGACGTTCGTGAACCGGCGGCGACCGAACCAGCGGCCGAGTCCGGCCGGCGCGAACACCGGGGTGTCGCGCGGGAGTCGGCGCAGTGTGGGGGCGTCCAGGTGGTCGTAGTGGTTGTGGCTGATGACGACGGCGTCGATGGACGGCAGGGCGCTCCAGGGTATGCCGACCGGGGTGATGCGGGCCGGGGTGCCGAGGATGCGGCGGGACCAGACGGGGTCGGTGAGGACGGTCAGCCCGCCGATCCGTACGACCCAACTGGCGTGCCCCGCCCAGGAGACGGCGACCGTGCGCGCGTCCACGCGAGGCAGCGGGCCCGGTTCGAAGGGCAGCCGCGGGATGTCGGCGAGGCCCTCTGGGCCGGGACGGATGGAGCCCTCGCGGGCGAAGCGGGCCATGGACTTGAGGTCGGGCAGCGGGGCGGTCAGCCGGTCGTGGAAGGACCGCGGCCACACCCGGCGCTCGCCGAGCGCTCGGGGGGCCGCGGGGGGCGTGAAGGAGGAGGGGGCCGTCGGAGCTTCGGTGTCGTGGGTGGGCGTGCTCGTGGTCGACTCGGACTGCTGAGTCATCGAGGAGGCTCCCATCGCTGAGCGTCGTCACGGAGATCGTCGAAGACCGATTCCAGAAGGATCAACGCGCGTTGCACGTGTGGCAGTTCCAACGGTGAGGGTGACTTGAGGCATTCCGCGCGTTCCTCGTCCGTACCGCCCAGCAGCGGGCCGGTGGACAGTCGCACCCGCAGCGCCCCGAGGTCGTCGCCGAAGCGGTGCCCGCCCGGCGCGGGCATGCCGAGCCGGGCGGTGAGGAAGTCCTCCAGTTCCTGGGCGTCGCCGACCCCGTGGCCGGTGAGCGCGGTCTTCAGGGGGCCGAGGTCGACGTAGAGGTGGCGGCCGGCCTGCGGGGGCCGCGCCAGGGCCCCCGCCGTGACGACGGCCGTGTGCGCGGCGGCGGCCACGCGCGCGTGCAGGCGTACGGCGGCTTCGACGCGGTCGGTGAGCGGTTCGGGCTCGGTCAGGGCGTACGCGGCCGCGACCGCGACGGGGGCGGCGACACGGGCGCCGAGCGCGGTGAGCACGTCGAGCACGCGCGCGCGCAGGGCGTCGCCGGCCTCACCCTCGGGGAAGCGGGCGACGGCGGCAGGCCAGCCGGTCGGCAGCAGGGCACCGGCCAGGTCGGTGACGACGGTGACCTTCCCGGGCAGCATCTCGGCCGGGCTGAGCAGCACGGTGCCGTGCGGGTCGTGCAGGGTGTCGCGCCAGGTCTCGTCGCTGACCAGATGCAGGCCCTCGCCGACGGCGGCCTCCAGCGTCTCGTGCAGCAGCTCGGGCGGGGCCACGGTGGCGGTGGGGTCGTCGGCGACGGACAGCACCAGCAGCCGCGGGTCGCCGCCCTCGGCGCGAACCCTGCGGACGGTCTCCAGCAGGGCGTACGAATCCGGGACACCGCCGCTCTCCGCCGGTGTCGCCACATGGAAGGCGGGTCTTCCCAGCAGCCGTGCGTACGGCGCCCACCAGGCGGCACAGGGCCGCGGCACCAGGACGTCGCCGCCGAGCGCGGCGGTCAGGGCGAGCAGCAGGGACGGTGAGCCGGGGGCGGCGACCACATGGCCGGGCCCGGTGTGCAGACCGCGCCGCTCCCAGTAGCCGCACGCGGCCTGGAGGAGGGCGGTTCCGCCGCCGACCGGTTCGCTCCCGGCGCGGCCGGCCGCGGCGGCGAGTACGGCGGACAGTTCGGGCAGCACGGGCAGCCCGTCCTCGGGAAGCGGCGGTCCGAAACGGACGGGGCCGTGGCCTTCCGGGTCCGTCCGCGGCATGCGTACCTCCGGGGTGGGGGGCTTCTCGTCTCTGCCGTTGTCATCGCCCGGGCGTGTTCGGTGGCTCGTGCGGTGCGGGTGGTGTCCTCGGGCTCCGAGTACCCGGAGAGGCGCCCCGGCATGGCCGCCGATGCGGGTTGCGCCGGTCACACGGCGGCGACGGCGGTCTGTGCCCGGGTGTGCCCGGGTCAGCTCTCGGCGGGTGTGCCCGGGTCAGCTCTCGGCGGCGGGCGTCTTGCGGCGCAGTCGGTACACGGCGCCGCCGAGCGCGCCCGCGATCAGCAGGCCGCCGGTGACCAGGGCGGGCACGGAGTCGGTGAAGGCGCCGCCCTCACCGGCCCGCACCCCGCGCTGGACGGTCGCCCCGCCGCAGGAATCGGTGTGCGACTCGGTGCACGGGTGGGTGGTGGCACAGGACTCGGTGTGCGACTCGATGCAGGGGTGGGTGGTGGCGCAGGACTCCGTGTGCGACCACTCGGTGCCGGTGCCGCACGACTTGCCGCTCCCGCGGGACACCGTGAACGTGGCGCTCCACTGCTTGCCCTGCCCGCCGGGCGCGGCCGGGCAGGTGCCGTCGACGGTCCACGCGGAGTCGTTGCCGACCGCGTCGACGTCGCCCTCGAGGTTCTCGGCGGGGGCGATCCGGGCGGTGCCGTTGTAGGCGGGGCCGGTGGCCTCGTCGTCGTTGCCGGAGACCAGCCGCAGTCGGACGGTGCCCTCCTCGAAGGCCTGCGAGGTGGCGTCGATGGTGTCGGGTGGGGAGCCGCCGGTGGGGTCGCAGGCGACGGAGACGGTGACGCTGCCGCCCGGGGAGGCGTTGCCGGGGCTGACCTCGGCGGCCGGCTCCGCGAGGGCGGCCGGCACGGCGATGCCCAGGGCGGCACCTGCCACGGCGGCGACGGACAGGGCGCGGACGCTGCGGCGCATGGGGAGGGCTCCTTCGGCCGACGGCTGCGGGGGCACGACCGCCGTGCCCCCGCACCCATCACAGCCCGCCCACCGCCCGGGCGCGCGCGGCCGGACACCATTCGCGGGACGGGAACCGCCGAGCGGGTGACAGCGCGCGGACCCCGCGCCCAGGCGGCGTCAGGCGGCGGCGTCCCGCATGACCTGCTCCCGCACCCGCCCGCAGCACCGGCTGATCAGCCGGGACACATGCATCTGGGAGATGCCCAGCTGCTCGGCGATCCGGCTCTGCGTCATGTCCCCGAAGAACCGCATGTACAGGATCGCCCGCTCGCGCTCGGGCAGGGCGGCGAGCCGGGGCCTGACGGCCTCGCGGTCCACCACCGTGTCCAGCGCGGGGTCGGGCGAGCCCAGCGCGTCGCTGAGCGAGTAGCCGTCCTCGCTGCCGGGCAGTTCCGCGTCCAGGGACAGCGCGGTGAAGCTCTCCAGGGCCTCCAGGCCCACCAGGACGTCTTCCTCGCTGATGTTCGCGTGTTCGGCGATCTCCGCGACGGTGGGCCGGCGGCCCGAGATGGTCTGGGACAGGTCCTGGCTCGCGAAGCGGACGCGGTTGCGCAGGTCCTGGACGCGGCGCGGCACGTGCAGCGTCCACATGTGGTCGCGGAAGTGCCGTTTGATCTCGCCGGTGACGGTGGGCACGGCGTAGCTCTCGAAGGCGTTGCCGCGCTCGGGGTCGTAGCGGTCGACGGCCTTGACCAGGCCGAGGGCCGCGACCTGGCGCAGGTCGTCGAAGCTCTCGCCGCGGTTGCGGAAGCGGCCCGCGAGGCGGTCGGCCATGGGCAGCCAGGCCTCGACGATCTGTCCACGGAGGGTGTCGCGTCGGGGGCCGGGTGGAAGCCCGGCGAGCTTGCGGAACGCCTCTGCCGTGTCGGGTGCGTCGTCGTGCGGATGATGCTTCGCGCTCACTTTGGTCGCCATGGTGCGTCGCAACTCCCTGGGAGGGGTGCTCTGGGATGGACGGTCACCGTGAGGGGGCGTCTGCGGTTCGGACAGACGCGGCCGTGGCGGCGTCTCGCCGCTCCCACGGACGTGCCTCCGGTCCGAAGCACTGCCAGTGCGCCTGCCCCCGGCCCTCGGCCGCAAACAAGCACCAGGGCCTCCGCCCCCGTACGTCACTCCCTCTCGCTGCTCAGGAACGGTTCAAGGCGAAGGTGCAGGAGTTCCTGCCGGGCCGCGAGAAGCAGTGACGGCGGCGGCAGCGGGCGTCGACAAGGGTGGGGTGACGGCCGGTTCGTACCGGTCGGCGTCATCCTCGGGCAGCAGCAGTTCCTCGTATCGGCCCAGTGCCAGCACCACGCCGAGCATGAGGAGCGGGATGATCACAGCGAGCACCGCCATGGCCTGTCCTTTTCCAGGGATGTGCGCGGGGGGCGTGGGCCGGGTCTCCCGCCATCGGGGGCGCAAACCCCGTGTCGGGGTCCGGTCCTCGGGTACGCGGGTGCCCATCCCGAGGTTTCTGGAGGGAGACATGCAGCGAGGCAGCGACCGGCTGAGCCGTCACCGCGACGACGAGATGAAGCACGAACTGCAAGGTCTGCTCAGGTCCGGCCACCCCACGCGCAGCGAGGAGTGGCACGACCCGGAGCCGACCGCCGAGGACGATCCGGAGGTCGCGGGCGGGCCCGCACTGCCGGGCCGGGCCGGGACGTCGCTGGAGGCGGTCCGGATGGAGCTGGCCCGGAACCTGGGCCGCAGCTCGTTCCCGGCGACGCCCGTGGAACTGGTACGCGCCCTGCGCCGCAAGCACGCTCCCGACGCCCTCGTCGAGGCGGTGGAGCGGCTGCCGCGCAAGGAGTCCTACGCCACCGTGCAGGAACTGGCACGGACGCTGACCCGGAGGGAGGCCCCCTAGTGCCGGCCGACTTCGTGAAGGACGTCATGACCCCGGGCGTGGTGGCCGTACGCCCGGACGCCTCGCTCGTCGAGGCGGCGCAGCTGATGCGCACGCAGGACATCGGCGACGTCCTGGTGGCCGACGGACAGCACGTCGTCGGCATGCTCACCGACCGGGACATCACGGTGCGTGCCGTCGCCGACGGTGCGGATCCGCTGACGGCGAGCGCACAGATGGTCTGCACGCCGGATCCGGTGGTGGTGGCCCCGGGCGACCCCGTGTCGACGGCGGTGGCGCTGATGCGTGAGCACGCCGTACGGCGTCTGCCGGTTGTCGAGGACGGGCTGCCGGTCGGGATGGTGAGCCTCGGGGACCTCGCCGAGGCTCAGGACCCGGACTCGGCGCTCGCCGACATCAGCCGGGCCCTGCCGGACGACGGTCGGGGCGGCGGCGGGCGGGACGTCCTGTGAGCCAAGGCCGTGACCCGGCCGCCGGGATCGCCTCCACCGGCACCACCGGCACCACCGTGGACGCCGGCGACGCGACCTCGCGCCGCCTGCTGTACGGGCTGCTGCCCAGCTGGTTCGTGCCCGGTCTCGCCGACCGGGTCATGCACCGGCGTACCCGCATCGAGGACGCCTGGCGTCCCGTGCCGCGCCGTCCGCAGCTGCCGCCCGGTCACCTCGCGGGCATCGCCGCCGCGATCGGCGCCTGTGTGCTCCTGCCGTACGGCGAAGAGCTGCCGCGGTGCCCGCGCGCGGCCGGGTCGAGGAAGAGGCGCGTGGGAGGCGATGCGGCTCGATGGCTTGCGCCGCGCGCCGAGAAGCGTTTCAAGAAAGGTCGTTGAACCATCATGCGCATCGCATTTCTGACCGCACCCGAAGGCGTGGAGCAGATCGAACTCACCGACCCGTGGCAGGCGGCGAAGGACGCGGGCCACGACCCCGTGCTCGTGTCGACGAAGTCCGGCGAGATCCGGGCGTTCAACCACTTCGACAAGGCGGACACGTTTCCCGTGGACGAGGTCGTGGGCGAGTCGACGGCCGACTCCTTCGGCGGGCTGGTCCTGCCGGGCGGGGTGGCCAACCCGGACTTCCTGCGGATGGACGAGAAGGCCGTGGCGTTCGTACGGGACTTCTTCGAGCGGGGACGTCCGGTCGCCGCGATCTGCCACGCGCCGTGGACGCTCGTGGAGGCGGACGTCGTACGCGGCCGGGTGCTGACCTCCTGGCCGAGCCTGCGGACCGACATCCGCAACGCGGGCGGCACCTGGGTGGACGAACAGGTGAAGGTCTGCGACCACGGCACCAACAAGCTGGTCACCAGCCGCAAGCCGGACGACCTGAAGGTGTTCTGCGAGGCGTTCCTCGAGGTGTTCGCCCTGGAGGCAGTCTGATGATCCTGGTGGACCGAGGCGTGGTGACGGACACCTCGCCGGGAACCGCGAGCGAGGAGTTCACCCGGGCGTTAGTGGCGGCGATCGCCGCGCACCGGCACCGGCACCGGCCGCCGACGCGCCACTGACCGGAGACGGGTCACGCGCCACCGACGGACCGGGAGGCGTTCAGGAGCGGGGAGTCGCCGACTCCCCGCTTCCGCGTTCCCGGGCTCCTTCACGGGTGCGGCCCGCGGCGACCGGACGGTTCGGGTTGCGGCGCAGGAACTCGCCCTCGAGCTGCGCCATGCGGTCGTTGTGGGCCCGCAGCGCGTCGTTCGAGGCGTACAGCAGTGTGTCGTGGCGCGTGCGGTGGATGGTCTCCAGCTCCTTCATGAGCTGCTGGTCGTCCAGCCGGGCGGCGTCGACTCCAGTCATGGTCATGTCCCGCTCGTCGTGTTCGTTCATGGCCTCCGGGTACCCGCCCGGCAAGCACTACCCCCAAGCGGCATCCGGGAGGGAACCATGGATCTCGCCTTTCTCCATCCACTCTACGAACATCCGGGCCCCTGGGCCTCCGTCTACGTCGACACCTCCCGGCACACGGAGGACACGCCCCACGAACGGCATCTGACCGCGATCGCGCTGTCCCGGGAACTGGCCGGGCAGGGCGCCGACGAGGAGACGTGCCGGGCCGTGCGGGAGGCCTTGGAGGAGCTGCGGCACTCCTCCGAGCCGCACGGCCGGGCCCTGTTCGCACGGGCCGGCGAGGTGGTCCTGGATCCGTCGCTGACCAGGGCTCCGGCCGGCAACAGCGCGCACTGGGCGCCCCTGCCGCACACCGCACCGCTGCTGGAGCTGGCCGGTGAGGACCCGGTGTGCATCGTGGCGTACGTCGACCGCAAGGGCGCCGACTTCGAGCTGCGCAGCGGACTCGGGCGACAGGATGCGGGTACGGTCGCCGGTCGACAGTATCCGGTACACCGTACGCGTACGGCCGACTGGTCGGAGCGGCACTTCCAGCTGAGGGTGGAGAACACCTGGGAGCACAACGCGGCCGAGATCGCGGACGCGCTCGCCGTCTGCCAGGAGGAGACCCGGGCCGACCTGCTGATTCTCGTCGGTGACGACCGGGAGCGGCGGACCGTGCACGAGCGGCTGCCCAAGAGGCTGGACGACCTGGTCGTGGAGGCGCCGCACGGCACCGGCAGCAGGCTGCTCCACGAGGACGTGGAACAGGCGCGCGCCGCGCATGTACGGCAGCGGGCGGAGCGGGAGCTGGAACGGTTCCTCGCGGCCCGCCAACCGGGCGACGACGGGCGTGCCGGGGCCGTCGAGGGCGTGCCGGCGCTGGTCGAGGCGGCGCGCGAGCACCGTATCGACGAGCTGCTGATCCGTCCGGACGGCCCCGACGCGCACCGCGAGGTGTGGATCGGCGAGGACCCCGACCAGCTGGCCGTGCGCCGCACGGACCTGAAGATCCTCGGCGAGCAGAACTCCTGGTCGGCCCGCGCGGACGACGCGCTGATCCGGTCGGCGGTCGCGACGGGCGCCCCGGCGATCTCGGTGACGCCGGCGACCGGACAGACCGTGCCGGCCGGTCCCGGCCAGTCCGAGGAGGTCGAGAAGGAGGTCCCGGTGGGCGGCCTGGGGGCACTGCTGCGCTGGACGTGAGCTCCCGGGCGGCCGACCTGCCGAGCGACCGGGTTGCCGAACGACTGAGTTGCTGAACGACTGAGTTGCTGAACGACTGAGTTGCTGAACGACTGAGTTGCTGAACGACTGAGCGGTGCGTGCCGTGCCCGGTGACCTGCGGTCACCGGGCCCTTTCGCGCCACCGAGCCCCAGGGGGCTCCCCGGCCGGTCTCAGCGCACCCGCTCCACCCGCCGCTCGTCCCACACCGGCTCCGTCGACTCCCGCACCCGGCCGTCGCTGCCGAAGACCAGGTAGCGGTCGAAGGAGCGGGCGAACCAGCGGTCGTGGGTGACGGCGAGGACCGTGCCGTCGAAAGCCTCCAGGCCCTCCTGGAGGGCTTCCGCGGACTCCAGGTCGAGGTTGTCGGTCGGCTCGTCGAGGAGCAGGGCCGTGACGCCCTGGAGTTCCAGCAGGAGGATCTGGAAACGGGCCTGCTGGCCGCCGGAGAGCCGTTCGAAGCTCTGCTCGGCCTGGCCGGTGAGCTCGTAGCGGCGCAGCCGGGACATGGCGGCGCCACGGTCCTGGGCGTGTTCCTTCCACAGGATGTCCAGGAGCGTGCGGCCCTCCAGCTCGGGGTGGGCGTGCGTCTGGGCGAAGTGTCCGGGCACCACGCGCGCGCCGAGCTTCCACTCCCCCGTGTGCGCCACGTCGTCGCCGGCCAGCAGCCGCAGGAAGTGCGACTTCCCGGAGCCGTTCGAGCCGAGGACGGCGACGCGTTCGCCGTAGAAGACCTCCAGGTCGAAGGACTTCATCAGGCCGGTGAGCTCAAGTCCCTTGCAGGTGATGGCCCGTACGCCGGTACGTCCGCCCTTCAGTCGCATCCTGATGTCCTGCTCGCGCGGCGGCTCCGGCGGCGGTCCGGCCTCCTCGAACTTGCGAAGGCGGGTCTGGGCGGCCTGGTAGCGGGACGCCAACTCGTGGCTGATGGAGGCTGCCTGACGGAGATTCAGAACCAGCTTCTTCAGCTGGGCATGCTTCTCGTCCCAGCGCCTGCGCAACTCCTCGAAGCGGGCGAAGCGTTCGCGCCGGGCCTCGTGGTAGGTGGCGAAGCCGCCACCGTGCACCCAGGCGTCGGCGCCCGCCGGCGAGGGTTCGACGGAGACGATCTTCTCGGCGGCGCGGGCGAGGAGTTCGCGGTCGTGGGAGACGAACAGGACCGTCTTGCGGGTCTCCTTCAGGCGCTCCTCCAGCCAGCGCTTGCCGGGCACGTCGAGGTAGTTGTCGGGCTCGTCGAGCAGCAGCACCTCGTCGGTGCCACGCAGCAGTGCCTCCAGGACCAGCCGCTTCTGCTCGCCGCCGGAGAGCGTGCGTACCTCCCGGAACTGCGCCTTCTCGTAGGGCACGCCGAGCGCGGCCATGGTGCACATGTCCCAGAGCGTCTCGGACTCGTAGCCGCGCGCCTCGGCCCAGTCGGAGAGGGCCTGCGCGTACTGGAGCTGGGCGGCCTCGTCGTCGACGGTCATGATCGCGTGCTCGGCCTTGTCGACGGCCCGGGCGACCTCCCGGATACGGGGCGGCGCGACCGACACGAGCAGGTCCCGTACGGTCGTCTCGTCCCGTACGGATCCCACGAACTGGCGCATCACCCCGAGGCCGCCGCTCACCGTGACGGTCCCGCCGTGCGGTTTGAGCTCGCCGGAGATCAGCCGGAGCAGGGTGGTCTTGCCGGCGCCGTTGGGTCCGACGAGGGCCACGGCGGCCCCTTCGCCCACCCGGAACGACACGTCGCCGAGCAGCGCCCTCCCGTCGGGGAGGTAGTACTCGAGGTGTGCGGCTTCCAGATGTCCCATGAGGCCGCATTGTGCGGGCCGCCGGGGAGCCCGGGCAAACCGTTATACGTTCACTCCGGGTCGACGGGCCGGCCCGTGGGGCCGCCCTCGCCCGCGGGGGCGACCACCGCGCCCGCCCACGACAGGGCCTTCCAGCCGTCCGACGGCGATCCGTCCAGGATCACCACCCCGGTGTTGTCCAGCGGGCGGGCGGCGGCGAAGGACACGTCGACGTTGTCCGCGCGGGCCGCCGTCCACATCCGGATCGCCGCGCCGTGGCTGACCATGGCGACGGCCGAGGCCCCGCTGTCGGCGGCCTCCGCGACCACGGCGTCGTAGCGCGCCAGCGCCTGCGCACCGCTCTCCCCGCCCGGCATACGCAACTCCGTGTCGCCGGCCGACCAGGCGAACACCGTCTCCATGTACCGCAGGCCTGGCTCCGAGTCTCCCGGCAGCATCTCCAGGTCCCCCGCGGACAGCTCCCGGATGCCGTCCCGGACGCGCACGTCGAGGCCTCGGGCGGCGGCCAGCGGGGCGGCGGTGAGCTGCGTACGGACGAGGGTGGAGGCGTACAGGGCCTCGATGTCCTCGTCCGCGAGGGCCTTCGGCAGGGCGGCGGCCTGGCGTTCGCCGAGCTCGGTGAGGCCGGGCCCGGGGACTGCCGTGTCCAGCAGGAACCGGACGTTGGTGGGGGTCTGGCCGTGACGGATGAGCAGCAGACGCATGTGGGGGCCTCCGGGTGCGCCGCCCGCCGGACAGGAAACGGCCACTTCAGGGTACCCGGGACAGCATGAGCCCAGACGTCGACCTCACCGTCCCGAAGCCCGGCCCCCACGTGCTGCGCGACCGGCTGCTGGCCCTGGACTGCCGGCTGTTCGAGTTCGCCGCCGAGCGCAACTGGCCCGCCGCCGGACCGATCCTGCCGCGACTGAGCCGGAGCGCGAACCACGGAGTGTTGTGGTTCGCGACAGCCGCCGCGATGGCCGCGAGCCGCACCCCGCGAGCCCGCCGGGCGGCAGCGCGGGGCCTCGCCTCGCTCAGCCTGGCCTCCTTGACCATCAACACCGTCGGCAAGCGCTCGGTGCGCCGCTCCCGCCCCGTCCTGGACCCGGTGCCGCTGAGGCGCCAGTTGAGGCGGCAGCCGATCACCACGTCGTTCCCCTCCGGCCACTCGGCGTCGGCGGCCGCGTTCGCGGCCGGGGTCGCCCTGGAGTCGCCGTCCTGGGGCGCGGTCGTGGCGCCGGTCGCCTTCTCGGTGGCCATGTCCCGCGTCTACACCGGCGTCCACTTCCCGAGCGACGTGCTGGCGGGCGCCACGCTGGGCGCGGGCGCCGCGCTCGCCGTACGGGGCCTGGTGCCGACCCGCGCCCAGGTGGCGGTGCCGGCCCGGCCCCGCGCGGACGTTCCCGCGCTGCCGGACGGCGCGGGCCTGGTCGTCGTCGCCAACACCGCCTCGGGCACCGCCGACCGGGTGCGCGCGCTGCGGGACAGTCTGAGCGCGGCCGAGGTCGTCGAGTGCGAACCGGCCGATGTCCGCACCGAGTTGGAGAAGGCGGCGGCCCGCGCCCGGGTGCTCGGCGTGTGCGGCGGCGACGGCACGGTCAATGCCGCGGCCGCAATCGCCCTGCGCCACGGTCTGCCCCTCGCGGTGCTGCCCGGCGGCACTCTGAACCACTTCGCCTACGACCTGGGCGTGGAGGGCATCCGCGATCTGAGCCGGGCCGTCCAGGAGGGCGAGGGCGTACGGGTCGACGTGGGCCGCTTCAGCGGCGGCGAACGGGAGGGCATCTTCCTCAACACGTGCAGCCTGGGCGTGTATCCGGAGCTGGTGCGCGAACGGGAACGCTGGTCGTCCCGGATCGGCGGCTGGCCGGCCGGGGTGCTCGCGGCGCTGCGCGTGTCGCGCACCGACCAGCACCCGCTGGAGGCCGAGTTCCGTGGTGAGGCACGGCCGCTGTGGCTGCTGTTCGCCGGCAACGGCACCTACCACCGGATGGGCCTCACACCCGGCCGGCGCCGCGACCTGGCGGACGGGCAACTCGACGTGCGGGTCGTGCACGGCGGGCGGCGACCCACACTGCGGCTGCTCGCGGCCGCCGTCGCCGGGCCGCTGACCCGCTCCCCCGCCCACGCGGCGGTCCAGGTGGGCCGACTGCACCTGTCCGGTGTCGCCTCCGGCACGCTCCTCGCCTACGACGGTGAAGTCACCGAGGTGGAGGGCGAGGTGACGCTGGAGAAGCTGCCCGAGGCGCTCGCGGTGTACCGGCCACTGCCCGGTAACTGACCACCCGTCAATCCAGCCACTGCCCGGTAACTGACCACCCGTCAGTCCAGATGGCAAAACGCGGGTCTCATTATTCGACATGCGCGCGTACGGTGAGGCGTACCCGAGGAGACGCCGAACAGGGAGCACACCCATGTCGAAGTCACAGGAGACCGCCGTCTACACGCACGGGCACCACGAGTCGGTGCTGCGTTCCCACACCTGGCGCACCGCCGCCAACTCGGCGGCCTACCTGCTCGGTTCACTGAAGCCCCACATGAAGATCCTGGACGTCGGCTGCGGGCCGGGCACCATCACCGCCGACCTGGCCGCCCTGGTCCCCGACGGGCACGTCACCGGCGTCGACCACGCACCGGGCATCCTGGACCAGGCCCGGGCCACCGCCGCCGAACGGGGTCTGGCCAACGTCGGCTTCGCGGTCGCGGACGTGCACGCCCTGGACTTCCCCGACGACACGTTCTGCGTGGTCCACGCCCACCAGGTGCTGCAGCACGTCGGCGATCCGGTGCAGGCGCTGCGCGAGATGAGGCGGGTCACCGCCCCGGGTGGGTTCGTCGCCGTACGGGAGTCGGACTACGCGGCGATGACCTGGCATCCCGCGTCCCGGGGGATGGACGACTGGGCGGACCTCTACCAACGGGTGGCCCGCGCCAACGGCGGCGAACCGGACGCCGGGCGCCGGCTGAAGTCCTGGGCGCTGCGGGCGGGCCTGACGGACATCACGGCGACCTCCAGCACCTGGACCTTCGCCACCCAGGAGGAACGGGCGTGGTGGAGCGGCCTGTGGGCGGACCGCACCCTGGCCTCGGCGTACGCCGAGCGGGCCACGGACGGCGGGCACGCGACCCACGGGCAACTGCGGGCGGTGTCCGCCGCCTGGCGGGAGTGGGGGCAGTGCGAAGACGGCTGGTTCAGCGTGCTGCACGGAGAGATTCTGTGCCGAAAGGAAGCCTGAATCCCCGTTTCCGGGAAACCCGGAATGCAGGAGGTTCACACTATGGTTCCCATCCTGCTGGTACTGCTTCTGGTACTGATCCTTTTCGGTGCCGGGTTCGCAGTGAAGATTCTCTGGTGGATTGCGCTGGCTGTTCTGGTGCTATGGCTTCTGGGCTTCCTGATGCGGAGTACGACCGCGGGTGGAGGCAGGGGCCGCTGGTACAGGTGGTGAATTGAAACGGGGGCCCCGGGAATTGACCCGGGGCCCCCGTTCGTTTCCTTACCGTCGTTTCCTTCCCGGGGTTCATTCCCGGGGAAGCAGAGGTCCGAGCGGCCCGAGGTCCAGATTCAGGTCCTCGGGCCGCAGCCCGTACCGCTCGCGCAGTTCGGTCATGCGGTCGTCGAGCAGCATCAGGGTGAGCCCGATGCGCTCCTCCTGCTCCTCGCTCAGGCCACCCTCGTCGAAGCGGCGCAGCGCCTGGCGTTCCATGAGCTGGCGCAGCAGTTCCACCACGGTCAGGACGAGTTTGACCAGGTCCCGCTCGACGGTGTCGGGGTCGAGGTCCATCCGGTTGTGCCGCTCGGTCCGGTTGTGCCGCTCGGTCCGGTTGTGCCGCTCGGTCCGGTTGTGTCGCTCGGTCACGACAGCTCCCCCCAAGGTGACGGCACCTGTTCGTTCACCGAACTGATCAGCGCGTTCAGGTCGATCCGGACCAGGTCGACGTCCGCGATGCGCAGGGTGATGTCGCCGGTGATGACGACCCCGCCGGCGAGCAGCCGGTCGAGGAGGTCCACCAGCGCGACCTCTCGGCGCTCGATCACCGTCACCGGTCCTCCTCCCCCGTGGACTCCCCCGTGGGCTCCCCCGAAAAGGAATAGGCGGCCCAGGGACCGGTGAGTTCCACGCGCATTCCCGGTACCTCACCCTTCGTCCGGTCCACGAGCTCCACGAATTCCTCGGAATCGGAGCGCGGAACGAGATAGGCGGCATTGAGCACGTTCTGTCCGGAGACACCGGAAAGGGCGGGGTTCTGCGGGGCGTGCAGCCGGGAATCCTCGGAATAGACGGAAAGCGTTTCGTGCAGCCGGCTCGCGAACTGTTCCGCCTGTTGCCACCTGTCCTCGTGCGCCCGGACGCTCTGGCGTCGCTGACGCAGATAGTCCCGGCCCGAGGCTGCCTTCTCCGCCGGCCGACCGCTTTCCGACGTCTGCGGCTCCGGCTCGGCGTACACCTTGACGCCCCATTCGACGCGGCCCGCCAGCCGGTCGAGGGTGCGCCGGAAGTCGTCCTCCCGCTCCTCGATCATCGTCCGCAGACCGCTGTCGTCGCGGAAGACGGTGCCGAGCCGCAGCGGCAGCGGGGTGGTGACCACGGTGAGGGCGTCGATCACGCCCTGGTGGGCGCGGGCGGTCGCGGTGAGCCAGTCCAGGTCCTCCAGATGGGCGTGGAGCGGCTTCTCGGCGAAGTCCCGCTCCGGCACATGGCTGACGACGGCGACCAGGCCGTGGTGGTTCAGCAGTCTGGGCGGGTCGCCGGCCACGCCGGTCAGCTGGGACTGCAGGGGCGCGCCGAAGGGGCGGCAGATGGCGTAGACGTAGCGCAGTCCGCTCACGGCGCCTCCTCCTGAGCACGGTCGGGCTCCAGTTCGGCGAGACGTTCGCGCAACTCGGCGTTCTCCCGGGCGAGTTCCTTGCGACGGGCACCGGAGGACAACGCCGGGTCGTCCTCCCACCAGTCGATGCCCATCTCCTTGGCCTTGTCGACGGAGGCGACGATGAGGCGCAGCTTGATGGTGAGGAGTTCGATGTCGAGCAGGTTGATGCGGATGTCACCCGCGATGACGATGCCCTTGTCGAGGACGCGTTCAAGGATGTCCGCGAGGTTGGAGCCGCTGCCCTGGCCGTAGGGGTCGGGCAGCCGGCTCGGCGTCGTCATCGTCGGCTCCCGCCGTCCGCGTACTCGTATTCGTCCTCTTCCTCGGCCTCGGCCGCCGGCTCCTCATCCCCCTCCGGCTCCTCCTCGTCCTCGTACTCTTCGGCCTCTTCCTCGGCGTACGGGCCTTCCTCCTCGTCCTCGTACGCCTCCTCGCCCTCCTCCTCGGGCTCCTCGGCCTCCTCTTCCGCCTTGGCCGACTCTTCCTCCTCCTCGGCCACGGCGTCCTCGTGGCTCTGCACGACCTCGCCGTCGCGGATCTCGCCGCGCCAGGCGTCCTCCGCCTCGCCCTTGAGGGTGATGTGGCGGGCGAAGTTCTTCAGGTCGAGCCGGGCCCGGCGCCCCTGGGCGCGCCAGATGTTGCCGGTCTTTTCGAACAAGCCCTGGGGGTAGTACTCGATGACCAGCAGGACGCGGGTGAGGTTGTCGGCGAGGTGGTGGAAGGAGACGACGCCCCTGGTGGTGCCCTTGGCGCCCTCCGAGTTCCAGGAGATCCGGTCGTCGGGCACCTGCTCGGTGGTGTGGGCCTTCCAGCCGCGGTTGGACCAGAAGACCTTCAGCTGCCAGTCGGAATGGGTGTCGTCGGCGCGGTTCGCGCTCTTGACGCCCTTCGCGAAGGTGCTGAAGTCCTGGTACTGGGTCCACTGGTCGTAGGCGGTGCGCAGCGGGACGCCGATGTCGATGTACTCGATGATGACGGTCGGCTTGTTGCCGCCTCCGCCCTTCTTCTTGCCCTTGCCGCCGCCGAGGTTCTTGAACGCGCTGACCACGCTGTCCTTGGCGCGCGTGGCGCCGAGCTCCAGCGCGGACCGCAGCGGGCCCTTGCCCTCGGCGAGCTTGCGGCCGCCGTCGAGGGCGAGCTTGGCGAAGCCCGGGCTGTTGCCCTCGGCGATGTCGTTCAGCTTGCCCGTGGTCTCGCCGAGCTTGCGGCCGACGCCGACCAGCATGCGCTGGGCCTGGGCGGCGAGGTACTCCTGCACCTCCGCCTTGAGCCGGTCGGCGGCCTCGCTCTTGGCCACGTCGGTGATCGGGTTCTTCGTGGCCTGATCCTTCGCCTTGTCGGTGACGCCCCGCGCCGCTCCGAGAGTTTCGGTCATCGCTCAGCGCCTCCCTTCGGCACGCGGGCCGCGGGCACCGCGGGCGGCACCCCTGGACGCGGTCGTCTTCTTGGCGGCCGTCTTCTTGGCCCCGGTCTTCTTCGCGGCAGCCTTCTTCGCCGGAGCCTTCTTCGCGGGCGCCTTCTTGCCGGGCGCCTTCCTGGCGGCCTTCTTCGCCGCCGGCCTGCGACGCGGCTCGGACTCCGCGTCGGCGTCATCGGCCGCTTCGGCGTCATCGGCGCCATCGGCGTCCTCAGCCTCTTCGGCCTCTTCCGCCTCGTCACTCTCTTCGGCGTCGGCCGCTTCGGCGTCGTCGGCCTCTTCGGCCTCCGGCTCCTCGTACTCCTCCTCGGGTTCCTCGTCCTCGTCGGGCTCGTCCGCGAGCCCGAGGTCCGAGGTGTCCGGCACCACGCCCGCGAGCTGGTCGCGGACCTGGGCGGTACGGCCGTGCAGGCGGTCGGCGACCGCGTCGATCTGGCGTTCCACCATGGCGCCTGATGCCGCCTTGCCGACACCGCGCAGATCCTCGCGCAGCTGGTCCCCGATCTCCTTGAACTGCGGGTTGTTCCGCAGTTGCTGGGAGGCCAGGTCCGCGAGGGCCCGCGGGTTCAGATGCATCCGCTTGCCGGCCACGAGGGTGCCGATCGCGAACGCCAGTTTCATCTTCTTCGTACGCCCGAGGACGTAGCCGGCCCCTACCGCGAGGCCCAGTCCCACTCGATTCATAGCGCTGTCCCGTCGCCAGGCCCCGCGCCGCCGCGCAGGCCGATCTCCAGCCGGTCGAGGAGCTCGTCCTCGATGCGGTCGAACTCCTCCTCCTCGATTTCACCCGCCTCAAGACGCTCTTCGAGCTGGGCGAGTTCGGCCCGGACCGTGGCCGGGTCGTAGTAGAGGCGCTCCGCTTCGTTCAGCACCTGTCTGATCACCCAGCCGCTGCCGCGCACGGGTGCGAACGGCAGCAGCAGTACTTCGCCTATGAGTCCCACGTCGTCCTCACTCCTCCGCGGCGTCGCCAGCGAACGCGGTGCCCGCGGGCTCGGCGGGACCGGGTTCGACGAAGCTGTACGGCGGCAGGGGGCCGTTGACGCGCAGTTCGAGGTGCGGATGGCCCTGGCGGACCTGGTCCACCGCGGTCAGGAAGGACGCCGCGTCGTCGCGGCCCACCAGGAACGAGATGTTGGCGATCCAGCCGCTGGACTCGGGCCCCACGCTGACCGCCTCGGCGGCCGGTTCCAGGGTGTGCTGCACGTCGGTCGCGTCCTCGGCCTCGCGGGCCTTGACCGCGGCCACCACCATCTCGCCGAGGTGGAGCCGCTCGTCGTAACTGCCGCCGCCCGACTGCCGGTTGGCCTCGGTCAGGGCGCGGATCTCCGGATTCTCGGCCATCACGCGGTGCAGTACGGCCTCTTCGTTGTGAGTGGCCTTGACGTTGTACTCGACCTTGCCGTCCAGGGTGCGCAGGCGTTCCCCGTAGTGGTCGGCTCGCTCGGCGAGCACCCCGGTGACGGTGCCGTCGTCGGGGGCGACACTGCCGAACCTCATGGGCAGGACGCAGCCGGCCGCACCGGACTCGCTCAGGACGTTCTGGTGGGCGAGCAGGTCCCTGCGCTTGGGGCGCAGGCCTTCGGGAGCTTCGCTGACGATCGCCGCCAGCTCACCCTCCTTGAGGATGCGGACGGGACGCGGCGGGTCGCCGACGCCTCCCATGCCGTCGGGCAGCGAAGGATGGGACGCGGCCGTGATTCCGTAGACGTACGTGCTCACTCCTCTTCCTCCTTCCTGCGCGATGCCGTCGACTTGCGGGCACGCGGCCTGGACTCGGTCTGACCCTGGCCCTCCTCACGGGCCTGCTTGAAGGCGCCGGAGATGGTCTCGGCGGCACCGGACAGCGCTCCCTTGGACTTGCCGCGGGCGCCGGACTCGGTGATCTCGCCGACCAGGTCGGGCAGGCCGGGGGCCTTGCGCGGCCCGGCCTCCAGGTCGAGGCGGTTGCACGCCTCGGCGAAGCGCAGGTACGTGTCGACGCTGGCCACGACGACACGTATGTCGATCTTCAGGATCTCGATGCCGACCAGGGAGACCCGTACGAACGCGTCGATGACGAGACCCCTGTCGAGGACGAGCTCCAGAACGTCGTAGAGACCACTGCTGCCGCCTCCGCCGCCGCTCTGCTGGGCCGGGACAACGGTCATGTCGACCGCGCCTCCTTGTCTGTGGACTGGTAAGTGGACTGGTAAGTGGACCGGTAAACGGGTGTGGTTGCGGGCAGGGGGCCTAGCGGCCGCCCGGCCTGTGCGGATCGGCCCGCCCGCGTTCGTAACGGCGAACGCGCCGGTAGCCGGTGAGCTGTCCCTGGGAGTCGACATCGACCCGATAGCTCGCCAGGAGGCTCATCGTGTCGGGCACCCTCGTGAGCTCCAGGACCTCGACCTCCAGGGACCAGCCGTCCTCCGTCTGCTCGAAGGAGGAGGCACTCTCGACGGCCATGCCGGTCAGCTCCCCGAGCTGGGCACACGCATTGCGCAGCACGTCCATGGGCCTCGGCCGGTTCTCCGCCACGTTGCGCTCCGTGTCCTTTTCCTCGCCTTTACGGGATTTCTGTGAAGTCTGTGACTCTGGTGAGTTCTTTGTGTTCGACATGGCCACCTCTGACTCCGGGTGGCCGCTCGTCCGTTGGCCAAACCTTCAGGTGGGTCTGCGACCGGGAGTGTGCGCGTTACGCCTGCTCAGAGGCAGTACGTGAATCAGCCACGCAATGCGTTCAGCCGACGTCGGGCCGGGCCGAGCGACCTGCCCCGGGTCATCACACCGGCCCACGGGTCGGTACGGGCCTGGTCGACGGCATCGGCGATGGTCCATCGGCGGGCGTCGAGGCCCGGGTCGTCGAGCTGGCTCCAGGCGAGGGGCGTGGCCACGGGCGCGCCCGGCTTGGCACGGACGGTGAAGGGCGCGACCGCGGTCTGCGCATAGGCGTTGCGCTGCACGTCGAGGTAGAGCCGCTCGCCGCGCTCCTTCTTGCGGGCGGCGGTGGTCAGCCGGTCGGGGTGTCCTGCGACGAGGGTGTCGGCGACGTCCCGGGCGAAGGTGCGCACCTCGTCGAAGTCGTGATGGCCGGCGACCGGTACGACCACGTGCAGTCCCCGCGAACCGGTGGTCATCAGCGCCGAGGGCAGTTTCAGCTCGTCGAGCAGTTCCCCGAGCAGTACGGCCGCCTCGCGCACCGCCGCGAAGTCCGCGGTGTCTTTGGACGGGTCGAGGTCGAAGACCATCCGGTCGGGCCGGTCGATCCGGCCGACGCGCGACAGCCAGCGGTGCAGGGTGAGGGCGGCCTGGTCGGCGAGGTGGAGCAGGGTGGCGGTGTCGTCGCACACGGTGTGGCAGACGGTGCCGCCCTCCTTGGGCAGCTCGACCCTGGTGATCCACTCCGGGTAGTTCTCCGGGGTGTTCTTCTGCATGAACCGGGGGCCTTCGATGCCGTCCGGGTGCCGTTCCAGCATCAGCGGGCGGCCGCGCAGGTGCGGCAGCATGAAGGGGGCGACGGACCGGTAGTAGTCGACCAGGTCGCTCTTGGTGTACTCCTTCGCGTCGCCGTCCCCGGGGAAGAGCACCTTGTCCGGGCGGTGCACCTCCACGGTGCGCCGACCCGCCCGGACTGTGCGTGGCCGGTCGCCGCTCACCGCACGACCGCCTCCTCCACCAGCAGCTTCCCGGCCGCCGCGATCGACTCGGCGTCGATGCCCGCGGCGTGCAGTTGCTCGTCGGGGGACCCCGAGCCGGGCATCGTACGGACGGCGAGGCGCACCAGACGGGGTACGGGCCGCCCGTCGAGGAAGGCGTCGAGCACGGCGTCTCCGAGGCCGCCCTCCTCGTGGTGGTCCTCCACGGTCACCAGGCAGCCGGTGTCCTCGGCGGCCTGCCGCAGCGTGAGCCGGTCGACGGGCTTGACCGAGTACAGGTCGATCACCCGGACCGGGATGCCGTCCCGGCCCAGCGCGTCGGCGGCGGCCAGTGCCTCCGGCACCGTGACGCCCGCCGCGACGATGGTCATCCGGTCCTGCCCGGAGGAGCGCAGCACCTTGCTGCCGCCGATCGGGAACTCCTCGTCGGGCCCGTAGATCACCGGGCTCTCGCCGCGCGAGGTACGCAGATAGCGCACGCCCTCCAGGCCGGCCATCTCGGCGACCAGATGGGCGGTCTGGTTGGCGTCGCACGGGTACAGCACGGTCGAGCCGTGGATCGCCCGCATCATCGCCAGGTCCTCCAGCCCCATCTGGCTGGGCCCGTCCTGGCCGATCGCGACACCCGCGTGCGAGCCGACGAGGTTGATGCCGGAGCCGCTGATCGACGCCATGCGGATGAAGTCGTACGCGCGCGTGAAGAACGCCGCGAAGGTGGAGGCGTACGGCACCCAGCCGCGGGCCGCGAGCCCCACGGCCGTCGCGACCATCTGCTGCTCGGCGATGTAGCACTCGAAGTAGCGGTCGGGGTGTTCCTTGGCGAAGAACTCCGCGCGGGTGGAGTCGCCGACCTCCCCGTCGAGGGCGACGACGTCACCGCGCCCGGTGCCGAGCGCCGCAAGGGCCTGCCCGAAGGCGTTGCGGGTGGCCACCCCCTTGTCGCCGTCGGCGGAGCCGCCCTTGTCCCAGCGGGGCAGTTCCAGGTGACCGGCGCGTACGGCGTGCAGCATGCGGGCGGCGGGCGGCTCGTGCACCTCGACGCGGATGTCCCGGGGGCCGCCGAGTTCGGCGATCGCCTCGTCGGCGTCCGGCAGCGGCTTGCCGTGCAGGCCCTCGCGGTCCTGGACGGACTCGACGCCCTTGCCCTTGAGGGTGCGGGCGAGGATCGCGGTGGGCTGGCCCTTGGTGGAGATCGCCTCGCCGTACGCGCGGTCGACGGCGTCGACGTCGTGGCCGTCCACCTCGACGGTGTGCCAGCCGAAGGCCTGGAAGCGGCGCGCATAGGCGTCGAGGTCGTGGCCGTGCCGGGTCGGGCCGCGCTGGCCGAGCCGGTTGACGTCGACGATCGCGGTGAGGTTGTCGAGGTGCTCGTGTCCCGCGTGCTCGGCGGCCTCCCATACCGAGCCCTCGGCCAGCTCGCTGTCGCCGCACAGCACCCACACGCGGTATCCGGTGCGGTCCAGCCGCTTCCCGGACAGCGCGATGCCGACGCCGACGGGCAGTCCCTGCCCGAGCGAGCCGGTGGCGGTCTCGACCCACGGCAGCCGCCGGGGCGTCGGATGCCCTTCGAGCCGGCTGCCGAGCTTGCGGAAGGTCAGCAGTTCCTCGTCGTCGACGGCGCCGACCGCCTTGTAGGCGGCGTACAGCAGGGGCGAGGCGTGGCCCTTGGACAGGACGAAACGGTCGTTGCCCGGGTGGGCGGGGCGGTCGAAGTCGTAGCGGAAGTGGTTGGCGACGAGTACGGCCATCAGGTCTGCCGCGGACATCGACGAGGTCGGGTGCCCGGAGCCCGCGGCGGCCGAGGCGCGTACGCTGTCGACGCGCAACTGCTGGGCCAGTTCGACGAGTTCACGGGTGTTCATGTCTCTCCTTCGGCGGGGGTTTCGTCGGTGCGCCGGACGGGGCCGGGGGCCTTGTGGGGCTCACCGGCGGGGTGGTTCCCGGCGGGTTCACCACCGGGTCGGTTCTCGGCAGGCGCCGGGCCGGGCCGGTTACCGGCGGGCTCGGGCCCGGGTTGGTTCTTCGCGGGCTCGCCGCCGGGCTGGTTCTTCGCGGGCTCGCCGCCGGGCTGGTTCTTCGCCGGTTCACCGCCAGGCTGGTTCTTCGCCGGTTCACCGCCAGGCTGGTTCTTCGCCGGTTCACCGCCAGGCTGGTTCTTCGCCGGCTCGCCGCCGGGCTGGTTCTTCGCCGGTTCACCGCCAGGCTGGTTCTTCGCCGGCTCGAAGGCAGGCTCCCCCGGGTCCGTGGCCTCCGCCGTCGCCGCTCCGGGCCCGGACCGGGCACCGGCCTTCTGGCTCCGCTCCGGCCCGCCCGGCACCCGCGCCAGCTCCGGCGACGCCGTGTCGAGCGGCACCGACCAGGACCGTACGAGCCCCAACTGGACGGCCTGGCGCGGCAGTACGGAGTCCAGCAGCCAGTCCGCGGCGACCCGGACCCGGTTGCCGGGCATCGCCGCGAGGTGGTAGCCGCGGGTGATCGCGCCGGCGGCCGGGCCGGACAGGGGGATGCCGAGCGGATTGGCGGCGGCCTTCGCACCGCCGAGGTCCACCACGAACCCCAGGTCCTTGTGCCGGTAGGGACGCTTCTCCCCGACGCCGAGCGAGGCGGCGACGTTACGGGCCACCGTCCCGCCGTGCCGCCAGGCGTGCTGGGCGGTCATCGGCGTGTACTCCCCGGGGTTGTTCAGATCCGGTACGGCGGCAGCGTCCCCGCACGCGAACACCTCGGGGCGGCCCGGGAGGCGGAGGTAGGGATCGACGACGATCCGCCCCCGCTCCAGGGGCTGCCCGGTGCTCTCGACGAGCGGATCGGGCCGTACGCCCACGCACCACACGAGCGTCCGCGTCTCCACGAACTCCCCGTCCGTCAGCAGCACTCCACCGGTCGTGGCCTCCTTCACGGAGGTCCCCATGCGCACCTCCACGCCCCGTTCCCGCAGTGTGCGGTCGGCGGTGCGGGACAGGTGCTCGTCCAGCTCGGGCAGGACGCGCGGCGCGACGTCGAGGAGCAGCCACCGGGGCCGCATACCCTCCCGCAGCGGGTGCTTGCGCACCTGCGCGTCGGTGTACAGCTGCCCGTGCGCGGCGACCTCGGTGCCGGTGTAGCCGGCACCGACCACGACGAAGGTGCAGCGCGCGGTGCAGCTCTTCGGGTCGTCGGCAGCGGCGGCGAGTTCCATCTGCCGGGTGACGTGGTCGCGCAGGTACAGCGCCTCGGGCAGCCCGCGGAAGCCGTGCGCGTGCTCGGCGACGCCGGGGATCGGAAGCAGCTTGTTGACACTGCCGACGGCCAGTACGAGCCGGTCGTACGGCAGGGTCCCCTCGCCGCCCTCGGGGTCGCCGTAGTGCACGGTCCGCCCGTCGAGGTCGATGCCGTCGGCCTCGCCGAGCACCAGGCGCACCTGCGGCAGGGTGTCCGACAGGGAGACGGTGACGCGGCGCGGCTCCAGGATCCCGGCGGCGACCTGGGGCAGCAGGGGCAGATACAGGAAGTAGTCGGTGGGGTTCAGCAGGGTGATGTCGGCCTTGCCGCGGGCCGCCCGGGACAGGTCTCGGGCCGTCCGGTACCCGGCGAAGCCGGCACCGACGATCACTATGCGGGGTCGACTCACGGTTCGCCTCCGGGGCTGTCGCGTACCTCGGGAGCCTTCCGCGTCCCCCTGGTCAGGGCACCCAAACGTGCGCCCGGCCTCCGTCGTGGCCCCGCGTCCGCCCGGTTTCCGCCACGGCCGCCGGGTACTCGGGACGGCGAACCACCCGCCCACCTCGTGGAGGCACACCCCCCATGCCCGAGTACGGCTACTTCCTCTCGTGCGAGCAGTACGGTCCCGCGGAGCTCATCGAGCAGGCGCGGATGGCCGAGCAGGCCGGGTTCCGGTCGCTGTGGATCTCCGACCACTACCACCCGTGGAACGACGCGCAGGGCCAGAGTCCGTTCGTGTGGTCGGTGATCGGCGCACTCTCCGAGGCCGTGTCCCTGCCGATCGAGACGGCGGTGACCTGCCCGACCGTGCGCATCCATCCGGCGGTGGTGGCACAGGCCGCGGCGACCGGCGCGGTGATGACGGACGGCCGTTTCCGGCTCGGCGTGGGCACCGGTGAGGCGCTCAACGAGCACATCCTCGGCGACGCCTGGCCGCCCGCCCACGTACGTCTGGAGATGCTGGAGGAGTCCATCCAGGTCATGCGCCGGCTGTTCACCGGGGAGGAGGTCAACCACCACGGCCCGCACTACACGGTGGAGAACGCCCGCCTGTACACCGTCCCGGACGAGCCCGTCCCGATCGACGTCTCCGGCTTCGGTCCCGCGGCGACCGCGCTGGCGTCCCGGGTGGGCGACGGCTACATCACGATGATGCCGGACGCGTCGATGGTGGAGCAGTACCGCAAGGGCGGAGGCGGCGGCAAGCTCGTCAGCGGCGGCACGAAGGTCTGCTACGACACCGACAAGGACGAGGCCGTACGGACCGTCCACCGGCTCTGGGCGAACGAGCAACTGCCCGGCGAACTGGGCCAGGTGCTGCCCTCGCCCAAGCACTTCGAGCAGGCGCAGCAGCTGGTCACCGAGGACATGGTGCGCCGGAACCGGGTGTGCGGCGACAACGTGGACGAGCACGTGGCGGAGCTGAAGCGGTTCGCCGACGCGGGCTTCGACATGGTCTACGTCAACCAGATCGGCCCCGACCAGCGCGGGTTCTTCGACTTCTACCGCACCAAGGTGCTGCCGCAGCTCCAGCAGGCTTCCTGAGGGTCTGGCCGGCTTCCTGAGGGTCTGGCCGGACGATGTGCAATTTCCCTGCAAGGCAACGGTCTGCGTACGGCTCGAGTTCACCTCCGCCGCAACGGCGTCCGGCCCCCACGCCGCAGCCCGGCGGCCACGGCCCCCAGCCCGCCGGCCACCGCCAGCCCCGCTCCCATCCGGCCCCGGTTCCGGGACACCCAGTCCTGCGGGCTGTCGGACACCGCCTCGTCGTCGAAGCGCCCGTGCGCCCCGAAGTCCCGCCCGTGCGGCCCGTCCGCCGGCGTCCACAGGTTGCCGGGGCCGCCGCCGTACTCCCCTTCGTCCCGCTCGTCCTGCTGCGCGTCGAACCCGGTCCGCGCCAGAAAGCGGTCCAGTACGCCGGGTGCGACCGCGTTGGCGATCAGCGTGGCCACCGTCGACCCGCCGACCCAGTACTCGCGCCGCCGCCCGTGCGAGGCCGCGTGCACGACCGCCCGCGCCGCGACCTCCGGCTGGAACACCGGCGCCACCGGCCGCGCCCGCCCCGGCATCCGGTTCAACACCCATTCGAACTGCGGGGTGTTGACCGCGGGCAGCTGCACCATCGTCGTACGGACACCGGTGCCGGAGTGCAGCAGCTCGCACCGCAGCGACTCGTTGAAACCCTGAATGGCGTGCTTGGCACCGCAGTACGCCGACTGCAGCGGAATCCCCCGGTAGGCGAGCGCGGAGCCGACCTGCACGATCGTGCCCCGGTCGCGCGGCAGCATGTGGTGCAGCGCGGCGCGGGTGCCGAACACATAGCCCAGATACGCCACTTCGGTCACCCGGCGGAACTCGTCCGGGGTGATCTCGGTGAACGGGGCGAACACCCCGGCGAAGGCGTTGTTGACCCAGACGTCGATGTGCCCGAAGGCGTCGACGACCTGCTGGGCGGCGTCGTCGACCGCCTTGGCGTCGGCCATGTCCACGGTGACGACGAGCGCCTCACCGCCGGCGAGCTGTACCTCGTCGGCCGCCGCGGCGAGGCCCTCGCGGCCCCGGGCCAGCAGGGCGACCCTGGCACCCCGGGCGGCGAAGGCCTGGGCGGTGGCCCGGCCCACGCCGCCGCTGGCGCCGGTCACCACGACGACCTTGCCGTGCTTCGAGGGCGGCCCCTTGCGGAAGTCGCGCACCGCGCATCACGCCCGGTGGTGCGGCTGCTCGGGGACGATGTCGTCGGGGCGCGGCGCCGCCGCCCCGGTCCCGGGTGCCGCCGTCCCCGCGTCGGGTGCGGCGGGCGGCATCGGCGGGTAGGGCATGCCCAGCCCGCTCGGCGGGACGCCCGGTGCGCTGCCGCCGACGACATGCGGCTGCCCGCCCGCGGGCAGATCGGCATCGTGCCGGGGCGCGGGCCGGGCCGCGTGGGGCCGGGCGGCACCGCGCAGTACGTACGCCACGACGCCCAGGATCGCCGCGGTGATCAGTGCGGCGGCCCAGTCCGGCAGACCGACGGCGAGGGCCAGCCCCACGGCGAGCGCGAGGGCCGCGCCCGCGTACAGGGCGACGGCGCCCGACGCGCCGTAGAGCATGGCCTTGCGGCGCTGCTTGCGGGTCTGCTCGCGCAGTTCGTCGCGCACGGTCTCACGCGCCACCTGCGCCAGCTCGTCGACAAGGTGCTTGTCCAGATGTTCCAGATGCTCCAAGCGGTCCATGCCCCGCCGGGTACCCGCGGTCACCGGCGCGTAACGCCGAGACCGGGGCGGTCGGGACGAGGGGATCATGTGAAACGATCTCGCTCTCCCGGCCGCCCCAACTAGGCTCGTCCGCATGGACATTCTGGGAGCCACGCTGCGCGTATGCGTCGACGACCTGGAGACCGCGGTCCCCTTCTACGAGCGCCTGGCGGGCGGCAGAGCCCTCCGTTTCGAACGCGGCGGCGTCCAGGTCGCCGCGGTCGGCTGTTTCCTGCTGATGAGCGGGCCGGAGGCCGAGCTGGAGGTGCTGCGCAAGGTCACCGCGACGATCGCCGTCACGGACGTCGACGAGGCCCACCGGGTGCTGACGGAGCTGGGCGCCCGCGTCATCGCGGGCCCGCTTCCCACACCTGCGGGCCGCAATCTGATCGCCCTGCATCCGGACGGCTCGGTGTACGAGTACGCGGACCGCGGCGGCGTATAACCCTGCGCCTGCGGGTGTACGAGGCGAGGGCGGCGGTGTGAAGACGGCGCCGGCCCTGCCTGTCACCGGGCAACGGTTTCCGGGTGGGACGGACAGGCGGGCGCAGGCCGCGGTTGGAGCGGGCGTCGAGCACGACGACGTTCCGCAAGCGGGTCATCCTCGTCGGCGTGAAGACCGACCGGACGCCCGCATGTCCGTGGTGATCGCCCACCGCTCGTGGTCCCGCCAGGCCCCGTCGATGAAGATCATGTTCGGCGAGAAGCCCTCCAGCCGGAACCCGCAGCTGCGCGCCAGCGCGATCGACGCGGCATTGCCGGGCTGCACGTTGATCTCCAGCCGGTGCAGCCGCATCGGCCCGAACGCATGCCCCACCACGAGGCCGAGCCCCTCCCGCATCAGCCCGCGCCCGGCGGCGTGCGCGAAGGCCCCGTATCCGAGCGCCCCGCACTGGAAACCGCCCTCGACGATGTTGTTGATGTTGATGAACCCCGCGACGGCACCCCCCTGCTGCTTCTCGCAGACCAGGAACCCGGCCTTGGTCGGATCCTCGATCAGCCGCCCGGCGTACGCGGTGTAGGCACCGGCGCTGTCGGGCGGGAAGAGCCACGGTTGGTGCAGTTCCTTGCTCTCCCGCGCCCGGGCGGTGAACTCGGCGCCGTCCTCGTAGGTGAAGTGGCGTATGCCCACGCGGGGGCCTTCTGCGAGATAGGGGGAAGAGTTGTGCGGCATCCGGCCACCCTACGGTCCGCCGGCCACGCCGTTTCGTGAAATACGCCCCGCGCGCCGAGCCCGGTGCCGCCGGGCGGCCGTGGGCCGTACGAGTGCCCCGTGGGCCGTACGAGTGCCCCGTGGGCCGTACGAGTGCCCCGTCCGCTCGGTCCCCGGCCACCGGCAGCTCCCGCACCCCCGTGTCGTCCGGCGCGCTCACCACGGTCACCGGCTTGATCCCCCGGTTCCCGACGTACGCGTCGTCGTTCGCCGCCACCACGAACCAGACCCGGGATCAGCGCAGAGCCGGCTCGTCGAGCGTCAACGTGCCCGCGTCGGCGTCGAGTTCGGCGGCCACCCCGAAGGGGATGGTCAACGCCCCTTCACCGTGCCCGAATCCGAACTCCTCGACCACGGGCACACCGAGGCCGCCGAGCCGGTCGACGAGCAGTGCACGCACCCGCTCGTACGGCTCGCACCGCTCCCACGACCCGAGCAGCACACCCCGCACTCCCTCCAGCCAGCCCGCGCGCAGAAGTTGGGTCAGATAGCGGTCGAGGCGGTAGGTCTCCTCCCCCACGTCCTCCAGGCAGAGCAGTCCGCCGTGCGCGCCGGGCCGGGCGTGCGGGGTGCCCAGTTCGGCGGCGAGCAGACACAGGCAGCCGCCGAGGGTCGTGCCGCGTGCCCGGCCGGGGACCAGGGCCGTGCCGCCGGAGGTGATCGTGCGGACCGTCTCCGGCGCGAACAGGGTGGCCTTCAGATGCTCCTGGGCCCGCGCGTTCTTGATGAAGTCGACGCCGGCCGCCATCGGCCCGTACAAGGTCACCAGGCCGAGCCGCGCGGCGAACTCCTCGTGCAGCGCGGTGACGTCGCTGAACCCGACCAGCAGCTTCGGCCCGGCCGCCCGCATCGCCTCCCAGTCGAGCAGGTCGACCATCCGCTGCACTCCGTATCCGCCCCGCGCGCACAGCACCGCGTCCACGGACGGGTCGCACCAGGCGCTCTGCAGGTCGGCGGCCCGGTCGGCGTCGGCGCCCGCCAGATAGTCGAACTCCCCGTGCCGGTCCGGCACATGGGGCCCCACCACCGGATCGAGGTCCCAGCCGCGCAGCACGTCGAGCCCGGCCTGCAACCGCTCCTCGGGCACCGGCCCGCTGGGCGCCACGACGGCCACGCGCGCACCGGGGGCGAGTCTGGACGGCCGCAGAAGTTCCTTCACTTGGTGAGCTCCAATGTCGGGATGCCGGGCGGGTTCAGACCGAAGACCTGGGCGTACAGCGAGAGTTCGGACTCCAGGACCCGGACCATGGTCTCCGCCCTCCGGAACCCGTGCCCCTCCCCCTCGAACGCGAGGTAGGCGTGCGGTACTCGTCGCCCCTCCATGCGGGCCAGGAACCGTTCGCACTGCGCGGGCGGACAGATCACGTCGTCCAGTCCCTGGAGCAGCAGGAAGGGCACGGTGACCCGGTCGGCGTGCTCGGCGGGCGAGCGCTCCGCGTACCGGGCGGGCACCTCGGCATACGGTCCGACCAGGCTCTCCAGGTACCGCGACTCGAAGTCGTGGGTCTCCCCCGTCGCCCAGCCGGCCAGATCGAGGATGGGGTAGATGATCGTGCCGCAGGCGTAGACGTCGGTGGTGGCGAGCGAGGACGCCGCGGTCCAGCCGCCGGCGCTGCCGCCGCGCACGGCGAGCCGGTCGCGGTCGGCGGTGCCCTCGTCGGCGAGGGAGAGCGCGACGGCGGCGCAGTCCTCGACGTCGACCACGCCCCACTGCTCGCGCAGCCGGCCCCGGTACTCGCGGCCGTACCCGGCCGAGCCGCCGTAGTTGACCTCGGCGACGCCGATGCCCCGCGAGGTGAAGTAGGCGATCTCCAGGTCGAGTACGAGCGGGGCCCGGCCGGTGGGGCCGCCGTGCGCCCAGACGACGTAGGGCGGGAGCTCGTCGCCGGGCGCCACGCAGCCGGGGTTGTGGGGCGGGTAGATGTGGGCGTGGATGTCACGTCCGGCCGGTCCGGTGAAGGTGCGGATCTGCGGCTCGGGATAGTACGCGGGGTCCACGGCGTCGTCGTGGGCGGCGCCGATCACCCGGGCGCGACCGGTCCGGGCGTCCAGTTCCACCACTTCGTACGCGCTGCGGGGGCTCGCTCCGACGGCGACGACCCGCTCGCCGTGCACCGCGAGGGTGGGCGCGAACTCGGTCCAGGGGCCCGCCGCGTCGACGACCTCGCCGGTCTCCGGGTCGAGGATCCCGAGCGTGGTGGCACCACGGCCGTGCACGACGGCGATCAGACCGCCCTCCAGTGGGGCGAACCAGCGGTGGCCCAGCTTCCAGAGGGGGCCGCCGAACTCCTCCTCGCGGGGGCACAGCGGTACACCGTCGCCAACTGCATTCGATACACCGGATCCTGCGTTCGGTGCACGGTCTTCCGCGTTCGGTACACCGTCCTCTGCGTTCAGTACACCGCCCTCCGCGGTCGGTACACCGCCTTCCTCCTTCGGTACACCGTCTTCCGCATACAGGTTCCACCAGCCCGTACGGTCGGCTGTATACAGTAGACGGCCGTCTGTCGACCACTCGACCTGCGCGATCGACTCCTCCGGCCCACCGGCCACCGTCCGCGCCTCCCGGAAGGTGCCGTCCCCGCCGATCCCCGCGACGACGAGTTCCGTCCCGTCCCACGGCATGCGCGGGTGGTCCCAGGCGAGCCAGGCCGCGCGCCGGCCGTCGGGCGAGATCCGGGGCCCGGTGACGAACCGGTGCCGCTCGCCGGTGAGTTCGCGTACGCCGTCCCGGTCCTGTGCCGCCGAACCGTCCAGCGGCACGGCGGCGAGCACCCGCCGCACGTCGACGGATCCGTCGCCGGTGAACTCCTCCAGCACGCACCACACTTCACCGCGGTCGACCAGCACCTGCGGATCGGCCCATCTCAGCCCGCCGCCGACCGGGGACACCGGCGTCAGCGGGTGCGGCACGCCACCCGGCCGGAACCGGTACAGCCGCTGGTCGGCGAAGTTCACGAAGACGACGAGCGGTTCGCCGTCGGCCATCACCCCCGCCCAGGGCTGTCCGCCGTACTCGATGACCCGGCTGCGCACGTTCCACGGCGCGGGCAGCACGGACTCCTGAGAGCCGTCATCGCAGCGCCGCACCAGAGTTCGCCGACCGCCCTCGAGGGGCCGCGGCTCGGTCCACCACGCCTCGTCACCGACGAAGCCGACGTACTCGGGATGCCCGTCGTGCGCGGCGGCGAGCGCCGCGTCGATGGGCGAGGGCCAGGAGCCGTACGCCAACGTCCGCACTTCGTCCCCCATGTGTACCTAGGCCGTGCGCAGGAAGCGGTCGAGCACCCGGACCCCGAAGTGGAGTGCCTCGACGGGCACCCGTTCGTCGACCCCGTGGAAGAGGGCCTGGTAGTCGAAGCCCTCCGGGAGCTTCAGCGGCGCGAAGCCGTAGCCGGTGATGCCCAGGCGCGAGAACTGCTTGGCGTCCGTGCCGCCGGACATGCAGTACGGCACCACGTGACCCTCCGGCGCGAACTCCTCGACGGCGGCCCGCATTCTCGCGTACGTCGCCGAGTCCACCGGCGCCTGCAGGGCCACCTCGCGATGCTGGAACTCCCACTCCACGTCAGGTCCGGTGAGCCGGTCAAGGGTCGTACGGAACTCGTCCTCGGCGCCGGGGAGACAGCGTCCGTCGACGTACGCCACTGCCTCCCCGGGAATCACGTTGATCTTGTAACCGGCGTCCAGCATGGTCGGGTTGGCGCTGTTGCGGACGGTGGCCTCGACGAGCCGTGCCGCCGGGCCGAGCTTGTCCAGCAGCGTGTCCACGTCCGCCAGGTCCGTCTCGATGCCGTACAACGCGGCGAGTTCGGTGAGCGCGGCGCGCACGGTCGGGGTCAGTCGCAGCGGCCACTCGTGCTCGCCGATCCGGGTGATCGCGGCGGCGAGACGCGTGACGGCGTTGTCCCGGTTCACCTTGGAACCGTGCCCGGCCCGCCCGCGCGCGGTGAGCTTCAGCCAGGCCGTGCCGCGCTCACCGGCGGCGATCGGGTAGAGCTGCCGCCCGCTCCCGTCGTGAAAGGTGAACGCCCCCGACTCGCTGACGCCCTCCGTGCAGCCCTCGAACAGCCCGGGGTGCTCGTCGGCGAGAAACCCGGAGCCGTCCTCCGCGCTGGCCTCCTCGTCGGCGGTGAACGCGATGACGACGTCCCGCCGGGGGCGTACGCCCTGCCGCGCCCAGTCCCGCACCACGGCGAGAATCATGGCGTCCATGTTCTTCATGTCGACCGCGCCACGCCCCCAGACGACCCCGTCGCGGATCTCCCCGGAGAACGGGTGCACGCTCCAGTCCCGCGCCTCGGCCGGTACGACGTCCAGGTGACCGTGGACGAGCAGCGCGTCGGCCGACGGGTCGGTGCCCTCGATCCGTGCGACCACGTTCGTGCGTCCCTTGGTGCGCTCCAGCAGGGTGGGCTCCAGGCCCGCCTCGGCCAGCCGCGCGGCGGCGTACTCGGCGGCCGGCCGCTCCTGGCAGTCGCCGCCGCCCCGGTTGGTCGTGTCGATGCGGATGAGGTCGGAGGTGAACTCGACGACCTCGTCCAGGGCCTGCTGCTCAGGCTGGTCAGCCATACTGCTCCTCCACCGCGGCCGAGGCGATCGTGGTGACCGCCTTGAAGGTGCGGATCCCGTCGTACATGGTGCCGCTGGTGTACGCCACCTTGCGCTCCCCGACACGTGCCACACCCGGCACGACGGTGGCGGCCATCGCCAGATGCTCCGCGTCGAATTCGAGGGCGACGGTATACGGTCCACCGTCGACCGGATCCCGTCGTACCGCCAGCCCGGCCGCCTCCTTCGCCGCGGCACGGATGTCGGCGGCGGTCCTGGCCGGCGTACGGCACACGGCCGCGTACCGCGACACATGGTCCTTGACGGCGACCTTCAGCGCCTCGGGGGCGTAGCCGAGGGCGTCCTCGCAGGCCACGTCGTCGCCGGTGACGAGGATGACGGGCACCCCGTACTCGGCGACGACCTGCGCGTTGAGCAGCCCCTCACTCGCCCGTACGTCGTTCAGCCACACGCCGGTGACGGAGTTGGCGAGGTAGGTGTGCGCGAGGACGCCCTCCATGCCGGCGCCCGCGTGGTAGCCGACGAAGGCGATGCCGTCCACGTCGCCGTGCTGGACGCCCTCCACCATGGACAGCGACTTGTGCCGCCCGGTGAGCATCTCGGCCCGCTCGTCGAGCTGTTCGAGGAGGAGGTTGCGCATCGTCCAGTGGGCCTCGTTGACGAGCACCTCGTCCGCGCCGCCGTCGAAGAAGCCCCGCACGGCGGCGTTGACGTCCGAGGTGAACATCGAGCGGCACCGCTCCCACTGCGGCGTCCCCGGCAGCACGTCGGCCGGCCAGGTCACCCCGGTGGCACCCTCCATGTCGGCGCTGATCAGGATCTTCATGCTCCGTCACGTTACGCGCCGGAGGGGGAACCGGCCAGGAAGCCACCCTGCCGGTTCCCCCTCCGGACGGGGATCAGTACGCCGTCGTCCGGGACTCCAGGTAGTCCTTCAGGAAGGCGTACTTGGCGTCGCTGTCCGCCGCCGTGAGGGGCGCGAAGCGGTCGCCGAGCTCCATCGACAGCGGCTTCGCCGTGCGCAGGGCCGGCCAGACGGGGAGGGCACGGCCGTTGGGGTTGCCGGTCGCGACGAAGTTCGCCACGTACGAGGACGTGGTGTCGGCGATCGCGTGGTCCTCGTCGGTCCAGGGCCGGTCGGTGCCGTACAGGTTGCCGAAGAGGTAGTACTTCTCGGCCCCGTGGTAGGCACCGGCACCGGTCGCGGGCTCGATCGGGTTGGTGGGGTCCCCACCGGGAGGAGCGTGCGTCCACCAGTAGTTGTAGACGGGGCTGCGATTGCCGGCGGTGTTCCTGAACTGCGTGCCCCACAGGAAGGTGGAGACGCGTTCCTCGTCGCGCGCGTAGTTGTTGTACTGCTCGGCCGCCTCGCCGTCGGTGGCCGCGGGATAGAGGGCGAGGAACTCGTCCGCCTTGTCACCGAACTCCGAGGCCGCGTAGGCCCGGTAGTCCGCCACCGTCATCCGCAGGGTCGGCGAGGCCCCGTTCTCGTCCTTGTTGTTGCCGGTGAGAACCGGCACGTCGGCCTCCGTACGGGAGACCATCGCGTCCGTGTACGTCGTCGGCAGGACGTATCCGTCCAGGACGTTGCCGAAGTCGGTGCCGGTGGCGGGGGCGTCGGGCGCGTACACCTTGGACACGATCTCGTCCGCGGTCAGCGCGCGCAGGCCGGCCAGGGAGGAGGCGCCCAGGTAGTCGGCGAACGCGGTGCCGTTGGCCTCGGCGGCGGCCAACGGGTCGTAGCCGCCCGCCACATGGCCGAGGGCGGGGTCCTTGGTGTACTGCACGCCGGCCGCGAGCAGTGCCCGGTGGTACAGGCCCCGGGCGAGCCGGGAGATCATCAGGATGTTGACGAACGACGAGCCGTGCGACCAGCCGCCGATGGTGACCCGGTCCGGGTCGCCGCCGAACGCGGCGATGTTGCGCCGGATCCAGTGCAGCGCCGCCACGGTGTCCAGCACACCCCAGTTGCCTGAGCCGCCGTGTCCGGACTCCGCGCTCAACTCGGGGTGGGCGAGGTTGCCGAACGCGCCGACGCGGTGGTTGTAGGTGACGACGACCGCGCCCTTGGCGGCGAGGTTCGCGCCGTCGTAGACCGGCTGCGAGGCCCACATGGCGGAGTTGCGGCCGCCGTAGATCCAGAGGAAGACGGGACGGCGTTCCTGCGAACCGGCTGCCCCCGTCCAGATGTTGAGGTTCAGGCAGTCCTCGCTCAGCGGCGGCACCTTGTCGGCGTCGATGCCGGTGACGGGCTGGGGACAGGCGGCGCCCCAGGTGTCCGCCTTGCGGACGCCCGTCCAGGACGGGGGCGGCTGCGGCGCACGCCAGCGGTTCTCCCCGGCGGTCGAGGCGGCGTAGGGGATGCCCTTGTAGACGGTCACGCCGTCCAGGGCCGCGGGGACACCGGTCACCAGGCCGGACCGGGTGCGTACCGGCACCCCGGTGGCTCTCGCCGGCACGGCTGCCGCCGCCCGGCCGGTCTCCACCGCGCCGAGCAGTGCCGCGCCGGCCGTGACACCGGCGGTGCGGCCGAGGAAGTCCCGGCGGCCGAGTCCCGGGGCGGCCGGATGTGGGGGGTGGACGTCTCGCAAGCTCACAACTGGGTCTCCCGATCGGAGAGTTGGGCCGGACTGCGGGCGCACACGACGCCGTGCCCGACCCTCCTGCGGATGGGTCGCCTCATGCTGTGCCCGTGCCTGCGGGGCAACAATGGGCCCGGCTGCGACTCACAGCTTCCCCCGGTGAAACATTGCTTGCGCGTTCGTACGCCTCGGCTGCGTCACTTCCCGTGGATCCGGTCCACGAGGATGTCGATCACCAGCGGCGTCCGTGGCCCGAAGCTCAGCAGGACCCCGTCCTCCAGGGTGACGATCCGCCGGTCCGCGCCGGCCGGTGTCTCGCGGATGCCCGGGATGTCGACCAGGCCGTCGACGCCCCCGACCGACTCGAGCCCCTTGTCCATCATCAGGATCACATCGGGCTGGGCGGAGACCAGGGCCTCGCTGGTGAGGGGCGTGAACGGCTTGTCCAGGCCCGCCTGGACGCCCGCGTCCACGGCGCCGGCCGCCTCGATCAGCGAGTCCGCGCCGGACCCCTTGCCACCCATGAGGTAGACGGCCGCGCTGCCGCGCATGTACAGGAAGGCAACCTCGGGCCGGCTGCCCTCGGGCACGGCCACCTTCGCCGCCGCGAGGTCCTTGTCGATGCGGGCGTTGAGGGCCGTGCCCGCGGCCGGCACACCGAGGGCCTCGGCGACCCGGGTGGTGCGGGTGGAGACGTCGGCCAGTTCGGTGGCCGGGTCGAGGACGACGACGGGGACCCCGGCGTCGCGGATCTGGTCGATGGCCTCCTGCGGCCCGGTGTCGGTGTCGGCGAGCACCACCGTGGGCCTCAGGGACAGCACGCTCTCCGCGCTCACGTCGTGCGCCTTGGTGACCTGCGGAAGCTTCTTCGCCTCCGCGAAGGTGGCGGTGATGTCACGGCCGACGACCCGGTCGCCGAGCCCCAGCGTGAACACGATCTCGGCCACACCGCCGTTGAGCGGCAGGATGCGCGAGGCGTCCTTCACGGTCACCCTGCGCCCGTCGGAGGAGTCGACGGTCACCGGCAACTCCGGGGCGGGCGCCTTGCCTTCGAGGGGCACGAGAGTGTTCTTCGCGAGCTGCTTCCCGGCCGCCGCGGCACGCTCGCTCGCGGACGCCGGGGACGCGTCCGCCCCCGATTCCGCCCCCGATGAGGCCGTGCCGGATGTACCGGACGCACCGCCGCCGCAGGCGGCCGTCAGCAGCGCGAGAGCCAGGACGACGGGGGCGAAGGCCCGTCGCCGCAGGGGTTGTGGGGATCTACCGGACATACGCATCGCTCGGCCTTTCGAGTCTCCTGGGTCCCATGCAGTTGATCGACAGCTTAGGTTAGGCTTACCTTAATAACTCTTGCTGGGGGTGGCACGTGAATGGGTCAAGTGGCCTGCACAGCAGGCGAGTTGCGGGAGCAGCCGCACTCACGGCGATCGCTCTGACGCTTCCGACGGGTTCGCCCGCGTGGGCCGCGGGCACGTCGGCGACGGGACCCGAGGGACAGAAACTCACCGTCTCCAAGGCCTCCGGGCTCGACCCGGCGGGCGAGACGGTGACGGTCTCCGGCACCGGCTACAACACCGAGAAGGGCGTCTACGTCGCCTTCTGCGTGGACAACGGCGCGGGCAGGACGCCCACGCCGTGCGTCGGCGGCGTCGACATGTCCGGCGAGTCGGGGGCGTCCGCATGGATCTCCTCCAACCCGCCGTCGTACGGCGAGGGTCTGGCCGAGCCGTACGGAGGCAGCGGACACAAGGGCACGTTCAGCGTGCAGCTCAAGGTGCGCGCGAAGGACGCGAACACCGACTGCACCGCATCCGGCGTGACCTGCGCGGTGATCACCCGCAACGACCACACGCGCGGCGGCGACCAGACCCAGACGGCCCGCATCCCGGTGACGTTCACCGGCGGCGGCGGGAGCGCGTCGAGCGACGACGACGCCTCGGCGACGCCCAGCGTCACGGCCGGCGCGAGCACGACCGGCGGCGACACCGGCAGCGCGACGTCGAGCGGGCCGCTCGCCACTACCGGCTCCGCCGCCCTGACGGTCGGACTCACGGCGGCCGGGCTGGTCGCGGCCGGCACCGGCACCCGGTTCTGGGCGCGCCGTCGCCGCACCGGGCGGGCGGGCGGCGCGGGCACCGGCTGACGGCGGGCACCGAGACGCCCGCCGACGGCGACTCAACCCCATATCCCAGAGGGAGAATTGAAGATGGTGAAGAGACCCGGCGCCGCCACTCTGGCGGGCGGCGCCCTGCTCGCGCTGCTGTGCCCGGGCCTGGCGGCCGCCCAGGACGGTCAGGCGTTCCCCCGGGAGGTGTCCGGCGGCTTCGCGAGCTGGGCCACGGCCGACGCGGAACTCGCCGACCGGGGCGTGTCGTTCGACGTCGTCGAACCCGCCGTACGGGGGTCCGCGGAGCGCGCGTGGTTCCCGGCCACCGGCGGGGGCGCCAACCCCGAGACCGGGGACGCGGCGGTCGAGTTGGCGGGTACGGCCCGACTCGCGCGGCCGACCGAGGCGGCGCAGCCCCTCGCACTCGGCGGACTGCGACTGGAGCTGGAGGGCGCCGCGGGCACTCTGTACGCGCGTACGGCCGTCGAGGGCGGCGCCGCCCGTGAACTGGCCCTGGCCGACATGGCGGTGGGCGATGCCGCTCCTGCCGTACGCACCGGCGGGGTGACATGGACCGGGTTGCGGGCCTCCCTCACCGAGGAGGGCGCGCGCCTGCTGTCCGAGTGGAGCGGGCAGCGGTTCGCGGCGGGGGACGGCCTCGGCCTCCTCGACGTGACCGTGGGAACCGGGGCCGGCGAGGTCCCCGAGGTGCCGGCCCAGCCGGACGGGACACCCCAACCCCAACCCCAGCCCCAACCCCGGCCGTCCGTGAGCGCCACCGCGCCGGAGAAACAACGGCAGCAGGGCGAGCCCTCGGCGGCACCGACCCACGCCGGCGTGACCGCGGGAGGCGAACAGGAAGTGACCGGCGCGGGCTTCGAGCCCGGCGAGGTGGTGCTCGTCGCGATCGACGAGGACACCCGCTACCAGGCGGTCGCCGACGAGGAGGGCCGCATCTCCCAGGCCTTCCCGGTGTACGCGACGGCCACCGAGGGCGCGCACGCCGTCGAGCTCTACAGCGTCTCCGGGGAGCGCAGGGCTGTCGCACGGTTCGAGGTCCTGGCTTCGGACTGATCCGGCGTGTCGGCAGGAGTGAATCCGTATCGAGGAGCGGGCCGCACGGTCCGTTCCTCGGCGTGCCCAATTCCCCTGATACAGGCGGAAGTTGAGAACTCTTTGCCATCTGTTGACAAGCCTCGGAAAGTCGTATTTAGGTTTGCCTTACCTAACCCCCATGGGGTTCTGACGCACCGAGAAAGGTGAAGTGCTCACCATGAGAGCCGTTCCTTCCGCCCGTACCGCCCTCGCCGTCGCCGCCTCCGCCGCCCTCACCCTGGGCCTGGCGACCTCCGCCTCCGCGGCCACCTCGACGCGCACGATCGTCGACGGAAGCACCACCTACAGCCTGTCGGTGACCGCCCCGGACACGGCCGCCTCCACGGGCCAGGTCATCACGGTCACCGGCTCCGGCTTCAACACCGGCCAGGGCATCTACGTCGGCCTGTGCGCGGTCGACGGCGCGCAGGGCGCGAACAAGCCCACCCCGTGTCTGGGCGGCCAGGACGAGGACGGCTCGATCGGTGCCTCGCACTGGGTGAACAACACCTTCGGCGGCCTGTTCGCCAACAGCTCCAAGTTCGGCTCCGGCGGCACCTTCAGCGTGCAGATCTACGTGAAGGCCACGCTCGACAACGGCCAGGTCTGCGGCGACGACGTCACCTGCGCCGTCGTCACGCGTGCCGACCACTTCGACACCGACGACCGCAAGTACGACGTCCACGTCCCGATCAGCTTCCAGTAGGCGCCCGTCGGACCGGGCCCCTCGCACGCGGGGCCCGGCTCTCGCGCGACCGGAGTGCCGGGCGCACCCGACAAGTGAGGAACCCTTCATGACAGACGACACGACGGCCCGGAGCAGGCCGGTCCGGGCGGCGCTCCCCCGGTTCCGGCGCCCGGCGGCGCTCCTCGGCGCCGCCGCCCTGGTGACGGCCGCGGCGACGGCCGTCACCGTCGGCTCTGCCGCGCAGGCCGCCGACACCCCGAAGACGGCGCTCGGCAAGGACGGCCAGAAGCTCACGGTGTCCGCCTCGGCCGACCTGAACCCGGCAGGCGAGACCCTCCGTGTCACCGGCGAGGGCTACGACGACACCAAGGGCGTCTACGTCGCCGTCTGCAAGGACAACGGCGACAACCGCATCCCCAGCCCCTGCCTCGGCGGCGCCGACCAGGAGGGCGACAGCGGCGCCTCGAAATGGATCATCCCCGTGGGCGCCCCGGACGAAGGCGCCGGCACGGTCGCCATCCCGTGGGGCGAGGGCGGCACCTTCGACGTCCGGCTGGAGGTCAAGGCCGAGGACGGCGGCCTCGACTGCCTCCAGGTCGCCTGCTCGGTCATCACCCGCGTCGACCACAACGGCACCGGCGACCGCTCCCAGGACGTCCGCATCCCCCTCACCTTCCAGGGCCAGGACCCCGGTGACGGCGACGGGGACGGAGTGGACGTACCGGCGGGCACGGTCAGCTATGTGAAGTCGGCCGAGTTCACCACCGCGGGCCGCCCCCTGGACCTCCTGCTGCACCCCGACTCCGGGAAACTGTACGTCGGTTCGGACAACATCGTCGACACCGCGGACGTGGCCGAGCAGGGCCTGTACGTCCTCGACCCGAGGGACGGCAAGGTCCTCAGCCACATCGCCCAGGCCCCCGGCTCCACCGGCGCCCCGGCCGCCCGGGTGGTCCGCCGGATCGCCGCGCCCCTCACCGGCGACGGGGTCGTGTTCCACTACCCGCTGCGCGGCGTGGGCACCGCCAAGGACGGCGACACGACCGCGAAGGGCGTCTGGCTCGCGGGTACCGAGATCACCGGGATCGGTGCGGGCACCGACGCCTCCGCCGTCCTGGTGGCCCAGGGCCCCGTCCTCTCCGAGATCGAGACGGCCACCGGCGCCGTCAGGCGCACCCTGACCCTCGACGGCGCCTCCCTGCTCGGAGTCGACACCGCCCACGGCGCCGCCTGGTCCGCCGGGGGCACGGGAGGACAGCTGCGCCGCGTCGACACCGGCTCCTTCACGGTCACGGCCACGGCCGAACTCCCGGCCGCGTCCGTGTTCTTCGTCGAGCCGGACCCGTCGACGGGCAACGTCTGGGTCGGCAGCGGGGACGACGTACTCGTCTTCGGCAAGGACGCCAAGCTGCTGACCACCCTGAAGGGCAACGGCAACGACAGGCCCACGGCGGCCGGCTTCGACAAGACCACCGGCGAGGCCTTCGTGCTCCGCGAGGACTACGGCAACGCCGACAACGGCGCGGACAACGTCGGCTCCCTGCAGGTCTTCGACAGCTCCGGCTTCGAGCAGGCGGCCGAGCCGGTAGCGCTGCCGGGCAGCCGCGCCGGCGCCTACGCGGGCGTCGCCGTCGCCCCGGACGCCGCCTCCGTCTACCTCACCAACCAGCAGGAGAGCGAGGTGGTCAAGCTCGACCGCCGCGTCTCCCCCGAGGTCACCCAGTCCCCCACCGGCCAGTCCGTCGCCCCGGGGGACGAGGTGACGTTCGTCGCCGCCGCCGAGGGCACCCCGGAGCCGACCGTGCGCTGGCAGGTCAGCCCCGACGGCGGCCAGACCTGGGCCGCGGTCGAGGGCGCCACGAAGAACGCGTACTCCTTCACCGCGAAAACGGCGCAGGACGGTTACCGGTACCGCGCCGAGTTCACCAACTCCGCTGGCACGACCCGCACTTCGCCCCTCACGCTCACGGTCACCGAGGCCGGCGGCGGCAACACCGGTGGCGGCGAGGACGGCGGTGAGGACACCGCGCCGTCCGGCACCAGGACGGTCACCGGCCCGGCGGGCCAGCAGCTCACCGTCACCCCGGTCAACAACCTCGCCACCGAGAACCAGACCCTGAAGATCACCGGCTCCGGCTACGACGAGGAGAAGGGCATCTACGTCGCCCTGTGCGTCGACAACGGCGAGGGCGAACTGCCCACGCCGTGCATCGGCGGCGTCGACATGTCCGGCGCGTCCCACTCCTCGGCGTGGATCTCCACCAACCCGCCGGACTACGGTGAGGAGTTGGCGATCCCCTACGGCGAGGGCGGCTCCTTCGAAGTCGAGCTGAGCGTGGACGCCAAGGACGAGTTCACCGACTGCTTCAAGGTCACCTGCGTGCTCGCCACCCGCGCCGACCACACCCTCTCCGGCGACCGTTCCCAGGACGTGAAGGTGCCGGTCGCCTTCGTCGGCCAGGACCCGGTGGCCACCGGCCCGGGCACCGGTGACACGGGCGGCACGGGCGGCTCCTCGGGCACGACGGGCGGCGGCACCGGCACCACCGGCGGCGGCACCTCCGGCTCCACGACCGGCGGCACCGGCACGGCGGGCGCCTCGACCACGGGCGGCAGCCTCGCCTCCACCGGCGTCACCGTGCTCTGGGTCGCCGCGCTCGCGGCCACGCTGCTCGCCGCGGGCCGGGTGGCGTACCGCCGGGGTCGCGCACTCGGCTGACAGGGATGATTCGCCCTCCGGTGCCGGAGCGCCGGAGGGTGAATCGCCGGCCGCGCAGGCTCAGATGGAGACCGCGACGGCGTTGTACGTCGTCTCGGGCGTAGGCGTCGTCGTGAAGCGCGCGTTGACCAGGTAGAGGCGGTCGCCGAAGCGGGCGGCCGTGGTGGGCACGTCGAAGCGCGGGTCGGTGATCGTCTTCCGCAGGGTGGCGGTGGTGGCCTCGGCGTCGAGGTCCCAGACGCTGATCAGGTTCAGGCGGTTCTGTACGACGTACAGCGTGCGGCCTGTGCGCCACAGGCCGTCGCCGTTGACGACGTCGGCCTGGCCGACCAGCGTGATCTTCGTGGCGGCCCCGGTCTTGACGTTCACGTTGTACAGCTCGCCCGGCGAGCTCTTGACCACGATCAGACCGCGGCCGTCGGGTGTGCCGACAATGCCGTTGGCGTTGTTGACGCCCGGCAATTGCGTCCAGTCCCCGGTGAGCGGCAGGGCGCGGATGTCGCCGTCCCTGCCGCCGCGCGGGACGCCGTAGAGGACCGCGTCGCGCGAGTCGGTGAACCAGGCGCGGTCGCCGAGCAGGGTGACGTCGTTGATGAAGTGCCCGGTGGCCTCGGTGAGTTGGTGGGTGGCGAGGAGCTCGCCGGTGCGGGAGTCGTGGACCCGGGCGACGCCCGTGTTCCCGGCCACGTACAGCAGGCCGTCGCGGTCGGCCTTCAGGCCGACGGAGATCAGACCGGTGCCGCCCGCGAAGAGGACCTTGCCCTCTCCGGTGCGCAGGTCGGTGCGGTAGATCGCGCCGTTGGCACGGGAGCCCATGTAGGCGTACGGCTTGGCACCGATGGCGATGCCCTCGGGGAGCCAGCCGTTCGGAAGGGGGAACTCCGTCGGCCAGGTGGCGCGCGGGGTCGCGCTCGCGGTGCCGGCGCCGGCCGTCACGGCGAGGGCGGCGAGGGCGGCGCCGCCGAGCACGGCTCTCCGGGTCGGGTGGGGGTGGGGCGGGGTCATGGCGGGGCCTCCATGGCGTGGGTTTCGTTGACAACTACGGCAACAACTGCGGCGACAACTACGTTGACAATGCCGCGACTTGACAACGATTTTGCGTTTGCCGGAGTTCCCCGTGACCCCACCCGCCACCGGCGTCACGCCACGCGCCCCGCCACCAGCCACTTCGACGGAAGTTCGATCCGGGTGCCGTCGGGCCGGTACTCCGTGGTGATGAGCGGCAGTTCACCGCTCGCCAGAACGGTCAGTCCGGCCACGTTCAGATAGACGGGGATCGCGTCGTCGGCGACCTCGCCGGGCGCGAGGCCGTGCCGGAAGACGGGCGCCAGCTTGGGCGGCGGCCCGTCGGGGCTCTGTGCCATGCCTATGAGGACGGGTTTGGCCGCCTCGGAGAGCTCGACGAGGAAGGCCCGGCCGCGTTCCCCGAGGAGCGCGGCGAGCCCGTCCACGAGCGGCTGACGGTCGTCGGGGTCGGCCTGGTGGAGGACGCCCCGCATATAGACGTTGGCGTCGCCGAGTTCCGCGTGCAGTGTCTCCGCCTCGCCCTTCCCGGCGGCGTCCAGCAGCCGGTACGTCGCCTGTCCCGGCCGGTCGGCGTGCCGGGCGTGGTCGAGGGCGGCGGCGGACAGGTCGGCGCCCAGGACGTGCGGGAAGCGGTCGGCGAGGAACCGGGTCTGGGTGCCGTTGCCGCAGCCGAGGTCCACCAACGGCAGTCCGTGGTCGACCATGTGGGGCTCGAAGAGGGCGAGGTGGGCGCCGGCCGTCAGGATCGGCTCCGCATCCCAGAACACGGCCCCCTGTTCGCCGGGAGCCTCACGCCAGAAGCCCTCCCATGCCTCCCGGTACCGACTCGTCACGCTCATGACCAACTCCCCAGGGTGCGACGCAGCCCGCCCCGAGCGACGGGCCAGTACGGTGTATCGCGCCCGGGTCACGCCCACAAGCGCGTGGCGCATTCCTTCACGGGCCGTTCGAGATGAACGCGCCGTCGTGCGCCCCCTGGGTCCCAGGGGTGGGTCAGCGCCGCGGCAGCGTCAGCTCGAACCACACGGTCTTGCCGGCCTTCGTCCGGCTGGTCCCCCACTCACGCGCGAGGGTGCTCACCACACGCAGGCCGCGCCCGAACTCGTCGCCCGGGCCCGCGCTCAGCAGGGTCGGCAGCTCGTGGTCGTCGTCGTCCACTTCGCACAGCAGGGTGTCGCCGCGCACCAGGCGCAGGTCGACGGGACGGCTGTGGGAGTGCCGTACGGCGTTGGTGACGAGTTCGCCGACCATGAGCTCGGCGGGCCCGACAAGCCCCGCGAGCCCCCACTCATGGAGCTGTTCGCGGACCACCGCGCGGGCCCGGCCCACCTCGATCGGGTCGAGGGGGAGCCGCCATTCGGCGACGTCGTCGGGCTCGATGCCGTTCAGGCGGGCCATCAGCAGGGCCACGTCGTCCTTGCGGCCGCCGCGGGTGTTGAGGGCGCGGATGATGGTGTCGCAGGCGTCGTCCATGGAGGCGGCCGGATGCGCGGCGGACTCGCACAGGGTGGCGAGGCCTACGCCGATGTCCTCGCCGCGCACCTCCACCAGGCCGTCGGTGCACATCACGAGTCGGTCCCCGGGCTCCACGCGCACGCGTACCGCCTCGAACGGCACCCCTCCGACGCCGATCGGCGCACCCGTCGGGAGGTCGAGCAGTTCGCTGCCGCCGTCCCGGGCGCGGACCACGACGGGCGGGATGTGACCGGCGTTGGCGATGTGCAGTTCGCTCGCGATCGGGTCGTAGACGGCGTACAGACAGGTCGCGAGGTATGTGTCGCCGAGGCGCTGGGCGAGGTCGTCGAGGTTGCGCAGCAGTTGGGCGGGCGGGAGGTCGAGGGCGGCCATGGTCTGTACGGCCGTACGCAACTGGCCCATCATCGCGGCCGAGTTGAGGCCGTGGCCCATGACGTCGCCGACGACCAGGGCGGTGCGGGCGCCGGGCAGTTTCACGGAGTCGAACCAGTCGCCGCCGACGCGGCCGAGGAGGGTGCCGGGCAGATAGCGGGTGGCGATGTCGCAGCCCGCCATGCGCGGCGGGATGTGCGGCAGCATGCTGTCCTGGAGGGTCTCGGCGACGCTCTCCTGGTAGGTGTACATGCGCGCGTTGTCGAGCACGAGGCCCGCGCGGGCGGCGAGTTCGGCGCCGGTGACGCGGTCCATGTCGTTGAACTCGACGCGCTCGGGGTGCCGCAGCAGGATCATGAAACCGAGGACCACATTGCGTGCCTTGAGGGGCACGATCAACATGGAGCGGCCCGTGATGAGGGGCCGGATGTCACGCTTCTCGAACTGCGAGGCGATGGCGTGGCCCATCGGTTCGCTGATGCGCGGCACGAGGACGGGTTCGCCGCTGGTCATGCACTGGAAGAACGGCGTGTGCGCCGGGAACGGCATGGCCTCGCCGACCGGCACGACGTCGTCCCAGCGGCCGGGTTCGTCGGTGTGTTCCAGGGCGACCCGGTGCCACATGGTCGTCGTGTCCGGCACGCCCTCGGAGAACTCCTCGCCGGCGACGACCTGTTCGCGCAGATAGGTGCCGGCGACGTCGGTGAAGCGGGGCACCACGGCCTTGCTGACCTCGACGATGGTCCTGGCCAGGTCGAGGGAGGTGCCGATACGGCCGCTGACCTCGTTCAGGAACTCCAGACGCTCGCGTACGGCGGCGTACTCGAGGTCCTCGCTCTCGTCGGCGGCGTCCTGCGGGACCGGCCGCCCCTCGGCCAGGGCCCGGGCCGCACGCTCACGGCGGGCCCTGCGCTCGGCGCGCCGGGGCACTCCCCAGTCGGGGGTGACGGGCACCCGGTCGTTCTGGCTGAACTCCAGGACCGGATAGCCCAGTTCGAGGATCTGCGCGACGATGCGGGCGCCCTCGTCGACGCTCATGCTGGGCAGGATCTCGGGGAGCCGCCGGGCCAGTTCGTCGGCGCCGGGGAAGTCGGTGTGCAGGGCGAAGCCGGGGGCGATCCGCTCGAACGCCACGTCCTCGTCCGGGTCGTCCTGCCGCAGTCCGCCCGCGTCGGCGGCGAGGACCAACAGGCGCTCTGGCCCGGGGCCGATCAGCGGGTAGGCCCACCACAGGACGTCGGCCCGGTCGTGTTCCGCCACGGTGAGGCGGGCACGGCCCGCGGCCGGGTAGGACAGCCTGCCGTCGAGGGACGTCTCGAGGTCGGGTCCGAGACCGTCGTAGGCCGCGTACGCCCCGTAGGGCGCGACCTCGTCCTCCTCGGGCAACGCTCCGGAGACGGGGAGAAGGTCGACCGCCAAGCGGCCGATCGCGTCTTCCTTGGCGGCGCCGAACAGGCGGCGCGCACCCGTGCTCCAGTGGGAGACGAAGCCGTCGCGGTCCACCACGACCACGGCCAGCGGGATGCGGCCGGCCACGGCGTGCTCCGCCGTGCCGTTCCCAGCTCCGGGGCTGGGAGGTGTGTCCCTCTCGGTGCCACGGTCCATGGCCCAGGCCCTCTCTCCCCACGGCTCCGCGAGATCTGTGCCGCCTTCACCACCGTACGGCGCCGATCGGTCACGATGTGCGGCAATTGGCGAATTGGTGTCGCGGGATCACACCGGCGCACGCCCCCGCGCCCCCACGCTGAGCAGGGCGAACGCCCCAAGGACGGCAGGTTACTGACAGGTTTTCAGTCCTCGTGGCCCAGCTGGAGATCCCGTTCCGTGCGTCCCCCGCCGGCCACTTGGAGCACCGTGGCGACCGGGGGGTATCCCGCGGCGATGACGGTGTACTCGCCGGAGGGCAGGTCGACGAACCTGAACGTTCCGTCCGGACCGGTGGTGAGGGTGTCCACGACGTTGCCGGCCACGTCCAGCAGCGTCACGCGCGCGTCCTCGACGGGCCGTCCGCCGCCGGCCCGCACGGTGCCGCGCAGCACTGCTCCACCGGCGAGTTCGACGTCCTGGCGGGTCTCCCGGGAGGCCTGGACGGTGACGGGGAGCGCGGCGGGGCGGAAGGCGGGCGCGCCGGCGGCGAGGGTGTACTCGCCGGCCACCAGCTCGGTGATGACGTAGCCGCCCTCGCGTCCGCTGCGAGTGGTGGCGACGACCTCGCCGTGCACGTTGGTGAGCGTGACGATGGCGTCCCGGACGGGGCTGCCGTCCGCGGTGACCACGCTCCCGGCGAGGCGTCCGGCGCCGCCGAGGACGACGTCCAGCTCGACGGGCCGCTCCCCGACGGTCACGGAGACCGCCTGCGGCTGGTGGCCGCCCGCCGCGGCGATCAGGACGTACGCCCCCGAGCCCGGCGTCGACAGCGCGTACCGCCCGTCCTCGCCGCTCGCGCCCCGCCCGATCTGCCGTCCGGTGACGTCGATCAGGGTGAGGGCCGCGCGGGGCACGACCGTCCCGTCGGAGTGCTGCACCGTGCCGCACACGGGGATTCCGGCCGCGTACGGCGAACGGGCCTGCGGGACCTGGGCGTTCACGGGCGCGGTCTGCGGCTCCGCGGCGGGGGCGTTGTGGGACGCTGTGCTGGTCAACAGGGGTTTCTCCTTGAGGAAAAAGGCGATGAGCAGGCCGAGGACGAGCACCGGCACCAGGTAGAGGAAGATCCGCGGCATGGCGTCGGCGTACGCCCGGATGTAGCCGTCGCGCAGCGCCGGGGGCAGCGCGTGGACGAGCTGCGGCGTGATGGCCTCGGGGTCGGGAAGTGACATCAGCCGTTGCCGCGGCGGGCCGGCACCCGCGCGCGCGGGGAGGCGTTCCTGCAGCGCGTCGGCGAGCCGGTCGGCGAAGAGGGTGCCGAAGATCGCGGCGCCGACGCTGCCGCCGATCTGCCGGAAGTAGTTGTTGGCACTGGTGGCGGCGCCGAGGTCGGCGGGGCGTACGGAGTTCTGCACGGCGAGGATCAGCACCGGCATCACCATGCCGATCCCGGCGCCGAGGACGGCCATCCAGATGCTGTAGTGCAGCCGGGGCGTGTCGACTTCGAGGCGGGAAAGAAGCCACATGCCGATGACGGACAGCAGCCCGCCGATGATCGGGTGGATCTTGTAGTGCCCGGTGTGGCTGATGAGCTGCCCGGAGATGATCGAGGCGCCGACGATGCCGCCCATCATCGGCAGCATCAGGAGGCCCGACTCGGTGGCGGAGGCCCCGTCGACCATCTGCAGGAACGTCGGCAGATAGCTGGCGGCGCCGAAGAGGGCGACGCCGATCACGAGGCCGACCAGGCCGGTGACGTTGAAGACGGAGTCCCTGAACAGCCGGAGCGGGATGAGGGGTGCGGCCGCGAAGTGCTCGGCGACGAGGAAGAGGACGGATGCGGCCACCGCGCCGGCGCCGAGCCCGATGACGACCCGCGAGTCCCACGCGTACTCGGTGCCGCCCCAGCTGGTCAGCAGCACCAGACAGGTGGAGGCGGTGGCGAGCAGCAGTGCGCCGAGGATGTCGAGCCGGGGCCGGGCGGTCGGCTTCGGCAGCTTCGGCACGACGGCGACGACGGCGAGGGTGACCAGGCCGAAGGGGACGTTGATGTAGAAGCACCAGCGCCAGGAGAGGTGGTCCGTGAAGTAGCCGCCCAGCAGGGGCCCGGCGACGGAGGCGAGGCCGAAGGCGGCGCCGATGAGGCCCATGAAGCGGCCGCGCTCCCGGGCCGGCACGATGTCCGCGATGATCGCCTGTACGCCGATCATGAGGCCGCCCGCGCCGACGCCCTGGACCGCGCGGAAGGCGATCAGCTGGTCCATGGTCCCGGCCCGGCCGGCGAGTGCGGATCCGACGACGAAGACGACGATCGCGAACTGGAAGACGCCCTTGCGGCCGAAGAGGTCGCCGAGCTTGCCGTAGATCGGCAGGCCGATGGTGGAGGTGAGGAGGTAGGCGGTGATCGCCCAGGACATCCTGTCCAGGCCGTGCAGTTCGCCGACGATCTTCGGCAGCGCGGTGGCGACGATCATCTGCTCCAGCGCCGCCAGCAGCAGCGCGAGCATCAGCCCGACGAAGACCAACCGCACCTGGCGTGGGCTCAGTCCGGTCTCGGCGGCCGGCCCCTCGGACGGGCCCTGCGAGTGAGGTGCCGCGGCCGGTTCGCCCTTCACCAGAGTGGTCCCGCCCACGTCCCGCTCCCCTCGTCGCGCTGCCGCACAATTCCCGCGTAAAGCGACAACTGTGAGCAAGCGCGACGAGTTACGGCGTATCGCCGGGGAGCAGGGAGATCCACTCGAACCGGTGAGGGGGCCAACGACCCGTCACCGGTGGTCCGTTGGTTCTACTTCTCGACCTCGGCGGCGAGCTTGTCGAGCATCGCGTCGTAGATCCGGCCGAGCCCCTTGGGCGCGAAGGTCTTCTCGAAGAAGCCGCCGATGCCGCCGGCGCCCTGCCAGGTGGTGGTCACGACGACCCGGGACTTGCCCTCGCCGGCCGGGGTGACCCGCCAGGTGGTGACCATCGAGGAGTTGCGGTCCTTCTCGACGAGTTCACCGTCGGTGGGCTCGGTGACCTCCAGGAGGCAGTCACGGACGCGCTTGCTGGTGGCCTGGAGCTTCCAGTGGACGAGGGTGCCCTCACCGTCGCCGCCCTCACGCACCTCGTACTCGCTGAAGTGCTCGGGCAGCACCTTCGCACGCGTGCCCGTGTAGTCGGCGAGGGCGTCGAACACCTTCTCCGCGTCCGCCGCGACGATCCGCTCCGTAGTGGCCTCGACCTGCGCCATTGACTTCCTCCAGCACCTGAGTTCTCGGGGTTGGGGCAAGCCAACCACCCCGGGTCCCGGGCGCCCAAATCGGGGGTCGCACGATCAAGGGAACATATGTTCTATTCTTGGGGTCAGTGCTACCGAGGAGGCCTCATGCGCTGGGAGAACCTCACAGAGTCCGGCGATCACAGCCGGGCGGATGCCGCGCTGTTCGGCGCGGACGCGGTGATCACCCGTACCTTCGACACCCCCGAGTTCCGCGGGATCACCTTCCACGAGGTCCGGGCCCGCTCGATCGTCAACCGGGTGCCGGGCGCCTCCCGCATGCCGTTCGAATGGACGGTCAACCCCTATCGGGGCTGCGCGCACGCATGCGTGTACTGCTTCGCCCGCAAGACGCACAGCTATCTGGATCTCGACACGGGCCTCGACTTCGACTCGCAGATCGTGGTCAAGGTGAACGCGCCGGAGCTGTTGCGCCGCCAGCTGGGCTCGCGCCGCTGGCAGGGCGAGCACATCGCGATGGGCACCAACGTCGACTGCTATCAGCGCGCCGAGGGCCGCTACCGCCTGATGCCGGGCATCATCGAGGCCCTGCGCGACCACGCCAACCCCTTCTCGATCCTGACGAAGGGCACGCTGATCCTGCGCGACCTCGACCTGCTGACGCAGGCGGCCGAGGTGACGGACGTCGGCATCTCGGTCTCGGTCGGCTTCACCGACGCCGAGCTGTGGCGCACCGTCGAACCGGGCACACCGGCGCCCGAGCGGCGCCTGGAGGTCGTGCGGACCCTGGGCGAGCGCGGCATCGGGTGCGGTGTCCTGATGGCGCCGGTCATCCCGTTCCTGAGCGACCACCCGGCCCAACTGCGGGAGACCGTACGGGCGATCGCGACGTCCGGCGCCACGTCGGTCACGCCGCTGGTGCTGCACCTGCGCCCCGGCGCCCGGGAGTGGTTCATGGCCTGGCTGAGCCGCCACCACCCGCATCTGGTCGGCCGTTACGAGCGGCTGTACGCGGACGGTGCCTACGCCCCGAAGTGGTACCAGCGCCGGATCACCCGTCAGGTCCACGACCTGGCCCGGGAGTACGGCATCGGACCCACGCGCGCGGGGATGCCGAGGCGGATACCCGAGCCGGAGCCCGATCGGACCGATCTGGCCGAACCGACCCAACTCACGCTGATCTGAAGGCATCAGAGCGCATCCCGCGACCCAATTGGGTCAAGTATTGCCAGAACCCGTTCTTCCGGGAGTGCTTTCCGGGACGATGCGGCGGGGACCGTGACCTTCGCGGTCCGAAACCCTCCGTCCTGGGAGGACTCCATGAGAAAACGCGCCGCCGCGCTGTGCGGTGCCGCCGTCGTCGTGGCCGGGACCTTCACGGCCGTCCCCGCCGGCGCAAGCACTCCACAGACCGCGCAAACCGTTCGAGCCGCGAAACCCACCTGGAAGGAGTGCGGCACCACCGACTATCCGACGCTCCAGTGCGCGTCCCTCAAGGTGCCGCTCGACCACGCGAACCCACAAGGCAAACAGATCACGCTCGCGCTGTCCCGCGTCCCGCACACCGCGAAGAAGTACCAGGGCCCGCTGCTGGTCAACCCCGGCGGCCCCGGCGGCAGCGGTCTGACGCTCGCCGGATTCGTCGCCTCCTCCCTGCCCAAGGCGGTCGCGGCCCAGTACGACGTCATCGGCTTCGACCCGCGCGGGGTGGGCGCCAGCAAGCCGGCCCTCGACTGCAAGCCGGGCTACTTCAACCCGGTGCGGCCGGACTCCGTGCCGAGCACACCCGCGATCGAGAAGGCCAACCTCTCCCGCGCCAAGTCCTTCGCCGCCGCCTGCGGCAAGAAGTACGCGAGCCTGCTGCCGTACATCGACACCATCAGCGCCGTGCGGGACATGGACTCGATCCGCAGGGCCCTGGGCGCCAAGAAGATCAACTACTTCGGTTACTCGTACGGCACCTACCTCGGCGCGGTCTACGGCAAGCTCTACCCGGACCGTGTGCGGCGCCTGGTCCTGGACTCGATCGTCGACCCCACCGGCGTGTGGTACGACGACAACCTCGCCCAGGACTACGCCTTCAACGACCGCCACCGCGCCTTCATGGCCTGGGTCGCCAAGTACGACGCCACGTACAAGCTCGGCACCGATCCGGAGAAGATCGAGGCCAAGTGGTATGCGATGCGGGCGGCGCTCGCCAAGAAGCCGGCCGACGGGAAGGTGGGCGCCTCCGAACTGGAGGACACCTTCATCCCGGGCGGCTACTACAACGGCTACTGGCCCTACCTGGCCGAGGCGTTCGCGGCCTACGTGAACGACAAGAACGCCGACCCACTGGTCGAGGCGTACGACAACTTCGCCGCCGTCGACGCCTCGGGCGACAACGGCTACAGCATCTACACCTCGGTGCAGTGCCGTGACGCGTCCTGGCCGCGCGACTGGAACCAGTGGCGCAAGGACAACTGGGCGGTGTACGAGCAGGCGCCGTTCATGGCCTGGAACAACGCCTGGTACAACGCGCCGTGCGCGTTCTGGCCGACGCACTCCAAGAAGCCGGTGAACGTCGCCAACGGCAAGCTGCCGCCGGTGCTGCTCTTCCAGGCGACGGACGACGCGGCCACCCCGTACCAGGGCGGCGCGACGGTCCATCGGCTGCTCGCCCGCTCCAGTCTGGTGGTCGAGCAGGGCGGCGGGAACCACGGCATCACGCTGAGCGGGAACGCCTGCCTGGACAAGTACCTGGCCGCGTACCTGACCGACGGCACGGTGCCGCGCGGTGGCGGCGAGGCCGACGCGGTGTGCCAGGCACTGCCCGATCCCGAACCGCTGGCCTCGAAGGCGGCGTCGACGTCGTCGCGCGGCTCCGCACTGCACGGCATGCTCGGCTTCCGCGGCTGAGCACGGCCTGACGGCCCGTCGGGGGCGACTTCGTCGGAGGTGTTGTCAGACCCATGGTCCACCATGGACGCATGAGTGAGCTGACGAGGATTCCCGCCCCCGACGGAGTCGCCCCCTCCGCCCAGTACAGCCATGTCGTCCTGGGCACCGGCCGTTTCGTGGCCGTCTCCGGCCAGCTCGCCCTGGACGAGGACGGCAAGCTCGTCGGCGAGGGCGATCCCGCGGCCCAGGCCCGACAGGTCTTCGAGAATCTGCGCCGCTGTCTGGCGGCCGCGGGCGCGACCTTCGACGACGTCGTCAAGCTCACCTTCTTCGTCACGGACGTGGCCCACATGCCCGCGATCCGAGCGGCCCGCGTGGCCCACATACCCGACGACCGTCTGCCCGCCTCCTCGGCGGTGCAGGTCGCCTCGCTGGTGCGGCCCGAGTTCCTGATGGAGGTCGAGGCGTTCGCGGTGGTCGGCGAGTGACGGACGTACGCGTGCGGGACATGAGGCTCGCCGACTGCGCCCGCGTCTGAGAGATCCGCGTGCGCGGCTGGCAGAGCGCCTACCAGGGACTCATGCCGCAGTCGTTCCTCGACGCCCTCAGCGTGACGAAGGACGCCGAGCGGCGGCGCTCCCTCTTCTCCGCGCGCGCGAGGGACGATGTGGTGAACCTGGTCGCCGAGCAGGACGGCGAGATCGTCGGCTGGGCGGCGTACGGCCCGTACCGTGACGGCGAAGTGCGCACCGCGGACGCCGAGTTGTACGCGATCTACGTGGCTCCGGGCAGGTACGGCGGCGGCATCGGACAGGCCCTGCTCCAGGAGTCGCTGGGGCGGTGCGAGGCCGCCGGACGCGGCAGCATCCTTCTCCGGGTCCTCAAGGGCAACGCCCGCGCACGGAGGTTCTACGAGCGGGCGGGTTTCCTCGCCGACGGCACCGAGGAGCCCTTCGAGGTGGACGGCGTCGCCGTGCCCGAGGTGCGGTACGCGAAGAAGCTGCCCCACTGACACCTCACCCGCCTCCGCGCTGCCTCGGGATCCGCGCCAGCGCCTGCACCGCCGCCTCCGCGAGCACCGGGTGCGCGAGGGCCTCGTTCAGCACGGGCCTGGCCCGGGTGTCGCCGAGCGTGCCGAGCCCTTCCACACAGGCGAGGGCCACGCGCCGGTACGGGTCGTGCGGGCGCAGCCGCCGTCCCAGCGTGGTGATCAGTGCCGGTACGGCCTCGGGGGCGCGCAGCCGCACCAGGAGCCGCACGGGGTGCAGGGCGTAGGCGACACGGAGTTCGTTGGTGGCGAGGGCGGCGGCCGCGCGGGCGGTGCGCGGGTCGTCGAGGCGGGCCAGGGCGTGGGCGGCGGAGGCGCAGCGCTGCGGGTCGCGGTGGTTGAGCAGGAGGACGAGGGCTTCGAAGGCACGCCGGTCGCCCGCGAGTCCGAGGCGGAACGCGGCCAGTTCCCTGGCCCACAGCGGTTGTCCGGGCTCGGTGAGCACGGCCGCCAGTTCGTCGACGTCCTCGGTCGTCACGAGGCGGTCGTACACGGGTGACTCCCCCGACTCCTGCCGTAAGCGTTCCGTGAGCGATCGCAACTCTTCGTCCATGAACCCGAGATTAGGCGGACGACGCACGGGCCGGGACCTACATCACAAACTCGGGGACTGGCGCGCTCGTTACTCACGGGTTAAGCTCAGACGAGCGAGTTACCCACTCGTGGATCTGTTCGTGGTGGCCTGGTGACGCAGCCGCCGCGAGAGCAGTCGGTTCGGTACCTCGTGTACCTGAGTTCGACCCGGCCTCGGGACAGGGCCGGTCGGTTTCCGCCGTCTCCGGGCGTGTGCACGCCCGGGATGACGGCTCCGGGCGTGTGCGCTTGCAGCCCGGCAACACCCGCACTCCTTCTCGCACCCGGTGCGCCCGTGGTCGGCCCGGTCGGGCCTCCCTCGGCGCACCCGGGCGCGCTTCCAGTCGTCACCCTCATTCCTGGAGTCCGCGATGGCCGCTGACCTGTCCGACACCCCTCTGTCCCCGTTCAAGACCATTGCCGTCGTCGGCCTCGGCACGATGGGCACCGGCATCGCCGAGGTGCTCGCCAAGGCCGGCCGCGAGGTCGTCGGCATCGACATCAGCGAGGCCGCCGCCGCCCGGTCGGTCGCCTCCCTGGAGGCCGCGACCGCCCGCGCCGTGGAGCGCGGCCGGCTGACCGACCAGGAGCGCGCCGACCTGCTCGCCCGGGTCCGCACGTCCACCGATCTGCGGACCGCGGCCGACGCCGACCTGGTCATCGAGGTGGCTCCGGAGTCGTACGAGATCAAGCAGCAGATCTTCCGTGAACTCGACGGGATCGTGCGGCCGGAGACGATCCTGGCGACCGGCACCAACGCCCTCTCCGTCACCCGGCTCGCCGCCGACTCGGCCCGCCCGGAGCGGGTGCTGGGTCTGCACTTCTTCAACCCGGCGCCGGCCATGCGGCTGGTCGAGGTCGTCTCCTCGGTGCTGACCGCGCCCCAGGCCGTCGCCGCCGTCACCGACCTCGCCATCGAGCTGGGCAAGGAGCCCGTCGCGGTCGGCGACCGGCCCGGGTTCGTCGCCGACGGGCTGCTGTTCGGCTACCTCAACCAGGCGGCCGCGATGTACGAGGCGAAGTACGCCTCCCGCGAGGACATCGACGCGGCGATGCGGCTCGGCTGCGGGCTGCCCATGGGGCCCCTCGCCCTGCTCGACCTGATCGGCGTCGACACCGCGCGTACGGTCCTGGAGGCCATGTACGCCGAGTCCCGCGACCGGCTGCACGCCCCCGCACCGATCCTCAAGCAGCTCAGCGAGGCGGGCCTGACCGGCCGCAAGTCGGGCCGCGGCTTCTACACGTACGAGGCGCCGGGCAGCGCGACGGTCGCGCCGGACGCCCTGACGCCCCTCTCCGGCGGCCTCGAAGTCCCCGGCCGTCCGGTCCGCTCCGTCGGCGTCGCGGGCTCGGGCACCATGGCGTCCGGCATCGCCGAGGTCTTCGCCAAGGCGGGGTACGAGGTCGTGCTCGCCGCCCGCAGCGAGGAGAAGGCGCAGACCGCCAAGGCCCGTATCGGCAAGTCGCTTTCCCGCTCCGTCGACAAGGGGCGGATGACCGCCGAGGCCGCGGCGCAGACCCTGGAGCGGATCACTCCGGCGGGTTCGTACGACGCCTTCGCCGACGTCGACCTGGCGGTGGAGGCCGTCGCCGAGGACCTGGAGATCAAGCAGCAGCTGTTCGCGACGCTGGACAAGGTCTGCAAGCCGGGCGCGGTCCTGGCCACCACGACCTCGTCGCTGCCCGTCGTCGCCTGTGCCCGCGCCACCTCGCGCCCGCAGGACGTGATCGGCATGCACTTCTTCAACCCGGCACCGGCGATGAAGCTGGTCGAGGTCGTCCGTACGGTGCTGACGTCCGAGGACGTCCACTCCACGGTTCGCGAGGTCTGCGTCAAGATCAAGAAGCACGCGGTCGACTGTGGAGACCGTGCGGGCTTCATCGTGAACGCGCTGCTTTTCCCGTACCTCAACAACGCGATCAAGATGGTGCAGGAACACTATGCGTCTCTTGACGACATCGACGCGGCGATGAAGCTGGGCGGCGGTTACCCGATGGGCCCGTTCGAGCTGCTGGACGTCGTCGGACTCGATGTCTCGCTGGCCATCGAGAAGGTCCTGCACCGCGAGTTCCGCGACCCGGGCCTGGCCCCGGCCCCGCTCCTGGAGCACCTGGTGGCCGCGGGCTGCCTCGGCCGCAAGACGGGCCGCGGCTTCCGCGAATATGCCCGCCGCTGAGCGTCCCGGCGACTGGTTCACCGAGGACGCGGACTGGGGCGGGCTGCTCGAGCCGGGCGGGTTCGCGCCGCCCGCCTCGCACGGCTCGCCCCCGCCCGGTGCTCCCCCGCCCGCACCGGTCGGGGGAAACCGGGGACATGCGCACCGAGCTGCGCACATGCAGTACGTTCGGGGCATGTCCCAGCCCGCCAAGTCCTCACGTACACCAGCTACGCCCGACGCACCGGAAAGTGCCGCGGGCAGTCGCGCCGCCGCGCAGCGTCTCAAGATGCGCCGGGAACTGGCGGCAGCAGCGATGGAGCTGTTCGCGACCAAGGGGTACGAGGCGACCACCGTCGACGAGATCGCGGCCGCGGCCGGGGTCGCGCGCCGCACCTTCTTCCGTCACTTCCGTTCCAAGGAAGAGGCGATCTTCCCCGACCACGACGACACGTTGATCCGGGCGGAGGCGGTCCTCAACGCCGCCCCCGCGCACGAGCACCCGCTCGACACGGTGTGCCGCGGCATCAAGGAAGTCATGCGGATGTACGCGGCCCGGCCGGAGATCTCGGTCGCCCGCTACACGCTCACGCGCGAGGTGCCCACCCTGCGCGAGGCGGAGATCGCCTCCGTGGCCCGCTACGAGCGGCTCTTCACCCGCTACCTGCTCGGCCACTTCGACGAGCACGCACACGACGACGACGCCAACGACGACCCGCTGCTGGCCGAGGTCGCCGCGTCCGCCGTGGTCACCGCCCACAACCACGTCCTGCGGCGCTGGCTGCGGGCCGGCGGGCAGGGGGACGTCGAGGCGCAGCTGGACCACGCCTTCGGGATCGTACGGAAGACGTTCGGGTCGGGCATCGGGGCCGGGCGCACGACGACCCCGAAGCCGGCCGCCGCGACGGTCTCCACGCACGGCGAGGTACTGGTGACGGTCGCCCGCACGGACGCCCCGCTCGACCAGGTCATGCGGACCATCGAAGAGGCGCTCAGGGACCGCTGAGCCCTTCCCACCGCTGTGACGACGGCCACCCCTCGGGGTGGCCGTTTTGGCATGTCAGGGGTGCTTTTCAGGCGGCTTTCCGACCCCATTCGATCGATCATCGCTCATTTGTTACGTAAAGATTTCACCTGAGGGCAATCTCTGGCACTCAGTGCCTTGCGAGGTGGCACACGGTGTCATACGTTGGAAGTGTCCGGGCGGCCGGCGTGCAGAGACCTTTCGTACGCCGGCTGTCCCAGCAAACCATCGGTCTGCCCGCCCGGACGCCTGCGTCACAGGCAACCTCCCGCGCCACAACGCGCTGCCGAACAGCACCACCGCCGAACCGACGGCACTTCTCCAACCCTCAGCAGCACCGACGTAACCCTCAGCGTCTTCCCTCGAGACGCCATTCGCCGGAGGCAACACCGTGACCGTGAAGGACATCCTGGACGCGATCCAGTCGCCGGACTCGACGCCGGACGACTTCGCCGCTCTGCCGCTCCCCGAGTCGTACCGTGCGATCACCGTGCACAAGGACGAGACGGAGATGTTCGCGGGCATGCAGACCCGCGAGAAGGACCCCCGCAAGTCGCTGCACCTGGACGACGTGCCGCTGCCCGAACTGGGTCCGGGCGAGGCCCTGGTGGCCGTCATGGCCTCCTCGGTCAACTACAACTCCGTGTGGACCTCGATCTTCGAGCCGCTGTCGACCTTCGGGTTCCTGGAGCGCTACGGCAAGGTCTCGGAGCTCACCAAGCGCCACGACCTGCCGTACCACATCATCGGCTCCGACCTCGCGGGCGTCGTCCTGCGCACCGGCCCCGGCGTCAACGCCTGGCGGCCCGGCGACGAGGTCGTCGCACACTGTCTGTCCGTCGAGCTGGAGTCGTCGGACGGCCACAACGACACGATGCTCGACCCGGAGCAGCGCATCTGGGGCTTCGAGACCAACTTCGGCGGGCTCGCCGAGATCGCGCTGGTCAAGTCCAACCAGCTGATGCCGAAGCCGGACCACCTCAGCTGGGAGGAGGCCGCCGCTCCCGGTCTGGTCAACTCCACCGCCTACCGGCAGCTGGTCTCCCGCAACGGCGCCGGCATGAAGCAGGGCGACAACGTGCTCATCTGGGGCGCGAGCGGCGGTCTCGGATCGTACGCCACGCAGTTCGCACTGGCCGGCGGCGCCAACCCCATCTGTGTCGTCAGCAGCGAGCAGAAGGCCGACATCTGCCGGGCCATGGGCGCCGAGGCGATCATCGACCGCACCGCCGAGGACTACAAGTTCTGGAAGGACGAGCACCACCAGGACCCGCGCGAGTGGAAGCGCTTCGGCAAGCGCATCCGTGAGCTCACCGGCGGCGAGGACGTCGACATCGTCTTCGAGCACCCGGGCCGCGAGACCTTCGGCGCCTCCGTCTACGTCACGCGCAAGGGCGGCACGATCGTCACCTGCGCCTCCACCTCGGGCTACAACCACGAGTACGACAACCGCTACCTGTGGATGTCCCTGAAGCGGATCATCGGCTCGCACTTCGCCAACTACCGCGAGGCCTGGGAGGCCAACCGGCTCATCGCGAAGGGCAAGATCCACCCGACTCTGTCCAAGGTGTACTCCCTGGAGGAGACCGGGCAGGCCGCCTACGACGTGCACCGCAACCTCCACCAGGGCAAGGTCGGCGTCCTGTGTCTGGCGCCCGAGGAGGGCCTCGGCGTGCGCGACGCGGAGAAGCGCGCGAAGCACGTCGACGCCATCAACCGCTTCCGGAACATCTGAGGTCACAGATGACTGAGCGTCAGAAGGACCGGCCGTGGCTCATGCGCACGTACGCCGGTCACTCCACGGCCGAGGCGTCAAACGAGCTGTACCGGCGCAACCTCGCCAAGGGCCAGACGGGTCTGTCGGTGGCGTTCGACCTGCCGACGCAGACCGGCTACGACTCCGACCACATCCTCGCCCGCGGCGAGGTGGGCCGGGTCGGCGTGCCGATCGCGCACCTCGGTGACATGCGCCGGCTGTTCCAGGACATCCCCCTGGAGCAGATGAACACCTCGATGACCATCAACGCCACCGCCATGTGGCTGCTGGCGCTCTACCAGGTCGTCGCGGAGGAGCAGGGTGCGGACGTCACCAAGCTCCAGGGGACGACCCAGAACGACATCGTCAAGGAGTACCTGTCGCGGGGCACGCACGTGTTCCCGCCGGTGCCGTCGCTCCGGCTGACGACCGACATGATCGCGTACACGGTCTCCCACATCCCGAAGTGGAACCCGATCAACATTTGCAGCTACCACCTGCAGGAGGCGGGCGCCACGCCGGTCCAGGAGATCGCGTACGCGATGTCGACGGCGATCGCGGTGCTGGACGCCGTGCGGGACTCCGGCCAGGTGCCGCAGGAGCGCATGGGTGACGTCGTCGGCCGTATCTCCTTCTTCGTGAACGCGGGTGTCCGCTTCGTCGAGGAGATGTGCAAGATGCGCGCCTTCGGCCGTATCTGGGACAAGATCACCCGCGAGCGGTACGGCATCGAGGACCCCAAGCACCGGCGCTTCCGCTACGGCGTCCAGGTCAACTCCCTCGGGCTGACCGAGGCCCAGCCGGAGAACAACGTCCAGCGGATCGTCCTCGAGATGCTGGCCGTGACCCTCTCGAAGGACGCACGCGCGCGTGCCGTGCAGCTGCCCGCCTGGAACGAGGCGCTCGGTCTGCCCCGCCCCTGGGACCAGCAGTGGTCGCTGCGCATGCAGCAGGTGCTCGCGTACGAGAGCGACCTGCTGGAGTACGCCGACATCTTCGAGGGCTCGAAGGTGATCGAGGCCAAGGTGGGCGAGCTGGTCGAGGAGTCCCTCGCCGAGATGGAGCGGATCGAGGAGATGGGCGGCGCGATGGCCGCCGTCGAGTCGGGCTACCTCAAGTCGCAGCTGGTCGCCTCGCACGCCGAGCGGCGGGCTCGTATCGAGTCCGGTCAAGAGAAGATCATCGGCGTCAACATCTTCGAGACGACCGAGCCGAATCCGCTGACGGCCGACCTCGACACGGCCATCCAGACGGTCGACCCCGCGGTCGAGGCCCGGGTCATCGCCTCGCTCCAGAACTGGCGCGACACCCGCTACCAGCCGCCCTTCAACCACCCGCGCCCCTGCAAGGCGCTGGAGAAGCTGAAGGAGGCCGCCAAGGGCACCGCCAACCTCATGGAGGCCACCCTGGAGTGCGCCCGTGCCGGAGTCACGACCGGCGAGTGGGCAGGGGCCCTGCGCGAGGTGTTCGGCGAGTTCCGCGCCCCGACCGGCGTCTCGTCGGCACCGGTGGCGATCCCCGCCGAGGCGGGCTCGGCGCTCGGCGAGGTCCGCCGCAAGGTCGATCTGACGGCTGCCGACCTCGGCGTCGGCAAGCTCCGCTTCCTGGTCGGCAAGCCCGGCCTGGACGGCCACTCCAACGGCGCCGAGCAGATCGCCGTGCGGGCCCGTGACGCCGGGTTCGAGGTGGTCTACCAGGGCATCCGGCTCACCCCGGAGCAGATCGTGGACGCGGCCCTCGCGGAGGACGTGCACGCGGTCGGCCTCTCGATCCTCTCCGGCTCGCACGCCCAGCTCGTGCCGGACGTGCTGGAGCGGCTGCGGGAGGCCGGTGCGACCGACATCCCGGTGATCGCCGGCGGGATCATCCCGAACGCCGACGCCGAGCAGCTCAGGGCCGCCGGAGTGGCCGCGGTCTTCACCCCGAAGGACTTCGACATCACCGGGATCATCGGCCGTATCGTCGACGAGATCCGCACAGCGAACAAGCTCGACCCCCTGGAGGTCCCCGCATGACCGTCAACCGTCTGCGTCCCCGCCGCTCGTGTCTCGCGGTCCCGGGAAGCAACCCCCGCTTCCTGGAGAAGGCGCAGGGCCTCCCGGCGGACCAGGTGTTCCTCGACCTGGAGGACGCGTGCGCGCCGCTCGCCAAGCCCGAGGCGCGGCACACCATCGTCAAGTTCCTCAACGAGGGTGACTGGACGGGCAAGACGAGGGTCGTGCGCGTCAACGACTGGACGACCGAGTGGACGTATCGAGATGTCGTCACGGTCGTCGAGGGTGCCGGCCCCAACCTTGACTGCATCATGCTGCCGAAGGTGCAGGACGCCCAGCAGATCGTCGCGCTGGACCTGCTCCTGACCCAGATCGAGAAGACCATGGGCTTCGAGGTCGGCCGCATCGGTATCGAGGCGCAGATCGAGAACGCACAGGGCCTCAACAACGTCAACGAGATCGCGCAGGCCTCCCCGCGCGTCGAGACGATCATCTTCGGCCCCGCCGACTTCATGGCGTCGATCAACATGAAGTCGCTCGTCGTGGGCGAGCAGCCCCCCGGCTACCCGGCGGACGCCTACCACTACATCCTCATGAAGATCCTGATGGCCGCCCGCGCCAACAACCTCCAGGCGATCGACGGCCCCTACCTGCAGATCCGCAACATCGACGGCTACCGCGAGGTCGCCCAGCGCGCCGCGGCCCTCGGCTTCGACGGCAAGTGGGTGCTGCACCCGGGCCAGGTCGAGGCGTCCAACGAGATCTTCTCGCCCTCCCAGGAGGACTACGACCACGCCGAGCTGATCCTGGACGCGTACGACTACTACACGTCCGAGGCGGGCGGCAAGAAGGGCTCGGCGATGCTCGGCGACGAGATGATCGACGAGGCCAGCCGCAAGATGGCGCTGGTCATCTCCGGCAAGGGACGCGCCGCCGGCATGCAGCGCACCAGCAAGTTCGAGATCCCCGCCAACTAGAGGAGCCGTGAGCGCGATGCAGTTCGGGCGCACCTACGAGGAGTTCGAGGTCGGGGCGGTCTACAAGCACTGGCCCGGGAAGACGGTCACGGAGTACGACGACCACCTCTTCTGTCTCCTCACCATGAACCACCACCCGCTCCACATGGACACCAACTATGCGGAGAAGACGACGGACTTCGGCAAGAACGTCGTCGTCGGGAACTACATCTACTCGCTGCTGCTCGGCATGTCCGTGCCCGACATCTCCGGCAAGGCGATCGCCAACCTGGAGATCGAGTCGCTCAAGCACGTGGCGCCGACCTTCCACGGCGACACGATCTACGGCGAGACGACCGTGCTCGACAAGTGGCCGTCCAAGTCGAAGAACGACCGCGGCATCGTCTACGTCGAGACCAAGGGCTACAAGCAGGACGGCACGCTGGTCTGCGTGTTCCGCCGCAAGGTGATGGTGCCGACCGAGACGTACATCAAGGAGCGCGGCGGCGAGCAGCCCGGCCGCCCCGAGCTCAGGGAGCAGGAGAAGTAGCCATGGCGCGACTCGCCCAGACCGCCGGTCTGACCGACATCCAGCAGGAGATCCTGTCCACCGTCCGCGACTTCGTGGACAAGGAGATCCTCCCGGTCGCGACCGAGCTGGAGCACCGCGACGAGTATCCGCAGCAGATCGTGGACGGGCTCAAGGAGTTGGGCCTGTTCGGCCTGATGATCCCCGAGGAGTACGGCGGTCTGGGCGAGTCGCTCCTGACGTACGCCCTCTGCGTCGAGGAGATCGCCCGCGGGTGGATGTCGGTGTCCGGCATCATCAACACCCACTTCATCGTGGCGTACATGCTCAAGCAGCACGGCACTCAGGAGCAGAAGGACCACTTCCTGCCGAGGATGGCGGCCGGCGACATCCGCGGCGCCTTCTCGATGTCGGAGCCGGCCCTCGGCTCGGACGTGTCGGCGATCACGTCGAAGGCGGTCAAGGACGGCGACGAGTACGTCCTCAACGGCCAGAAGATGTGGCTGACGAACGGCGGAACGTCCAGTCTGGTCGCCGTACTCGTCCGAAGTGACGAAGGACACTCCCCCGAAGAGGCAGCCGCCAAACCCCACAAGTCGATGACGACCTTCCTGATCGAGAAGGAGCCCGGTTTCGGAGAGGTCCGCCCCGGCCTCACCATCCCCGGGAAGATCGACAAGATGGGCTACAAGGGCGTCGACACCACCGAATTGATCATGGATGGCCTGCGGCTTCCCGCCGATCGCGTGCTCGGCGGCACCACGGGCCGAGGTTTTTACCAAATGATGGACGGCGTGGAGGTCGGCCGCGTCAACGTGGCGGCACGTGGCTGCGGCGTCGCTCAGCGCGCCTTCGAACTGGGCGTCTCGTACGCCCAGCAGCGGCACACTTTCGGCAAGCCGATCGCCCAGCACCAGGCGATCCAGTTCAAACTCGCGGAGATGGCTACCAAGGTCGAGGCCGCCCATGCGATGATGGTGAACGCGGCACGCAAAAAGGACTCCGGGGAACGTAACGACCTTGAAGCAGGGATGGCGAAGTACCTCGCCTCCGAGTACTGCAAAGAGGTCGTGGAGGATGCTTTCCGGATCCACGGCGGCTACGGCTTCTCCAAGGAGTACGAGATCGAGCGCCTCTACCGAGAGGCACCGATGCTGCTGATCGGTGAAGGTACCGCCGAGATCCAGAAAATGATCATCGGTCGCAGGCTGCTCGAAGAGTATCGGCTCCAAGGCTAGATGTCCGCGTTCGGGGTGTTTTCTTCGAGAAGAAGATCACACCCCGTCAGCACGCTTCAGCCGCCGACTCGGCTTCCTGGCTTGCCCAGTTGTGGCCCGCGACCGGTACGATCCCGGGAAAGCCGCCGTCCCCCTCCCGCAGCGCGGCATCATCCGCTACGAAGGTCATCCATGCCCCACAGCCAAACCTCTGCACCTCGCGACAGCCTGGCAGGCGTACGCCTCGCGCGCGGAGCATCGCCGTGGCTCCTCCCGACCGTCGCCACCGCAGCCCTCAGCCTGGTACGGGCGCGCAAGTCCGGCGCCGCCAAGGCCGTCGCCGTGCCCGCCACCGCGCTCGCGGCGGGCATGCTGTGGTTCTTCCGCGACCCCGAGCGCGAGATCACCCAGGGCCGGGTCATCTCGCCCGCCGACGGTGTGGTGCAGAGCATCATGCCCTGGAAGGACGGTCGCACCCGCGTCGCGATCTTCATGAGCCCCCTCAATGTCCACGTCAACCGCGCGCCCCTCTCCGGCACGGTGACGTCGGTCGAGCACATCCCCGGCGGGTTCGTTCCGGCGTTCAACAAGGAGAGCGAGAACAACGAGCGCGTAGTCTGGCATTTCGACACCGAACTCGGTGACATCGAAATGATCCAGATCGCCGGCGCGGTCGCCCGCCGCATCGTCCCGTACGTGCCTCAGGGCACCAAGGTCGAGCAGGGTGACCGGATCGGCCTGATCCGCTTCGGCTCGCGTGTAGACATCTACCTGCCCGAGGGCGTGGAGGTGGCGGTCGAGGTCGGTCAGAAGACCGTGGCTGGGGTGACTCGCATTGACCGTGATTGATCCGGAAACCCAGGCGGGCTGGGTGCCCGAGGCCGACGACGTGGACGAAGACGAGGAGATGCCGCTCTCGCTCCGCCTCTCGATAGCGGACACCCTCACCCTCGGCAACGCCACATGCGGCTTCATGGCCGTGTACTTCACCACCACCGGCATCCTGATCCCGCACCTCACCGACAGCCAGGAATCCGGCATGGCGCGCAACAGCGCGGCCACTGCGGTCATCCTGATGCTCTGCGCGGCGGTCTTCGACCTGTTCGACGGCCTGGTGGCGCGCAAGCTGCGCTCGTCGCCGATGGGCGCGGAACTGGACAACCTCTCCGACCTGGTCAGCTTCGGCCTGGCACCGGCGTACTTCGTCCTCGTCTACGGCATGGTCGCGGACGACGCGTACCAGCGAGTGGCGGCGGTGGGGGCGATCGTGGTGCTCCTTGCCGTGGTGCTGCGGCTGGCGCGGTTCTCGTGCGTGACGGTGAAGGACGGCACCTTCCAGGGCATGCCGTCGCCGTTCGGCGCGCTGACGGTCGTCTCGATCGTGCTCCTCGAGCTGCCCTTCGTGGCGACGCTCCTCGCGATCCTCGGTACGGCCTGGCTGATGGTGAGCCGGGTCGAGTACCCGAAGCCGCGAGGCCGTCTCGCGGTGGCGATGCTCTCCTGGATCGTCCTGTCGATGGGGCTCCTGGCGGCCTGGGCGTTCGACGCCCCCGGTGGCCAGCTGCTCCTCCAGACGGGCTGTGCGCTCCAGCTGGTCATGGGCGCGGTGATCCCGCTGTTCGCCACGGCCCGCCGGGTGAACAACTTCCGGGACAACCGGCGTGAGGCGCGGGCGGCACAGCTGCCGTAGCGCTCCGCTGGGTGGGGCCCCGAACCGGGTTGGTTCGGGGCCCTTCGCTTGTCCGGAAACCCGGCGCCTCGTGGTGCCGTCCCTGGGAGCTCCGCCCCCGGCCCCGGCGTTCCCGCCGACCGGCCCGTCCGGCCACCGAGGACGAGTCCGTTCAGGCCGAACGGGGTCCAGCGGGCAAAGCCCCCGGACGGGGGCGAAGGGACAGCACCCCCGACCCTCGGCCTGTTCCCACCAACCAGCCCGTCCGGCGTTTGAGGACGAGGCCGTTCAGGCCGATCGGGGGACAGCAGTCGGAGCCCCGGACGGGGGCGAAGGGGCAGCGCCCCTGGGATGGGACGGGTAGGGGCGGCGGGGGCGGGCGGGGGCAGGCAAAGCCCGGTCTCAGGTCAGGAAGTCCCGCGCGATCCCCTCGGCCACCCGCTCCAGGATCGGGCCGGCCTCGGCGATGCACTTGGCCACGTCCGGCTCGGCCTCCGTCAGTGGGTAGGCGCGGCGGATCCCGGCCCGGCCCAGTGCCTCCGGCGGCAGGGCGAGCCGTCCGCAGACCGCGATGACCTCCTTGCCCTTCGCGCGGGCCGCGGCCGCGACGCCGGCGGGGGCCTTGCCGTGCAGGGTCTGCTCGTCCAGGGAACCCTCACCGGTGATCACCAGGGTGGCCTTCTCCAGAGCGGGCGCGAAGCCCAGGACGTCGAGCATGACCTCGATGCCCGGGCGGAAGCCGGCGCCCAGGAGCAGGGCGCCGTATCCGATGCCGCCCGCCGCGCCCGCGCCGGGCGAGGCGGCGTACTCGGCGGCCTTCGCGCCGATCTCCCGCTCCAGCACCTTCGCGTAGTGCGCGAGCGCCGCGTCCAGTGCCTCCACGTCGTCCGGCGAGGCGCCCTTCTGCGGGCCGTAGACGGCCGGTGCGCCCTTCGGGCCGGTCAGCGGGTTGTCGACGTCACTCGCGAGGACGAACTCGACGGACGCCAGCCGGGGGTCCAGGTCGGACAGGTCGGCCGAGGCCAGGTCGGCCAGGCCGCCGCCGCCCGGGGCGAGGGGCTCCCCCTCCGCGTCGGTGAACCGCGCTCCGAGCGCGGACAGCATTCCGGCGCCCCCGTCCGTGGTGGCGCTGCCGCCGACCCCGAACACGATCGTCCGCGCCCCCGCGTCCAGCGCGGCCCGCAGGAGCTCCCCGGAGCCGTACGTGGACGCCGAGAGCGGTGCGAAGACGCCCGCGGGCAGCCGCTGCAGGCCGCTCGCCTCCGCCATCTCGACGACCGCCGTGTCGCCGCGCAGCGCGAAGGCGGCCGTCACCTCCTGTCCGAGAGGGCCGGCGACCCGTACCTCACGCCGCTCGAATCCGGCCGCGACCGCCGCGTCCACCGTCCCGTCGCCGCCGTCGGCCACGGGCAGCGACTCCACGTCGAGGCCCGGTACGACCCGGCGCAGCCCGGCCGTCACCCGCTCGGCGACCTCCACGGCCGTCAGCGAGCCCTTGAACTTGTCCGCGGCGACGAGCACCCGCGCTCCGACCCGGGCCTTGTTCACTGCAGCGTCCGCCACCTTGTTTTCCCCTTGCTCTCCGGGCCCCACGCACGTCAAGGCCAGTCGCGCCGCTGCGACCTTAACCGGAGGACGCCTCCGCCGTCATGCCCCGACCGGCCCCTGGGACAACCCTGAGGGAAGCCTGTGCGGACCGCCGAACGCCGCGCGGCGGTCGCCGGAATTGGGTAAACCGGAGCTATGACCCCTGTGGGCACTGAGCAAGAGCTCGCCGACCGCGTCCTCGGGGGCTGGCTGGGCCGGATCGCGGGCAACATGCTCGGCAAGCCGGTCGAGCAGGGCGACCTGTGGACGCGGGATCGGATCGACCGCTATCTGCGGCAGGCCGCCGCGCTGCCGCTCACCGACTACCTGCCCGAGCCCGTCGGCGAGAGCGCCGGCCTCGAGCTGCGCCCGGAATGGCGCCAGTGCGTGCGCGGCCGCATCCACGGCAGCTGCCGCGACGACGACGTCGACTACGCCATTCTCGGCCTCGACCTCCTGGAGACCCACGGCTTCGCCTTCAGCACCGAGCAGGTGGGCGATCTGTGGCTGCTGCGGCTGCCCTATCTGCAGACGTTCACGGCGGAGCGGGCCGCCTATCGCAACCTCGCCAACGGGCTGAAGCCGCCGCTGACGGCGACGTACGACAATCCGTACCAGGAGTGGATCGGGGCCCTCATCCGCGCCGACATCTACGGCTGGACCCGCCCCGGCCTCCCCCGCCGCGCCGCCGCTCTCGCCCGCCGGGACGCGGCGCTGTCCCACACCGGCAACGGGGTGTACGGCGCGATGTGGGCGGCGGCGCTGGTCTCGGCGGCGTTCACGGCGCGCACGGTGCGGCACGCCGTCGACGAGGCGCTGGCAGTCATCCCGGGAAGCAGCCGCCTCGCCCGTACCGTACGGCGGGTCGTCTCGCTCCACGACACCCGGATGACCTGGGAGGACACGCTCACCACCGTGGCCGAGGAGACCGCCGGGCTCGGCTGGATCCACACCGTCCCGAACGCCGCCGTCCTCACCGCCGGGCTCCTGTACGGCGACGGCGACTTCACTCGCACCATCACGCTCACCGTCCGCGGCGGCCTGGACACCGACTCCAACGGCGCGACCGCGGGCTCGGTGGCCGGCGTGCTGACCGGTGCGGACGCCATCCCGGACCAGTGGAAGGTCCCGCTGGAGGACACCGTGCGCAGCGCGGTGTTCGGCTTCGACGGGGTGCGGATCAGCGAGCTGGCGGAGCGGACGCTGCGACTGGCGGAGGCGGCGGAGTCCTAGCCGACGGGGCGGAGGCAGGGAGTTCGCACCGGTCCTCCGTGCGGCGCTACGACCATCCGCTCGTCGGCGCGTTCGAGGTGTCCTACGTGCGGGTGACGTTGGAGGAGGCGCCCTGGCTGAGCCTCGTCCGTCACTTCCCCGAACCGGGCAGCGAGGCTCAGGCACGGTTGCGGAAGCTGGTTACGCTTCCTTGATGACCTCCACTGAAGACTTCGCCACGTACATCGCGGGTCTCCCCCGTGTCCTCGCCGGCGCCGCCGCCCTCTTCCGCGACGCCGAGGGCCGGGTGCTGCTCGTCGAGCCCAACTACCGTGAGGGCTGGGCGCTTCCGGGCGGCACGATCGAGTCCGACGAGGGTGAGACGCCGCGCCAGGGCGCGCGCCGCGAGACGTTCGAGGAGATCGGCCTGGACCGCGAGCCGGGCCGGCTGCTCGCGGTGGACTGGGTGCACGGGACGGCCCGGCCGCCGCTGGTGGCGTACCTGTACGACGGCGGGGTCCTCGGGGAGGACGACTTCAAGGCGATCCGCCTCCAGGAGGAGGAACTGCTGTCCTGGCGGATGGTCCCGCGCGGGGAACTCGCCGAGTACCTGCCCGGCGCCCTGGGCCACCGCGTCCTGACCGCGCTGGACGTCCTCGGGGCGGGCACGGGGACGGCGGAGCTGGAGAACGGGCACCGGGTGGGCTGACACCTGCCGTGAGCGGGCGCGCTGCCCGCGGTGCCCGGTCAGTTCCTGTTCAGTGCTCGGGTCACACCGGCCAGCACAGCGGTGGTCAGGATCCATCCCGCCGCGATGAGGGCGTAGGCCAGCCATGCGGTCGCCCCTCCCGACCAGTACCAGGAAGTGCGTTGCCCCAGGCCGCCGATGGGGATCAACAGGTCGAGCGTGTAGACGAACGGGTTGAACGGAGGCACCTGGCCGGGTTCGGTCGCCCGTGGCGAGTGGGTGCTGAACACGGTCGTGCCGAGCAGGATGAGGGCCGCCAGCCACAGGCCGGCGAGCCAGGGACGGTAGCCGTAGCCGACCGTGACGTCGAGCAGGTGCCCCCACAGGCGTGCGGGCAGGCCCAGGGTTCTCCGGCGGCGGCGTTGTTTGGCCAGCAGTACGCGGCGTACGTCGTCGTCGTGGCCGATCTGCCGGTACCACCCGGCCAGTTGCTCGTACGGCTGCGCGGCATAGCCGGGATCCCGCTCCACCCAGGCCATGCGATACGCCACGGAGTTCGCCCGCGGCGCGTCCTTCTCGTGCAGGGACCCGTAGGTGAATCCCTGCAGTCGTACGGTGTCCGGCCAGACGCCCTCCCGGTCGTGGACCGCCACGGCCTGGGCGTCCTGCAGGTCCACCGGGCCGGACGGCGGATCGGCGGGCGTGAAGACGAAGACACCGACCTGCATGCGCGAGCAGTCGACAGCCGTGCCTGGGGCGTGGACGACGGCACCGTCGAAGGTCAGCTGGTCCGATATCTGCGCGCCCCGCAGACTGATCGTCCCGTGGGCCGTGAAGCCCTGGGCCAGGGCCAGCGTGGTCACCACGGCATGATCGGCGAGGAGTGCGACGCCGTCGGGACTGCGGACCCGCGCTCCTTCCATGTGCAGGCCGCCGGACAGGTGCGCGCCCAGGAGACGCATGCCCCCGTCCACCGTCGTCCTGCGGCAGAAGAACCCGCCCTCCACCGCGAGCCCGCCGGCGAAGACGGCCCAGTCACCGGGGGACGACAGGACGGCGTCGGTGAGCACCAACTCGCCCGCCACCCTGGCGTTCAGCAGCGACAGCCTGCCCCGCAGCACCGATTTCCGGAATTCGACCCGGCCCTCCACCCGGGCCATGGTCAGGTCGACGCCCGGGATCGTGCTGCCCTTGATCGCTATCGTCCTGGTGGCGGCGCCGTAGAAGCCGACCGCCTGCTCGAACCAGCACTCCTCGAACCACATGCCGTGTCCGATCTCGGCCCCGCCGAGATCAAGCGTGCCGCTGATCCGGGCACCGGCGAGCCGAAGCGCCGGCACGGTCCCCGGCTGCCCCGGATTACCGCCGAGCAGCAGAGCGGCCACGACGCCGGCCCGGATGGTCCGCTCGCTGCCCCAGCCGTCGCCGTTCGCCGGATCGTCGTCCGCACCATCGGTCCGCAGATCCACCGGCCGACCGGTGGGGAACGCGTCCCACAACTCACGTTCCACCGAAGTCAGTTCTTCGTACGAGTGCACTGGGGAAGGGTAGTGGGTGGCGACGGGCCCGATATCCGTTCGCCGCACCGGATCGTCCGGCTTACCCTCGGTGACATGACCAAGCCCCTCGTCGCCATCCTCAGCGGGGCCGGCGTCTCGACCGACTCCGGCATCCCGGACTACCGCGGGCCGAACGGGTTGTGGCGGCGGGATCCCGAGGCCGAGAAGCTCGTGACGTACGAGTACTACATGGGCGATCCGGAGATCCGGCGGCGGTCCTGGCAGATGCGGCGCAAGAACCGCACGCTGAAGGCCGAGCCCAACGTCGCGCACCGGGCCGTGGCCGAGTTGGAGCAGTCCGGGGTGCCGGTCAGGGTCATCACGCAGAACGTGGACGGGCTGCACCAGCTCGCCGGCTTGCCGGCCCGCAAGGTACTCGAACTGCACGGCAGCGCACGGAGTTTCGTGTGTACCGGATGTCATGCGCGAGGGCCGATGGAGGACGCGCTCGCCCGGGTCGAGGCCGGGGAGGACGATCCGCCCTGCCTGGAGTGCGGCGGGATCCTCAAGTCGGCCACCGTGATGTTCGGCGAGCGGCTCGATCCCGTGGTGCTCGGTGAGGCCGTCGCGATCACCAAGGCCTGTCAGGTGTTCGTCGCCGTGGGGAGCAGTCTTCAGGTCCAGCCCGCCGCCGGGCTCGCCGGTGTCGCCGCGGATCATGGCGCACGGCTCGTCATCGTCAACGCCGAGCCGACACCGTACGACGAACTGGCCGACGAAGTCATCCGCGAACCCATCGGCACCGCGCTGCCGACGCTGCTGCGCCAACTCGGCATGACGCACCCCTAAGGGCGGATCCCTTCGCACGAGATGGGCAGATGCCTCGGACCTCGCAGCACGGCGTTCTGCCGGTACGGGGGCGGGTCCTCCAGCAGGCGTGGGTTTTCCAGCCTCCGGGCCAGTTCCGACAGGGCGAGCTGGGCCTCCAGCCGGGCGAGTGGTGCGCCGAAGCAGCTGTGGATGCCGCTGCCCAGGCCGAGGTGCTGGATGTCCCGACGGTCCGGGTCGAAGCGGTCCGGGTCCTCGAAGCGCTGAGGGTCGCGGTTGCCGGCCGCCAGAACCAGCCAGAGGGAGGCGCCCTTGGGGATGGTGACGTCGTGGACCTCGATGTCGGCGAGGGTGGTGCGCTGTGGCACCAGTTGCACCGGCGGCTCGAAGCGCAGCAGCTCCTCGACGATGGGCACGGCCAGCTGCGGATCCGAGCGCAGCCGCTGCAAGACGTCGGGATGGCGCAGCAGGGTCAGCATTCCGTTGGTGATGAGATTGACGGTGGTCTCGTGGCCCGCGATCAAGAGCAGTGCCGCGGTGCTGAGCAGCTCCATCGTCGTCATCGCGCCGTCCTCGCCCTTGGCCGTCGCCAGCTGGGAGAGCATGTCCTCGCCGGGCTTCTTGCGGCGCTCCTCGATCAGGCCGGCCAGGTACATGCCCAACTGCATACGGGCGTCGTGCGCGCCCTTGCCTCGCTCGGTGGGATCCGCGTCCGGGTCGGGGTCCAGGCTCGCTGCGAGCGTGTCCGCCCAGGTGTGGAAGCGCGCCTCGTCCTCGCGCGGCACCCCGAGCAGCCGGCAGATCACGGTCACCGGGAAGGGGTACGAGAACTGCTCCACCAGGTCGATCCGGCCCGGGTCGCCAATGCCGTCGACGAGGCCGGAGACGATGTCGTGGAGCTCTCCGCGCATACCGTCGACACGGTACGGGGAGTGCGGCGGGCCGAAGGGCCGGTTCGTCATGCGTCGCAGCCGGTCGTGTTCCGGCGGGTCGAGCCGCAGGAACCCGGGCGGCAGGGCGCTCTCCTCGCGGGCCGGCTCGGCCAGCGGGTCGTGGGCCGTCGAGGCCGGATTGCGGGCGTCGGAGCTGATCCGAGGATCGTGCAGGAGGCTGCGGATCTCGTGGTAGGTGCTGATGACGTACGGCCCGCCGTCTTCGTGGTGTACCGGCGTCTTCCGCAGCTGTTCGTAGATCGGGTACGGGTTGGCGCGGTTGGCGTAGTCCAGGATCTGGTGCAGCAAGGATTGCGTCATGGCGAGTCCTCGTGGCCGTACGGGTCAGTGCGCGGGGGTGAACGTCATCCGGCGGTCGGCCGGCGAGTATCCGCCGAGAGTCACGGTGGGGCCGTGGGTGGGGACCGAAGGGTCGGGGAAGTCGGCGTCGAGCGGCCGCTGTCCGTCCGAGCGCCGGTCGACCGTGGGGAACGGCGGCGGGAACGGCGCGGTTTTCTCGATCAGCTCCTGGTAGAACGGCAGCCATCGGCCGTGGTCGAAGGTCACCGCGCCGATGATGCGGCCCTGGTACCCGTAGACGCCGACGAACCGGTGATCCTTGAGCGATCCCTGGGAGATGAGGATCTCCGTCCCCAGTGACGGCACCCCGACCGACTTGATGTTCACTCCGAACTGCGAGGACCAGAAGGCCGGCACCTCCATGTGGGGGAGGCGGTCGGAGCTCTCGCTGAGCATGTTGTGCGCCGCGATCCGGGCCTGGGTGACGGCGTTGCCCCAGTGCTCCAGGGACAGGAACTGGTAGCCGAACAGGGGGTGCGGGCAGCGTGCGACGTCGCCCGCCGCATAGATGTCGTCGGTGACGATTCCGCGGATGTCGAAGGCACGGCAGCCGGCGTCGCAGGCGATGCCGCGGGGGCCGGCCCCGAGTCCGGATCCGGCGAGCCATTCGGTGTTGCGGCTGGCGCCGAGCGAGACGATCACCACGTCGGTCTCCACGGTGGAGCCGTCGGACAGATGCGCGGCGCGCACCCGTCCCGAGGCATCGCCCTCCAGAGCGGTCACCATGACCCCGCACCGCAGGTCCACACCGTGCTCGCGCTGCATCTCGGCGGCGACCGCACCGACCACCCCGCCGAGAGCGCCGACCAGGGGCGCCGCGCCGCGCTCGGCGACGGTGACGGCAAGGCCCCGTTCGCGGCAGGCGGAGGCGATCTCCGAGCCGGTGAACCCGGCCCCGATGACGAGGACCCGCTTGGGTCCCGCCTCGAGCCGCCGCGCGAGCGCGGCGCTGTCGTCGCGGGTCCGCAGGACGAAGACTCCGTCGAGTTCCGCCTCTGCCTCGCGCGGCCAGGGTCGCGCCCGGACCCCGGTGGCGATCAGCAGCCGGTCGTACGGCACCTCGTCGCCGTCGGCCAGCCGCACCCGCCTTGCGGCCATGTCCAGGCCGGTGGCCGGGACACCCAGCCGCCAGGTCGCGTCGACCGCTCGGAGCCTGGGCAGCGCGGTGCGGTTTGCGGCCGCCCTGCCCAGCAGCACCTGTTTGGAGAGCGGGGGCCGGTCGTACGGCTCGTGGGGCTCGTCGCCGATCATGGTCAGGGAGCCCGCGAAGCCCTCGGCCCGCAGGGTTTCGGCAGCGCGCAGGCCGGCCAGCGAGGCGCCTACGACGACGATGCGGCCCTCGCGTTTGAGCCGTTCCAGGGATCCGTCACCGAGCACCGGACACCGCCTCGGCCGGTACGTCCACCGCATCGACGAGGATGGCCTGGACCGGGCAGGCCGCGGCGGCCTGGGCCAGCTTCGCGCGCTGTGCCTCGTCGGCCTCCGGGTCGTACAGCAGCGCCTCCTCGCCGTGCATGGCGAAGATCTCGGGCGCGAGGAACGCGCACTGCGCATACCCCTGACAGCGGTTCAGGTCGACGGCAATCCTCACCACGGGATCGGTCCTCTCCTATGGCCCGGTCAGCCCCCTGCGACCACCCTCGGCGGCCGGACGGGTTACGGCGACGAGAAGGAGCCCGTTCGAGTGAGCGGTGCGGTCGGCTCAGGTCGATGTGGCCGGCCGTGGACGGGCAGAACGCCGACCCCGCAGGATGTTCAGGCTGAGGAGCAACGCCCAGGCCGGGAAGACCAGTTCGGACCAGGGCACGTTCGCTCCCACCACGAGCAGCGTAAGACCCGCCAGGTAGCCGAGGGCGACGAGCGGGCGCGGGAGGGCTCCGTGTCGGCGGCCGATGGTCGAGGTCGTGATGATGAACACCGCCGCCATCCGCATGGCGTACGTGGTCAGCAGGGCGTAGGCGAAGTCCCGGCCGAAAGGAGGGTGCTGCTGACTCTCGTCGAGCACGGTTCCGGCCGCCGCGGCAGCGCCGAACAGGGTGGCGACGAAGACCAGGCCGCTGCCCAGGAACACTGTGGAGAAGAACTGGTCCTCGCCCTCGCCGGCCTGCTCGCGCAGGGCGCCCATGAACCACAGGAAGGCGATCCCGGCGAACGGGAGCAGCGCCAGCGCCGTCCGAACGGCGCTGCGCTGTCCGGCATCGACGGTTGCGTCGTCCCCGCCGGCGGGCAGAGCGATGCGCATCAGGACGATCGCCGCGGCCATCAGGACCGCGAACACCACCCCGGCCACCCCGGCGGCCCAGGGTGTCGCGAGGCGCTCTTGCTTTCGCTCCATGGTCTCCCGCTCTCTGCCTGGTCCTCCTTCGTACAGACACCAGCGACCCAGGGACGCGCGCCACCGGGGTCACTCGGGAGGGAGACCGCGCTGCGCCGTACGGGCCATGGCTACTGGTCGGATTCGGGCCGCCGCTGACGATGAGATGGCTGTACCTGTCTGTGCCTCTCGTTCCGCTCCGGTGCTCGAGCGACGTCAGCCGGTGTCACATCCGCCGGTGCCTTGCGACTCCGGCATCCCGGACTACCGCGGGCCGAACGGGTTGTGGCGGCGGGATCCCGAGGCCGAGCCTCGTGACGTACGAGTACTACATGGGCGATCCGGAGATCCGGCGGCGGTCCTGGCAGATGCGGCGCAAGAACCGCACGCTGAAGGCCGAGCCCAAAGCCGCGCATCGGGCCGTGGCCGGGTTGGATCAGGCCGGCGTGCCGGTGCGGGTCATCACGCAGAACGTCGACGGCCTGCAGCAGCTCGCCGGGATGCCCACCCGCAAGGTCCTCGAACTTCACGGCAGCGCACGCAGTTTCGTGTGCACCAAGTGCCATGCGCGCGGACCGATGGAGGACGCCCTCGCCCGCGTCGAGGCCACGTCTGATCATCATCAACGCCGAGCCGACGCCGTTCGACGAACTCGCCGACGAGGTCATCCGGGAGCCCATCGGCACCGCCCTGCCGACGTTGCTTCGCAAGGTGGGCGCCGAGAGCGACTCGCCCGGCCGCCGGTGACGACCTGGCCGGCAACGCTGTTGACCTTGCAGGCTGGAGCCTGCGTGTCCGGGGTGGTCACCTGTATGAGTACGAAACCTTGACTACGCAAGGAACACACCCCGCCGATGACGCAATCCGCTGATCCGAACGACGACCGCGGCTGGCTTCGCCTGGTCCACGCCGTACCGCTGACCCTGCTCACCCTCCTGGCCGCGTACTTCTGCTGGACGGCCCTGACCATCCGTCCGTCTGGGTCCTGGGACGACGACGCATACGCAGGCATCGTCCTGTCGTGCGTCCTCACCATCGGCGCTGCAGGTGCGGCAGCGGGACTGTGGCTGTTTCCGTCGGTGCGACAAGCCATGGGGTGGGGGTGGGTGGTACCGGCTTTGGTGCTGGGGATCGTGGCGGGAGTGCGTTGGGGGGGGGGCGGGTGAGGGCGGGG